>UQBE01000008.1 GCA_900539155.1 uncultured Porphyromonas sp.
ACGTGGAAAATAAAAATTCTCCACGTGGAGATTTTGAAATATCCACGTGGAAATCAGTTTTTGTCGATATAGCCACCTATCGATACGTAGCCAGATCTAAATTATTGTAACTAGCCAACGTTGCATTTCTTCAGCCAGGGGTGACGCATCATAATCGCTCAGTCAGGAGCTACAGATAGCGACCTGCGAGGAATGGATCAGTTCATTATATATAGTGCGTCAGCCCTGTGGAGGTGTGGATGGTCGGACGCTTTTCGCTAGTGAGAAGAAGAACTCTAGTCCCCCTGTGGGTCTGTTCTTTGCCGAAATCTCTCCTCCGTGAAAGCGGATGGCGTTTTTCACAATCGAGAGCCCTAGTCCCGACCCTCCCATCTCACGACTACGCCCTGCGTCGATGCGATAGAAGCGATCGAAGATTTTCTTGAGACTCTCTGTATCGGAGATGCCTGGTCCATTGTCCGCAAAGGTGAAGTAGCAGTAGGAGTCGTCCTCCATCGTCTGCTCAATCTCGATGGTGCTACCGTTGCCAGCGTAGCGGATGCTATTCTCCGTCAGATTGGCAAAGATGGCATATAGCAACGAATGATTAGCCTGTACGGTGGTCTGCTCGGGGATGCGGTTGCAGATAGTCATATGCGCTTCTTGTAGCTTGAGCTCGAGGGCAGCTCGAACCTCCTCGACGACGCTGTGCGGGGTGAGCTCTTGGAGGGCGTATAGGTCGCCCGCCTCCTCGAGCTTGGTGATCATAGAGACATCGCTGATGAGCTGGGATAGACGTATCATCTGGTTATAAGCTCGCTCGACGAAGTAGTGCTGTCGCTCCTCGGGAAGTGGCTGATTGAGTATCGTCTCGAGATAACCACGGGCGCAAGTGACTGGGGTGCGTAGCTCGTGGGCGATGCTATTGGTCATCTCGTGCTTGAGACGACGGTCGTTTTCCTTCTTAGTCACATTGGTCAGGACGATCTCAAAGCTATTGTCCGGGAAGAACTGGGCGCGCACCTCTATGTGCGACCCGTCCTTGTCGATGATGTATCGTGTGGAGCGCGGAGCGGCACCTGGGTGAGCCTCTTGGTCGGCTAGAAGCGTCTTGACCTGATAAAGCTCAGGGTAGTCGAGGATGCGCTCGTCGATGATAAAGGTGGGGGTGTCGACGAGGGTGTTGAGATTCTGTATGAAGTGGCTATTGGCATAGATAAACTTGCTCTCCGCACTAAAAAAAGAGATGCCAGCGTCGGAGCTAGCGAAGTGCTGTATGAGCTTCTCGCGCTCGATCTCGTAGCGGCTCTTGCTCTCCTCGAGCATCTTAAAGATCTTCTTGAGCTGCTCTCCTAGCTCTCCAATCTCACTCTTGGGAAAAGTGACAGACTCGTACTCTTCACCAGCCTGCGCCTTCGCTACAAAGTCGTGAAGCTTACGCACCGAGCGAGAGAATTGATCGGTAAAGAAGACCACCGCCAGCAGTGCAAGGCTGAAGATGCCGACGATGAGGAGGAGGAAGAAGTGATTGGAGCGGAAGTAATTGACATAGTCTATATGGTAGGGTATAGCTACACGGATGTAGTACCCCTGATCTCGGTACTGCTTGGCAAAGTAGTAGAAGTCCTCACGGAGCGTCTCGCTATACCGCTTGGAGGTGCCTGTGCCATTGAGATTGGCCTGCTGTAGCTCTACGCGTGAGAGGTGGTTCTCATGGATTCCTCCCTGAGCGAAGTTGTCAAAGTAGACATCCCCCTTCAGATTGATGATGGTAAAGCGTAGCTTGCTGGGGAGGTAGGAGAGGAAGCGTCCCAAGGTCTCACTGTCGGGCCAGGAATTGTCACTGGATAGTGAGTCACCCTCCAGCTGCTGGGCGTGAGTGGTGTAGTCGATGATGTAGCTATTGACACAGTCGGTGGCCTGTTCGAGATACTCCACGAGTGCTTTGGTCTTGAACTCCCTCTCAGAGGCACGCTGTACGAAGTAGATGATCCCGCCAAAGAGGATAAAGAGCAGGGCTGCGGAGATAAGGACTTTGGACTTATAGTTGTACTGACTCATAGTTAGGACGGTAACGATAGGGGTGTGTTAGGTAAATGGGAGCTACTGCGCCTCCTCCTCGACGAGGCAGTAGCCAAAGCCTGAACGGTTGATAATCTGTATGCCACTGCCCCGAAGCTTCTTGCGGATGCGCGTGATATGGACGTCGATAGTACGCTCGAGGACGAATACATCCTCACGCCATACGCGGTCGAGGATCTCCTCTCGGGAGAAGACTTTGCTAGGGTCACGTGCGAGTAGCTCGAGGATTTCGAGCTCTTTCTTGGTTAGCTCGACGGGCTCTCCGTGGATGAAGACCTGCTTGGTCTCGAGGTCGATGGTGAGTGCTCCTATCTCTATCTGACTCTCTCCGAAGTCGACTCCTCCCTGTAGGGAGCGTGTGAGAACTGCTTGGATACGCGCCTGTAGCTCTTTGATGGAGAAGGGCTTTGCTATATAGTCATCGGCGCCGATGTTGAAGCCCGTGAGGAGGTCGTTTTCCGTCCCCTTGGCAGTGAGGAATATAATAGGGGTGGTGAGTTTCTTCTCGCGACGTATGAGCTCGGCTAGCCTGAACCCGTTCATCCCAGGCATCATGACGTCGAGGATGAGCAGGTGGTACTCCTCTAGTGGCAGGCGAAGCGCCTCCTCAGCATTGGGTGCGGTGAAGACTTGGTAGCCCTCGCCCATGAGGTTGAAGGTAAGTATCTCGCGGAGGTCCTCCTCGTCGTCGACGATGAGGAGCTTAAACTTCTTCTTGTCCATACTGTTCAATAGCTTGTTCGGTGGGGATTTCGACCTTTTGGCTCTTAGCGTGGAGTAGGTTTTTGCCCTCCGAGTGGAAGATGGCCGCCTCGGCGATGTTGGTCGCGTTGTCCCCGACGCGCTCTATATTGTAGGCGATACTGCTGATGGCGAGTGACGCCTGTATCGACTCAATCTCGGGACCTGGCTCGGTGTCGAGGAGCGCCTGGGGTAGGGAGTCGTTGACCTGGTAGTGCAACTGGTCTACATGTGTGTCGCGGCTGATGACCCTGCGTGAGAGCGCGGAGTCTCCTGCGAAAAATGATGTGACGGCATCTGCTACCATCTGATAGGTCTCCGAGAGCATCTCGCGTAGGGTGTCGGCATACTGTAGGTAGAGAGCATTGCCTGGTTCGATGGCACGGGTGAAGTGCGCTACGTTGAGTAGTAGGTCGCCGACTCGCTCTAGGTAGCTGGTCATATCGTGTAGGGCAAACATGCGCCTGGCTTCTGAGGCGCGAGGGGTGTAGAGGATGATTCCGTTGATGACCTCGCTCCTTATCTTGACCTCTAGGCTGTCGATGATGGTCTCGTTCATCTCGATGTGCTCGTAAGTGTCTGGCTCGACGACTCCATTAAGAAGTTGCTGTATGAGGTCGACCTGACGTGCGATCACTTTATTGAGTACGTTGAAGTCTTCCTTGATAAGGACGACATGATGATCCATATTGGGTGACATAGGCTGTGGCAGTTACTTTATTACTTAAGCGGGAGTCTGTCTGGATGGCAGAACTAAGGTACGATGTTTTATCCAAAGTTGCCCTGCAGGTAGTCCTCAGTGCGCTTATTGCTGGGGTTGGTAAACATCTTGTCGGTGCGGTCGTACTCGACCAGCTCTCCGAGATACATAAACATAGAGCGGTCGGATATGCGAGCGGCCTGCCCCATGTTGTGTGTGACGATGAGGATGGCTATCTCCTTCTTGAGCTCTAGGATTAGTTCCTCGATGCGATTGGTCGCTATCGGGTCTAGTGCGGAGGTGGGCTCGTCCATCAGGAGTAGCCGAGGACGCAGTGCCAAGGCACGAGCGATGCATAGACGTTGCTGCTGTCCCCCCGAGAGGAAGGAGCCACGCTTGTCTAGTCTCTCCTTGACCTCCTCCCATAGTCCGACCGACTGCAGAGAGGTGGTGAGGATCTCTTCGCGCTGCGCCTTGGAGACCTTGATGCCGTTGAGCTTGTAGCCCGCCATCACATTGTCGGCGATGCTCATCGTCGGGAAGGGGTTCGGCTGCTGGAAGACCATCCCCGCCATACGACGGACGACCATCGGGTCTTTCTCTAAGATGTTCTCCCCTTGTAAGAGGATGCGCCCGTCGGTACGTATGCCAGGGTAAAGCTCGTGCATACGATTGATGGCACGTAGCAGGGTACTCTTGCCACAACCACTAGGGCCCATGATGGCAGTAATCTCGTGGTCGTAGATATCCGCTGACACATTGGTTACAGCGCTTTTCTCGGGAGTGTACCAGATGCTTACGTTGTCTAGCTGGAGGACTACGTCGGGCGGTGTCGTCTGTATAGAGTTTGGAGTCATGTTTTTGACAGAAAGAAGTTACTAGTAGCGCGTTCGAGCGGAGATACGCTTGGCGATAAAGTTTAGAAGGAGCACTAGGAGTAGGAGAAAGAGCGAAGAGCTCCAGATAAGCTCCTGAAGGTTGGGGTCACTGTAAAACTCCCAGATGAGTAGCGGTACGGCCGACGAAGGGGTGTCGAGCGTCCACGATATGCGGGCACTGCCTAGAGCGGTCATGATGAGCGGTGCCGTCTCGCCGATGATACGGCTCACCGCTAGCAGGATGCCTGTTAATAGACCTCCCATAGCAGAGGGGAGGAGGACCTTGAGCACCATCTTGCGGTAGGAGCATCCGAGAGCAAGTGCCGACTCTTTGAAGGACTTAGGCAGTCGTGCCAGCGTCTCCTCGGTGGAGCGTATGATGAGCGGTAGCATCATGATCGCCAGAGCCACAGCACCGGCTAGAGCTGAGTAGCCTCGCATCGGCAGTACCACCCACGCGTATACGATGATACCGATGACGATGGATGGGGTCCCCTGTAGTAAATCTGTGACAAAGCGCACTACATTGGCGAGGCGTGACGACCTATTCTCCGAGAGATAGATACCGCCTAGAAGTCCTATGGGGATAGCAATGATAGAGGCTACAAGGGTCATGAGGAGGGTGCCGACGATACCATTAGCGATACCGCCTGGGAGTATCGTGCGAGAGCCTTCGATCGTGTTGGCGCGCTTGGCCATCATCGCCTCGACAGCTGTCGGTGCCGTCTTGGTAAAGAAGTCCCAATTAATCTGCTGGTACCCCTCTAGGACGATCTTACCGATGATGAGAAAGAGCGGTATGACGGTGATGCAGGCGAGTACGATATTGACTAGATAGACCGTGCGGTCCCAGCCCTGTCTTACTTTGAGTGATGCCATGGTCTCAGGTTAGGCTCGTTGCTTGTTTAGGATAATCTTCACAATGCCGTTGATGATGGCTGTGATAAGGAAGAGGACTAGAGCGATTGCTATGAGCGAACTGAGCTTGAGTCCGTGCGCCTCGTTGAACTGATTAGCGATCAGCGAAGCCATACTCTGTCCCGTGTCAAAGAGCGATGTGGGTATCTTGTCCGTGTTACCGATCAGCATCGTTACCGCCATCGTCTCACCGAGAGCTCGTCCCAGAGCGAGGATATAAGCTGCGACGATACCGCTCCGTGCGTTGGGCAGGATAACCGATCCGATCACCTCCGTGCGGGTGGCACCGAGACTGTAGGCAGCCTCCTTGAGCGACTTAGGGGTGAGCATGACAAACTCTGCCGTGAGCGACGAGGCATAGGGGATGATCATGACGGTCAGTATCAGCACCGAAGTGAGGATCCCGTAGCCATTGCCCTGTGGCCCATCGATCATGTCAATGAGCGGACGCAGTGTGTAGAAGCCCCACAGACCATACACGATGGAGGGGATGCCTGCCAGTAGGTCCGTCAGCGAACGTATGACGCCGGCGATGCGCTTACCCTTGAAGTACTCCCCGATGAAGAGCGCCACCGGTAGCGAGAAGGGGATGCACAGGATCAAGGCTAGTATCGAGGTGACCACAGTCCCCACGATAAAGGGCAATGCCCCATACTGCTCCCGCCCAGCCGTAGGGTCCCACTCGGAGGAGCTGATGAAGCGAAAGAAGCCAAACTCACTAAAGGCCTCCGTGCTGTTACTAATCAGACTGATCAGCATCGCTAGGCAGATCAGTAGCACGAGAAGTCCAGAGCTAGTGAGTAGACCGCGGAAGATCTTGTCGCCGATAGGGCGGCGTGACGCTTTACGGACGAGGGTGGACATATAGGCAGAGCTTATATTAATAAGGAGTAGGTGAGAAAGGGAAAGGAGACATCTCTCCTCCGAATAGAGAGCGGTACAGGTCGGATGCTACTCACTATCTAACCAGAGCTATCCAGACGGCACTGCTGTGGAGAGAGGGAAGGAGAGACGCTCCTTTGGCGTGAAGAGACTGCTACAGAGACCGTAGTCGTCTCTCTTGTTGTTCTTCTGGTGTGTATGGGTTGTTGTTACTCCTGAGGAGTGGCGGTCAGGTCTATAGCCTTACCATCGTAGGTTAGCTTAGCCAGTTGCGCCTTGGCGACAGCAATCATCTCAGCCGATAGTGGAGCGAAGTGGATTTGAGGAGTGATCGCCTGCGCCTCATCGCTTAGCATCCAGTTGAGTAGACGAGCCGTCTCGACAGCTTCTGCCTCCGAGTGGTCGCCATAGCGAAGCTCTTTGTAGGTGATGAGCCAGGTGAGACAACTGATTGGGTAAGCGTCCGGATGTGACGAATTGGTAATCATCTGACGCGTGTCGGGCGTTACCTCGCCAGCGGCTGCCGCAGAGATGGACTCGAGTGAAGGAAGGATGAAGAGCCCTGCTTGGTTCTGAACCTTTGCTGTCGGGATGTCTAGTGAGAAGCTGTACTCGCTACCTACATATCCGAGCGCGCCGTCGGTCTGCGCGATTACGCCAGCGACGCCTGGATTGCCCTTTGCAGCCATACCTGTAGGCCACTTGAGGGACTTGCCCGTACCGATTTGCGTAGCCCAGTCGGGGCTCACCTTCGTTAGGTAGTCGCTGAAGACGTTCGTCGTGCCACTACCGTCCGAGCGGTAGACAGGCGAAATTTCCTTGTCGGGAAGCTTTTGGTCGGGATTGACCGCTGCGATGGCTGGGTCGTTCCAGCGCGTTATCTTGCCTAGATAAATGTCGGCAATGATCTGACCTGTGAGCTGTAGTGAGGTGATTTCGGGGCAATTGTACGCAATGACGACAGCACCCATGCAGGTCGGTATGTGAATCACTTCGCGAGGCATCTCTGCCATCTCCTCATCAGAGAGAAATGCGTCAGACGCAGCAAAGTCGACCACCTCGTCCTTGAGGCTACGGATACCACCGCCACTGCCTACGGCTCCATAGTTAATATGTATTCCCGTCTGCGCCTCATAGGCTTTGAATGCCTCCGTGTAGTAGGGTAGTGGGAAGGTTGCTCCCGCAGCATCTACTTCAGTCACTCGGCCACCCTTGCCGGCACAGCTGGCAGTCATAAGGGCGATGGCGATGAGGGCTAAAGCCTTGAGTGTACTCTTATTCATAATTGTATTGGTAAGTTAGTTGCTTCTGTGAGGGAGCTTTCCGCCAATCTTTAACAAGAGGGGCAGCTCTCCCTTTTCGTTTGCAATATTACGCCCAATACATTATTGCGCTGTGACGAAAATGTTACGATACGGTGAAGTTGTTAAGGATGCGGACAGAGCTGACGCATTATATATAATGAGCTCATCTATTCCTCGCTGATCGCTATGTGTAGCTCCTGACAGAGCAATTATGATGAGACTGTTGACTTTTGCAACAGTCTTATGATGCGTCACCCCTGGCTGAAGAAATGCGACGCTGACTTGTTACAATGATTTAGACCCAACTAGATATCGTTATGGTGCTATGTCGGGGAAAACGGATTTCCACGTGGATATTTCGAAATCTCCACGTGGAGAATTTTTATTTTCCACGTGGGGAAGAAAAAATTCTTCGGAGGAATCAAATGAAACTTCGGAGGAAATGAATGACGCCCACGTGGAAAATAAAAAATATCCACGTGGAGATTTGAGATTCCCCACGTGGATATTCGAGAAAGGAGGGTAATTAGAAGTTAGAGATTAGAAATTAGAGGTTAGATATTAGAGGGCAGGGGGGGATACATTATAATGCTTCAGCCCTGAGGACGGGGACTCTCGACTACATCCCCCCGTGACCATGCAGCAGGTGAAAGAGCGTAATCACTACGCCCATCAGGACGAAAAGTATCGAGACCCAAGCATTCAGTCGCTTGCGCCACCGTTGCATTCCCCCAGCGAAGCGAGCCAAGCGGCTGAGCCCCATCCTTATCAGTCCATAGACTGGGTAGGCGATACTAGCCGTCAGGAGAGCAAAGAGCGCTAGGTAGAGCGTCCCCACGCCACTCCCCGCCTGAGCAGTCATCGGCACTAGCATACCAAAGTATATCAGCCCCGTGGCAGGACAGAAGAAGAGTGCCGAGCTAAAGCCCAGCCATACAGCACGCCAACTCCAAGCACCCTGATGCTTCGTCGCAGTCTGGCGCTCGTCTGGCTGATGCACTGGCTCAGCTTCATGGTGATGTGCCCCCTCATGGTCGTGATGGTCATGACGACCGAACAGCCATAGTAGCACGCCCAGGAGGATAATCAAAGGACCCAGCCAATGCTCCAGCCCATACAGTATCTGCTCCTGCAGCTGTAACGCTCGAATGCTTGTACGCAAGAGCCAAGCCGATAGCAGACCGAGTGCGAAGTAAAGTAGCGCGCGTCCCAGAGCATAGAGCGTAGTCATCCACCAGCCCTGCCGTCCGTTCGTCTCTTGTCGCCCCGTCAGAAAGAGCAGAGAGGAGACCACAGTGGCCAGGGGGCAGGGATTGACAGCTACGAGAATAGCCATCACCACCACCGCTACAAAGGGAGTCGAGCTCGTGAGTAGCTCTAAGAGATTAGCTTGCATCATCACACAAATGGCTTCGTCTGGAGAAATCTATCTTACGACAATCTTGCCCGAGCAGTAGGCGGGGAGTGAGTCCCCCTGCGTCATTCGCAGACGGTAGATGTATAGCCCAGGAGTCAAGGCGCCACCCATCTGCAGTCTAGGCTCCCATCTGACCAGTGCCGGCGTATCGTATCCAGAGCGAGCCACCATCTGAGGCGAGAGAGCGACCAGAGCTCCTCGATAGTCGTATAGCTCGATAGTCACATCCACCTCTACGCCTGGAGCGTTGTTGTACACCTCCACTATGAGCGGATCCTCAGCCGTGAGGACACCTGGACGAGCATGGCTCTCGACGACCGTCGGAGCTTGACCAGCGCGCACTCGGAAGGAGAAGCTTCGCTTCGTCACATTGTTGCATACGTCCCACACCGTAAAGGTCGCCGTATGATCTCCCTCGGGTAGCTCTGGCAGTAGGAATAGCACCCGTCCCACGCCCGCCTCCGTCTCAGAGGCGATATAGCTGCTGTTGAGATTAAAGGTCAAGTCCTCACGCCCGTCCACCGCTAGTGTCATATTGTGTCCCACGCCAGTTCCCGAGAGATTGATACCTGAGGCGTCCGCTATGGTTGCGACAAAGAGCGGCGTCGTGCCTATCGGCTCTCCCGTCAGGAAGTTTGGATGACCGAGGTATAGCTCTCGTATCTCTGGCGGTATCGTATCGACTACGCTGTGTTCTCCCGCTCCAGGCTTGACACAGATCGCATGGCTCACGCCCATTGCTTCGTAAGGCTCGCTACCCTTTGCATCACTGTAAGCATAGAGGTTAATCTTGCCATTGCCCCCGCTATAAGGGAGGTCTTTAGGCACCACAAAGGAGAAGTCAAAGTGTCCCTCTTTTACCTCAGCGATACCGGCGTAAAGCATCCCCGGGTAGTCCTCAAAGGAAGTAATCTTCTCAGGATCCTTGTTAGGCGCATTGTCAATGTGCGTCTTGACCGGAGCCTTAGCGTCAAAGATCGTCACAAAGAGCCGGCCTGTGAAGTCTCCCTGTACGACTCCCTGGCTGCTCGCTACATAGCCGCGCACCTGAACACTATCCATCGCATGGAGCGCGACCGCCTCCCCCTTCGAGAGCTCGTCGAGCGATACACCCGCTAGCTCCGTGATAACCGTTTCGTAGGCTGGCATACGCAGGCGCAGAGCCGGGTCACCGAGCAGGAAGAAGTTCAACTTATTCGTCGTATCGACTCTTATCAACTCATTCTTCGCATCACGCATCACGACCCCCATAGGACGGAGGAAGCCATCCTCTTGAGGCGTAAAGAGACTCTCATGTAGCGCTCTATTCATATGCTCATTCGCTATGTTCATCACTACACGCGTAGTCGTGTAGAGCGCTATAGCCCCACTAGTCGGATTAAGCATAGCCGACTCTCCAGCCGAGGTCTGCGGGTGGTCGTAGTTGGTAAAGTCACAGGTTGCTGTAATCCACACCGGCAGGTGAGGATAATCAAAGCGCACAATATCCGCCTGCGTCAAGATTTGCTCATCGCTCCACGCTGCGGGCCCCCCGTGTCCCGTGTAGTCTAGGAGGAGTAGTCCCTTCTGTAGCTCGTCCATCAGTTTGCGACGCGCCTCAGGCACCGAGGTACGCCCGCCCACATTCTTGTGCGCATAAGCATCCATATAGACTTTAGAGATCATCAGCTCAGGCTGTAGTCGCTCCATAAGGTGAGCGATACGGTCAGCCTCCAGGAGGTGCGAGTAGCCGTCCATATTATCCGCTACATAGCAAGCCCGTGTGCGCCATACCCCTGGCACCTGCTCGCTATCGTAGCGGATGATTTTGTCCACCACTGCCTCCGCCTCTGCTAGCGTTCGCACTGGTAGACGCCCTATCCCCACCGAGAGTGGCTGGGCTCCTAGGCTGACCCCACGCTGACCAGCTGAGAGAAGACCGAAGTAATCGTCCGTTGAGTAGCTATAGACGTTGGTCGAGTTCTCCCCCTGATAGGTTAGGAGAAACTCCGTCGCCTGCAGGTCTCGTGCGCTCCAGTCATGCGTCACCTTACGATTGTCATAAGCTCCGTCGCCCATTAGGAGCAGCAGCGGGTGATAACTTCCTGCGCCATGCTCCGCCTCGTAGCGCTGCTTATAGTTCCACAGCATCAAGCGGTAAGCCGTCGCATCGGGCGTGCCTCCGTTGTATTCGTCAAAGAGCTCTTGCTGCGTCACCACCTGCACCCGCAGCCCCGAGTGCTCTCTGTGGTAAGTGGCCAAGCGCTCCGCTGCGGGGCGCAAAGCTTCGGTCGTGATCATCAGATAGTCAGGCACCGTGTCTAGACGCACCCCACCGTGAGAAAGTGCCACCACCTGCTCCACTGGGTAAGCATCTGTCAGGGTAAAGAGCGTGTACTCCACAGGACTCCCAGCCCCATCAGTCACCGCTCCTGTAAAGGTCACTGCCTTGTCGCCCGCCTCCATCGGCAGGCTCATCACACGCCCCTCAGCGGTACGACCCCATAGTTGCAAAGCGCTCGCTGCCCCACTCACCCCGATGCGATGCTGCGCCACTGCTCCAGGGGTGGCGGAGAAGTTGCGAAAGGCCAACTGCCCCTTGCCCTCATACTCTAAGGCAACGGGTGCTACCAGTGATACATAGTCGAGGTAGGCGGGTCGTCCTGCTGGCGAAACTTGTAGTCGTACATCCACGCTCTGACTTGACGCTGGGAGAGCTGTCGCAAAGCGCTTGGCGTGATAGATTCCTGCCAGATAGGTTCTACTTGACGTACCATCTTCACTTAGGTGTACAAAGTCCTTGAAGGTCTCGCTACCCAGTTGCACCGTCAGCTCGAGCGGTTGCTCCTTCGCTGGTAGTCCCACGTAAGCCACCGTCAGCTGACCCGTGCCAGAAGGGATGAGCGGAGCGGGAAGTGCCAGCGCGACTGAGAGCGGCTGTCCGCCGAGTGGCTCGCAAAAAAGTTTACGCCCCGAGGAGCGTAGCGAGTGACGGTCCACCTCATGCACCTCATGCGCCAAGAAACTCGTCTGGAGAGCTGTCGCAGTAGCTTGCTGGGCATCCTGTAGCTCTATGTGATGCATCGGCAGGTCTGCTCGGTCGGTCGCTAGATAGTAGCCCCGCCGACTGTAGATGTTTTGCTGATGATGGAAAGTCTGCTGCGCTACCTCCGGGACCCACTCAGTCACCCCTGTGGCGTAAAAGTAAACCGCCTCGTCAGCTACGTAGATGGGTAGGGGAGTGAGCTGCAAACTATTCTCCTCGATAACCTCGCTCAGCATGGTTCCGCCCCGTCCGAAGAGACGAACCTCGGCGGGATTCGTGATGCCTGCCTCACGTAGTGTTGCGAAGGAAACCTTGTACACCCCCGAGCGCGTCACCGATAGGCGCGCCCAGTGTCCCTCGGCGAGTGGCGTGCTCGGCGTGCTTTGTGCCCTCAGTCCCAGCAGTCCCAGTGACAGCGTGACCAGTAGTGGCGCAAGCACTCTGTATATATATGGTAAGAGTCTTTGTCTCATAGCTATTACTATAAACGTGGATTGCCCGACTATAATACGTCTCCAGCCGAACCCCACGATGCAAATATACCACAAAACTTCCCATCGGTATGCGAAAACGGATAGCAACTTGACGAGTCCCGACATATCGCTACTCGTCTTTGAGGCATTCGAGCCCGTTCTCTGGAAAAGTGGAATAACATTTGCGGAGAAGTGAAACCACTATTCTGCAGAAGTCCAACGACTTTTGCGCAAGAAAATCTCGATGGACTCGGAGGTGTGTGTCGCTCCCTTGACAGAAATGTTGTACTTTTGGTCGTATTATTGAGCGAAACCTCTAATCTCTATGGAATCTGTACGAGCGAAGAAATATCTGGGACAGCACTTTCTCACGGACCGTGGCGTAGCACAGCGCATTGCCGACTCGGTCGCGGACTATCTCGGCACGCCGATCCTAGAGGTGGGCCCTGGCATGGGCGTCCTGACGCAGCCACTCCTGGAGGCGGGGCACGACCTGCAGGTGATCGACATCGACTCTGAGAGTATCGAGTATCTGCACCAGCACTTCCCGCAATTGAGCCAAGAGGGGCGGATCATCGAGGGGGACTTCCTCAAGCTCCCCGCTGAGGAGCTAATCCCTGGTCGGGCTGACACCCCTTTTGTGGTGATCGGCAACTATCCGTACAATATCTCTTCGCAGATTTTCTTTCGTATCCTAGAGCTTCGCGAGCGCATCCCTGCTGTGGCGGGTATGCTACAGCACGAGGTGGCGCAGCGGCTCTGCGCCACCCCAGGCGGACGTGACTACGGCATCCTGAGCGTCTTGCTCCAGTGCTGGTATGACTGCGACTACCTCTTTAAGGTGTCTAAGCGGGACTTCAACCCACCGCCCAAGGTAGATGGCGGCGTGATGATTGCTCGACGGAATAGTCGCACTGCGCTGCCCTGTGATGAGGCTAACTTCAAGCGGGTGGTCAAGACCGCCTTCGGACAGCGTCGGAAGATGTTGCGCAATGCCTTGATGTCGCTCTTTGGCAAAGAGTTCCCCTACGCTGATCATGAGATCTTCACGCTCCGTGCGGAGCGTCTCTCGGTAGAGGACTTCATTGGCCTCACCTTGATGTACGAAGCACTACCAACCGACAACCTAACAACACCTTAAATACAACTTTTATGAAAAGCATCTTGCGTATCTTACTGCTGCTCCTGCCCACGCTCTCACTGCTGGGGCAACAAAGGGAGTACCCCCTACCAGAGCACCCTGCGAAGAATGTAATCCTCCTCATCTCCGACGGCACCTCGCTACCGACAGTCTCGCTGGCTCGTTGGTACCAGAGGGCTCTAGACCCTCAGGCGCAGCACCTATCGCTCGACCCCTATCTCTCGGGGAGTGTCATCACCTACTGCTCGAATGCACCGATTGGGGACTCGGCACCGACGACCTCGTGCTATATGACGGGCGTCCCCTCGATCGATGGCTTTATTGCAACCTATCCGTACAGCGAGCCACACAATGACCTAGTGCCACTCGACTCTTCGTGGGCTTACCGTCCTGTCGTGACTCTTTTGGAAGCTGCCAAGCAGACGCAAGGCAAGCGTATCGGGGTGGTCTGTACGTGCGAATTTCCCCACGCTACGCCAGCAGACTGCACGGCTCACACGTCCTCTCGTAAGCTTTACAAGAGCATCGTGCCGCAGATGGTGGACAATGGCGTGGACCTCCTCCTAGGTGGGGGTACCTCACTGATGACGAGCGAACTAAAGGAGCGTCTGAACCGCCAGGGTATAGCACTTTACCTCGACGATATTGCTGCTATGCGGGCGCATCGAGAGGGCGGTATGTGGGCACTTTTTGGAGAGATGGATATGCCGTATGACTTGGATAGGCGTTCACTGGGAGACACGCTGCGCTACCCCTCGCTGGCTGAGATGACGGAGACGGCAATCCGTAATCTGGAGAACCCTAACGGCTTCGTCCTGATGGTCGAGGGCAGCAAGGTAGACTGGGCGGCTCACGCCAATGACCCCGTGGCGATGGCTACGGAGTTTCTAGCTTTTGACAAGGCGGTTGCCGTGGCGCTGGACTATGCAGAGCGGGACGGAAACACAATCGTCCTCGTGACGGCAGACCATGGTAACAGCGGTATGAGCATCGGTCGTGTGGACCGAGGTTATGCGCGTCTGACGCTTGACGAACTAATCAAGCCACTGACACGCTTTCGCTATAGCTCGGTAGAGCTGGGGCGCAGGACGAGCCAGACGGCGCTCTCCCTCCTTGCCGATAGTCTCTACATCTGGAGTGGCATACGTCCTTCGGATGAGGAGCTGGCGGAGATCAATGCGGTCGAAGACTATGCCTGCTCGACACTCTCGGCTGAGCAACGCAAGGCGAAGTATGCGGAGCTGGGCTGGAGCCAAAAGTATCGTCTGAAGGAGTACTTTGTAGACTGGATGAAGCGTCACCTGCTCATTGGCTTTACGACGCATGGGCATACGGGCGAAGAGGTCTTTCTCGCGAGCTACACGCCGCAGCAGTTGATCCCAATCAGAGGTTGCGTGACAAACATTGATTTGCACAATTATATGCGTACGCAGCTAGGGCTGGAGCAGACGATGCTGGAGCTGTCGGACGAGTACTACGCGCCACACGACGCGCTCTTTCCTCAAGCTCCGTGTGAGATAACGGGTGATAAGCCGGAGGAGAAGCGGATTACTATCCACTATAAGGGGCACAAGATTGAGCTACGCGCCTACCAGCGCAGGGCGTGGGTGGACGGAGAGGAGCGAGAGCTTCCGACGCCTGTCGTCTACGTCTCCGAGACGGATAAGTTTTACCTCTCGCGCAGCTTGATGCGCCAACTCTGAGTTACACTTTTTTAAGTCGGCGCGTCAGTAGGGGCGACATGACCAGTAGCAGGACGGCACATAGGACGATGCCAATACCTACTCCCTGACCTAGGGAGAGTTCCTCGCCTAGGGCTAGTGCCCCCACGACGACGGCTGTGAGTGGTTCCAGCGCGCCCATGATAGCGGTTGGCGTGGAGCCTATTCGCTGTACCGCCCAGACGAGCGTGATATTAGCGCAGACGGTCGGGATGAGTGCTAGCAGGGCGGTATAGATCCATTGCGTCGTATTGTCCAAAACGAGGCTGGAGCCAGTAGCCTTGCAGAAGAGCGCAAAGAGTATGGTGGAGAGCCCCATCACGTAGGTGGTCAGCTTGAAGCTACTCATCGGCTCTAGGCGAGAGTGCCGAAGAATCACGATGTAGGTGGCGTAGCAAAAGCCGGAGAAGAGTACCGTGAGCAACGGCCTGAGCGGTATGGCGGTCACGTCTGACTCAAAGAAGCCGGAGATGAGCGACACGCCACCTAAAGCTAAGAGGACAGCCAGTCCCTGCAGTAAGTTTATCCGCTGACGAAAGGCGATAAACATGAGCAGCACCACAAATGTTGGGTAGCTGAAGTGTAGCACCGTAGCGACTCCCGACGGCATGTGCTGGTAGCCCTCGATGAGCAGGAAGGAGGAGAAGAAGTACAAGACAGACAAGGCGAGCAGTATCAAGAAGCTTCGCCACGATACTCGCAGAGACTCTCTACGTATCACGACGATGCTACCAACGATGAGTGCTGCGATGAGAAAGCGATACATCAGTACGGTCCCCTCAGCCACGCCCTGCGCTAGCACTGGTATGCTCAGCAGAGGTATCAGTCCAAAGGTTGCGGAGGAGATGAGCCCCATGAGGTATCCCAGCCAGTTGGTCGAGGAGGGGCTTGTCTTGTCAGTCATATATAAATATAGTAGTGAAGCTGTTTGGTCGAAAAAGAAGAGGAGCCTCATTGCTCTAGCTACAGTCGTACACTAGACCAATGAGGCTCTATATATAATGTGTGCGCCTCTGCTACCGAGTGAGACGACTAGCCGAGGTAAGCCTTCAGATACTCGCAGCGATCCGACTGCTTGAGACGACGGATGGCTTTCTCTTTAATCTGACGGACACGCTCACGAGAGAGCTTGGTGCGCTCACCTATCTCCTCGAGGGTCATCTCAGGACAACCAATCCCAAAGAAACAGCGTAGCACCTCCGCCTCACGATCTCCCAGTTGATCCAAGATACGGTCTATCTCGGCTGAGAGAGACTCGTTGATGAGACTGCTATCGGTCGAGGGTGTATCCTCATTGACTAGGACATCGAGCATATTATTGTCCTCGCCCTCTACGAAGGGAGCATCGAGCGACTGATGCTTGCCCTGCACTTTGAGCGCCTCGCGAATCTTGTCCTCGGGGAGCTCCAACTCGGCGGCTATCTCCTGCGAACTGGGACGACGACCATTGAGCTGTTCGAACTTGACAATGGCCTTATTCATCTTCTGCTGTAAGCCTACCTGGTTGAGCGGTAGACGCACGATGCGTGACTGCTCGGCTAGTGCCTGTAGGATGGACTGACGAATCCACCATACTGCGTAGGAGATGAACTTGAATCCTCTTGTCTCGTCAAACTTCTCAGCAGCCTTAATCATTCCGATGTTCCCCTCATTGATCAGGTCAGGGAGACTCAATCCCTGATTCTGGTACTGCTTTGCCACAGATACGACAAAGCGGAGGTTGGCCTCCACCAGTTTGTTCAATGCACGTCGGTTACCACGATGTATCTCACGTGCTAGCTCCACCTCCTCTTCGGGAGATATGAGGCTCGTCCGTCCGATCTCCTGGAGGTAGCGATCTAGCGACGCACTCTCGCGGTTGGTGATCGACTGATTGATTTTCAATTGTCTCATTGCCATGGCTATGCTCGATATTTAAAGGGTTAATGCTACTACACGGTTGCGTACGTCTACGCTCGACTGTCCCTAATATCTAATCTATAAAGTCCAGCCTCTAGAGGCTCTAGATGCTTTCAATCCACAAGAAGAGACCCGTACGCAAAGGGGTACACCAACTCAGTGTACTCAAACCAAATGCAAAGGTAGTAAAAATAAATGACATAGACAGGGCTGACACATTATAAATGACGCCCTAAAATGGTTAATCCGCAGTCAAGACGGATTGGGCATTTTTCACTACATCTGCAAGTCGAACCGCGATGTGCGGGTCGCAATCATTCATAATAAACATATAAAAGATATCTGTATGAAAAGCAAGATTTATACACTGCTCCTAATTCTCCCACTACTTGCTCTCGTGGGATGTAATGAGGACAAACCACAAGAAAAGAAAGTCGAGAGCTTAAGCATCACTCCTGATGCAAAGGAGATGACAGTTGGGGAGACCTTGGAGCTAAAGGTGACTCAACAGCCGAATCTAAACAAGAAGGTTTCCTTCCGCAGTCTCAATGCTGAGCTCGCCACGGTCTCAGACAAGGGAGTCGTCACGGCCGTTGCCAAGGGTGAGACAACCATCCTAGCCGAGGTGGACGGAGTCTCTGCTACATGCAAGGTTACCATCAAAGAAGAACAAAAACAGGCTCCGAAGGAAGACTTTATCGTGGAAACGCAGGAGATTACTCCTACCAACATTTTTGTATCGATTACGGCAAAAGACCCCAACATGCGCTACGCTGTCAATGCTGGTACAGAAGAGGCCTACAACAACATCATTAAAAATAGAGAGTCTCAACCTAAAGCAAATCGCGAGTGGTGGAAGACCCTCTCTGGTGGCGATCTAGGCTCTGATGCGTATAGAGAAGCGGTAAAGAACGACAGCTACCAGGGGACAGAAGAATTTGACCTAGGATCGATTTCAGGGTCTGAGTATCCTTATCCAGCTGACCATACGATCGTATTAAGAGTCTATGGTATGGATCAAGACGGCAAGGAGCTAACCAAGGTATATGAGTACAAGCTAAAGACAAAGCCTCGTACGCCCAATGTAGATCTTACTTTCAAGGTAGAAGGGATTACAGCTGGTGCTATGCCAACCACCGTTAAGATTATACCATCTGATCAAACTAAGCCTTATTATTTTGCAGTTCAGTCCAAGAAATATGTGGACTTCTACAAGAAGGCTAAAGAGGAGAACAAACCTATAGATGGTGTTCCCCCCATAGAGATGATGTGCCTAAAACTAGTTCAGACCTCTCTTCAGCAGAGCCCTGTGCCTGATGTATTCAAGACTGGGCTTCATCAGTTTGAGATGTCGGACTTTACCTTACAGCCTAAGAGAGACTACGTCTTGATCATATTCGGATGGGATAAGGAGCTAGGATTAACTACAGATCCAGCTTACTTTGAGTTCAAAACGCCAGCTAACGCTACGAACTAGACGGTTTATATGTTGACTAGATAAACGCAAAGACACAAGTCAACTCTCTAAATAGACGACGGATGCCCAAGATTGTGCGTCCGTCGTTTTTTTTTTGTGTGACACTCTCAGTCCTTATAGGAGACTATTGCATCAAGGCGAGTCGCTCTGTTGCTTTCGGGATTCGGCTTCGGTGACATACGGAGGTATGCTCCCTTCAGACCTCACCCTCAGCGCCTTGCGCTTCATCCTCTCTGCAAAGTCTCATGATGCCTCACCTCTGGCTGAAGAAATGCAACGCTGACTCGCAACAATAATTTAGACCCGACTACATATCGATACGGAGCTGTGTCGGGGGAAAACGGATTTCCACGTGGATATTTTGAAATACCCACGTGGAGAATTTTTATTTTCCACGTGGGGAAGAAAAAATTCTTCGGAGGAATCAAATGAAACTTCGGAGGAAATGAATCACGCCCACGTGGAAAATAAAAAATATCCACGTGGAGATTTGAGATTCTCCACGTGGATATTCGAGAAAAGAGGGTAATTAGAGGTTAGAGATTAGAGGTTAGAGATAGAGGGCAAGCGCGATCCGTTTTAACTGTTTTTGCGCTCACTCGGTCGACACATTATACCTTATAGGCTCTGCGGAGCGAGGGGTGGAGTGGGCTAGCTATTGAGCATCTGCTTGAGGGCGTCGAGCTGCTTGAGGGCGTCTAGGGGCGTGAGGTTGTCGATGTCTAGCTCGTTAATCTTGGTGCGGACTGCCGTGAGGACGGGGTCATCTAGCTGGAAGATGGACATTTGCACGCCACCGCTTTGGGGCGTGCTAGCTGTAGTGCCCTCGGATCCCTGCTCGCTCTCGGTGCGGTAAGCCTCTAGATGCTGGAGCACTTCGCCAGCTCGTGCCACTATCCAGGTGGGCATACCGGCCAACTTCGCCACCTGGATACCGAAGCTGTGCGCTGAGCCGCCTGGGACTAGCTTGCGGAGGAAGAGCATCTCGCCATCGATCTCACGTGCCGAGACGTTGTAGCACTGCACCCGCTCGAGGTGGTCGGCTAGCTCGTTGAGCTCGTGGTAGTGCGTGGCGAAGAGCGTCTTGGCACGTCCTTGCGTCGTGCTGTGCAGGTACTCAACGATGGCCCACGCTATGGAGACTCCGTCGAAAGTACTGGTGCCACGCCCCAACTCGTCAAAAAGAATCAAGCTACGAGGGGTCAAATTGTTGAGGATGCTGGCCGCCTCCTGCATCTCAACCATAAAGGTAGACTCGCCCACGGCAATATTGTCCGAAGCACCCACACGGGTGTAGACCGAGTCGACGATGCCGATGGTGGCTGAGGTTGCGGGTACGAAGCTTCCCATCTGCGCCATGATTACGATGAGTGCCGTCTGGCGAAGGAGGGCACTCTTACCGCTCATGTTAGGTCCGGTGATAATCATAATTTGGCAGTCGATGGGGGAGAGCCGCACATCGTTGGGGATGTAAGGTTGCCCGGCTGGGAGGGTTCGCTCGATGACTGGGTGGCGACCGTCAACGATCTCCAGGTCGTAGCCATCGTTGAGCGTGGGGCGACAGTAGTCATACGTCTCGGCAACAGCGGCTAGCGAGGCGAGGACATCGAGCTGCGCTAAGATCTGAGCATCCTGTAGGAGTTGGTTGGCAAACTGCTGAAGCGTCTCGATGAGCTTGGCAAAGAGCTCCTGCTCCAGTGCTAGGATACGATCTTCGGCGCCGAGGATCTTCTCTTCGTATTCCTTTAGTTCTTGGGTAATGTAGCGCTCGGCACTGACGAGCGTTTGCTTGCGAATCCACTCTTCGGGCACTTGCTCCTTGTAGGTGTTGCGTACCTCGAGGTAGTAGCCGAAGACATTGTTAAAGCCTATCTTGAGACTACTGATGCCTGTGTGCTCCGTCTCACGAGCGAGGAGGTCGTCGAGATATTGCTTGCCCGACTTGAGCAAGCGTCGTAGCTGGTCTAGTTCTTCGCAAAAGCCCTCAGCGATGGTCTCTCCCTTGCCGATCTGCTGCGGTGCCTCGGCGTTGAGCTGGAAGGAGATTTGCTGGCACAACTGTGTGCAGGGGTCAAGTAGCGAGCAGAGTGCCGTGAGGGTCTCCTCACCTTCGTCTAGAGCGAGCTGCCGTATGGGGGCAATGAGAGCGATGGAGAGTCCGAGACGGACCACTTCGCGAGGGGTGATGCGACCCATGGCGACACGCCCCACGAGGCGCTGCAGGTCGCCTATCTCCTTCATCTGGTCGGTGAGCTGGGTGCGTAGCTGCGGATTGTCCACAAGGTTTGCGACAATGTTTTGGCGCTGTTGGATGGCTTGGAGCTCTTTTAGCGGGAAGGCTATCCACTGATCCAATAGACGAGCGCCCATCGGGGTGACCGTCTGGTCGAGGATCTGGCGGAGCGTGGTGCCACCCGCATTCATCGGGGTGGTGAGCTCCAGGCTGTGAGCCGTAAAGCCGTCGATGCGCACATGTCGCTGCTCGTCAATGCGTACGATGCGGGTGATGTGACCAATCTCGGTGTGCTTCGTCATGTCGAGATAGTGTAGCACGGCACCCGCAGCGGTGATCGCTAGCGGGAGGGTGTCGATGCCGAAGCCCTTGAGCGAAAGCGTGCCGAAGTGCTGCAGGAGACGCTCCCGGTTGTTGCTCTCGGAGAATATCCAGTCGTCGTAGTCCGAGAGGTGCCCCTCGGGCTGGAGAAGGCGTTGCAGACGGTCACGATGCTTGCGCTCGATGAGGATCTCCTTGGGGGTGTAGCCGGAGATGAGCTTGGCGAGTACCTGATCGGTGCACTCGCTGGCGTAAAACTCTCCCGTCGATAGGTCGAGCAGTGCTAAGCCGTAGCGGTTCTCCCCTTTAGCTTCGGGGTAAACGGCTGCGAGGAAGTTGTTTTGCTTGCTCTGGAGGACATTGTCCGTGGTAACGACACCGGGGGTGACAATTTCAGTGATGCCCCGCTTGACCAACTTATTGGTCAGCTTCGGGTCTTCGAGCTGATCGCAGATAGCCACCCGCTTGCCCGCCCGCACCAGCTTAGGCAGGTAAGTGTCGAGCGCATGGTGGGGAAAGCCCGCCAGCTCGACATGCTGCGCGGCTCCGTTGGCACGCTTGGTGAGCGTGATGCCGAGAATCTTAGACGCCTCGATGGCATCGTCGGAAAAAGTCTCGTAGAAGTCGCCCACACGAAAGAGCAAGATAGCATCGGGATGCTTCTTCTTGAACTGCAAGTACTGCCGCATCATCGGGGTCTCGGCGATCTCTTTCTTAGCCACGGGATAAATAGTCTATTAGGTCGTTATAGCCCCAAAAGTACCAAAAAAAAAGCAGACCTCTCCTAAGCTTACTTTTCTCTACCTTTGCATTGTATGAGACAGCTTCGCTATATCATCCTACTGCTCTGCCTCCTGTTGCAGGCACCTCACTGGTCGTTGGAGGCGCAGAGTGCCGACACGACGGCTCGTCATGTGGCAATCACGGGCTACGTCCTCGACCGTGACCGTGAGCCTATCGAGTTTGCCTCGGTGCGTGTCGAGGGGACGTCCATCGGGACCTGGAGTGACCTCTCAGGAGCCTACCGCCTGGAGCTACCACCGACGACGGACAGTGTGGTCGTTGTCTATAGTTCGATAGGCTATCAGACCGTTCGTCAGGTCTACCCACTGGGTGTAAAGCAGGACCTGCACTTCAATCCAATGCTTGGGGAGAATGCCATCGCGCTAGGTACGGTGACCGTGCGTGGCGAGGCACGTCCGCCTAGTATGGAGCGAATTACCGCTCAGACGCTTGCCGTGGAAGCTTCGCCTACACGTAGCGTCGAGTCGATGGTTGCTACCTATGCAGGGGTCACGCAGCACAACGAGCTGAGTACACAGTACAACGTGCGTGGCGGCAGCTTTGACGAAAACCTTGTCTACGTCAACGGCATCGAGGTCTACCGTCCGCTCCTCGTCCGCTCGGCACAGCAAGAGGGGCTGAGCTTTGTCAATACAGACTTGGTGGAGCGCGTTTACTTCTCTGCGGGAGCCTTTGATGCGCACTATGGCGACCGTCTCTCATCGGTGCTAGATATACAGTACAAACGCCCCACGGAGCTAGAGGGTGTCGTCACGCTGGGGCTGATGAATAATAGTCTCTACCTAGGGGGAAAGCATGGTCGCTTCACCCATGTCACGGGGCTTCGGACACGCACCACACAGCTCCTACTCTCCAAGCTAGAGACAGCGGGGGAGTACCGCCCCTTCTATGCAGATGCACAGACCTACCTGACTTACACCTTCAACAATCGCTGGCGCATAGAGGGCATCGGCTACTACTCTTGGACGCAGTACCGCTTCCGACCGCAGCAGCGAGAGACGACCATCGGGTCGCTTCAGAATGCGAAGCACTTCACCGTCTACTTCGATGGTCAGGAGCGGGATCGCTTCTCCACGCTCTTTGGCGCCGTGACTCTCCATTGGCGTCCCAACAGTATGGGAGCGCATCGTCTAGACCTAAGCCTGTACAGTAGCCATGAGCGAGAGACTTACGACATCACGGGCGCCTACTACCTACAGAAAGAGTCCGACGCATCCAGTGGTACTGCGGACAAGGAGCTACTCGCCACAGGAGTCAACCATGAGCATGCACGCAACTTACTACGCTACTCCGTTGCTTCGCTCTCCTATAGTGGCAACCAGAGGCTGAGCGAGACGCATCGCCTTATGTGGGGCGCAGAGCTGCGAGGTGAGCAAATCGCGGACTACATATCTGAGTGGGTCAAGCTAGACTCAGCGGGCTATAATCTCCCTCGAGACCCTGAGTGGATCAAGATGCAGAGCAACCTCTACTCCAATGCCTTGCTACGCTCCTGGCGCACAGCACTCTACTTGCAGGATGAGATGCAGTGGCAGCTACCCTCAGGGGACTATCGCCTTACGGCAGGTGTGCGGGGTGTCTACTGGTCATTCAATAATAAGGTAGACCTCTCTCCTCGTGTGACAGGCTCCTGGCGACCAAAAGCTCTCTCCGACCTCTTGGTCAGACTAGCTGGTGGACTGTACTACCAGAGTCCCTTTTATAAAGAAATACGCATCATCCAGTCAGACCCAATCGGTAACCAATCGGTACAGCTCAATAACCAGGTACGCTCGCAGGGGTCAGCCCAAGCACTAGTCGGCGTGGACTACAACTTCCTCGTCGCTGGGCGCAAGTTCCGCCTTACGGCTGAGGGGTACTACAAGCATCTCTTTCGCATCAACCCCTACTATGTGGACAATGTCAAGCAGCGTTACCTCGGAGCCAACCTCGGGCGGGGCTACATAGCTGGGGTGGATGTCAAGCTCTTTGGCGAGTTTGTCCCCGAGGTGGACTCGTGGCTGACCGTCTCCCTCATGCACGGCAAGCAGATCATCGAGGGATATGGTGAGATGCCTCTGCCTCATCTGCCAGACTATAACCTGTCGCTCTTCTTCCAGGATTACTTCCCCGGCTATAAGCGGATTACCCTCAGCTTGCGAGGAGTGCTCACGGGAGGGCTACCCCATCTCAATGCGGCTCAGGGCTTCGGACCTCCTCTATTCCGAGGACGGGCTTACAAGCGTGTAGACATCGGCATGCAGTACGCCCTCTGGGAGCGAGCAGATGCCAAGCCCACGAGCTGGCGTTGGCTAAAAGCCTTCAAGCAGGTTTCACTTGGGGTCAGTATCTTCAACCTCTTTGACATGACCAATGTGGGGTCCTACTACTGGATTTCGGACGCATACCGCAATCAGTACGCAGTGCCCAACTTCTTGACGGGGCGTCAGTACGACGCTTCGCTCATCGTCCGCTTCTAGCCTCTACCCAGACGAAGGGGGGTGAAGGCGAACGAACGGTGTGCGTCTGACCTTTGCAAAGTGAAAGACTTAGGCGGGGAAGTATTGTCGTTCGCTCAAAGATATGTAACTTTGGGACGATGAATAAACTATGGACGCTCTGCTGTCTCCTCCTAGCCCTTGCCAGTTCACTCTCGGGTGGGGAGATATTCCCGCATCACATCTATACGACAGAGGTGCAGACCCTGCAGTGTCAGGTGTGGCGTGGTGGGGAGTCTGTCGCTATGCCTTATCCGATCGCTCGCTTAGCTAGTGGCGACGAGGAGATTGTGGTGAGCTTCGACCTCGTAGACCCCGTCCCGCAGCGCATCCATTACCAGTTGGAGCTGTGCGATGCCGACTGGCAGGTCAATGAGCGTGTCCCTCTCAGCGAATACATCGACGGATGGATTGGAGCGCGCTGGCAGACGGACGAAAGCACCCCCTCGGAAGCCACGAGCGTCGCTTACCGTCACTACGAGCTACGCCTCGGAGGAGCCTCCGTACTGCAACCGCTTCTCTCGGGCAACTACCGCCTCACAGCTTGGTGCGAAGAGCTACAAGCGGAGCCACTCTTCGTGACCAGCTTTGCCCTCTATGAGCCACTCGCAGAGGTCACTCAGCAGGTAGTGCCGACCACCTCTGAGGGCAACTACTCCCGCTATCAGCAGCTAGAGCTAGAGCTTACTTACCCGCCTTCGCTAGCACCCGACCCGCTCACGGAGATACTCGTCGTGGTCGGTCAGAACGGCTCCTCCACCCGCTACCAGCGACTCACTCGCCCCACCTCCCTTGCTCCTGGACGGCTTACCTTCAGGGGGCACGATGGAGCCACCTTTGCTGCGGGCAATGAGTGGCGCGCCTTCGAGATACTGTCGCCCTATCAGTCCAATATGGGTGTGGAGCAGCTAAACAGTCAGAAGACGCCCCCTGAGGCTTATCTCTACCCAGACCGCCCGACAAATGGTAGTTACCTGACCACTCCCGATGCCAACGGCTATCGCAAGGTGCGCCAGACAGACTACGACCCGTACTACGACGAGACTATGACAGACTACTACCTTGTCACTTGGCGACTGGCTCTCGAGGACCCGCTGAGATATGGTACACCGCTCATCGAGGGAGCCGCCTTCGACGCACTGCCTAAGGAGCAGCGCACACTACGCTACAACCGCGAGACAGGCTACTTCGAGTTGACGCTCCTCGTGAAGGGGGGATACGTCAGCTACCGATACAGCACCGCGCCATCCCCCGCCCCCCTAGCCGGCAATGCTATCGAGGGTGATTACTATCAGACAGAAAACCAATACACCACTCTCGTCTACCTCACCTCCTCTATGCTACGCCACCAAAGACTGGTAGCCGTAAAGTAATCCCCAATATTATGGACAGAAAGACCGCAACCATCTATCGCCTCATGTACCTCCGACTCAAGAGCATCGAGCGGTACGCCAAGCAGAGCGAAGCTATTCAGACACGCCAGTTCAAGCGCATCCTGCGTGTGCTACGTGGTACCGCTTACGAGCAGTCCCTCACAAGCGAGCCCATACGCACCTATAGTGACTACCAGCGCATCGTTCCCATCGTCGAGTACGAGGAGCTGCGTCCCTGGGTAGAACGTATGCTACAGGGGGAGCGCAATCAACTCATCAAAGGCAGTTGTCGCTGGTTCGCCACCTCCAGTGGCACCTCGGGAGGTCGCAGCAAGTACCTTCCCGTGCCGGGGTTGCACTTACAGAGTTGCCACTATCAGGGAGCTAAAGACGCCCTCTGGCTTTACCTAGACACACGGCCCGACAGCCAGTTCTTCGCACACAAGAGCTTAGTCATCGGGGGAAGTCACAAGCCGACCGCTTTTGCCGCAGGTACCCACACGGGAGACCTTTCCGCCATATTGGTGGAAAATATGCCGGCCCTCGGGCAGATGTACCGCGTTCCCTCAAAGCAGACCCTCCTCATGAGCGAATGGACCGCCAAGATGCGGCAGATAGTCCTAGAGGTTTCGCCAGCAGACGTGGGTAGTCTCTCGGGCGTGCCGAGCTGGATGCTCGAGACCATTATGGCAATCCTAGAGCATACGGGACGGGAGAACCTCTCAGAGGTGTGGCCTCACCTTGAGGTCTTCTTTCACGGGGGTATCAGTTTCGACCCCTATCGTGAGCGGTACCGTCAGATTATTCCGTCCGAGCGAATGCAATACCGTGAGACCTACAATGCGAGCGAGGGCTTCTTTGGCGTTCAGGATGACCCGCACTCTAGCTCTATGCTTCTAATGCAGGACTACGGGATTCTCTACGAGTTCATCCCGATGTCTCAGTTTGACGCGCCCGACCGCCAGGCTATACCGCTCGCCGACGTACAGAAAGGGGTCAACTATGCACTCGTCATATCCACCCTCGGGGGGCTATACCGCTACATCATCGGCGACACGGTTATGTTCACCGAGCTGCACCCCTACAAATTCATCATCACGGGACGCACGCAGAGCTTCATCAACGCCTTTGGCGAGGAGCTGATGGTCCACAACACGACCACAGCCGTCTCGCGCGTCGCCCACGAGATGGGCGTCACGGTTCTTGACTATACGGTGGCACCGCGCTTCTGCTTAGAGACGGCCAATGGCTATCACGAGTGGATCGTAGAGTTTGACACACCGCCAGCCGATTCCGCACACTTCATCGAGCGCATCGACCAAGAGCTTCGCTCGCTCAACAGCGACTACGAGGCGAAGCGGTATGCCGATATGGCACTCCTGATGCCCCGTCTGGTGGTTGCTCGTCGAGGGCTCTTCAACGACTGGCTTCAGGAGCAGGGTAAGCTCGGTGGTCAGCACAAGATACCTCGCCTACGAAGCACAGCTGAGCTCAACGATCGTCTCATCGAGCTCAACAAATAGCTTACGGAGACTGTTGCATAAAGGCGAATCGCTGTGTTGCTTTCGGGATTCGGCTTCGGTCACATACGGAGGTATGCTCCCTTCAGGCCTCACCCTCAGCGCCTTGCGCTTCATCCTTTCTGCAAAGTCTAGACAATCTTGCAAGCAAGATTGTGAGCCTGTTGACTTTTGCAACAGTCTCTTACGACATCAATCAGAAAGGAGGAGTCCCCCCACTCGGGGGAGCTCCTCCTTTTTTTATCAGAAAAAGAACTCACCCGCCAGAGAAGCTTTATCGTCTCTCCCGAGACACTGGGAGCTTCTTCTGGGATGGTGACTTCTTCTTTCCAGAAAAGTCATTTGCCTCTTGCGAAGGAAAAGCTCTGGGGTGGCGCAGCTTACTCAATCATGAAGAGCTTCGCCGAGATGCGAATCCACTCGTTAATCTTCTTGACCTGGACAACTCGTGCGTAAAACTCCTTGCCCGCATCCATCAGCCGCGAGATGACTAGGTTGAGCTCTTGCGGTACGTAGCCGATGCGGTCCTCTAGGTAATAGATGGCGATGGCGTACTCGTCGTACTCGTTCTGTGGCTGTCGCACCATACGTAGCACGGTGTCTGGCTGTAGGATGGGGTAAAGCTCCTCGACGACAGGGCAGAAGGTGGTCCCGGCCACTACGATGTCTAGGAGGAATATCTCCCGCTTGGGCAGCCCCAGTGCGTTGATTCCTTCAGTCCCAATGAGTGCCAGTAGCTCAGGACTGACTGGTATGATATCGTGATTCATAGTTCGTGTGACTTATACTCCTCCATGAGTGAGATGATGGTCTGCAGTTGCTTCTTGCTTGCTTCTAGCTCCTTGATGACTCCTTGCAGCTCCGCCCGCTTGTCTTGTATCGATACGGGGTTGAGTAGTAGCTCTTTCTGGTCAAAGGGGAAGCGCTCCTGTCGCTTGGCAATCTTACTTTCTAGAGCCTGCATCTTCGCTCGTAGCTTCTCAATCTCCTGTGGCAGTGAGTCAGGCTCAGGGAAGAGCTCCTCGTGCTTTCCTCGCTTGAGGAAGGCTAGGATGCCTTCTAGCTGCGGTAGGTCGGCGAGCTGGTAAGCCTTGACAGTGAGGAGGAAGAGCTTCTTGTCCTCCTCCGTGTAGTGTGGGTTGAGATCTGGGTGCAGTCGCTTGACCAGCGTTTTGTAGATTTCCTTGATTTTTTGCGTCTCCTCTTCGGATAGGTGTGGTTTGTCCCAGTACTTCTTTGCGATATTGAGTTGCGACAGCTTTTCCTCTAGCATCGCATGATACTCCTGACGCATCTGGGCCATCTGCTTGTCGACGGCTGCTAGGTCGGGAGCTTCGTCTCGATTGATGTAAGCCTGTAGGAGCGTGCGTCGCAAGCGGAGTAAGGCGATGGAGAGCGACAGTCTCAGCTGGTTGTATAGGAGCTCGCCGAAGTAGTGCATGTAGAGTGCTGAGAGGTGCGGCGACTCGTGAGCCACCATGTCTTGGTAGCGGGCAACGAGTGCCGTGTATTCGCTGACGAGCGTCTCGTACTGCTGTCGGAGCTGCTGATACTCTGGCGAGAGGGCTAGCGGGTCTATGTCGGTCATCGTATGGGGGTAGGTCAATCTAAAGGCTAAGGTAACGCTTTCGGCAGACAAACTAGCTACTAGCGGGGCACCGTCGGTGAACTTCCACCCAGAAGGGGGTCTCGGCTACTTGATGGGCTAAGCTCTCAGGTGCGAGGGCTAATGCACCAGCCAACTGCCGATAATTCTCCTCTATCGCCTCTCGGTAGGTGATACCGCAGGGCACTTCATCGGTCTCGACGAGGAGCCTTCCTGCCTCATGAGCTAGGCGTAGCGACTCTATATTATAATAGTGTCCGAAGGAGAGTGCGAAGCCGGCACGAAGCATCATCTGAGCGACGCCTTGACCTGCTCGAAAGGCGTGCAGCACCATCGGGGGAAGTTGGTCAAAGCTACGAGACATCTGCTCACGCATGGCTATCATCTCGGACCAAGCACGCACCACGTGCAGCACGATGGGGCGGCGTAGCTGGCAAGCTAAGCGCATCTGGCTCTCCAACCATGTGAGTTGCTCTGAGCGTGAAGCGTTGCTACGAAGCTTGTCGATACCGCATTCTCCAAGGGCTACGATACGGGGCTGGCGAGCGAATAGTTGCTCCATCTGCGTGATGACGGCACTCGGCGAAGCACACTCTGGCAGGTGCCAGGGGTGAAGACCTATCGAGGCGAGCTGAACGGGCGACGAGCTTGCGGTAAGCTCTGACCAGTCGTCGTAGCTGTACGACCGGATGGCTTCGGGGGCTGGCTCAGAGCGATGCGTATGACAGTCCCAGAGCTTCACAGTAGCTTGACCAATTGTCGGATCTAGTGGCTTGACGGATGATGGCTCATTTGCAGAGCTTCGGGGGGACAGGGTCATAGCCCACGTGCTTGTTAAAGGGGTTGCACCGGAGGAGTCGCCAGAGTGTGAGCCACGACCCCTTGAGTGCGCCGTGGGTGCGTAGCGCCTCGAGAGCGTACTGCGAGCAGGTGGGTGTGAAGCGACAACTGGGCGGAAGGAGTGGCGAGATGAGCCGGCGGTAGAGCTGGATGGGAAAGCTGAGGAGACGTACCCCGAGAGAACTACTCTCTGGTTCGTCCGAGAGGGGAGCGGATGCTTGGGCGGTGTGGGGTGGCTCCTCTGTGGGTGCGGATGTGGCGCTTTGTGGCTCTTCAACCTTAGCGGAATGCGGGGCATTGCCAGAGCGCTTTATCTCCTTGACTATGCGTGCTATAGCGCGCTCCACGGCGCGCTCTACGGAGTGGTAGGTGGGCATCTCCTTAGCGACAGACTGAAAGGCGACACGTATCGTGAGCTGCTGGTCAGTCGCTAGCTGCCAGAGGGGGGCTTTCTGGAGACGATAAGCCGAGCGGGTCATACGCTTGATACGATTGCGCTCTACGGCGTGCTTGAAGCGTCGCTTGGCGACCGAGGTCATGACCGCAACCTGCGCCTGCTCTCCTTGTGTCGTGTCGCACAGTGGCTCCGCGAGCCATACGATACGGATGGGGTAAACAACGAAAGAACCTCCTCGAGTGTGTAGTCGCTCTATCTCCTCACGCAGGTAGAGTCGCTCACCCTTGGGGAGGCGGTGACGCATCTGGGAGTACAGAGGCTCGTCCTCCATAAGCGTTTTAAGCCTGTTCCTGCTCAGCGAGGAAGGATTTTAGCAACTCAGGCATTGGTGGGTCTTGCCGATTGCCTGAAGACTTCAGTGAGACCTTGAGCCCTAGCTCCTCAGCTCTCTGAGCAGTCTTGGGACCGACCGTCGCGATGATGAGATCTCCCTGCTCAAAGTTGGGCACATTCTCAAAGAGCGAAGTGATTCCTACCGGACTAAAGAAGATAATCATATCGTACGGTAGGGGAGAGGGCAACTCAAGCTGGCGAGGTATCGTGCGATACATGACAGACTTCGTATAGTCAATGCCCGCCTCCGTCAGCATATCCGATAGTTTCTGACTGTGCTCCTCAGCAACGGGCAGGAGATACTTCTCATCCTTGTGCTTAAGGATGACTTTTACGAGGTCTTCTGTGCGACCCGTCGGCGAGAAGAAGACTTTGCGTTTGCGATAATTGACGAACTTTTGCAAATAAGGTGCGGACATCTCCGAGCTGCAATAGTACTTCATCGTCTCGGGCATCGCAATGCGCATCTCTTTCATAAGCGTGAAGAAGTGGAGGATGGCGGTGCGTGAGGTGAAGATGATGGAAGTATAGTCTAGCGGATTCACACGCTGCTGACGAAACTCCTTAGCTTCCACTGTCTCGACGCAGATGAACTGCTTGTAGTCTAGCTCTACATGGTACTTATCTGCGACCTCAGTGTAGGGGTTTGCCATAAGGGGCGCAGGCTGAGAGATGAGTATTTTGTTAATCCGTGACATACTGAACCGGCGGGGATGCTAATATAGTGTACAATGCGCTTGCGAGGAGACCGCGCTGCTCGCGCAGCAGTCTCATAAGAAGAGTAGACCAAAGCCTACTAAATAGGCAAAGGGCGCTAATTCTTGGGTGCAAAGGTACAAAGAAATCAGCAAAGAACTCATTCCAGCATTGCGTAGCCAGCTGATAGTGGGTAGGATAATCGCAAGGCGCCACATCACGACGACCGCCACGACCCACCAGAGTGCGACCGTTTCCCAGACGCCGACGAGGAGTAGCAGAGAGCCAAGGTAGAGTGGTATAGGCCACAACCACTCTAGGATGCAGTAGTGTTGGAGCCAGTGAAGATAGAGAGGGGAGCTCAGATATATCTGAGCGAGTAGCCGATTGCTCCCTAGGTAGAGCAGACTTAAGAGTAGACTCGCCAGAGCTATGAGCGCAATCTGGGAGAGCGTTTCCCAGAGGTCGCCCGTGGTTAGCCCAGCGAAGTGGCGTAGGAGGAGCCATCCGGTGATGCCTACGAGCAGATGTCGCTGGAGGGCTCCCAGCACAGCGTAGGAGCCTAGAGAGATGCTCTGGACTAGCTTGCGAAAGAATATGTGCCCTCTGTTGTATAGTAGCGCATCGGCTGAGCGGGGCAGGAGCGATCCGACCCGTACACCCACAAGAGCGGGTAGGAGTAGCAGGCAGAGCAAGAGCAAGAGAATCATATCCTCGGCTCCTCGGTCTACCCAAAAGGGGACTAGCGTAGAGACCTCATTGACCGCACCCATAAGCGACTAGCCTGATGACTATAACTGTTTGAGCTGACGAAGCAGTTCGGCGATGAGCAGTTGTGGTTCCTGCGTCCCGTCGTTGCAGATGGTGTAGATAGGCTTATCGGGGTAAGCTTGTCGCAAAGCTGTTGGGTCCAGCGCCTGCTGACGGCTCATACGTGCCTTGACCTGCTCTCTTGTTGCTCGGTCGCGCTGCTGCACACGAGCTATGCGCACCGCTTCAGGAGCAGTCACGACCGCCACCGCATCGCAGTACTGGTCGAAGCCTGACTGCCATAGGATAGCACTCTCTAGGACAAGCCACCCCTCGGGGGCTTGTTGCTCCCGCGCCCAGCTCACTAGTCGCTCAGAGACATAGGGATGAATAATCTGCTCGAGTTGATGCAGGAGCGCGTCTCCCGCCGTTGATGTGGCGAAGACACGACGTGCTATCTCACTGTATCTAGGAAGCCCCTCGGCATCGTAGCACTCCGAGCCGAGAAGCGCTGTGACCTGCTCTCGCACGGTCTCGCTCTCCGTGTAGGCGGAGCGTGCTACGGCATCACTGTCGAAGAGGGGAAAGCCCGCCTGAACAAGCAAATGTCCCACGAAGCTCTTGCCTGCACCTATGCCACCGGTCAAACCTAAGATACGAGGCATCGGCGAAGAGGTGCCAGACTGGTCTCCTGTAGCTGTGAAGTGTTGTCGGAGAGTCACGGCTCAGCACGCTCCAGGATGTACTGTACCGCCTTGGGGGAGACCGTGGCGCGTACCACCCATTCGGGGAGTCCTTCTATCTTGACGGGCAGCATCTCAGGCTGCTCCTCGCCACGTAGCAGGGCCTCCTGTATGGTGCTTAGGTCAGCCACCACAGAGATGCCCGCCCCGATGGGCTTGTTGTAGTCCGTGATAGGCATCGTCAGTGTGATGGTGACACGAGCTGGAAGTAGCTTAGCGACGAAGCCCGTCGGCGTATGGGTCGCCACGATTGGTAGTTCGACGCGTCGCTCCGTCAGCTCGACGACAGTAATCTGCTGCTGCACCGAGTCGGGATGAATGCGGACGTTGGGGATTGTCTCGAGTGGCACCCATACCATCTTGTCTTGCGCCAGGTCCTCGTAGCTGAGAGCCTTGGTGTGTACCTCCTCTATATTGGCAAGCGCTTCGCGACTACCGTACAGCTCGACGGTGGCATGTGTCATCGTAATCGGGAGGACCATGTAGCCGTCCTTTGCCGAAGCCGTCACCTCATTGACAATTGGCACGCGCTTCTTCTGGAGCGGGAAAGCTCGCAGCGAGATTTGGTCGGGATAGACTTCGCGAATCTGTATGGCACTACCCAGGCTCTCGCGCGCCTTTTGGGTCAAGAAAGCGTTGTTAAAAAGGATGCGTCCGCCCTTCGGAAGGCGCTGAGGCATAGGGAGGTGTATGGGTGGCACTCCTTTCATCCAGCGAAATAGGAGCTGTGCTCCCTTTGCCGAGACACTCACATCGATAGCTGTGGGCTGGTCGCCCTCGAGTCCTATCTCGCCCGGTACCTCCTCATAGACGATTGGGATGTGAACGATTGACGTAGCCGTGTGGGAGAGCGACTGCATAAACCACAAGACCGTGGCTAGTAGTAGCCACACAGCGATAGCTGGCAGCCGCCTCAAGTTGGTGAAGCGTCGCTTACGTACCGCCGGCTCTCCGTCCGTGCGGGGCTGAGGATTGAGATTGAGTCGCACCCTACTCCTCGTCTCTAGCGGTTGGTCAGTAGCGTCTTAACTAGCGTGCGTCGGGGTCTGTGCCGAGGGGATAGACCGAGCTCTTGACAATCTCGACGCATACATCGCGAGCTATCTCTACCTCAAAGGTCTTCTCACCCACCTTGCGTATCTTGCCCTGCAGGCCACCAGCCGTAATGACTGCGTCACCTACGGCGAGTGCATCGCGCTGCTGCTGTAGCTTCTTCTGGCGCTTGCTCTGAGGACGTATGAAGAAAAGCCAGAAGATTAGGATGATGACAACGAAAAAGAGGAGCGTACCCCAAGAGGACATGCCAGGCTGAGCTCCCTGCGCTCCTGGCTGAGCTGCTTGTAATAGGAATAGATTCATAGATATATCTGTAGTTAATCTGTTTGGTAACTTCTGCAAACTTACAAAAAACCTGCCGCATAACCTTCACCTCGTAGATTCAACTATCAAATACAACAGTCTCCTCTGAGCGTTGCGACGATAGGGTGCCAAGCAAAAGTGGAGCTACTCTCACCTGCTTAGGGCACGCGACCCCAAGCAAGTAGGTGTAGCTCCACTTCTAGAGAGGATAGCCTCCCCTAGGTGCTGCTTGTACTATAGCACGAGGAGAGGTACTGTAGCGTAGCTGCCGTCTGCTCTATTGAGCAGTACGACATACTTGCCCGTCGCCAGTTGTAGTGTCAGTGCGGTAGCTCCAGACGGTTCTAGACGTGCCACGATGGCACCTGAGAGGTCTACGATCATCAGCGATGTGACTGAGACGGCACTCTCTAGGTGTAGCTGCTGTGCCTCGCTGTCGTAGTAGACGCGTAGGTCTTTTGCGCTGGGGGCAGGCGTGTCAGTCCCGTTGAAGTAGCCGTCGACCGTTAGCTCCCAATAGCCTGAGTGGAGGGTCGGCTGCAGGTTGTCTGCCTCCACCTCATCCTCGGCTGCACGTAGTGCCGAGCGTGGCTGTGTGCTACCCATCTTAGCACTGGTGATGAGACAGACGTAGCGACAAGCGTCCTCCTTGGTGACCCCTCGTAGGGTCAGCTTTGCCTCATTGGCATTGGGGACTGGCTGTAGTGTGGTCATATTGTACCATCGGTAGTGCTCGTCGCCGATGAGCGAACCGGGATAGGTCGCGTCAAAGGTGACGTCGCTTCCTGAAGCGACGCTCTCTTTGTGCAGATCGCTATAAGCTTGCTGCATACCAAAGCGAAACATACACTCCTTGTTTTTGATAAAGCCTCCCCAAGCCTTAAAGTCCGCAAAGGAAAAGCGACAGCTACGCACGTCAATCATATCCAGATTCTTGAGCTTCTTATAGATTGCTGGCACGGAGCCGGTGAGGTTGTTGTGGCTTAGAGTTATCTTTCCTAGCTCAGTCGCCTCTTGCCACGTGGCAGGAATAGAGCCAGTGAGCTGGTTATGTCCTAGGTCCAGGTACCATAGCTTCGTGGGGAGATACTGAGGTAGAGGACCAGTAAACTGGTTGTGGTCGGCAAAGAATGCCTCACAGACATCCAGCACACGCAGGTCCGTGGGTAGAGGACCGGTCAACTTGTTATTGGCACATGAGAAGCGAACCAAGTTGTATAGCTCTAAGACACTTGCGGGAAAGGGACCTGTGAACTCGTTGCCGTTGAGATAGAGTCGCCCAGGCTCCGTAGCTCCCATGCCTAAGTCTAGCGTCTTCCCAAGGAGCTGCAAGTTACTGAGGTCTGGGATTTCGCCACTCATCTTGTTGTCCTGGACAGAAAGAATCTGGAGGCTGGTGCACTCATTGATTGAAGCTGGGATAGGGCCTGTCAATTGATTGGCTGTAAGCTCCAATACTTGCAGTTTCTTACATAAACCTATCTGAGCTGGGAGTTGACCGCTCAGGTTAGAGTAGGAAGCGTCGAGGTACTCCAGATTGGGCATTCTGGAGATGTCGGGTAGCGTACCAGTCACCTCGAGGATTATTTTGCCATTGGCATCCTTCTGGCAGAGATTTGCCAAGTGGAGTATCCGGAGGTTGACTAGATTGTCTAGGCTAGGCAGTTGGCCTGTCCATAGATTGTGGCTGATCATGAGCCCCTCCAGTTTGGTCAGCGAGCCTAAAGCTTGGGGGATGGCTCCTGAGAGCTTGTTGTTTGACAGGCTTAAGAAGCGCAGCTCGGGGAGGGCGGCGAGGACGCTCTCTGGTAGTTGCCCCGTCAGTCCGACCTCATCGAGGACGATACCCTGCACGTGTCCGCCCTCGATGATTACACCCTCGTACTTGTCGGGTCCTGAGGCGGCTCGCCAGTTGTAGCCGTCAGCCCATCCCTTGCCACCGCACTGGTCGTATAGCTCGAGGAGAGCTGCTTGCTCCGATGCGGGAATGATGCTCTGAGCCTGTAGAGAGCTGCTAGTGCTCCCCCAGCAGATGAGGAGGAGACTAGCGAGCATGGTCGTGTATAAATGAGAGAACTTAGCGTACATATATCTTATAGCTTACTTGATCCACTGTTACAATGTATAGACCCTGGGCGAGCGGGAGCTGATGCCTTCCTGCTGATAGGATGAGGGACTGAACCTGTAGTCCCGTAGCGGTATAGACGGAGACCAGGCTCTCGGGCGCTAGAAGCTCTAAGTAGAGCATACCCTCTGCTCCATAGACGGTTGCCGTGTGTGCATCCTCAGCAACTGGAGCGATAGGAGTACCGGTCGAGGCGAGCTTGTAGTGCTTGAAGTTGCGCCATCCGTCGGCTGCCTGGTAAGCCTCTTGCACCTCCTGAGTCTCGACGACGACTGTCACATTCTCGTACTGATCGGTGGTGAAGACCTCATCCGTTATGTAGGGTGGCTCTTGGCGCAGTGTAGTAATGGTCTCGAGCGAGTCGCAACCGAAGAAAGCCATCTCCTTGATTTCGTTGACACGCTCTCCTAACCAAATTTGCTTGATATGGGAGCAGTTGACAAAGGCTTGCTCTCCTATGTCGGCGACCTTCCCTGGGAAGCGTACCTCGCGCAGAGATACGCAGTCGAAAAATCCGTAGTCTGGTATCAGCTCGATGCTATCTGGGAAGACGATAGCCTCTAGAGAAGCACATCCATGGAATGCGCTCTCCCCTAGGTTCAGTGCCGTCTGGGGTAGTGTGATATTACGGAGAGCGGTACAGTAGCTGAATGCCTCATCCTCAATGGTCGTGAGACCCTCAGGTAGCACGACCTCCTCGAGGAGCATAGCGTTGTAGCAACTAGAGGCGGGGATGCTCTCCATACTCTTAGGATAGGTCAGCTTACGTAGCTGAGCGTACTCCCTGAAGTTGAAGCCCTCTAGCGGATTTGCCTCAGCATCGTAGCTCACCTCGCTGAGGTCTAGCTCCTGCATACGGGGCAGCTGTGCGAGCACCTCGAGGTCGTCGCTGGTGATGGTTCCGGTGAGTTTGACCGCACGGTATAGCTCGGGTGTCGTCAGGGCGGTGATGGCACCCTCTAGAGGCTTCTCTGCAGAGACCTCAGCCGTGAGTGTCAGCATCTCCGAGACGTTGGCAAACTCTTTCCACTGCTTGGCAGCTGCATAAGCAGCCTTGCTCCCCTCAGGCACGATGAGCGTGAGGTCACTCATAGCAGAGAGGTCGGCAAGACCGGCGAGGTCCTCCGCCTTGTCTGATACAACGGGGGTCGGATTGGTTACGATTACCGTCTTGAGAGCTTTGCAACCGCCGAACGCCTTGTCACCCATCTTCTGCAGAGAGCGAGGCAGGGTCACCTCCTCAAGGCTCTGACAATTGGCAAAGGCTTCATAGGAGACCTCCTCACAGACGTCAGGTATCGTCAGACGGGTGATAGCGGTGCGGGCGAATGCTCCGTCCATAATAGTCTTGAGCTTGGCTGGCAGGATGACCTCGGAGAGAGCCTCACAGCCACTGAAGGCTAGTCCGCCTATCTTTGTCACACCAGCGGGGATCATGATGTTCTCCAGAGCCTTACAGTTTTTAAAGGCATTGTCTCCGATGGTCTCCAGAGCGATGCTCTCTATGCTGACCTTGGTGAGTGCCTCGCAACCGCTGAAGGCATCATGCTCGATGGTGCGCATCAGCATAGGTAGCTGAATCTCGTAGAGGCTAGTGCACCCCTCGAAGGCAAAGGCTCCAATCTTGTTGAGCTCTTTCGGCATGTCGAGCTCCTCAAGTGAAGTGCAGCCCTTGAACGTAGCAAAAGGAATCTCCCGAAGCGTCGGGGGCAGCGTCACCTCGGAGAGTGCTGTGCAGCCTGAGAAGACGGATCCACCCATCGAGACAACGCTCTCGGGTAGCTCCACTGACTCTAGTGCCTTACACCCTTCAAACGTTGTACCTGCTAGGGTGTCAATGCTCTCGGGTAGCTCGATAGCCGTTAGGCTCTCACAGCAACCAAAGGCCATCTCGCCGAGATAGGTAAGCCCCTCGGGGAGATGTATCTCGGTCAGCTTGGTGCCGTTTTGCAAGCAGCGGATACCAAGGCGTGTCACACTGCTAGGTAGCGTGATGGAGGTGAGGCTGTCTGCTAGTGCGCCTGCAAAGAGGAAGTAGCCAGGCATCGTACCAGGTACGGTCTGAACCTCCTCCGAGGTGTTGGGGTTGCCCTTGTAGCTGCCACCAGCAACAATCTGCACATCGGAGAGGTCGAGTGTGGTGATGCCTGCGGTGCTTCTCAAAGCTCCAAAGTCAGTCGCATTGAGTGAGCCTGAGATGGTCAGACTGGACAAGTCGGTCGTCTCGCTCAGCTTCTGCTGTAGCGAGCCCGGCTCTGAGACTTCGATTGTGGTCTGAGCCGACAGTGGCACGAGCCCCCATCCTAAGAGTAGGCAGAGAGCATAGGTTAATAAGGAGTAATAGTGCTTCATATATCGCTTGGTTTGAAATGATATCCTCTCAAAGCTCTGAGTAAATCTATCGCTCTAATATGAGACTGTTGCAAAAGTCAACAGTCTCACAATCTTGCTCGCAAGATTGTCTAGACTTTGCAGAAAGGATGAAGCGCAAGGCGCTGAGGGTGAGGTCTGAAACTCACATACCTCCGTATGTGACCGAAGCCGAATCCCGAAAGCAACACAGCGATTCGCCTTTATGCAACAGTCTCTGTATAAACATACTCAGAGCCGTACTACTGCAAAAGTAGCGATTCTCATCTTAAAACACAAGAATAAGGGTCTGGACACCAGGGGGTGGCGCATCATACAGGAGCTACACATAGCGACCAGAGAGGAAGAGATGAACTCTTTATAATATAATGTACCCCCTTGTACGACACCCTCTGATAGTTCCGACCCCTCCGATAGCTCTGATGGCTCCGATGGTTCCGATCTCTAATCCTAGCCCTCTAATCTCTAATTTCTAACCTCTAATCTCTATTCTCGAATATCCACGTGGGAAATCTCAAATTCCCACGTGGATATTTTTTATTTTCCACGTGGGCGTGATTCATTTCCTCCGAAGTTTCATTTGATTCCTCCGAAGAATTTTTTCTTCCCCACGTGGAAAATAAAAATTCTCCACGTGGAGATTTCGAAATATCCACGTGGAGAATCCGTTTTCCCCCGACACAGCACCGTTTTGTATGTAGTCGGGTCTAATTTGTTGTAACAATCCGGCGTTGCATTTCTTCAGCCAGGGGAGACACATTAAGAGGCTGCCGCTCCACCAGGAGCAACAGCCTCTCTAGCTCAACCAAGTAGTAGAGCCCCCCTCTAGAGCTACTTAGTTGGCCTTGACGATGACACGCTGTGTGTCAAAGAGATTCTCGACAGAGACCACCTCGATGGTCTCGGCACAGGTGCTCTGGTTCGAGAGGAAGGTGCACCTGAGTGTCCGGTCTGTCGGTAGCTTGGAGATGATGGTCGTGTAGCAGGGACGACCCACTGGACTCGCACCATCCTTGGCAAGGCCGAAGGAGAACTTGCCCATACTGCCATCCTCCGTTGTTACATCTGGATAGAAGTGCTCCGTAAAGAAGCGCAGGCGCATCGGCAGCTGTTGCGCCCTAAAGTCTTCTGGTAGAGTTATAACGAAAGAGAGTGCACCCTTCTGCCCATGGACGTTAGCCGTGACGGCATTTTCGCTTGCAGGTTGTCCATTCACTTCGAAGAGCTCGTAGCTGTAAGGCTCTCTCACCTCGACACGGACGATGCGCATGAGGTCGGGGTCACCTGTTACCCCTACGATAATGTCGGAGATATGTCTCTCCCCAGGCTGAGCTTGTTGGAGCGTTGCCGTGATGACTCCAGCTGGCGTGATAGAGACCTGACTGTCATCTGTTATGGCGGGGTAGTTGGTTTCATTGCGCACGGCAACGACCTGGAGCTTATCATTTTGAGCTGTGGCACTGCCCTCGGGGTAATAGTTCGCCTTAAAGGTAAGTGTCCCCTCTCCATGTATCAAGATATAACTGCTCGCCTCGACCTCTAGTCGTCCCTTACCGTCGGAGTAAGAGGGGTAGGCTTGTAGCTCCTCAGAGAGTGCGAGATTATTGACCGCGGGTCCGGCGAGTGCCTCGTCTAGGGTGGAGGCTCCGGTAGCTAAGGCGTCCTGAATGGTCATCTTGTACCAGTAGTTGCGGATGAGGTCGTAACGCTCTAGACGGTTGGCACTCTTGACGAAGTCGAGCTTGTAATAGGAGTAGTCTGTGGCTCCATCATACTTAGCTCGTATGACGAGGCAGGAGATAGGCTTTGCCGCCTTGTTCCTTCGCTCGAAGCCGTAAATAGAAGCCCCACTTGCGTACCAGCCGAGGCCTGCCTCTCCATTGTCTAGAAAGCTCTCTCTGGGCACGGTCGGCACACGGTTGTCTACGCTAAAAGCTTCGTTTAGGTTTGGAAGCGCGGCTCGCTTGAAGGGAGCTACGGTGCCACAGTCGTAGCTATTACATAGTGTATAGGAGACATCGGTGAGCTTTCCAGTGTGGCAATCTAGTGTAAACTTGGCCATAGAGCGTAGGAGCTTGACCTCGCCTAGGTTGCTATTCTCCTTTACCTCAGAGTAACTCTTGCGAGCCCACATCGGGATGCTCTTCTTTTGGCTGACCTCGGTCATAGTCACGAGGTCTGAGAGGAGCACATCGCTCTCCTTACGTCCTAGGTACTGCCTACCCGAGTCGGTACCCCCGTAGTTGCGGTTGGCAACAAAGTGAATGACGCAGGGAGCGTTCTGTGGCTTCAACTGGGCGGTGAAGGCGTACTTGCCATCGTTCTGCTTGGTCAGATCCTTAGCAAGGGCGTAGTCTGCCATCAGTCCCTCCTCGTTGAAAACGAGTAGCTCTAGCCGGTCAATCTTGTTTTCATCAATATCCTCTTGCATAGCACGCATAGAGGCGTAGTGCGGTACATCTACCGAGAGGGATACAGAGACCCGCTCTCCATCCTGACCTACGGGAGCTGTACGCTGCTCCTGCTGGCACGCAAACAGTGCCATAAAGGCTAATAGCAGCAGGAGGGGGTATAGAAATATCTTCGTCCTAGTCATAACTTTCTATCGGTCTAATCTGTACGGTACATGTGACTGAATCGTCGGCTCCTTGACATCTCGCACACAACGGGTGAAAGCGTAGCTAGTGGAGCCTTCGTTACCACCTTTCAGTTTTATTGCTGCGTTATCCTTAGCACTCCAGTAGTATCTACCAGTCATAATAGATTGGACAGCACTGTTGGGGTCGTTCTGTAGTTGGTCTATCAGTCTAATCTCAGCCTCCGTCGGCAGTCGCCAGTCATCGAGGATCACTTCCTTGCCATTGACTATGCGCGTCTCTGTATAGAGAGCACAGTCGCACAGAGCGGTCTCCTCGTCAGCTCCTATCTGGTTAGTACTATGCCAAGACGGATTCCACATCGGGCCTTCTTGAGTCCAGCCATACTCTAAGTAAGACCACCGCTCTGTGGCTCCAAGCTGGGAAGCAAGCTCAAAGCTGGGTGAGACCATCTGAGCGGTCTCAGCGTCACGCTTGGTGGTAAGCTTAGAGGTCTTCGTCCCTCCAGTTAGCACCCAGCGACTACCATTCCAGTATCCTGGCCAGAAGTCTGTCATCTCCCTCGGTGGAAAGCCCAGAATCTTACCTTTTGGTGGGTTCTGCACGGTGATACGGTAGATGGCCTTGTTGTTAAGATCATCTGCCAAGGTTCCGTCGGGCCTGATCGAAGACTTCACACCAATTGTATTGACAACAAAGAGCGAGGGGTACTGGTACACTGTCACCTCCTTGTCTAGTCCTGCGATGCCATTGCTGACCTTAATGCGGATCTTCTTAGGCACATTGTTGATTGGAATCCTTGACTCAATCTGAATCTGATTGCCCACTACGGTAACCGTCGGGTACTGATCACTAGAGGAGGGAATGTTGTCTGTTGTCGCCACTCCCGTAGCTCCATTGACGTAGCTGAAGCTAACCTCTAAAATCTGAACATTGACTGGCTTCTTGGAAGACTCATAGGATATGGTATGAGTCTCTACATTATATATATGTGCTTCCCGCTCGGATACCTCTAGATAGTTAGCTGCTGGGAGGTCATACTGATCATCGCAGAGCGTCCAGGGGAGGATAGAGAGCGTGCCAGTGATTGATACAGGCTCTTCGGGAGTTGTGGAGCCGAGCTTATGGATGCCGAGCTTCAGGTCGTAGAGCTTATTCGCCGTAAAGTGTGGCTCCGCAGGCGTGAGAGCTACGCGATAGTAGTAATCTGCTACGGTCGTTGCGCCCGCCTTCTTGAGGGGTACGGTGAGAAGGTAGTAAGGTGCCTCATCGTTGCTACTCCACTTATTATAATAGGAGTAGAAGTGCTGTGGCTCCTTGTTCGAAGTAGCTCGGTAGGCGTAGGCGATGGAGTTAGCTCCAGCAGCCACCTCTTCAGCTGTGAGGTAGCCTTGGCTGACGGCTCCGACGAACTTGACCTGTATCTCGCCACCTAGCTCATATCCTGTGACCTGCACGGTAGGCGTGATACGTAGCTTGCTGGCTACACGACGTAGCTCAACGGTACCGAGCTGCTTGCCCTCAGGGGTCCCTAAGTTAATCTTCTTAGAGGTCTTGCCCTGCATGACAAACTTAGCGTTAGGCAACTTAGCGACCGACTCGCTAACTACAATCTTCGCTAGTTCGCTCTCTTGCTCTGGCGCCGTGAAGGTCATATTGGTCACGACGTAAACATTGTACGTAGAGTTACCATCGAAGCCTTGTTGCTGAGCTTCTGGTATTGGAATGCTATAGTTGCCGTCAGCAGCGGGTGCTGGTGAGACTGACCAGTAGAGCGTTCCTCCCTTGTAAAAGAGGATCTGAAGACGCTCGATCTTGTTCTCATTGAGTGCATCGTCCCCAGCCTCTGTAGCACGTAGTGAGCGGATCTCTTGCACGGCTAGTCGTAGGGATAGCTGCGCTGAGGAGGCGTCGTCATCAGGACATGCCACGGGTCTCTCCGCTATACATCCTGATACCATCAGCAGTATCAAGGCATACCCGACCAAACGGGTGGATATATCTATAAGTCTATTCATAATCTATGATGCTTCTAATGGTTTGCTAAGCATGTTTCTGACAGATTGCGATACCCTCCTTAGGCATCCCTGCCCCTACTAGGTCTAGATACTCCGAGGTGAAGAGTAGCTGCGTGCAGCGTAGGTTAACGCCGGCGGGCTTCGTAGCGATCACCCGAACGGTGTACTCGGTAGTGCCATCGGCTAATCCCTCTCGTACGGCGCCCCCTGTGATGTCAAAGCGGAAGTCGAGCGCATTGGTCAGTGTGGCGCGCCACTTAGAGGGGTCGGTGCTGGAGCTTATCTTGACCTTGAACTCAGCAACCTCCGTATCGGTCACGTAGTAGGTCGCTGTAGGATCGGGAGAGAGGCTCACGATCTTAGGCTCCTCGAGCTTCTTCTCACTCGCCTCTACATCCCAGGGCAAGACTTCCGTCTTCAGCAGTAATGCGTTGTGCGCTCCGATCTTAGTGATCGTACCTGTTAGCTGGTAGTGGCAGTTGCGATGCAGTGCGTAGTGATGGTCGGCGTTACTCGTCTCATCATTGACATAGGCCGTATAGGTCGTAGGGACTCCATTATAAAGGGCCTCAACGGTCAGAATGGGCGCATGACCTGTCGTATCGCTATCGAGACTCTCGTAGGTGTAGAGCGTCTTGTCAGCGATGTAAGAGGTAGCTTCTGCGTTGTTGACCAGCGTAGCTTCCTCAGCTTTGCTGTAGATCCATGTAGCCCCCAAGCTATAAGGATTTGGTGTCAAGAGCATACTGGTCTTAGGCAAGCGACTGATCGACACGCTACGGATGATGATCTGGTCGTCGGTCGCCGTCTCTTGCTTCAAGTCAAGCGTGATCTTAGCTCTCGTCTTGACCAAGTCGATTTCTGCCTTGACATTCTGATTCGTAAGGAGGGTCGCTGTCCCCTGCCCTGTCATCAAGATGGGCTGAGGCTTTGTAGCATTGCTGGGGTCCGTCTCAGGGATAGCCATACGGAGCAGGTCTTGCTTGAAGACGATCTTATTGAGTGCGTCTCTCATAGCCGGGCTCTCGTTGGCAATGACGTAGATATCCTTCTCACCTTCGTGAGCCTTCACGCGTAGCCAGTCGCTGAGATCGGTCGGCGTGCTAAAGCTCTGCTGTGCATCTAGAGCTCCTCCCGCCTTATTGAAGACTAGGATACGGATCGTATGCACGGGTAAGTCCTCTACGAGGAGCTGTCCCCCGCGCAGGGTCATCGACGGGATAGAGAGCTGTACGGTGGCAGGCTCTAAAGTCTCTCTCAGCTCACTGCGCTGACACCCTGAGAGCACTATCAAGAGGAGTGCCGATAGTGCGAGCAGCGTTGTAAGTATAGGTCTATATGGTTTCATAGGATTTCAAGCTTTGCATGTGAATGAGACTTTAGTAGATGACAAACTGATGTACGACATTCCACGGGGTCACAACGACCTGCACGGCTATATCTCCAGATCGCATGTCGATGAGTACGTTGAGCATCTTGCCTATCTCAGGTAGTAGGAGCGTGCCTCGTGAGTCCTTGGTAAAGCTCTCTATACACTTGTCGCCGACGTAGAAGTCTAGCTGGAATGGCTTGCTCTCGATAGGAGGGTAGACTCTAAAGGGGGCTATTCGGTAGTCGCCCGTAGAGTTATCTAGAGAGCCCATCAGACGGTAGGTCGTGGGGTTACCATCGTATGTGTCAGCTATAGCGTAGTTGTCTAGGGACTTGCCAAAGAGAATCTGGGCTGTAGCGTAGTCTGTCGGGTCAAAAGCTTGTCGCTTATCAGCCTGACGACCGAGCCACTGCTCATAGCCTAGGACTGTCACATTGACCTGACAGGTGCGCCGACAGATGTCTATCGTCGCAGGCTCGCCTAGCTCGAGCTTGCCGTAGACTTGATCTCGGTCTAGTCGACCGGAGAAAAGGTCTGTCGGATATTGTCCAAAGCCGTCTGTACGCTGTAGCGGCATCTGTACATCCTCGATACGCTGTACGGACTCTAGTCGTGCTATGTCTGCAGGAGCTACATTGCCCCAAGCGACGAAAGTGAGCGACTTAGGGCCGTAGTGCTCGATGTGTATAGGCTTGCGCGACTTGATCTCCTCGGCGTTGAGGAGGATCTCGTCCAGGCGCTTGCCAGACTCATCAAACGTGAAGAGTATCACGTTCTCTACATCCCCATCAGAGGTTATATCCTTGTTGGAGATATCTACAGCCCGTACGGTCAGCTCGAATGGTTGAGGACAGTCCTCTAGATCCTCTGCGATACAGCCAGACAAGAGGGCTAGCATCGACACTATCCACGCCGTGGTCGCTGTCTTATTGATCCATCTCTGTACGATATTCATATTAGTGTCTCAATGGGGTGCTTAAAGTGAAGAGTAAGAAGTAAGAGAGCCTAGCATCAAACAGCTACAATCGTATGTTTGACTATGAAAGTACTATGAAGGAGTGTGATCTTGCGCTTGATGCCGGCTCTCCGACTGGATAGAGATGGCTCTAGAGCCACCGACCAATCTTCTGGTGGCTCTAAAGCTATCTGTAAAAGGGTGTCTTACCAGACGACGTTTTGCTTGACAATGACCCAAGGTAGGACCTTGCACTTGACGTCAAGATTGGCCGTCTCAGCAGTTGGATCCTCAGGAGAGTTCGTACCAGGGCCAGTGATTGTGAGTGCAATCTCGTACTTGTTGTTGCGCTCGATAGCGTTCTTAGCCGTATGACCGTCCGCGTAGGTATAGCCATCCTTTGCCCAGTTGACAAGGACTGGGTAGTAGGTTGAGTGATCTGTCGTAGATACAATCCAGCCAGCCTCTACAGCTTGCTGAGCTTGATCAGGCGTTAGGTCTGATCCGTTAGCCTGTGTGAGCGTAGCCTTGAGGCAGAGGATGGTGGGGTGCTCGGCGGAGCTATTCTCTAGTACGTAGAAGCCCTTACCGGTCAGTTCGCCTGTGGTAGTGAGAGCCATCTTGAGCTCTGCCATCTCATTGTAGTTAGCCTCTGCTGGAGTGTACTTAGCGTCCGTCTTGCCAAAGAGCTTGACACCATAGAAGTAGTTAGCATCAGTGTTGACTAGAGGCTTACCGAAGACATTGGACTGAGCCTTAGCGATGAGCGCTATTAGCTGACCCTCGTCAAACTTGACGCTGTAGAGTTTTGCGTAAGACTCTGCGAACTTTACAGTAAGGTTCGTTAGAGCCATACCAGCGTGGATGTGCTGGAGCTCGATAGGCTTATCTATAGAAAGACGATTACCGTCACCATCTGCGTAGCCGTAGTAGTTATTGCCCTTCTGGAGATTGACGGAGACAGGCTCTGCGGTGAGCATGAAGGTACCCTTTTGGGGGTCTTGGTCGTCAGCAGAGAGCGTGTGCGTGAGAGCCTTGACCTTAGTTAGAGAGAGTCCCTTGAGGTTCTGGTTAGCGTAGTTAGCTACGACGACCAGAGTCTTAGCACCAGCTGTCGTCTGAATCTTGGTGACCTCTAGGGCGTTGGCGTCGTCAGCCTCCTTGTAGGCTACCTGAGCATCTCCCTGATAGACCATGACGGCTAGCTTCTGGACCTTCATGTCTGCATCGCCTGCGCCATCCTCATAAGCTCTGAGGTCGGCCGACTTAACTGCGACGCTGATTGTAGCGTCTGTCGTGGACTGTGGTTCGTCCTGATTCTTGTTGCACGCCGTGAAGGCGAGTGTGAGAGCCACGAGGCTCAGTAGGAAAAGCTTACTTTTCATAATAGTTGATCGGTTAAAGGGTGAATGTATAGTTTGTAATTGTTGTTAATTGCTTAGAAGTTGTCCTGCATATAGTGAAGGAACTCATCGAGGTTGTGCTGTGCGTCGGGTAGACCGAGCTGTGCAGCCTTGGTTAGGTAGGTACGAGCGTCGTCGTACTGCCCATTGTAGGCGTAGGCGATGCCCAGGATGGTGTAGAGCTTCGTATTCTTCTTATAGCGCTCTAGCAACTTGACGGCCTGCGCATAGCGACCTGCCTCAAAGTCTATAATAGCGGCATTGGTCGCTGGCTCCACAGCATTGGGGAAAGCATCCGCAGCAATCGCCCAGGTCTCGTAGCGCTCGGCACTGCCGGCTGGGTAACTATTAGCCACCAGATTGACCTCGGCAAGGCTGAGGTGAGTCGGGTGTGTTTTGATGACCCCCTTCGCCTCCTCTAGGTCGAAGCCCTTGACCACAAAGGAGAAGGTGATGACCGTGCGACGTAGTGGCGGGTAGTAAGTCTGTAGCAGGTGAGCGTAGGTCTGTCCCTGATCGATAGCACGTAGGGCTGCTGTACGCTCGCTGGCAGGCTCCTCCTCGATGATCCGTAGGATCTGCTCCTTGTGCTCTACGTTGCTCTCCTCGATGGCGGCTCGTAGTCCGTCCCAGTCGGCACCCATAGCCTGAGAAGTGTAGTGATTCTTGAAGCGTGGGTAGGTGCGTACGAGGTAAGCAGCGATGCTCTCGACACGGCCCTCAGAGAGTCTCTGGTTGAGATCCGCATTACCCTCTGGCGAGGCATACCCAGTTAGTGAGAGGGCATCGACGGTTAGCGCACTATTGGTCGTCAGCTCCTGGAGCTTCTTGTCTATACGCTTGACCTCAGAGCGGTTGTTGCCGAGGTTCAGATTAAGGTTTGTCTTATTGACTGGGAAGGTAATCATCGCCGTGAGGCTCTCTTCTCGTCGCTTGGTCTCCTCGCCCTCAGGGACGAGCAGCGCATAGCGGTAGGTGGGCTGGTAGAGTGGGGCGAGCGCATGCGGTGTCAGTAGGGTAGTGTAGTCGCCTAGGTCGCAGCCGGCGCAGCCGTAGCCCTTAGCGTAAAATAGTAGTGAGGCGTCTTTCATCCATAGCGCAAAGGGTACCTCGGCTGTGTAGTGGTAGTGCTGCTCACCACTTTTGTTGCGAATTATATCGACCTCTTCGCCCGTACGACGTAGCATGATAGCCCGCGTACGACCCGAGATAGAGATTGCTGGTAGGTCGAGCTGCTCGGAGCCATCGTTGGCCCGTAGCGTCGGCACGACCTTTAGCACCATGTTGCTCTTCAGTCGCTGCATCTGGGTCAGGTCTAGGTCAAAGTCGATGACCGCCTTGGCACCCTGTCTCGTTGCGACCGTCTGAGAGCTGACTCTGAGCCCCTCTAGCGGATTAGGAGCCTCCTGAGCTACACCTTCTGTCGGGAGAGACAGCATCGCTAGAGCAACTAGAGCGAGCGTCGTGAGATGTAATATAGTGTGTTTCATATCTTCTGCGCTTTTGGTAGGGTTGTACGATTAGAAGAGGTAAATCAGTGAGAGCGTTGCTTTCGTCGGGCCTAGGTAGTTTTTCTTTTCCTTGGCGACTATCTTGCCGCAGTGCTCGCAGTTGTAGCGTGTGTAGTCAAAGAGGGCGTAGCCTGCGCTGATCGAAGCCTCTAGGTTCCAGTGCTTGCCGAGCGCCCACTCATAGCCGTAGGTGATGCCGGCGCCGTAGCCCCATCCCTGGAGACGGTAGTCTTTGAGATTCTTCAGACGACCGATGGGCACGTTGAGCCTATTGACATTGTAAAAGCCCACAAGCCCGTGAAGACCGAAGAAATGCCCATTAAATGACTCACAGATGTAGTATCGCACCTCGGGTAGAACGGAGAAGTGCAGCCACTTCATCCCCGTCTCTTTATTAATCGGATTGATGAAGTTGTACCCACCCGATAGGTCTATAGTCCAGCGTGGTGCGACCCGAACCTCGATACCTAGATTGGGTGTAGCAGTCCCCCAGTAGAGGAGATTGGTCTTGATCCCTACATCCTGCGCCGTGCACCACGTTATGGCGGCTAGCAGGGAGAGAAGGAGGGTGAGAAGTCTATGTTTCATACGGTTTGCAATAACGGTTTCGTGACTAATCCGGAAAGTAAGGGGGCAGCTCCAGCGGCTAACGCTCATCTCGTGAAGTGGGGCGGTGAACTGTTCCTAGGTTTCTGTTGCAAAATTAGGGCTCAGAATAGCTAAAAGTCGTATCAATTGCGGACAAAAACTTATCAATATCGGACAGGATTACATACCACCACTTATCAATATCGGACATGTCAAGTAGCATAACAAGCTAATATATACAGCATTGCAAGTGATAAGAGAGAAAATGAGGACAAGCTCTCACCCCCAGGGCTGACGCATTATAATTGCTCTGTCAGGAGCTACAGATAGCGACCAGCGAGGAATAGATGAGGTTACTACTATATATAATGTGTCACCCCTGTACGACACCCTCTGATAGCTCCGCCCCCTCTGATGGCTCTGATGGCTCCGATCTCTAATCTCTAACCCCAACCCTCTAACCTCTAATTCCCCTCCTTTCTCGAATATCCACGTGGGGAATCTCAAATCTCCACGTGGATATTTTTTATTTTCCACGTGGGCGTGATTCATTTCCTCCGAAGTTTCATTTAATTCCTCCGAAGAATTTTTTCTTCCCCACGTGGAAAATAAAAATTCTCCACGTGGATATTTCAAAATATCCACGTGGAGAATCATTTTTCCCGACACGGATCCGCATCGATATGTTTTTTGCTCCTAAATTATTGTAACAAGTCAGCGGTGAGTTTCTTCAGCTAGGGGGGGGCGCACCATGAGACTGTTGCAACAGTCTCGCGATGATGTCGTGTCGTGTAGCAAGCCACACGGCACTAGTTGTCTTGCGTTAGTTGCGTGATTTAGTCTTGGCGGGGCAAGAGGCTCTTCTGGTCTCTATACTTGGAGGGAGAGACCTCGCAGATGTTCTTGAATGAGCGAGAGAAGTTCGAGTAAGTATCGAATCCACTCTGGTAGGCCACGTCTGTGAGGCTCATCTCCGCGTCTGCATCCATCAGCTCACACGCCTTACGTATCTTGAGCCGTAGTATATAAGCCGAGGAAGCGTAGCCAGTGAGCGCCTTCAGTTTGCGGTGTAGCTGTCTGCTACTCATACAGAGACTGTTGGCGACCTCCTCTACGTTGGTATTCTTGTTTTGGCTGATCTGCTGATTCACTAGCGTAGCCACCTTGGTCAGGAAGGTGATATCGGCCTCCTCTAGTTTATTTGTCTCAGCCTCGTCCGGCTCTTGCCCCTTGATGACTATCTGGGCAAACTTCTGGCGTAGCGTCTTGCGACTATCGAGGAGCCGCTCTACCAGCATACGCAGCTCGGTCGTGTTAAAGGGCTTGGTAAGATAAGCGTCCGCTCCTGCCTCTATACCCTTGATGCGCTCCTCCTCAGAGACTTTTGCCGTGACGACGATGATCGGTATATGGTTGACGATCTCATTACTACGTATCTGTCGGCATAGCTCTAGCCCATTGACGCCAGGCATCATCAGATCAGTGATGATGAGGTCAGGCACGAGCTCCACGGCTTTTCTAAAGCCTTCCTCGCCATCGGTCGCATAGGAGACACTATAGTGATCCTCAAACTGTGACCCGATGTAATGGGCTATGTCGTGATTGTCCTCGATGACGAGCAGGCGACACGACTCGTCCTGCTCACACTCACTATCCTGTAGATCGGTCTCTTGATGTGGTAGCAGAGGCGTATTCGTAGCAGCCGACAGTGTCTGCTCTGGAGCAGCTTGATCATTGATGATCGGCACGATGATGTGAAAGGTGGTACCCTCGCCCAGCTTGCTCTCGATGGAGATCTGCCCCTTAGACGCCTGGACGATCTGCTTGACCAGAGCTAGTCCTATGCCTGTACCAATGTACTTGGAGTCGCTCTCAGCTTGATAAAACGGATCGAAAGCATGCTCCATGGTCTTTTGATCCATACCATGGCCCGTATCGGATAGATCGACGTATACCGAGTCGTCGGCACGCCATAGGGTGATGCTTATCTTGCCTTGAGGTGGGGTGAACTTAAAGGCGTTGGAGAGCAGGTTGTTGAAGACCTTATTGACATAGTCAGGCACGAAGCTCATCTCTACCTGGTCTTTCGGGCGGTAGGTCAGCTCTATGTCTCGACTAGAGGCATAGTCACGATAAGAGTCGACGATCATGGCAATATGGGCCGTGACATTGCCCCGACAAGTGCGCGGATCGCCGACAGACGACTTGATCTTGGAGATGTCTAGTAGCTGATTGATGAGTGTGAGAAGTCCCTGCCCCTGCCGCTCGATGCTCTCGGCGCGCTCTCTGATCTGCTCCGACTCCTCCTGCTGAAGCTCTTGACTCAAGCCTAGGATAAGGGTCAGAGGAGTGCGAAACTCGTGGGTGATATTGGTGAAGAAGGTCTCCCGCATCGAGGACATCTTCTTGAGCTCCTTATGGTTGCGACGCTGTATGCGCTGAATGTAGAGGAAGAAGCCGAAGAAGCCCAGCAGGAGCAGTGCGATGACCGCAAAGGTGACGTTCTCTATACGTCGCTCTGCACGCTCATGCTCGAGCGCGATCTTCGCTTTATTCATCTTCCTGTTTTGGATGTTTCGCTCGATGTTGAGACTAGTGTTTTGCATCCTATTGAACTTGTCCATATCTAGAGTGTTCTGCTTCATCTCCGTAGCCCGCTCATAGTACGTCAGTGCTGCTTGCCAGTCACCGTGACGCTTATAGTACTTGTAGTACAGGGTGTAGATATCAGCTAGGTGCTCCTTGTCTTGTATCTTCTCCGCATTGCTCCGTGCCTGCTCGAGGTAGTAGAGCATCTGCGCATCATCTCGGGTAGCACTGTGTATGCTGGCTAGAGCTACGAGCAGATTGAGCTTGTGCCACTCATCTTTAGAGTTCTGCATCAATTGGTAACCAGCCTCATACTCCCTAGCAGCCTCGTCATACTGCTGCGCCTGCTCATAGAGAGAGCCAAAGTAAGAGTGACACAGAGCGATGCCTAACGTACTCCCAGCCTTCTGATTGGCCTCCATCGAGTACCTATAGTACACCCACGCCGAGTCTATCTCTCCGCGATGCTCGAAAATAGAACCCAGGTTGGCGTAGTTGATGGCCATGCCCACCGTACTGCCCAGTCGCTGCTCCACGACGAGAGCTTTGCGCAGAGCACTATCGGCACGCTCATAGTTGCCCAGCGTTAGGTAGATATTGCCCAGGCTATTGAGAGACTTAGCCTGGTTTTTGATTGCCACAAAAGAGGTGTCCGTAGTAACCTTGCACAGACTCCACGCCTGGTAGTGATACTCCTGAGCAATGTCCAGGATGCCCATACGCCGGTAGTCCGTCCCCACATTGTTGAGTGCCTGCACCCACTCTAGCGTATCTTGTATCGCTTCTGCTTGTCTCAATCCCTCACTGTGTACGGTGAGTGCCTCGTCAAAAGCGCTCTCATTGCGTAGCGCATCACCCATCACCCTCAGGGCGACGATGCTCTCGAGGGTGTTGCCCTCACGCTCCCACTGCTTCTGTAGCGTAGCGAGTGAGTCGCGGTTGCCTATGGAGCGCACGACGCTATCCGCTGCTACACGCTCTGCTGCGGTAAAAGTCTCGGAGGCACTCTGACTACACGAGGCTAGGAGGTAGATCACCACGATGAGTGATGACAATACAGCCGAGATGTCTCGACGTACCTCTAGAGAACTTATAGGGGGCATAGGTGATTTCATCTTGAACGAATCTGAAGCGATGGAGCTAGACGGTAGCTTTTTGATAACAATAAAGTTACAATCCACTCACAAAGGTAACGAATTCCCACCAGCTTGCGCATCCTATCGAGTGCCCCCCTTACGCCAGTCGAGGAGCGACGGGGACAATCGAGGTGTAAGTAGAGCATCTTATAAAGGCTCAATGGATGTGGCTCTATTAATCTGAATCTGCGTACCTTTGCGCAGGGTGTTGGGTCTAGTCGCGTGGCGATGGGCTCACCCTAGATGGCTCCTCAGATGGAGTCGCCCCGCTTATCATTATATAATGTATGGACAGTCTGCGAGCTTTTCTCAACGAACTCTTCGTCATACCATCGGTACCTCAATCGATTATAGTCATCTCACTAGTATCTCTGGTGGGACTCCTCCTAGCACGCATACGCATAGCGCGTATCTCGCTGGGGGTGACTTTTGTCTTCTTCGTCGGTATCCTGCTCTCATACTGGGGCATCACGCTTGATAGAGGGACGCTAAACTTTGGGATGAACTTCGGGCTCATCCTCTTTATCTATGCGCTCGGTCTTCAGGTGGGACCCGCATTCTTTCCCTCGCTCAAGAAGGGGGGCATACGGGATAACCTCGACTCACTACTCATCGTGGCGGTGGACCTGGCACTTGTCGTGGGACTCTTCTTCGTCTCTGAGCTACCCATCAGTCAGTGGGTCGGCATCCTGTCGGGAGCCACGACCAATACGCCAGCACTTGCTGCGGCTCAGAGCAGTCTGCCGAGTACAGGCGCCGAGGGGCAGAGCATGCTAGCTGAGATGGCACTGGCGTGTGCGATTACCTACCCCTTTGGCGTGGTGGGGGTCATACTGGCTCTCTATATCCTAGCCCCTCTGGCGAAGCGACGTGCCAAGGGACAGCCCGACGAGGAGGAGCGCGCAGCCTTCTTTAGCGAGTACGAGGTGATGAATATGGGGGTGGTCGGCAAAACAATCTCGGAAGTCTCACGCGTGGCCGAGACACCCTTCGTAATCAGTCGTGTGTGGCGGGATGGTAAGGCCTTAGCTCCCGACTCATCGACACAGCTTCAGGAAGGGGATCGCCTGCTGGTGGTTTCGGACGAGCGGGAAGTGCCCAGGCTGGAGCTATTCTTTGGTAAGAAGGTAGAGAAGGATTGGAATCGCTCCGACATTGATTGGGACAGCGTCGACAAGAGTCTCGTCTCAAGACGACTGGTCCTCACACGCAAAGAGTACAACGGCGTGCGACTCAGCGCACTGCACCTGCGCAATGACTACGGGGTCAATGTGACACGCATAGATCGTGCGGGCATAGAGCTACTCACCTCGCCCGACCTGCACCTGCAGCTCGGTGACCGTATGACCGTGGTGGGTACCAAGGAGGCTACGGACGCGGTTGCTGCTAAGATTGGCAACGAAATCAAGGACCTGGACACGCCCAATCTGCTGGGGCTTTTCATCGGTCTCTTCATCAGCGTCTTCGTTGGCATGATTCCTTTCTACATCCCTGGTGTGAGCTCGCCTATTCGGCTCGGCTTGGCAGGGGGCGGTATCATCATCGGTATTCTGATGGGAGCCTTCGGTCCACGTATGCATGTGACTACTTATATCACTAACAGTGCTAGTCTCCTAGTTTGCCAGCTGGGACTGATTCTCTACCTTGGCTGTCTGGGACTTTCGTCAGGAGCAGGCTTCTTTGACATCCTCTTCAGCACACAAGGCTTAGTATGGCTCGGCTATGGAGCTCTGCTTACAGTGCTCCCGCTACTGCTGGTCGGCTGGTATATGCTACGTCGCAAGCGGGGAGACTACGCCACTATGTGTGGCGTCATGTGCGGGAGCATGGCAAACCCGATGGCTCTGGAGGTGATTGGTGACCGTCTGAAGGGAAGCAAGCATACGGTTGCCTATGCCACGGTTTACCCGCTCGGTATGTTCGTCCGTATCATCACCGCACAGCTCCTCATCTTACTCTTCGTATAGCTTATGACAGACACAATAGATACCACCGAAGCCCTCTCCCCAGACCGCCATCGTGGCGAGACGGGTGTGCTACGTACGGAGCACTTGGTCAAGCGTTATCGCAGCCGTACCGTCGTCAACGATGTCTCTATCGAGCTACGTCAAGGGGAGATTGTTGGGCTGCTTGGTCCTAATGGTGCGGGGAAAACTACAACCTTCTACATGACGGTGGGGCTGGTCGTGCCGAATGGTGGTAAGATATACCTCAATGAGCAGGACATTACGAAGCTCCCAGTCTATCAGCGCGCTCGTCTCGGAATTGGATATCTGGCGCAGGAGGCATCGGTCTTTCGGAAGCTCTCGGTAGAGGATAACATAAAGGCGGTCCTAGAGATGACACCGCTCACACCATACCAGCAGCGCGAGCGTCTGGAGACTCTGATAGATGAGTTCGGACTTCACAAGGTACGCACCAACCAAGGCAACAGGCTCTCGGGAGGAGAGCGCCGACGAGTTGAGATCGCTCGCTGTCTAGCCATTGACCCGAAATTTATCATGCTTGACGAGCCCTTTGCGGGTGTCGACCCAATTGCGGTGCAAGACATCCAGTCCATCGTGGCTAAGCTCAAGCAGCGCAACATCGGTATCCTAATCACCGACCATAACGTCAATGAGACGCTCAGCATCACGGATCGTGCCTACTTACTCTTCGAGGGCAAGGTGCTCTTCCAGGGGACAGCTGAGCAGCTTGCTGAGAATTCGCTCGTGCGTGAGAAGTACCTCGGACGCGACTTCGTCTTGCGTCGCAAGAGCTTCGTAGATCTCTGACATCTTACGCCGAGGAGTGCCTGCCGTGCCGTCGGTAAGGTTCTATTAATATAGAAATAGTTATCTTTGCGGGTAGCAACATGGTCGACTAGCTTCTATCTGATGGAAGAGAGTCCTCGTTGTTGCCCCTTTGCGTAATCAATTCACACAACACACACATATATATTATGGCAAATACAAGAGAACGGCTCTTTGGGGACTTTCCTCCCGTAAGCAAAGAGCAGTGGCTGGAGAAAGTCACCGTCGATCTCAAGGGTGCCTCCTTTGACAAGCGACTCGTCTGGCGCACGCCCGAGGGGTTTAGTTTGCAACCGATGTACAGACGCGAGGACATTGCTCAGTATGCCTCACGCCTAGCACTCCCTGGCGAGTACCCCTACGTACGATCGACCAAGCTAGACAACGAGTGGCTCGTACGCCAAGAGATTAAAGTAACAAACCCCGCCGAGGCAAACGCAAAGGCTCTCGACATACTCAACAAGGGCGTCACTTCCCTCGGGTTCAACATCTCTAAGACGATCCTCTCTGCCGAGACCCTTGAGACCCTTCTGAAGGGAATAGACCTGACGGCTGTAGAGCTCAACCTTTCGACCTGCATCTCTCGTACGGTCGAGCTGGCAGAGCTCTTTGTCGCCTATGTGCAGAAGCACCAGGTCGACGGTGCAGCAGTACGAGGAGCTATCGAGTACAACCCCTTCAAGCGTGAGCTGATGAAGGGAGTCATCGATGATAAGCGCTACGACACGCTAGAGCAGCTCTATAATATTGCTAAGCCTATCCCACAGATGCGCCTCTACATAGTAGACGCTTCGATGCTGAGCAACGCTGGTGCTGGCATCGTCAAGGAGCTCGCCTACGCACTCGCGTGGGGCGCCGAAGTACTCGACCAGATGGTGGCTCGTGGTCACAAGGTCGAGGAGATCGCTCGCAGGATCAAGTTCCACTTCGGCATCAGCTCGAGTTACTTTATGGAGATGGCCAAGTTCCGTGCAGCTCGCTGGCTATGGGCCGAGATTATCGGAGCGCACGGCGACCAGTACAAGGGCGATGCTGCGAAGATTTGCCAGCACGCTACCACTTCACAGTGGAATATGACCGTCTACGACGCTTATGTCAACCTACTCCGCTCGCAGACCGAGACGATGTCTGCAGCACTGGGCGGTGTCGACTCAATCACGGTCCTTCCATTCAACATCGCTTACGAGGAGAGCTCCGACTTCTCCGAGCGTATCGCACGCAATCAGCAGCTCCTTCTGAGCGAGGAGAGTCACTTCGACAAGGTGGTCGACCCCGCTGCTGGTTCCTACTACATAGAGACGCTGACCAATGTGATCGCCGAGCAAGCTTGGCAACTCTTTGGCGAGATTAGTGCTAGCGAAGGTGGCTTCGAAAGCTTTGTCACCACGGGTGCACTACAGCGTGACCTCCAGGAGACCAATACGCAGCGTCACGAAGCGGTCGCTAAGCGCAAGGAGACCCTGCTGGGTACCAACGAATTTCCAAACTTTACGGAGACGGCTCACGAGAAGCTCGCGACGCCCGCTGTCCTCACGACGGGGTGCGGCTGCACAGCTGGAGAGAAGCAGGAGGGACTACAACCGCTCAACTTCGACCGTGGTGCCAATCAGTTTGAGGAGCTACGCTTGACGACAGAGCGCGGTAAGCAGCCAGTCGTCTTCATGCTGACGATTGGCAATCTAGCCATGAGACTTGCTCGCTCACAGTTCTCGGGCAACTTCTTCGGCTGTGCTGGCTACAAGCTCATCGACAACCTAGGCTTTGAGACCGTCCAAGAGGGTATCGACGCAGCTGTCGCTGCTAAGGCAGACATCGTGGTGCTCTGCTCTAGCGATGATGAGTATGAGACTTACGCTCCAGAGGCATTCCGTCTACTCGACGGTAGAGCGCAGTTTGTCGTAGCGGGCAATCCCGCCTGCACTGAGCAGTTGCAGGCTCTCGGCATCGAGCACTTCATCCATGTCCGTAGCAACGTCTTGGAGACCTTGCAGCACTTCAACGAAATCTTCGGACTAGCGTAGTAACCCTCTAAGCAACACACACAAATGACAAAGCCACTATACAAAGAGATTGACCTCCGTCAAGCTCAGTTTGGACGCTCCGACGCCACTAAGTGGGGCCAGGAGCATGCGCTCGAGGCGAACTGGACTACGCCCGAGCAGATTAAGGTCAAGCCAGTCTACACGGCTGACGACCTAGAGGGTCTAGAGCACCTCGACTACGTGTCAGGTCTTCCCCCCTTCCTACGTGGTCCGTACAGTCTGATGTACCCGTTCCGCCCGTGGACCATACGTCAGTACGCTGGCTTCTCGACCGCTGAGGAGAGCAACGCCTTCTACCGTCGTAACCTAGCGAGTGGTCAGAAGGGACTATCCGTCGCCTTCGACCTCCCGACACACCGTGGCTACGATGCGGACCACCCACGTGTCGTGGGCGATGTGGGCAAGGCTGGTGTCTCCATCTGCTCGCTAGAGGATATGAAGGTACTCTTCGACGGTATCCCACTAGCCAAGATGTCCGTCTCCATGACGATGAACGGTGCTGTCCTTCCCGTCCTTGCCTTTTACATCAATGCTGGACTAGAGCAGGGTGCTAAGCTCGAGGAGATGGCTGGTACCATCCAAAACGATATCCTCAAGGAGTTCATGGTGCGCAACACCTACATCTACCCACCTGAATTCTCAATGAAGATCATCGCCGACATCTTTGAGTACACCTCGCAGAAGATGCCTAAGTTCAACTCTATCTCCATCTCCGGCTACCACATGCAGGAGGCTGGAGCGACGGCGGATATTGAGATTGCTTTCACCATCGCCGACGGTATCGAGTACCTCCGTGCTGGTATCAACGCAGGCATCCCGGTGGATAAATTTGCGCCACGTCTCTCCTTCTTCTGGGGTATCGGTGTCAACCACTTTATGGAGATTGCCAAGATGCGTGCCGCACGTATGCTCTGGGCTAAGGTGGTCAAGAGCTTCGGCGCCGAGAATCCTAAGTCACTCATGCTCCGTACGCACTGCCAGACCTCTGGATGGTCGCTCACCGAGCAAGACCCTTACAACAACGTCGGGCGTACCTGTATCGAAGCTATGGCAGCGGCTCTCGGACACACGCAGTCGCTACATACTAACGCACTTGATGAGGCGATTGCCTTGCCGACCGACTTCTCCGCGCGTATCGCTCGTAATACACAGATATACATTCAGAAGGAGACACAAGTCTGTCGCTCCATCGACCCGTGGGGTGGCTCCTATTATATAGAGTCGCTCACCGATGAGATAGCTCATAGAGCCTGGGGGCACATCCAGGAGGTCGAGAAGATTGGAGGTATGGCCAAGGCTATCGAGACTGGTCTCCCCAAGATGCGTATCGAGGAGGCTGCAGCACGTACGCAGGCTCGTATCGACTCCAACCAGCAGGTCATCATTGGTATCAATAAGTACCGCCTAGAGCACGAAGATCCGATCGAAATCCTTGAGATCGACAACACCTCCGTGCGTCAGAGCCAGGTAGCTCGTCTAGAGGACCTACGCGCTCATCGTGACGAGCAGGCTGTACAGGCTGCTCTCAAGGAGATCACCGAGTGTGTACGCACCAAGCAGGGCAACCTCCTCGAGCTAGCTGTCAAGGCAGCCGGGCTACGTGCCTCGCTAGGTGAAATATCCGATGCCTGTGAGGCAGTCGTCGGAAGATATAGTGCAGTAATTAGAACGATCAGTGGCGTGTATTCAAAAGAGTCAGGACATGACAAGCAGCTGGAGTATGCCAAGCAGCTTGCCGAGGAGTTTGCACAGCGTGAGGGGCGTCAGCCTCGTATTATGGTTGCTAAGATGGGACAAGACGGTCACGACCGTGGTGCCAAGGTTGTAGCCACAGGCTACGCCGATTGCGGATTTGACGTCGATATGGGACCACTCTTCCAGACTCCTGAGGAGAGTGCTCGTCAGGCTGTTGAGAACGATGTCAACATCCTTGGCGTCAGCTCACTGGCAGCAGGGCACAAGACGCTCATTCCTCAGGTCATCGAGGAGCTACGCAAGCTCGGACGTCCCGACATCATCGTCACCGCTGGCGGTGTCATCCCAGCTCAGGACTACGACTTCCTCTACAAGGCTGGCGTAGCAGCTATCTTCGGACCAGGTACGCCTGTCGCCTACTCAGCTGCTAAGTGTCTCGAGATACTCCTCGGCAAGGAGTAGTCCCCGACGAGCTTTGCAGAGAGGCGGCCTAGTAGCCTCCCTGTGTAAGATAACGACAAGGTCACGAGAGCCTGTGAGCTCCCGTGACCTTTTTTCATACCTCCTGAAGAGGGTAAGACTTCCCCCTGCAAAGTCAGGACAATCTTGCTTGCAAGATTGTGAGACTGTTGCAAAAGTCAACAGTCTCGTAATGTGTCACCCCTGCCCGCTAATCTCTAACTTCTAACCTCTAATTACCCTCCTTTCTCGAATATCCACGTGGGAAATCTCAAATCCCCACGT
>UQBE01000009.1 GCA_900539155.1 uncultured Porphyromonas sp.
CTTGCGCTTCATCCTTTCTGCAAAGTCTAGACAATCTTGCTTGCAAGATTGTGAGCCTGTTGACTTTTGCAACAGTCTCATTATACTGCGTTAGCTCTGTACTGAGAGGGCGCTGGAGGGGCTATCTCACGAGATTGTTGTACATTTGGAGAGTAATTGCAACTTTAGCTCGTATATGTATAATACTATGACAAGACTACGTACTCTACTACTCTCACTCGTGGCGCTCTGCGCGCTCGCTGGCACGGCGCAGGCTCAGATGCCTCTACGCATTTATGTGGATGCAGCTCCGCTCTTTAACCTTTCGCATGCTAAGACGCTTCAGGATGTCTCTGAAAACAAGGTTTTCGTTGGCTACCGCCTCGGCGCTGGAGTAGATGTCAACGTTAGCAAGATGATGTATGTCGGCACGGGACTATCTCTTGCGATGAAAGGGAACCAATATACTTTCCTCTCTCCAAAGGGTGAGGGTGACATCAAGGTGTACAGCCACTACATGCAGATTCCCGTGAATGTGGGTGTACGTCTGAACTTGACACCTACTATCGGTGCTTCCGTGGAGGCTGGCCCTTACTTCGCCTACGCTCTAGGAGCTACCGTAAGCCAGGGTAAAATCCTAGACGATATCCAGAAGACTTACAACGTCTATAAGGACGGCATCCTCGGAATGGATGGTGCCAAGCTCAAGCGCTACGACATCGGTCTGGGTGCCAAGGCTAAGGTAACATTTGGCTCGTGGTACGGTATGGTGGGTGCTGACATGGGCTTCGTCGATGAGCTGAAGCTGGAGAAGAATGACCCCAAGCTGGAGAAGCTTGGTCAGAAGGCTATGCGCAACACCTCCTTCTATCTCGGTGCTGGCTTTACATTCTAATTGAATATGGAGAGACATAACACGCTGATTATTGTAGCGCATCCCGACCTGGAGCACTCTGTCATCAACAAAGCTTGGGTGGAGGCGCTCACGGGACACGCCACGGTGCATAGCCTCTGTGACGCTTACCCCACTGGGACTCCTATAGATGTGGCGCATGAGCGCGCACTCGTGGAGCGTCACAGCCGTGTGATACTACAGTTCCCCCTCTATTGGTACTCCGCACCAGCGATTCTAAAGCAGTGGACTGACGAGGTCTTTGGCGAGGGCTGGGCATTCGGCGAGGGGGGTGACGCCTGGGTCGGTCGTCAGCTCGGTGTCGCAGTCTCTTGTGGTAGCGCTGAGGCAAACTTCTGCGAGGGTGGCTCGCAAAAGCATACGCTAGCGACCTTCCTCACACCTTACGAGGGACTAGCCGCTTTCGCACGGGCCGACTATATAGGGCATCACGCCTTTTACGACACTTATAGCGATACGGTGGCCGAGAGGCTACCAGCAAACTGCGAGGCGTATCTGCGCTTTGCACTACAGTAACCACTTATCTACTAGACGTTAGCCACTATGAGTACGATCATTGACCTACAGGGCGTCACAGTCTCACGCCACGAGCATGAGCTCCTGCGAGACGTCACGCTATCGCTCGATGCGGGGGACTTTGCCTACCTTACGGGTCCCGTGGGAAGTGGCAAGAGTTCGCTCCTAGAGCTACTCTACGGCGAGCTACCCCCTAAGGGTGGCGTCGCTAAGATACTAGACTACGACCTGCACCGCATGTCTGTACGTCAGCGACAAGCTCTGAGACGCTCGCTGGGAATCGTCTTCCAGTCACAGGCGCAGCTCCTATATAACTATACGGTGCAGGGTAACCTAGACTTCGTCCTGCGTGCCGTAGGAGTGAAGAAGCGGGAGCAGCGTGCTATGCGTATTGAGGAGGCTCTGACGCAGGTCGGTATGGAAGGTAAGCACTACAAGTACCCACACGAGCTGAGCGGTGGCGAGGCTGAGCGTATCTGCATCGCACGAGCCTTGGTCGTTCGTCCTCGACTAATCCTACTCGATGAGCCTACCACGGGACTGGATAGCGAGACGTCGCTACTGATCGGTCAGCTGATACAGTCTCTAGCTAAGGAGGGCGTCGCGGTGCTGATGAGCACGCACAATGAGACGCTCATACAGGAGCTACCCGCTACGAGATACCATATTAATCTGGAGAGTCGTACGCTGGAGCGCATCGACCTGCCACCTACACTAGAGGAGGTCGAGGAGCCTTCTACAGATTCTATCGAAGCAGCGCTATGATTGTACTGAAGTTTGGCGGCACCTCTGTCGGTTCACCCGATCGCATACGCTCGGTAGCGCATCTAGTGGCGAGTATGCCCGGACGCAAGACGCTGGTGCTCTCGGCTATGGCTGGCACGACGAACGACCTCGTGACGCTGACGCAGTTAATCACGTCAGGCGAGCGGGACCGCGCGACACGCCATGTGGAGATGTTACGTAGTCGCTACATAGATAATGTAGTGCCGGAGCTATTCGCCGGGCATGAGTTGCACCAGCAGTTGGCAGAGGAAGCTTTGACTCCGATTTTGGACAGTCTCTTGCTGCAGACGCTCAACGAGGCTTTTACCCACAATGATGAGAAGCAAATCCTCGCTTGTGGCGAGATGATGTGTACCGCCCTGATGGCACTCACGCTACAGCTCTACGAAGGAATCACGCCACACAAGCTACTGGCTCTAGACTTCATGCGCATCACCCACGAGGGGCGACCGGACATCGAGTACATTGCTCAGCGATTGCGCCCGATGGTTGAAGAGGTACGCGATGCGGAGGCACTCTTCCTCACGGAGGGATACATCTGTCGCAACGCTTTCGGCGAGGTGGACAACCTGCGTCGTGGTGGTAGCGACTACAGCGCCACGCTCATTGGCGAGGCGGTACAAGCTGAGGAGATACAGATATGGACCGACATTGATGGGCTACACAACAACGACCCGCGAGTAGTCAATATGACGTCGCCTGTGCGTCGTCTGAGCTTTGGCGAGGCTGCCGAGCTAGCACGTTGCGGTGCTAAGATCCTTCACCCCGCCTGCATCGAGCCAGCACGACGTGCTGGCATCCCCGTGCGACTACTTAACACGCTCGACCCGTCGGCCCCTGGCACGCTCATATCTCACGTGACAAACAGAGATATGATTAAAGCAATCTCGGCTAAGGACGGGATGTGTGTCGTAACGCTCCTGCTGAAGCATCTGAGCAATAGCGACGTCTCTACGGGGCAATTCCTCGTGACGCTGACGGAGGCTATGCACCGCCTGCACATAGAGCCAGACATCTTGATGGCATCGGGCGATGGTTACGTCATCGTTGCAGAGGAGGACTCGGAGACGATTCCCACACTGATTGAGGAGATGACTCCCTGGGCGGAGGGATCTGTGCAGAGCAACCTCTCGATTCTCGCGATCGTAGGCGACATGGGATGGCATCGCATAGGCTTTGAGGCGCGCATCCTTGAGGCGGTAGACGATGTCGCTGTACGGCTTATCTGCTACGGAACTAGTAGCAACAGCATCGACCTCGTTATCGCTACGGAGGAGAAGAAGCGTGCGATGATCTATCTCTCGGACCACCTCTTCGCACATCTTCGTACTCCAGGTCCAGAGGTGCTATAGTAATAAGGTGTAGGCTCGAGACGCGCACGCTACATTATGACCCTCAAGCAATTCATCTCGGTCTCACGACCGTACAGTTGGCCAGCTTCGCTAGCACCGATAGCCGTCGCCATCGCTTTGGCTTGGCTACATGAAGGCTCTAACTGGCTCATAGCGACGCTCTGCCTGGTCGTGGGGCTGTCGGCGCAATCCTTCTCCAACTGCTGCAACGACTACTATGACTTCAAGCGTGGTGCTGACGGAGCGGGGCGCGTGGGCTTTAGCCGTCCACTCGCCTCGGGGCAACTGCGAGAGCGTGACATCATCGGAGTGGCACTCTTTTGGGGGCTTATCGCTGCCGTGGCGGGGGTGACCCTTTGCTTGCTGACCAACCCGTGGCTACTCCTCCTCGGTGCGCTCATCATACTCTTCGCTTGGATGTACACAGGTGGCCCCTGCCCGCTTGCTTACCTAGGACTGGGCGATGTGGCGGTGATGACCTTCTACGGTTGGGTCGCCGTGATGACCACTTACTACCTCCTGACGGGAGCGGTCACGACACAGAGCTTCCTCGTGGCAACAGCTATGGGTGCCGTGGCGGTCAACATCCTTGTGGTCAATAACTACCGAGACTACGAGGAGGATATCAAGAACCAAAAGCGAACGAGCATCGTGCGTCTGGGGCAGGAGTTCGCCCCGAAGTTTTACTTGGCCAATATACTCCTCGCGTGGCTCCTCTCCATCGTTGCCTTCAAAGGGAATATCTGGGGCATTATCTTACTTCTTCCTTACCTCCTATATACTCTAACCATTTATCGTCAGATGATTCACATGACGGGTAGCCAGCTCAACGCTGTACTCAGACGTACCTCTATGGGTGTCGTCTTGCTTGCCGTCGTACATATAGCAGCCTATCTGATTGACGGGCTGTTGCTTTAGTCGAACACTTCCCCCCTTATCCTTATGTCTTCTACAGACCTCTCCTCATATCGTCTAGACTTCCCACTCATACAGCACTACGCCTCAGCGCAGCCTGGCTGGGTCTACCTAGACAGCGGTGCTACTACGCAAAAGCCCCAAGTCGTCATCGATGCCATCACCGAGGGCTACACACGATACAATGCCAACGTCCACCGAGGCGTCTACCAACTCAGCCGTGAGGCGACCGATCGCCACGAAGCGGCGCGCGCCACGCTGGCGCACTTCATCGGAGCCTCTGACCCTAACGAAGTAATCTTCACACGTGGCACCACCGAAGGGCTCAACCTGCTAGCCTCTACGGCTGGCGAAACGCTCGTCGGCCCCGATGACGAAGTACTCATCACTGCTATGGAGCACCACGCTAACCTCGTGCCGTGGCAACAGCTCTGCCTCCGCAAGGGAGCGCATCTGCGTGTTGCTCCGCTTCTAGCAGACGGTTCGCTAGACCTACCCGCCTTTGAGGCACTACTCACCGACCGCACCAAGATTGTCGCCGTGGCGCATGTGAGCAACGTCCTCGGCACGGTCAATCCCGTCGCACAGCTAGCCCGTCTGGCTCACGACAAGGGTGCTATCATCATCGTCGACGGAGCGCAATCTGCGCCCCACATGTCGGTCAATGTGCAGGAGCTGGGCATCGATGCTTACGTCTGCTCATCGCACAAGGTGTACGGCCCCACAGGCATCGGCATCGTATGGGGACGGCGTAAGCTCCTCGAGCAGATACCGCCCTACCAGTATGGGGGCGAGATGATCGAGCATGTATCCTTTGAGGAGACCACCTTCAACGAGTTGCCGTACAAGTTTGAGGCAGGCACGCCCGACTTCATCGGTTCGCACGCTTTTGCCACGGCCGTTGAGTACATCTCCGCGATCGGCCTGGATCGCATTCACGCTTACGAGACGGAGCTCCTCGAGCATCTCACGCAGATCATCAGTCAGGAGCCTTCGCTCGAGATACTTGGCACTGCGCCTGGCAAGGGAGCCGTCGTCACCTTCATCAGCCATCAGGCACACGCTTACGACCTCGGTCTGCTCCTAGACCAGCAGGGCGTAGCACTCCGCACGGGGCATCACTGCGCTATCCCGCTCATCGAGGGGATGGGGCATCACGCCACGATCCGTGCCTCCCTCGGGCTGTACAACACGCACGAGGACCTGGAGGTTTTTGCGAAAGCACTACGACGTGCCCTCACCATGCTAGGCTAAAGGTGCCATGCCCTTACTACATCGCTACGCATCGGACGGACTCATCGAGTGTGGCTGTGACGAGGCGGGACGGGGAGCCCTCGCTGGCGACCTCTATGCGGCAGCGGTCGTCTGGCCCGACACGCTAGACCATCCGCATCTGCGAGATAGTAAGAAGCTCACAGCAAAGCAGCGCGAGGAGCTGCGCCACTTCATCGAGGAGCATGCCACAGCGTGGGCGGTAGGCGTGGCAACTGTTCAGGAGATTCAGCAGATTAACATCCTCCACGCCTCTATGCTCGCTATGCAGCGCGCCATCGAGGCATTGCCCTGTACACCCGAGCGTCTGCTCATCGACGGCAACTACTACGATCCACGCCCCGACGAGGTCGAGTACCACACCATCGTCAAGGGCGACGACCGCTACCTAGCCATCGCCGCTGCCTCTATCCTAGCCAAGACGCACCGAGACGAGTATATGACCCAACAAGCGCAAGAGTACCCGCACTACGGCTGGGAGCAAAACAAAGGCTACCCGACAGCGCAGCACCGTGAGGGGATACGCCAGCACGGTTCCTGCCCCTTGCACCGACAGGGCTTTCAGCTCTTACAGCCGGAGCCCCTGTTTCACCTTGATGACAATTAAGTTCCGTATCTTAGCAACTGTAAGAAGAGACATTATGAATAACCCAACCAATCAAGCGAAGCGTAAGCTGGTCATCCTCACAGGTGCTGGTGTCAGTGCCGAGAGTGGCATATCAACCTTTAGAGATAGTGACGGACTGTGGGAGAACTATCCCGTCCAGGACGTAGCCTCTATCGAGGGCTTCATCCGCAACCCCAAGCTGGTGCTAGACTTTTACAATGCACGTCGTCGTGACTATGTGGGCTGCGAGCCCAATGCGGCACACTACGGGCTAGCCGAGCTGGAGCGTCAGTACGATGTGACCGTCGTGACGCAAAATGTGGACAACCTCCACGAGCGTGCTGGCAGTAGCAAGGTGATCCACCTCCATGGCGAGCTGATGAAAAACTGCTCCGTGCGCAATACCCAGAAGACTTATCCCGTAGACCCCGAGCACCCCGACCTGCATGTGGGCGACCTCGCTCCCGACGGGTCGCAGCTGAGACCTTTTATCGTATGGTTTGGCGAGGCGGTGCCGATGATCGAGCCAGCCATTCGTGAGGCTAGCCAGGCAGACATCATGGTGGTCGTGGGTACTTCGCTCAACGTCTACCCCGCAGCGAGCCTCCTCGCCTACGTTCCCAACGGTACTCCCATCTACCTCATTGATCCCAAGGAGGTCAATACGCACGGCATCGCTCATGTTACACATATTCAGAAGGTAGCCACCCAAGGGGTTCAGGAGCTACTGGACATCCTGATGCCCCAGGAGTCCTAATCCCTCACTGCTATGCTCATGTCTATCCAGCACACTAGGCTCTATCTTCGGCTAGTCATATGACCCTGCGCCCGCTTATAGAGTCAAGTCTAGACGAGCAGATGATGCAACTAGCACTCCTGCAGGCTCAGGAGGCTTACGCTGCTGACGAAGTACCCATCGGAGCTGTCATAGCGGTAGGTACGCGCATCTTGGCAAAGAGTCATAACCAAGTCGAGCTACTCAGCGACCCCACGGCGCATGCCGAGATGCTCGCCATCACGCAGGCGACCGCCACGCTCGGGGGAAAGTATCTCCCGCAGTGCACGCTCTATGTGACCGTCGAGCCCTGTCCGATGTGTATGGGTGCTTTGCGCTGGACGCAGATAGGACGTATCGTCTATGGCACAGCCGACCCGAAGGGTGGCTATGCACGCTATACCCATGACCTGCCCCATCCGAGGAGTGTCGTCATAGGTGGCGTCTGCGAAGAGGAGTGCCGTGAACTGATGGTCTCCTACTTCAGGCGAAAGAGACGCTAGCGAGAGAAAACAACACCCCACTCGGAACGTGTAACGATAATGTAGGGGCGGACCTATGTGTCCGCCCGTCCTCACCTGAGCGCTGTCTATTCTGCGGGCGGACACTCAGGTCCGCCCCTACACAAGCTACGTCAGCACGACAATTCCACGCATCAAACGCTGTAACCCCGATCTCCGTAGGGACGCTCGGCTCGTGTCGATTCGGAGTGCGTCCGTTGTGTCAATGGTTACAACTTTATGGTTTTAACGGGGACGGACGCTCAGACCGAGCGTCCCTACAAAGGGTTACTCGTCTGAGCGTCCGTGCATATCGTTACGTTTTCCCTTCGCGGGGGATTAGTGCTTTTTGGAGGTCATAATGTTGAGCACGAGACGGTCCGTCTCATTCATACCGACACGACCTATGCTAGTCAGGTTGTCTATCGTCTGGTCTACATCATCGTCTACGATGCCTTCGCTACCGGTGACCACCTTCTGCTCCATCGCTAGCAAGGCGGAGAACATAGCCGTGCTCACGCCACTCGACACCTTCAGGCTACAGCTCGGCTTAGCACCGTCGCAGAGGAGGCCCGTGATGTTGCCCACCATATTCTTCACCGCAAAGCTCACCTGCTGCTTATTGCCTCCGAGCAGATAGGTCAAGCCACAGGCAGCACCCGTCGAGGCGACCACACAACCGCAGAGTGCCGAGAGGCGACCCAGCTTCTGCTTAATGTAGATTACCATTAGATTGCTCAGCATCAAGGCACGGACCGTCTCCTCGTGCCCTTTCTTTTGCTCCTTGGCAAAGGTCAGCACTGGCATCGTAGCCGTAATACCTTGATTACCACTCCCCGAATTGCTCATCACCGTCACAGGAGCACCATCCATGCGGGCATCGCAAGCAGCACTCGTCGCCGAGATAATCTGCGTCAAGGTCGATTCGCCTAAATACTTACGACCCAAGTCACTCCGTACCATACGACCCACAGCGTGACCGTAGTTAGACTTCATCGAGAGTTGGCTAGCCTTCGCATTGACCTCCGCATCAGCTAGGATAAACTCGATTTCCTCCAGTGGAGCCGTCGTAGCAAAGTCATAGACGAGTGAGAAGTTGAGCGCCAGCTCCTCCTCGTCCTGCTGCTCCTCCTGCTGACCTATCGGGTGGTCCTCCAGGACCTGGTCCCCCTTGGCAAGGTAAGTCAGATGGTCATGCTTGCCACTGATGATAGCTGTGGCCGTCTCACCACTGGTCGTATGGATGGTCACCTCTGCATAGAGCTTGTCGACAGGCTCCGGCTTCGTACCAATGGTGATTATCTTAGCCTCGACCAGTCGCTTAGCCTCAGCCAGTTGCTCAGGCGTAAAGCTGTCTAGGAGCGTCAGTCCCTTGTCGGGCTGCGCCAGGACGATACCGAGAGCAATCGCTATGGGTAGTCCAATCATGCCCGTACCAGGGATGCCGACCCCGAGCGCATTCTTGAGTACGTTGGGGCTGAGCAAGACCGATACGCTCTCTGGAGTAAAGGCTCCTAGCGTATCACTAGCGTAGGCCGTGCAGAGCGATACCGCTACCGGCTCCGTACAGCCCGTGGCAGGCACCACCTCTTGGTGGATGAGTGAAATAATCTCGCGACGTAAAGCAGGTGTCAGTGTGTTGGTCATATTCATAAAAAGGAGGGAGAAATGTTAGTTAGGGATTTGTCTCTTCGTAGTCACTCCGTGTGATATAGATGAGGGAGGTAGCCCCCAGCGTAATGACATCGCCCGAGTGTAGCTCGCAGAAAGTATCTGGTAGGTACTCCACACCAGCGACAAAAGTCCCCGTCATACTATCCAAGTCCTGTATGATAGCCTGCCCATCAGGCTCTATCGTAATCTGGCAATGGTTGCGCCCCAAGCTGGGGTCGCTACTATGTATCGGTGTCGTCACCGAGGTACCACGTCCGTTGTAGCTACCTATCGTGTTGCACCCCTCATAGAGTGGTAGTAGGGCAGCGTAGGCAAAGTCGTTGGCGATCAACTGGAGGTAAGCCAGCACCGGCTCCCCCTCTGGAGAGAGGTCAGCGTAGCGTGCCTTGAGATGCTCTAGTGTAGTGCCCCTGAGTCGGAAGCGTAAGCTCTCAGAGCATCCAGGGCAAAGCATAGCCACCTTACCACGGCAGTCAGCATTGGCGAGGATGGTCTCCTCGGAAATTTTGTTCGTACAGTGAGGACAGAGGATATAGTTCACGGATATGAGTGCGAAAAAGAATGTTCTTTCGGCTACAAATGTACCACAAATCTACCATCTAAGCCCATTTTCTCTCCAATTCTATCGAAAAGCATCCGCCCTGGTGACTATATTTTGCTCCCACACTCCGCTACATCACCGCAAATGTCAAATGACACTTCGGGGAGAGCCTTTAGTTTCTCGGGGGTGAAACTCTAGTTTCATAGGGGAGAAACTCCAGTTTCATAGGGAAGAAACTGGAGTGCCACGGGGGTTGAAACTTTAGTTTCACCCAAGTGGTACTGATAGTTAGCTCATCTTTGCAGGGCAACAAATAGAAAAGGCTGTAGCACCATACGGGGAGGTGCTACAGCCTTGACTGATAAGATATGATCGCTAGTCCGCTAGCGAGTGGGGGAGGGACTAGAAGTTGGCGTTGTTTGGCGTGCGGGGGAAGGGAATCACGTCACGGATGTTGGTCATGCCAGTGACGAAGAGGAGGAGTCTCTCGAAGCCCAGTCCGAAGCCTGCATGTGGTGCTGAGCCGTAGCGACGGGTGTCGAGGTACCACCACAAATCTTTGTCCTTGATACCGACCTCCTCAGCACGTGCTGTGAGCTTGTCGATGTCGGTCTCACGCTCGCTACCTCCGATGATCTCGCCGATGTGCGGGAAGAGGACGTCCATACCGCGTACGGTCTTGCCGTCGTCGTTTTGCTTCATATAGAAGGCCTTGATCTCCTTCGGGTAGTCGGTCATGATGACGGGCGCGTTGTAGTGCTGCTCGACGAGGTAACGCTCGTGCTCGCTGGCGAGGTCGGCACCCCAGTAGACGGGGAACTCGAACTTCTTGCCGCCACGGACAGCCTCCTCGAGGATGGCGACACCCTCGGTATAGGTGATGCGTACGAATGGACGCTCCACGACGAAGCGGATGCGCTCGATGAGCTCCTTGTCGTAATGCTCGGCGAGGAACTCAAGGTCGTCCATACAGTGGTCGAGTGCCCACTGGAGACAGTGCTTGGTGAATGCCTCGGCGAGGTCTTGGTTGCCCTCGTTGTCCATAAAGGCGACCTCAGGCTCGACCATCCAGAACTCAGCGAGGTGGCGTGGGGTATTGGAGTTTTCAGCTCTAAAGGTAGGACCAAAGGTGTAGATACCGCCTAGTGCCAGGGCACCTAGCTCACCCTCTAGCTGTCCCGATACGGTCAGCGAGGTGTGCTTGCCAAAGAAGTCTTTGCTGTAGTCCACGCTTCCATCTTTAGCGAGGGGAAGCTTGTTCATGTCTAGCGTGGTGACGGTAAACATTTGCCCGGCACCCTCAGCATCGCTAGATGTGATGATCGGGGTGTGAAGGTAGAAGTAACCACGCTCGTGAAAGAAGGTGTGAATCGCATAAGCCATATTGTGGCGGATGCGGAGAACGGCTGCGAAAGTGTTAGTACGTGGACGCAGGTGAGCAATCTCACGGAGGAACTCTAGTGTGTGTCCCTTCTTTTGCAGTGGATAGCGTACGGGATCAGAGGTGCCGTAGATGGTTATTTCGTTAGCCTGTATCTCGTACTCTTGCCCTTGACCCTGTGAAGCGACGAGCGTGCCGACGACACCAATAGCGGCGCCTGTGGTGATCTGCTCGAGGAGTTTGGGGTCGGTCTGGGTCTTGTCAATGACGATCTGTATGTTATGTACTGTCGAGCCATCGTTGAGCGCAACGAAGCAGACAGCTTTGTTGCCTCGCTTGGTGCGTACCCATCCCTTGACACAGACGGGCTGGGGGAGCTGACGCTGTGCTAGCTGGGGGAGCTCCTTGATAGTAGTGCGTGGTAGTGAGTTATTCATAGTATCTGCTGATATGGTTTATACCTATTTAGTCTTCTATCTCTTCAGATGAGAAGGGATGCTCTGGTGTCTCTTGGTGCTTGTGATAGACTTTGGTGGTGGGTGCTACGCCGTTGTCCTCTTGCTCCTTGACACCCATGCGGAGGTAGCGCACCTCCTCGGGGGTTAGATAGCGCCAGCGACCACGGGGTAGGTCTTTCTTGGTGAGACCTGCGTAGTAGACGCGGTCTAGATGCACGACGCGATAGCCTAGATGCTCGAAGATGCGACGCACGATGCGGTTGCGACCCGAGTGTATCTCTATGCCGACCTTGTCGTGAGTCTGTCCGGTGATGTAGCTGATAGCATCGGCGTGTATCTCGCCATCCTCCAGCTCGAAGCCGTGAGCAATCATCTGCATGTGCTCTACGGTGACCTCCTTGTCAAGAGCTACCTCGTAGATTTTCTTCTTGCGAAAGGCGGGGTGCATCAAGCGCACCGCTAGGTCTCCATCATTGGTCAGAAGGAGGATACCAGTCGTGTTGCGGTCTAGTCGACCGATGGGGTAGATGCGCTCGGTGCAAGCGTTGTGCACGAGGTCCATGACGGTGCGTCGCCCCTCGGGATCGGTAAGCGTGGTGACACAGTTCTTCGGCTTGTTGAGCAGTACGTAGACCTTAGCCTCTAGTGTGATGGGCTTGTCATCGACCACCACTTGGTCGGTCGGTAGTACCTGCGAGCCGAGCTCAGAGACGACGGTGCCGTTGACCTTGACACGTCCAGCAGCGATGTACTGGTCTGCCGTGCGACGGGAACATAGTCCTGAGTTGGAGAGGAACTTATTGAGTCGTATCGGTTCGCCCGCCTCGACTAGGGGAGAGGCGTAGCGTACTGGCTCGACAGGAGCCTTAGGAGTGCGTGGCTTAGCTTCGCCCTTGCGCTGCTTGTTAGGACGCTGACCAGCGTTCTTGCGAGGAGCTGCGGAGCGCTTATCTTTGCGGTCCGCTACATTGGCTCCTCTTTTGCAACGTGGTGATGAAGTGCGAGCTTCTTCGCTATGTGCTCTAGGGCGGGCAGCCTTGCCTCTCTGCTTGGCATACGGATATATGACGGGGTCTGTACCCTCACCGTCACTGACGACTGATATAGGTGTGCGCCCTGCTCTATCCTGCGAGTGTTTGTAGCCCCTCTGCTCGGCTTCGAAGCCAAACTTGCGAGACTGCCCCTTCTCGGCGTTGAGGTCTCGGGGCTTGACCATCTCGGAGGCATCTATGTTGCGATGGGTTACGGTAGCACTCTCTTCGTCACTTACCTTGACGCGAATCAACGGTTCGCTCGAAGCGTGGCGTGCTATACGCTGTCGTCGCCGCTTACCAGCAGATGCGGATTGACCTCCCTCTGTGGATGAATCGCCAGAGGGTGTCGCCTGGTGCTGTGGCTCTGATGTAGGATTGCTGTCTATAGACATGAAGCTGTTTAATGACTATGTAGTCCTTCGTACGATACGCAGTAGTAATCTGTATCAATGGGGGCCGTCGCTACTTGTGATTGTTGAGCTTAATATGGAACCACCGAAGTATTATAGTGATAGCACCCCCTAGAGATTACTTCTCATTTGGCTCAATCTCTAGAGCCTTGAGTCCTGCCGCCAATGCCTTACGACCGTCCAATCGGCGGAATAAGCAAAGGTCGAGAGGTAAGAGAAGTCCTAAAGGCGGGATGCTGGTGGCTAAGTAGCTAAGACCGTGACAAAGGTACTAATTAATTAGCAGATTACACGCCTACGTAGTTGTGCGGGGTAATCTGACGAAGCTCCTTCTTGACCTCCTCAGCAACCTCTAGGGTGTCGATGAAGTGGGCGATTGTCTCTTGACTTATCTCCTCACCTGTGCGGGTCAGTGCCTTGAGCGTCTCATAAGGGTGCGGATAACCCTCGCGACGGAGGATAGTCTGGATAGCCTCAGCGACCACGGCCCAGTTGCACTCTAAGTCATGCGCAATGCGCTCGGGATGGATGACTAGCTTGCCAAGACCCTTAGAGAGACTACTGAAAGCTATCAGCGTGTAGCCCATCGGGACGAGCTGATTGCGTATCACCGTCGAGTCGGTCAGGTCACGCTGCAGACGAGATATGGGGAGCTTAGAGGCTAGATGCAGAGCCACGGCATTAGCTAGCCCGAGGTTACCCTCAGCATTCTCAAAGTCAATGGGATTAACCTTGTGAGGCATGGCACTGGAGCCGACCTCTCCCGCCTTAATCTTCTGCCCGAAGTAACTCATAGAGATGTAGCTCCAGAAGTCTCGAGCCAGGTCGATGAGGATCGTGTTGATACGCGCCATCGCCTCAAAGAGGGCAGCGAGGTTGTCGTAGTTAGAGATTTGCGTCGTGTACTGCTCACGCTCTAGCCCTAGTGATGTGAGGAAGCTATTGCCAAAAGCGACCCAGTCAATGGTGGGGTAGGCGACATGGTGCGCATTAAAATTGCCCGTAGCACCGCCAAACTTGCCCGTGATAGGTACCTGCTCTAGCACTTTGGTCTGCTGCTCCAAGCGATAGACGAAGACCATGATCTCCTTGCCCAGACGTGTGGGGCTAGCGGGCTGACCATGTGTGCGAGCCAGCATAGCGACATCGTGCCACTCATTGGCGAGCTGACGCAGCTGCTCGATGAGCTTATGGAGCGTGGGGAGGTAGACCTCGTGCAGTGCCTCGCGAAGCATCAGCGGGAAGGCGGTATTGTTGACATCTTGCGATGTTAGTCCGAAGTGGACAAACTCCTCAATCTCCTCTAGCCCCAGCTGAGGTAGATGACGCTTGATGTAGTACTCGACAGCCTTGACATCATGATTGGTCGTAGCCTCTATATCCTTTACCTCTTGTGCGGCCTCTGTAGACCACTCTTTGTAGAGCTGCCTGAGAGCCTCTTGCTTAGGCTCTGGGAGGGCTTTGCTCAGTGCGGGTATCGCCTGGGTTAACGCTATGAGGTACTCCACCTCGATACGTACACGGTAGCGGATGAGTGCTGACTCGGAGCTGTAAGCTGCTAGGGGAGCGGTCTTGCTCGCATAGCGACCATCTAGAGGTGAGATAGCTTGAAGAGCTGACATACTATATTATGGATTGAAGAGTGTTGTAAGATGACAGAAAGAAGTGTGTCGCCACACTGGGTCTGCTACGGCTAATGCTATGAGCTGAGCATAGCCATAACGACTTGATGGAAGATAGATGAATGACTAGACGCAAGACCCAAGCGCGTGATGCCATAAAGGAGACATCGTGCGTCCTGTGTCTTGCGCCTAGGCTTTGTATTAGAGAGCTGCTCGTTTAGCCTCTAGCCTTTTCGCAGATAGACTTAAAGGCTTCGGGATTGTTCATCGCGAGGTCAGCGAGGACCTTGCGATTGATCTCAATCCCCTGCTTGTGTAGGGCACCCATAAGTGTCGAGTAGGTCATACCCTCTAGACGTGCAGCAGCATTGATACGCTGTATCCATAGAGCGCGGAAAGAGCGCTTCTTGTTCTTACGGTCACGGTAAGCATAGGTGAGACCCTTCTCCCAGCCATTCTTGGCTACGGTCCAGACGTTGCTGCGGGCACCGATGTATCCGCGTGTTAGCTTGAGTATTCTTTTGCGCTTAGCTCGTGAAGCGACGTGATTTACTGATCTAGGCATTTCTTGTGTCGATTAGTGTGTTTGATAAATACGTACTAAACTCTGTTGAGTCCTCGATTTAAAGGTTGAGCATCTCCTTGACACTCTTCTCATTGTGTGGATCCACGAGAGCGGTGTAGGTAAGGTTGCGCTTACGCTTCTTGCTCTTTTTGGTGAGGATGTGACTCTTGTACGCATGCTTACGCTTGATGCGTCCGCTACCTGTCAGGAAAAAACGCTTCTTAGCGCCTGATACTGTCTTCTGTTTAGGCATTTTGTTTGGATTTTGAATTGTGTGAAACTATTATTAGATGCACCCTCCTAACCAACTACCTAGAGGCACGCCTATGCCTGTTTGGATAGTCTGCTACGCACGGAGCGTAGCTGGTAGGGGAGGTGATTTACTTGCTTATGAATGTGTCTATGTTATGACTACTCGCTATCGTTTTTCTCCGAAGCTTCTTGATTGGTCTGCTCCTCGCTGGTCTGCTTTGGCTCTTTCTTCTTACCCTTGGCAGAGGCTGGCTTGGGAGCTAGCATAATCGTCATACGCTTGCCCTCTAGCACTGGCATGTTCTCGACACGTGCCAGCTCCTCTAGGTCGTTGGCAAAGCGCAGGAGAAGTATCTCGCCCTGATCCTTAAAGAGGATGCTACGACCACGGAAGAAGACGTAAGCCTTCACCTTAAAGCCATCCTTGAGGAAGCCCTCTGCATGGCGGAGCTTGAAGTTGTAGTCGTGGTCGTCCGTCTGAGGTCCGAAGCGGATCTCCTTGACCACCACCTTAGCTTGCTTAGCCTTCTGCTCCTTCTGTCGCTTCTTCTGCTGATAGAGAAACTTCTGGTAGTCCGTCACACGGCATACGGGCGGCTCCGCATTCGGAGAAATCTCCACAAGGTCTAGACCCTGAAGCTCGGCTATACGACGAGCTTGCTGGATAGGGTAGACCCCCTGGTCTACATTGTCACCGACGAGGCGTACCTCACGATGAGGTATCTGCTCGTTGATGCGGTTCGGTTGCTCTTTGATGGGTGGACGTCTGAAATTTCTACTGTTTGCCATTCGTCTGCAATTAGCAGTTAGTGATTCGTTAGCAGTGTGCTAGGTGGGATTATTGTATCAATTGATATGACTTATCTTTCTATAGGGATAAAGGGTGGATGACTAGCCTCTGGCATTCATCTGACTCTCTATCTCCTGAAGGATACGCTCGGCAAAGGTACTAATTTTTTCTGTACCAGCATCACCCTCGCCCTGCTTGCGCACTGAGACAGTGCCGTCGGCCTGCTCTTGCTCACCGACGATGAGCATGTAGGGGATGCGCTTGAGCTCATTGTCACGTATCTTGCGACCCACCTTCTCGTTGCGGTCGTCGACTGATACGCTGATGTCATGCTCGCTCAGGGCTGCAGCAACCTCATAAGCGTAATCGTTGAAACGCTCCGAGACAGGCAGTATGACCACTTGGTCGGGTGCCAACCATAGGGGGAACTTACCTGCTGTGTGCTCTATGAGCACCGCTACAAATCGCTCCATCGAGCCAAAGGGTGCGCGGTGTATCATCACTGGGCGGTGCTTCTGATTGTCCTCGCCCGTGTACTCTAGGTCAAAGCGCTCTGGAAGGTTGTAGTCCACCTGAATGGTACCCAACTGCCAGCGCCTACCGAGTGCATCCTTAACCATAAAGTCAAGCTTAGGACCGTAGAAAGCAGCCTCGTCGTACTCGACGTGAGCTGGTAGACCAGCCTCCTGACAAGCCTCGATAATTGCTTGCTCAGCGCGGTCCCAGTTCTCCTCACTACCAATGTACTTGCTACGGTCTGTCTGGCTACGTAGAGAGATTTGTGCTTCAAAGTTCTCAAAGTCCAGAGCTCTGAAGATAATAAAGATGATGTCCATCACCTTGAGGAACTCCTCCTTTACCTGGTCGGGCCGGCAGAAGATGTGTGCATCATCTTGCGTGAAGCCTCGTACACGTGTCAAGCCGTGTAGCTCACCGCTCTGCTCGTAGCGATAGACCGTGCCAAACTCAGCCAGACGTACTGGCAGGTCTCTGTAAGAGTGCGGCTTGAGCTTGTATATCTCGCAGTGGTGGGGGCAGTTCATCGGCTTTAGCATGAAAGCCTCACCCTCCTGAGGAGTCGTGATTACTTGGAATGAGTCAGCACCATACTTAGCATAGTGACCACTTGTCTTGTAGAGCTCGACGTTGCCAATGTGAGGAGTCATCACCTGCTGGTAACCGTAGCGCTTCTGGATGCGCTTGAGAAAGTCCTCCAGCTTGAGCCTCAGCTGCGTACCACGTGGTAGCCAAAGGGGTAGCCCCTGTCCGACACGCTGTGAGAAGGCGAAGAGTTCCAGCTCCTTGCCGATCTTGCGGTGGTCGCGCTTCTTCGCCTCTTCGAGCATTGCGAGATACTCATCGAGGAGCTTCTTCTTGGGGAAGGTGATACCATATATACGAGTCAACTGCTTGCGCGTCTCATCGCCACGCCAGTAAGCACCAGCCACGCTCAGTAGCTTGACCGCCTTGATAGGAGCTGTGGAGGGAAGGTGCGGACCTCGGCAAAGGTCGGTGAAAGCACCCTGTGTATAGGTTGTGATGGTGCCATCCTCTAAGTCATTAATCAGCTCTAGCTTGTAGTTTTGTCCCGTCTTCTTGAAGAAGTCTAGCGCATCGCTCTTAGAGATAGCCTTGCGCTCGAGCGTCTCCTTGCGGCGAGCTAGTTCGAGCATCTTAGCCTCGACCTTGGGTAGATCCTCAGACTTGATTACATCATCGCCAGTATCTATATCGTAGTAGAAGCCCGCCTCGATAGCTGGCCCTATGCCAAACTGTACGCCAGGGTAAAGCTCCTGTAGAGCCTCCGCCATAAGGTGAGCCGAAGTGTGCCAGAAAGCGTGCTTGCCACCCTCGTCCTCCCACTTGAGGAGCTTGATGTGAGCGTCCTGCATCAGCGGTGTACGCACATCTATGAGCTTGCCATCGCACTCAGCAGCCAGCACCTCCTGCGCCAGCCGCTCGCTGATGCTATTCGCTATATCTAGAGGGGTGACCCCCTGCTTCATTTCCTTGACACTACCATCGGGTAGCGTGATACGTATCTGATCAGACATAAGTGGTGTGTTGTAGTCGACGAAATATATAGTAAAGGAGACTGCTGCCATCCGCAATAGTCTCAAAAAAGGTATATACGCCACAAAGGTACAAAAAAAGCTCTCACTGGGAAAGGACCGCCATGCGGACCTACACACTGCAATACTTGCAGGAAAGCTATCGTAGCAGGGTGACTTCGTTTAGTACCTTAGTGCGAAGATTTGCGTCAGGAGGTCTAGGTAGATGGTGCGTGCCGAGGCATTGACCCCGTGGGCACCCTTGGCGTCACCGTCGGCACGTCGTATGGCGGAGATAATGTTGAGCGTCTGCTGCTTGGAGTAGAGGCGCATAGCCGACTGGTACATCCGTGCCATCGACTCATACTTCAGGTTGAGCGCTTCCTGTATGCTTTTCTGGCTATTGGACGGCAGGTAGTGCGCGACCATCAGATTGGCAAAGAAGCCGTAGAGCGATGCGATAATCTGCGGTACGGGGTATCGCTTTTCGTCCTCCGCCATAGCGAGTGCTATCTGCAGAGCCTCCTCGTCTTTGCGTCGCTGCACTGCGTTGAGTAGGTCGTAGGGTCCGTACTTACGTGACCTACTTACGACCTGCTGCACCATAGCACGTGAGATGAGTCCGCCAGCGCTCTTGGCAGGTATGGCGAGCTTTTGCAGCTCCGTGTGGAGCGTCTCTAGGTCATATCCTACCCGCTCGATCAGCGTCGAGATAGCTTGCGGAGCCAACTGCAAGCCTAGTCCCTCAGCCATCTGGATCATCGCCTCTCTTAGTTCGTTGTCACGTCTGACGGGTACCGACTCGATGAGCGCCACTTGCGACTTGAGCGCCTGCGCATTCTTCTTGGCTGCAGCGGGGAGCGCGTCGTGGTATAGTATAAGGAGTGTGGTACCCTCGGCAAAGGTGGTCGCATCGCGTATCAACTCAGCAATGCCGTACGGCTTCTTGAGGACGGTGCTCTTCTTTATATCCTGCGCGTCGCGCAGGACAATGAGACGCTTTGGCGCGAACATGGAGAAGGTCTGCGCCTGCTGTAGCACCTCGGGAGCTGTCGTCTCGGAGCCGAAGTAGACGACCAGCTGGGTCGTGCGCTCCTCTCGTGGGATGTAGTGCTCGACTATCAGCTCCTCTAGGCGATTGATGTAGTAGCTCTCCTCCCCGTAGCCTAGCACGAGGGGCGGAAGCGGTTGACCCGACTTGATGAGGTCGCTAATCTGTACGAGTTCAGTCATAGGGGACATCTTCCTACTAGTCGGAGACGACACCAATGTTGTGTCGTCATCCGCCTTGCGTTGCTTGGCAAAGGTAGTGAATTGGTCTGAGTCAAGAAATGAGAACTACTACTGAGTGAGACGGGTAGTCATCTACTTATGGAACGACGACCTTGTGACCTCCAACGATGTAGACTCCTTGTGGCAAATCACGAATAGCCTCGTCGTAGTCATCCGAGATGCGCACGACCTCGCCCGACATGGTGTAGACGATGTGACGGCTGTCGGTGGTCAGTACTACGGGAGTAATGGCATTCGGGGTAGCTGGCAGGTGTGCGTTAAACCAATCCACATTCCGCCGAAGCGAAGTCGTGAGTTTCTCTGCTACACTGTGCAAGGGCTGGGTGGTTACCCCCGCCTCAGCCCAGCGCAACTTGTCTTGCCGGTAAGCCGCCTCATAAGGTGCAAAGCACTTTTCCAGATAGTTCAGCCACTCGTTGGATAGGGTCAGGTACACTTCTTGCCACACCTTGCCAACGGCTGAGTTAAAGTCGTCGTCCTTCAGTAGCTCACCAATCCAGTGAGGGGCAAAGACATAAGAGGCTGTCATCCTAAAGGTGTAGTCCGTTTTCTCTCGATTCATACAGGTGAGATCCCAGATGGGACCAGCCACCCACTTGCTATCCTCACCTAAGTCTTTGTGTAAGTAGAAGCTCCCGTGGAAGCCATCGGGATTGTCCATGACTTCTTGAATGATGAAAAAGCGAGCCATCGCGTCGACATCGATACGCTCCTCCCAGCGACTGGTCGCTTTGTCTGGAGCATAGATGTCACTGTTGAGACCTTTAAACTCCGCAGTGAGCCACTCTTTCTGCGCCGTCGAGAGGCGCTTCGGTGAGTGGTGGGTTATGTTGATAATCCAGCGGTCATTCTCTCTGAATCTTATTTGGTTGTCCTCCCTGTAGTTGTCCACCTCCACAAGCCATCCTCCTGGTATAGTGGCAGCCTCCTCGTTAAGGTCGGGCTGCTCGTAGATGTTGACACGACTCTTCGCTATTCGTATAGTCTCTGTCAGCAGGTAGAGACCGATGTACTCGCCGTTGAGCACTACTTCAATAGGTCGGGTGGAGGGCGTCCACGCCATCCCTATTAGCTCGCCGAGCTTCATCCCAGCCATCGTGGGAGCCCAAAACTTCAGTAGAGCCCAGTGCTTACTCTTCGGCATTCCTAAGAGAGATAGCTTTTCGTCTAGCTTGAGCCGATAGGGCTTCTTGTCGGCTTTCCAAGAGGAGTGTCCTCTGCCACGAATGTTCATCTCCAGAGGCGCAGTAGCGGTGCCTAGGCTAACCTCCTTTGCGGGGTCGGTGATATAAAATGTAGCTCGCTTATACTCTTCCTTCGAGACTATAGGCTTGCCATCGGCCGTGCTGATATACATTATGGGGATAGTCCGTGACGGCTCTACCGTAGCGTCAGCGGGTAGCTCTGCATTCTGCTGTCCGCTACAAGGAAGTAGTGCGCTAAGCATCACGCCCAGCGTCAAAAAGAGTATGCTACCAATAGAATTACACTTCATCATAGCTCTATAACCTTTGATACAGTTCTTTCATCTTTACTTGCTCGTGTGCGCATGTCTCTCCTTACCAGTCAAAGACGATGCTCTTCATCTCCTCGGGGGATTGGAGGAGGCTCTCGACAGTGCGGATGCCGAGCTGGAGATGCTGCTCCGCAAAGTGTGCCGTCACGTAGCTATCGCTCTCGTCGCTCTTGACCCCCTCGGGTGTCATCGGCATATCGCTCACCATCAGGAGAGCACCCGTCGGGATGCGATTCGCATAGCCCACAGTAAAGAGCGTAGCCGTCTCCATATCAATGGCATCCGCATGGGTCGTGCGTAGGTACTCCTTGAAATGCTCGTCATGCTCCCAGAGCCGTCTATTCGTCGTGTAGACCGTCCCTGGCGCATAGGATATGCCCGCCTCGAGGAGCGCATTGCTACAAGCTTTGAGCACATTAAAGGAGGGGAGCGACGGTACCTCACGAGGCATATAGTCGTCGCTCGTACCCTCGCCACGTATCGCTGCAATCGGGAGGACGTAGTCCCCCAGCGTCAGCTGCGACTTGAGTCCGCCACACTTACCGAGGAAGACCACTGCCCGTGGCTCAATGGCCGAGAGCAGGTCCATAATCGTCGCCGCATTGGGACTGCCCATGCCAATGTGTATCATCGTCATCTCCGCATTGCCACAGTTTGGCATCGAGGCGCTCTCGCCTAGGATCGGCTCGCCGATCTTCTTGGCAAAAGCTTGCAGGTAGCTCGTGAAGTTGGTCAGGAGTATGTGTGGTGCAAACTCCTCGAGGCTCCGTGTGGTGTACCTCGTTAACCAATTGGTAGCAATCTCTTTCTTTGTTTTCATTGGTGGAAATGGTAACTTTGCACCGTCTAATAGCAGTAGTGCGAAGCAAAGTTAATGAAACCCCTCCACTTACCCTCTTACCCTGCTCTCATTGAGGAGCAGGCAGGGCGTTCGGTCATATACGACGTTTATCGTCAGAGTATGGTCGCACTAACCCCTGAGGAGTGGGTGCGTCAGCACTTCCTGCACTATCTCTCGGATCATCTAGGCTACCCGCGCCTCTCCATACAGGTGGAGAGCCTCGTTGCCAGCTCCATACGTCAAGACCGCTTTGACGCGATGATCTACGGCCCTGGTGGACGAGTCCTCGCGCTCATCGAGTGCAAGGCTCCCGAAGTGCCACTCTCACAGGAGACGGTCAACCAAATCTCGCGCTACAATGCGCACTACCACGCACCGCTCCTGATGATGACCAACGGGCTCACCCACCTCGTCCTGCAGATAGACTACGCCACAGCCACGGCAAAACCGCTCGCCGAGATACCCTCTTACCAGCGAGCCCTCGACATACTCCAAACCTCAAAGGTCTAATCTCTAACTTCTAACCTCTAAAGTCTCATGCCATACTTACTAGAAGCAGAGCATATCGTCAAGCGATACAAGAACCACCTCGCCCTCGACGATGTCTCCATACAAGTCCAGCCCAATAGCGTATTCGGACTCCTCGGTCCCAACGGCGCTGGCAAGAGTACCCTCATCAAGATTATCAACAAAATCCTCCTCGCCGACAGCGGCACCGTACTGCTCAACGGCCAGGAGATGACTTACGAAGATATACGCCATATCGGCTACCTCCCCGAGGAGCGTGGACTCTATAAGAAGATGAAGGTCGGTGACCAAGCCATCTACCTGGCTCGTCTGCACGGACTATCCCGACAGGAGGCGCAGCAGGAGCTGAAGCACTGGTTTGAGAAGTTTGACATCATGCCCTGGTGGCACCGTAAGGTCGAGGAGCTGTCTAAGGGTATGCAGCAGAAGGTTCAGTTCATCTGCACCGTCATTCACCGTCCCAAGCTACTCATCTTCGATGAACCCTTTAGCGGTTTCGACCCAGTCAATGCGGAGCTCCTCAAGCGTGAGATTCTAGAGCTGCGAGACAACGGCTGTGCCGTCATCTTCTCCACGCACAATATGCAGTCTGTCGAGGAGATCTGCGACGACATCGCCCTCATCAACCAGAGCAAGGTGGTACTCCGTGGAGATGTGACCGAGGTCAAGCGAAGCCACTTCGACGGCGTCGCCTCGCTACTCATAGCTGGCGAGGGGTATCGTCCAGACTGGGTCGAGTCTCTGACCGAGCAGCAGATCGAGCTACTCGAGATCAAGCGGGAGGGACACGATATGCGCGTCCGCCTCAAAGACCCGCAGCAGCGTGACGTACGCGCCCTCGCGGGACTAGTCCCCACAGACCTGCACCTCCTAGAGGTAGCGCAGGAGATACCCTCTATGCAGGAGATATTTATCCGCACCACCACAGCTCAAGCTCAGCCCGCTACGACCACCCTTTAACCAGACCCACTCTTATGAACAAGAAATCACCCTCCAAGCTTTCCATACTCATCGAGCGAGAATACATGGTGCGTGTCAAGAAGAAGTCCTTCATTGTCACCACCCTCCTCGTCCCCATCCTCATTGCGGCTATCTTCTTTATCGTTATCTACGTTAGTATGAGTTCGCTCAGTGACGAGCGTGTCGCCGTCATTGACGAGACGGGACTCTATAGCGACGTGCTAGCCGACAACGAGTACTACACCTTTATCCAAAGCTCCGAGCCGCTCGAGGCTTATACCGACAAGGCGAAGCTCGAGGAGGAGGGACTCTCAGCGGTCCTCTATATAAAAGACACGCTGATGAACAATCCCAACGGCTGGAGCCTTTACTCCTACAAGAAGCTCCCCGACGGTATCGTCCGCTACATCAATGATGCTTTTACCGAGCGACTCAAGGAGCAGCGCATCGCTCAGTACGATATAGAGGGACTCCCCGAGATCATCGACGATGTGGAGACGACTATCTCCGTACCCACCTATCAGTGGGATGCCAAGGGCGAGGAGGCTAAGTCTAGTGGCACACTGGCCGGAGTCATCGGTATGATCCTCTCGGGTATCATCCTCGCCTTCATGTCGAACTATTCGGGACAGGTGATGAGCGGTGTGCTGGAGGAAAAGAAGAACCGCATCATGGAGGTCATCGTCAGCACCGTACGACCCATCGAGATGATGATCTCAAAGATGGTCGGTGTCTTCCTCGTCGGACTGACACAGGTCGCTATCTGGTTAATCTTTGCGGGGATTATCTTTGTCGTCGGCTCACTAGTCGCCGTGGGTGGCGTCTACGACCTCTCGGCACTCTCGCAGCTAGACCCCGCACAGATGGGCGGTCTCGCTGGCGGTATGAGTATGGACTCCGTCACCGAGATGCAGTCTAGCCTAGAGGTGCTACAGAGCATCAACTTCGTACAGCTCATCATCATGCTCCTCGTCTACTTCATCGGGGGCTACCTCCTCTACGCTTCGCTCTTTGCAGCAATCGGGTCGAGCGTATCAAGCGACGAAGATGCCAGCCAGTTTATGATGCCGTTTGTCCTCGTCATGATGCTCGGCTTCTACATCGCTATGGGTAGCATGGACAATCCCGATGGCACGATGGCCTTCTGGGGCAGTATCGTCCCCTTCTCGTCACCCTTCGTGATGATGGTCCGACTACCCTATGGGGTCGCCACGTGGGAGCTCATCCTCAGCATCGTGCTGCTCTACCTCACTGCCTTTGGTATCGCCTGGCTAGCTGCCCGCATCTATCGTGTCGGCATCCTCTTCACGGGCAAGAAACCCTCTCTGCGCGACCTCTGGAGCTGGCTACGGATCTAGTGGTTAGTGGTTAGTAGGTTAGTAGTTAGTGGTTAGTGGTTAGCGAAAGCCACACAGCCCCAGCGACTTACCGCATCAGCACCCTCACCGCTCAGCAGGTGGGGGTGCTTTTTCTTGTCCTACTGTATGCCGTGGTACACCTCTCGAGACTGTTGCAAAAGTCAGCAGTCTTATAATGTGTCTCTAACCTCTAATTATCGGGGAATTTCGTCCGACTCCCTCCTTTCTCGAATATCCACGTGGGGAATCTCAAATCTCCACGTGGATATTTTTTATTTTCCACGTGGGCGTCATTCATTTCCTCCGAAGTTTCATTTGATTCCTCCGAAGAATTTTTTCTTCCCCACGTGGAAAATAAAAATTCTCCACGTGGGCATTTCGAAATATCCACGTGGAAATCACTTTTCCCGACACGGCTCTGTATCGATATGTAGTCGATTCTGAATTATTGTTGCGAGTCAGCGTTGCATTTCGTCAGTCATGAGGATTCAGACGAAGCCCTCGGATGAACCAAATATTTTTACTATCTTTGCAACAGTTCGCAGGGGTAGTCCTGCGTACAACACCTAATTTGGGGCATTAGCTCATCTGGCTAGAGCGCGACACTGGCAGTGTCGAGGTGATCGGTTCAAGTCCGATATGCTCCACAAGTGGGGAGGTGACACGCTTTGTGTCATCTCCCTTTGTCGTTTACTACAGTGAGACAACTGACGGAGCGTCTAGACCTTGGCGTATAGGTCAAAATGGTGGGTAAAACAGCCTAATAGCCATTTTCGTACTGAAGTATAGGTCAAAATGGTGGGCGAAGTAGAAGAAAAAAACAGATACCTTTGTTCGTTGACCTAAAACGTAGCCGGCTCTGCAGTGGTGCAACCGGTGAGGGATACGGTCAATGGAGTCAGAACAGTTTACACTGACAGGGGAGGGGTACTATTGCCCCTCCTCTTTTTTGGATGTAAACTGGGCGATATCCCTATGCCTAAAAAAAACCATCCACGAATCGTTTCTTGTGAGCTTGGGACATTCCATTATGCGCTCTAAGACGGCTTTTGAGTGCAGTAAATAGCCCTTCAATGGCGTTATTGGTTTTAGGGATCTGTATATCCGGATGTTCCTCGTAAGTAAAGAGTGTAGGGAGGTATTGACGAAAGGAAAAGTGGGCTGATCTAAATGATTTGTGCGTGTATTGCCATTTGCCGTTTTCATCATTTATGGTCTTCTTCTTGAGAAAAGTATCCCACTTGGTCTCCCACTTTTTGAGCTGCGAGCAGAATGTGATACGGGATATCTTTCCTACACTCATAGCAAGTGCCAGAAGCTCTTGAGACGCAGGTAGTTTGGGTCGAAGAGTAAGTTTTCGTCGGACGATTGCGATAAAGTGATACTGGCACATTTGTGTGGAAAAATGCTTCAGTGCCACGTCAAGACCGACTCCTCCATCAGTTACCACTGCCAATATCTTATAGCCCCCTTCCTCTATCTTTTTAAGGGCTGTTGCGTAGTCCACTTTGCTTTTGTGAGAGATCCACTCCCGATAGAGTACGCAACCACTTTTATCGTCCAACGCAACGATTAGTCCTTGGTTTCTACCCCAATACGTCGCATCTATGTGAATAACTCCCTCGCTTAATATGGGCGTCTTAAAGTCAACTGAGACCTCCTGAAGTCTCCGTTTTATCGTGCTCGGACTTACTCCAAGTGCTTCCGCGATTTTAGCCTGCGATAAGCCACTCTGGTACAAGTCCCATATCTGCTCCTTACTTATGTGCCTTTTTCCTGTGAACGATGAGCCACAGTTCTTGCACAAATATCTCTTGTGTGTACCCCTGCGTCCATGACTAATCACACTGAGGCTCCCACACTTCGGACATTTTTTGGTTCATTTTTTCGCCTTTTCAAGTGCTCAAAGATACGATAAACACTGGCTTATCCCCCTGTATCACCCACCGTTTTGACCTATACATTCGCGTTGGCTCACTTTTAACACTTCAAAGCTTTTCAAACCCTTATATGTCTCTCTATACCTAGAAAAGACCTTTAACTCACCCACCATTTTGACCTATAAGTCTATAATAATAAGGGAGCGAAAGAGAATCTCTTTCGCTCCCTTATTTAAGGAAGATCTACGGGTCAATACATATAACCGATGGACAGAAAGACGGTATGAGACTGACCATAAGGGGTCACATTCTTGTAGTTGTCAGCTGCCATCTCATCTGCATCCTTGATGGGGAAGCCATACTTGTATCCGGCACCGAAGAAGAGCATATTCCCATACTTCAAGGGGATGCCAAAGTCGCACCTTACGAGCGGTCCAGCACTGATCAGGCTGTAGTCGGAGTGAAGGTCACCGGTAACACATCCACTCAGGGAAGGAATGACATATACAGACTTTAGGTCAAGCGGCACCTGCAGACCCGCAAAAGCATTGAAGCTAAAAAGGGTCACTCGCTTGATGAACTCCTGAGGTACCTCCACTTCCTTGCGATCTTTCAACAAGAAGCTCGGATTCTCCGTTATCAGTGCCGTATCATCCACGAGGCAGGGCTGATTGAACCCTACAGACCCGCCATAAGTGAAGTACGTCCCGAGGGATGAGCGGAGCCCGAGGTAGGAGGCCATCCCAAAGTGTGGCGTTAGGTTTTTAGCCAGATCCGCAGTGTAGATAAGCTCGCCTGACAGCGCACCCGTGACCATCTTATGTGGTGGCAGAGCGAGGACTTGACCCCGGTCATCCTTAATGACCAGCTCACCCTTGCGGTGAGGATCGTAGTACTTCACCACCTTATCTATGTCCTCAAACTCCCACTTCAGTCCTCTCACATAGCTACAGAGCTCCGGATCATCGGCAAGGAATCTGACCACTCCGCCTCTAAACTGAGATCCTTCATAGTTGATCCCGTGTACCAGAGCAACCTTTCTTAGGATACCTCCGCGTTTCTCCAAGAATAGTGGGAAGCTGGGCTTTACCACAGCCATACTTCCTCCACTACGTATGATCCGCTGCTCGTTGCCGATGAAGAAGATGTCCCCATTCTCATCAATCTTGTACGAAGAGGCCAGGAGGTAGGCCGTAAGCTCAGGTCCCCTATCTACGAGAGTCATCCATGCGGCATTGCTTTGCAGGAAGGTGGAGAACTTTTTGTACTCAAAGCGATAGCTCGAGTCCGGTTTCTTGGGGTTGCTTAGCTCGATGCCTTTCAGGTCCTCGGACTTGAAGGTGCCGGCTGAATGGGCGAGGGCGAGGTCATCGAAGAGCTTGAGCTCCTTGTCCCCCGACATAGGCATCCTAAGATACCCTGTGTAGGTAGCTCCTTCCTTGGTCTCCAATTGCGCCTTGCAGACATCCCTTGGCTCCGAGGTGAAGAGCTTCATCAAGCCACAGCCTGAGAGAAGCATCATAAGCCCGATCAGGATCGATAAGTTATATGCCAGTTTCATAATAATAACGAAATGAATAGGATAGGTAATCGGCTATCTATGCAACCTGTATTGCAACTCAATAACCACGTTACAAAGGTAATAAAAAGAGGCGTATAGGTCAAAATGGTGGGTAAAACAGCCTAATAGCCATTTTGACCTATAAGTCTAGACCTTTTCCCATCTAGAGACTGTTGCAAAAGTCTCATTTATGAGACTGTTGCATAAAGGCGAATCGCCGTGTTGCTTTCGGGATTCGGCTTCGGTCACATACGGAGGTATGCTCCCTTCAGACCTCACCCTCAGCGCCTTGCGCTTCATCCTTTCTGCAAAGTCTAAACAATCATGCAGGCAAGATTGTGAGACTGTTGACTTTTGCAACAGTCTCCTATAGTGGTAAATGTCTCTGCTACGAGAGCAAAAACAAGCGAGGCACCTACAGCACAATGTGTAGATGCCTCGCTTCGTATGAACTCCTGCTTATGGACGATTAGCGTGTAGTGACGACAAACTTGACGCTCTCGTCTCTATCTCCTAGTCGATAGACAAGCAGATAGCTACCACTGGCGAGCGGGAGGTCGGTGCGACCAGCCTGTAGCGTGCCTCGGTAGTGGCAGGCTCCTGAGAGGTCGTAGAGCGCATAGGGGAGCGACGCCTGGGTCGTCAGTGTGACGCCCTTGCTCTCTGGTTCTATCTGTAGTGGCTGGTTGCTGACCGTAGGAGCGCAGACGCTGGTGCCCTGAGTGATAACGATAGGCTCCGTCTGATACGCATTGTCACCCGTAAAAGCAGGGAATGCCGGGGTCGTAACGGTAAAGAAGACCCCATCGGCGTGTGGAGCCAATAGCTGGAAGACCCCTTCGCGGAGCACCTTGTAGTCGATTCCTTCCCGTAGCTGAGCTTTGCTCTTGGCATCAAAGCAGGCATAGACCGAGGCAACGGGGGCTGCCAGTACGCCTTGTAGCTGTGTGAGGTGCGAGAGGTCTATCGCATCGTCGGTGCTGTAGGAGTCTTTGCCCCAGCTCATATGAGCTTGTGGTGCGTAGACATAGGCTGGTCCATCGATAGCTAGTGTGGGTAGCTTGTCGAGGGTGAGCTTATTGTCGCCACAGTAGAGTCTCGTCAGCTGTGTGGACTGTGGCAAGTCTAGTGCCGTGAGCTCATTGTCCGTGAGGGCAATGGAGCGGAGCTGCGTCAAGCCTGTGAGATCAATCTCTGATAGACCGACACTCACTAAATCGAGCTCTTCAAGAGCTGTGTAGGGGGTGAGCGTCAGCTCTCTTACAGCAGTGCCTGGCAACTGTAAGGTCTTAAGTTGGGGTGCTGTAGTGGGGAGCTGTAGCGTAGTGAGCTTGGCGCAGTTGCTCAGGATGAGCGAGGTGAGCGAGGTGAGTGACGACAGGTCTAGCGCTGTCAGCTCGCCCTCGGAGCGTAGTGCTAGCTCTTGTAGGGGAATCTTACGGATAAATTCGCAGGCTGTCACTCCAGAGCGCTCCGCTTTAAGGGCAATAGCTGTAGGAGCTGAAATCAGTATGCGCTTTTCATTGGTCACCTTGCTGGGGTCTATCGTATGAGTGAAGGTTAGCATCAGGGCGTCCTCAGCACCTACCATACTCTCCTGGAATCCATCGGGGTAGTGTACCGTGACGGCTTCGCCCTCGGCTCCTACTGTGATGGTGAAGGCTGCACTCGTAGCCACTGTAAGCGATAAGTCAGCCTCAAAGGGCTTCGGTATCGGTAGGACTTGGTGAAAAGCCCAGGTGTTGCTCTGCTTGAAAGCATTCACAAGTCCCTCCTGTACGTAGAGTGTACACTGAGCGTATATCTCGCTACTGGTGAGCTCTTGTTCCCAGCCTTCGATGGCCGGAACAACGGCTGTGGGGCAGGTGAGCTTCGTCAGCGCTTGTAGCCCGAAGAGCGCCCCTCCGGTAATCTTTGTAATAGAGGAGGGGAGGATCAGCTCTTGCAGGCTTTGCATCTTGCCGTTTAGCCCAAAGGGGAAGCAGTCTGCCGATGGGCCTCCGTAAGGGTCATACGGGTCGAGGTGCTTCTTGAAGGAGACTTGTTCCAAATCTAGTCGTAAGAGGTCGGGTAGAGCTTTGGCAATGGCTGCAAGGTCAGTCGCATCCATAATGCCTGTGATGGTTAGGTCGGTCACGCCCTCTAGACCAGTGAGCTTGCTACTGAGAGAGCCAGCCTTGTCACTAGCTATGGTCTTGCTACTCTGTGCTACTAGTGGCTGCGTTATGCCTACGAGACATAGCGATAGTAGCAGGAGGTAGATGGTCTTGAAACGCTTCATAACTGTTCGCTTGAGGTCATAGTTAAGGTGTCATCTCCTCAAATCACAATGCGCTCTACCGATGAACTTAGAGCTGAGGTGCTACGAAGTAGGTAGACGCCTGCTGTGGGAAGGATGAGCTGTGCGGTAGCGTGTGGCGGTAGCTCTAGCGTGGCAAGGCTTGCTCCCTCTGTGCTGTAGAGTGTCACCTGCATAGTCACTGCGCTCTGGCTCTTGAGCTGTAGTGTACCATCTTGCTGATAGCTCCAGCTGAGCTGTCTGGTCTGTAGCTCAGGCGTTGCGATAGCTCTTGGCTCTTCGCCCGTGAGGTCGTCTCCATGTAGGATGAGTTGCCAGTAGGGCGCGTTCATATACTTTTGCATAGCCTCTGGATAGACGTGCAGACGTACGGAGGGGAGGTCGAGAAACATAAGAGACTCTTCGGATAGTGTGGGTGGCTCTATGGCGTAGCTAAAGATGTCCTTCAGCTCCTTGCAGTCGCTGAGAACGAAAGCTCCCATTCCGAGGAGGGTCGAGGGTAAGCGTAGTGAGCTAATCTTGTGACACCCTGCGAGTGCGTAGTCTGACACGTAGCTGGTGCCGTAGGTGACGATGGCCTCGCCCTCAGCTTCTGAGGGATGAGCCATGAAGACGGTCTGCTCGCCATCTTTGGTGGTCGCCTTGTAGTAGAGCGAACCATTAGCAAGCCAATACTTGTCATTGCCTGGGAAGGTGAACTGACGCATCCCGTTGTTCACAAGAGCAGCAATGCCGATGCGCTGGATGGTCTGTGGTATGGTGATGCCCTGAACATCGGGACACTCGTAGAAGGCGTAGTGGTAGATGGTCTCTGTCTCTGCTGGTACCTTGTAGTCCTCACTCTTGAACTTGGCTGGTACCTCGTAAAGTGTCTTCAGGTCGGACGAGTAGAGTATGCCTTCACGAGAGGTGAAGTGCTTGCTCCCAGAGGCGACGGAAATAGTCGTTAGCTCGGGGCAACGACGGAAGAGCTTAGCACCGACACGCTCTAGGCTGGCTGGTAGGGTGACGGTCTCGAGGTTTTCGCAGCGCATGAACGCACTGTCTGCAATCGAGCGTACCCCCTCGGGGATGGAGAGGGTGAATAGTCCGAGGTTCTTATAGAATGCTTTTGTAGCGATGGAGTCAAGGGTGGTCGGGAGCTTCACCACCATCAGGTTCTCGCAGCCAGAGAATGCGTTCTCTGCGATAACCTTCATCCCCTCGGGTAGGGTCATCTTGCGGAGTGAGGTACAGCCTTGGAAGCAGTACTTAGGTAGCGTGTCGAGAGTGGTGGGGAGGGTAATCTGCTTGAGCGACTCGTTGAGCCAGAAGGTGCGTACGCCCATGCGCTGGAGACCCTCGGGGAGTACGATATCGGTCAGCTTAGGGCAGTCGGAGAAAGCGTCGTCACCAATGAGCTGTAACTTGGAGCCTGTGGCAAAGGTGATGCGCTCGAGCTTGGTACAGTATTGGAAAGCAGAGTTGCCTATCTCCCGAACATTCTTGCCTATCACCACCTCTGTGACACTTGCGGTGAAGAATGCATTGTCGGCAATTCTGGTTACTTCGTCAGGAACCTCATATCGTCCTGAGAGTTCCGAGCAGTCAGATAGTACGCCATCCTGGATGGTCTGAGCGACGATGGAGAGAGGGCTGAGTAGCACTCCTAAGAGCGAGAGTAATAAGTAGTAGTGTCTCATAAGCATTTGCTGTTGATTTGTATGTGACATATTGAACTGCAAACAAAGATAGTCTTTTGAATTTACTTGGCATAGTAGAGGGTGGGTCAAATAGATAAAGAGAGAGGGCTGAGCCCGTTGTGACGGACCCAGCCCTCGGCTGTGTGGTTGGCGACTTAGTCGCTTGTAGCGTCTGTGGTTAGGCGGTTGCTTGTAGCGTCTGTGGCTAGAAACGGTTGCGCACGGAGCGTGTGGTGCTGCTCTTAGACTGCTTCGGCTGCTCGGTCTTGGCTGCTGTTTGAGTGGCCTTCTTAGCACGCTTCTTGTCAGCACGGCTCTTCTTCTTTGCCTTGGTCGCTTTGGCAGCTTTGCGCTGGTTGCTCTTGCCCTCGCGCAGCTCTTGTGAGCGACGGGCACGGGCGGTGTCTAGCTGCGAGTCGTCCTCGCTGTCACGCGCCTCCTGGAGGTCGTCATCACTTGTGGCAGAGGTGGTGTACTCGGTGCCGTAGAGACTCTCCTCAAACTGCTGTAGCTCGCCTTCAATCTGGTTGCTGAAGGCTTGACGAGCAGCCATGGCTGTCGAGTCGCTCATCTCGCTGTTGAGCTCAGCGGTCTCACCGCCTAGCGTCATCGAGATTTGTCCGCGGTACAGGTTGAGACTGAAGAAGTCGTCCATCGTGGCGGTCGTGGCGTTGTTCTTGGTCGAGAGCATGACGGGCTGCTGCGAGAGGTAGGGCTGCAGGTCGGAGTACTTGACCCAGAAGAGCGGTATGCGCACGCTACCCTCCATCGATATCTCGTCGTCCATCACGGGGCAGATCGCTACGATCTGACTGCTCACGTCGCTGGTCTTGACATCGTAGTAGTACTCCTCCTTGACATAGTAACTGCGAATGGACTGCGTGGGGATGTCTACGGGGAGGATCTTGAAGGCGCGGTTGCCTGTCTGGCTCGGGTCTTTGTCATATACGATGCCAAAGCGGTCGAGGAAGTCTTCGAAGCGCAGCTGTCGCTCTGGCGTTAGGTTTTCGTAGCCGAGGTCTTCGTACTCATAGACGGTGATGCTCCCCTCGTTGAAGCGCTTGAAGAGGAGCGAGAAGAGGCTCTGCAACTGTCCCGAGGGACGTACAGGACGGAAGATAGGAGCATTGGCGAGGCTGTCTATCGTGAGCTGTCGGTAGACGACTCGGCGCCAGGGGGCTGCCTCGGTATCCTTGACCTGCTGGTCGGCGTAGTTCTTGGCGCGCATGGAGATGCCATTGGCCTGTGTCTCCTGCTCCTGCTCTTTTCTATCGCGTCGCTGACGTGCCGTGGGGCGCTGGCGTGGCTGCTCCGTGGCGACTTGTGTCGAGTCGGTCGGGGTAGTGGAGAGCGGGTCGAAGTTTTGCGCCTCAGCGGTCAGTGTGAGCGTGAGGGCCAGGAGTACTATGAGTAGAGACTGAATGCGTTGCATAGTATAGTGAGATGGGTCTATTCTTAAAGCTGTGAAGACTATCGTACGATTACTTCGATGGCTGGGATCTGTCGCTCGATGCCGTCGGGACCACGAGCGATTACTTCGCTCACGAAGAAGCGCTTACCCTTTGCCATATTGCGGATCTTGTCTCGCTGTCTAGCGGAGAAAGTGGGTCCGTTGGACACCTCGGGGATAACGCCACCGACAGAGTCAAAGAAGAGGAGCTGGAAACGCACCACTTGGTAGGGCACGTCTAGCAAATCGTCATCGATAGCTGCTCCGATACCGTTGGCCGTGAGGAGGTCGCGCTTGGCAATACGTCCGCCCTTAAAACGCTTGGTCGCACCATTGGCATCGGTGTACTGTATATAAGGAAGTGGGTCGGGGAGTGCTCGTACCCGTAGGGAGGTCTCGGCCATCTTGGTGGTTCGTCCGTCCGCCTGCTTGGCCATGACGGTGATGACGGCGGGAGTACCGATCTTGGCGGGCTTAGCTACCCAGCCATTGCCTTGGCGGGTGAGCGTGCCGTTGGTCATCGTGGCGGTCACGTTTTGCGAGGGGACACCAGGCACGGCGATGCTAATCGGGTTGTTGATGCCCGCATAGAGGACGTTCATCATCGTAGGCGCGACCGTGGCAAAAGGCTCGGTGACGTAGTACTCCGATTGGAAAGGTTGCTTGACAGCGGTGCCGTCGGGCAGCTCCGTCTCGATGTATCCCGAGATGGGGAAGGTTCCCGCCTTGGACGCTGTGACACGGTAAATGCCTCCAGCACTCTCGGGGAGGGTGGTGCCGTTGACCACAATCTTGGGCACGCGTGTCGAGTCGTAGCTGGAGAGGACGATGCTCGCCTCGTACTGGCTGCCCTGCATGACGAGTTGACTGCGTGGGATCACTTGTGCCGCAATCTTATTGACGCGGAGGTCGCCACTGTCGATGTTCTGGACCAGGTCATTCAGCACGTCGCCCTCGACGGAGCGTATGTCGCTCTGGAGCTTCGTGAGCATCGTGAGCGAGGCGATGGTGGGGATGTTCTCAAAGATCTGCTGCTCCCAGCTCAGTCCGCCTGCGCTCTCCGTGCTGAGCATCTCAGAGATATGCTCACGACGGCTGTCGCTACGAACCATCTGCGTGGTGTACGTGCGGAAGGCGTCGATCGACTCGCGTAGCTTAGCACCACGCCGTGTGAGCGGGTTGAGCATGACGGTCGTGGGGGCGTTCATATCGTCCTTGCGTGCTACATCATTGGGGTTGGCATCCTTACCGTCTGCCTCTTGAGCTATGAGGAGGCGCAGCTGGTCTATCTCGTTATAGATTGAGTCGGCATAGGCGGTGAGTGCTAGTCCTTTGCGATACCAGGGCTCCGCTTTGCTAGGGTTTTTGGCATAAGCAGTCGAGAGCCCCTTCATGATATTGTCATTGCTCTGCTGTGCCCCCTCGATGGTGTGCGTCAGACTGCGCTCTACGAGGACAAAGCCCGAGAGCACCTCTGAGGAGACGTTGAGTGCTACCATCGCAATGAAGACGAGATACATCAGATTGATCATCTTCTGTCTATTGCGGTTGCCACTACTTCCTGCTGCCATAATGCCTAAATTGTGTTAGTTGAATAGCTATCGAGTAGATGAGGTGAGAAAAACTATCTACTCTTGTGGCTCCTGTGGTGCGCCCGCATTGCGTGGTGCTTGGTAGGGCTGTGATGCGTAGTAGTCAGACCGTGCCGAGGGGTACTCTTGCCGAGGAGCGTAGTAGCTAGGCTCGTAGCCTCCCTGATAAGGACGACCCGCCATACCGGGGGCGCCCATATTGACCGTCAGCGCCTCTAGGATGCGAGCGTAGACACGGTTCAGCTCAGAGAGCTGCATGGTCAAGCGCTCATTTTGCGTGCGGAAGGTGGTGCTGTCGATGGCGGAGTCTTGGTACATATTCTTAATATGCTCCAGCCCTTGGTTGATCTGGTCAATGGTAGCGACCTGTCCTGTGATGCTTGCCAGCTGCGACTCGTAGATCTGGTTGAGACGCGCCAGGTGCTGTGAGGTCGTGTCCATCTGCGTCTGATACTCGACAGCGCTCTCACCGAGGGTGCGGCCGTCTTGCTGCATAGCGACCCACTGATCGGTCATCTGCTGAGATAGCTCGCCCAGTCGGCTGAGCTGTGAAGCGGCATTAGCTAGCTGATCAATGGCTGAGGAGAGACGCTCCACCTGAACCTCCGAAGCTGGTACACCGTAACCACCCTCAGGAGCCGCGTAGCCCGCCTGAGCTTGTGGTTGTGCTTGAGGCTGTGCTGCGTAAGCTCTCGTCGGCTCGTGATGCTCACCCTCAGGATAGGCGTAAGTGGGGGCAGGCGCTGCTGCAGCCTCTTGAGCTTTGCGGAGGAGGTACTGTCGGCGAGCCTCCATCTCCTGCTTGTCCATCGGGTTCTTAGAGTCTAGCTCGGGGAAAACCTGCTCCCACTGGTAGTGCTCCTCAGGCTGCTCAAAGCCTGAGATAAAGAAGACGAAGAACTCGGTGATCATACCGATGAAAAGCATCTCATTGCCGAAGGGTAGGTGGAGCAACTTAAAGAGAGCTCCGAGGATTACCACTGCGGCACCCCAGCTGTATGCGAAGTTGAGCACTCTGCGCCCTTTCTTGCTGGAGAGATACATCTCCAGACCATTCTTGTAGCGTCTATATTTCTTTGCCATGAGTCTATCTATCTGAAGGGTAAAGCCGTCGTTAGGGCTGTCTGTTGCGTTGCTTATTTGGAGTTGTTGATGATGCTACGCACACAGCGGAAGCCAATGTAAGAGTGCGCCTCATCTTGTGGTGCGTAGATGCGTCGTGTGGATCTGATGAAGCGGAGGACGTCCTTCCACGAGCCACCCTTGGCGACCTTGCGCCGTAGCATCGTATTGTCCTCGCGAGCTGCGTTGTAGTGCATCTGCGGATTGACATCGTCCATCATCTCGTAGCTCGAGACGAAGTAGCTCGAGCTGGTCCACTCCGCCACGTTGCCCGCCATATCGTAGAGCCCGTAGTCATTGGGCGAGAAAGTGCTTACCTGCGAAGTAATCACCTGCCCGTCGGCTGCGTAGTCTCCCTCGAAGGGCTTGAAGTTTGCCAAGAAGCAGACATCCTCCGAGTCTAGGTCTTCGCTATTCCATGGGAACTTTGTGTTCGTCCGTCCAGCACGCGCTGCGTACTCCCACTCCGCCTCGGTGGGTAGTCTAAACTCCGGCACGATAGCTCCCTCGGGCAGGTTCAGCCCCTTGCGGTAGTTGTCCGTGCGCCAGTGACAGAAAGCGGTCGCCTGCTCCCACGAGATACCCACCACGGGGTGGTTGTCGTAGCGAGGATGGTTGAAGTAAGTGCGGGTGTAGATCTCATTCTTAGAGTTGGGGTAGTCGTTGACCCAGACTGTCTCGTCGGGGTAGATCGCTACGATGTAAGTATTGAGGAAGTCGTACTCACTAGCGAGCTGACGCGTGATCGTCTCACGAATTATCTCGCCACGGTCATTGACGTAAGCGGTGTCCTTAGAGATCATCACCGGCTCCTGGACACCCTTGCTGGCGCGCACATCCTTTTGTAAGTTGTTGCGGTAGAGTGCCGCCGCATGGTAGTCGTAGACCTCATACTTGTAGAGCATCTGCTTAGGATCTAGCTTGCGCTCGCCCGTCACGGGGTTCGTGTAGTAGACGCTCTCCATCGCCTCCAGCTCCTGCTCTAGCGCACGCTTAGGAGTAGGTAGCGGTTGAGACCAGTCGAGGTAGGGCTTGACAGGGTCACCATACTTGTCCGTCGTAATCTTGTAGAGCGGGTTACCCCCGTATAGCGGGTCCGCCAGACGCTCGCGAACGATCGAGTCACGCACATAGTAGACGAACTGTCGCCACTGCGCATTCGTCACCTCCGTCTGATCCATCCAGAAAGCATCTACCGAGATGGCTCGGTACTCTGCGGGGAGGCCCCATACGGTGTCCGCCTCACGCTCGCCCAGCACGATGTGTCCTTGTGGTATCTGTACCATGCCGTATGGCGCTGGCTCACTCCACGAGGCGAGTCCCACGCCCACCAGCTCGGCACTCACACCAGAGCCACGCTTGGGCGCGCAGCTTACCATGCTCAGCACGGAGATGAAGAGTAAGAGTAGTGCCAAAGCACCTAGTAGGGGCAAGGCTCCCGCTCTGATTCTAGTCCTAAGCCTTTGTACGGAACGGGCGTCTTGCGCGCTCTGGGATGGACTGCTGTATGTCGACAAAGCTTCTTTCATAGCTTCTAAGTTGTTTCAGAGGTCTTCTGATTAAGTTCTATTATTTATAGAGATGCACGGGCTAAAGAAGTCGGATGCTCTTGTAGCTGTTAGTCCCTTTCTTGTGGCTAGACATCGGGAGTGCATAGGTTATCACCAGTTCGTGACTGCCCCAGTTGCCCCTCGCCAATTGACTCGTAGGCATCTCAAAGAGGTAACCCACGTGACACTTGCCAAAGAGCGCTCCCAGCCGTAGCCCCGCCGCTTGCAAAGGTCGGTACATCAGACCAGCCTCCCACCGCTGCGCAAGGCGCACATCTAGGTTGACATCCACTCGCCACGACGTCAAGTTTGTTGAGGCAAATAGTGAGGGGTGCCACGATAATAACGCACCTGCTGGTGTAATATTGTACCCACAGACCGCATTGATATGTATCGGCACCTTCTGATAGTAAAGCCTATCGAGGGTGATGCGCGGCACCGTGAGATGACGCCCCGAGACACCGATGAAGTAGCGAGGCGTGTGCCATAAGACTCCCGCAGAGAGGTCAAAGTTGCGCCCCGACACAGGCGTCTGGGGCAGCGAGGGATCGTTGGGCGTCATAGCCCCTCCGTCTGGTATGTGTGCCTTAGTGCCATCGTATAGGAGGTTGATCATGCCTAGCCCCGTGCCGATAGAGAGGATTTTGTCCCCCTTCCAGCGAAGCTGAAAGGCATACTCTGCCTGTGCCTCTGTACGGGTAAAGAGTCCCGCACGCTGCGCCACGACCACCAGCCCCACGCCGTGGTAGCTCTTGCCCCACTGCTGCTCCGTATGAGCCGAGACAAAAAGGTTAGCCGGTGCTCCCTCGATACCGATCCACTGCTGATGATAGGCAGCCGTCAGGAGCAGATCTTTCTGCAGCCCGATCGCTGCCGGATTGTAGTAGTTCTGCAACCGTCGGTAGTCGGAGAAAAGCGGGTCCACCTGCGCCAGCGAACGCATCGGGAGCCAGCAGCCCACGATAAGTAGACATAGCAGGAACCTCCCGAGAGACTTACGCCCCCACCTCTCCGTAGCGCATACGCCCCCCTCCGACTGGTGCTCTCTTGGCGCAAGCCGTATAGCGCAGATCCGTAGTGGGCGCGTCTCTCTCATCCTAGGTGGCGTGTGGTCATAAGCTCATAGCTATGCAGAGATTCCCCGATTATGAGTCAGGGTCTATAGTAGCGGTGCTAGTACTCCTCCTCGTTGAAGAAGAAGTCCTCCTTGCTAGGGTAGTCTGGCCAGATATCCTCGATGGTCTCGTACTCCTCGCCCTCGTCCTCAATCTCTTCGAGGTTTTCGATCACTTCGATGGGCGCGCCTGAGCGCTGAGCATAGTCGATGAGCTCATCTTTGGTAGCAGGCCAGGGTGCATCCTCCAGTTTGGAGGCCAATTCTAACGTCCAGTACATAGTCAATCTATATCAGTGGTTATATTATAATAAGGAGTCACCTACCGCAGAAACGTATCTGTCGCTGGATTATTGCATCCCTCCACCGACTCGTCCCAAGGTAGTCTCCTACGAGCGTGCAAATATAGAGAACCTAGACCACATTTACAACTGTTCTCGGGAAGTGTCGTTTGACTTCTGCGGAGGAGTGGAAAATTTCCTAGGGTGGAAAGAAAAATCTCCTACCTAGGAAACTTATATTTCCAAGGTTGGAAACTTTTCAAAGATGGGGCGGGAGTAAAGGACCTCCTATGGAAGGAAGAGGGTGACATCAGAGTGGGGAAAAGGGTCCTTAGTCAGCGTTTACAGCTTGTTGTTCCTATGGCTCGGTAAGCTCTTCGGTCGCTTCGGTCGCTATTTCGCCCGTTTGGGTCACAAACTGCTTGTGGAGCCATTTGGCTCTTCATACCTTTGCGACAGAGTTGGTTGATCTATTGCGATCGGGTAGGTCACACGACTAGAAACATATACATATAAATCTAACCAAACAAACAGAAGAAAGTATGAAACGCAACATCATCGCTATTGTAGCAACCGCCCTCATGGGTATGACGGCTGTCTCAGCTGTCGCACAGACCACATCACTCGACTATGGTGTCAAGGCTGGTGTCAACTGCTCCAGTATGATCCTGAGTGATGACTTCAACGTCCTCAAGACAGAGATGAAGCCCGGAGCTGACTTCGGCGGTTTTATGAGGATTAATCTGCACGAGAACTTCGCTATCCAGCCTGAGCTAGAGTTTTACTACAGAGGTACGGGTGTCAAGGCAGAGGTAGCTGGGCTCTCACTAGAGAATAAGATCAACCAGTGGGGTATGCAGATCCCCGTCTACGCCTTGGGTAAGGTAGGACTAGGCAAAGGCCAGTTTTACGGAGGTGTAGGTCCTTACGTTGGTGTAGGCTTCTCTGCTAAGACAGATGAGATCGATCTTGCTATATTTAAGAAGGATCCGATAGATCTGTATGAGCAGCACAACGACAAGTCAGCCCTCCAGAGATGGGACGTAGGTGTCGCTTGCCAGCTAGGCTATGAGTTTGCCAATGGTATCCAGATTAATGCTGGCTACAAGTATGGCTTCATCAATCAGGTAGACGATCTCAAGTCGACAGTCAACGATGTCGCCTCTCGCTTTGGCACCTCTCTCAAGGATGACGCTTACAAGGCTAATGCTAGCGTCTTTACGGTAGGTGTGGGCTATCGCTTCTAGTGTCAAGTAAGAAATAGGGACCCTATCTCCTTCGCCCTAAGAGGGGAGGGGATGTAGGGTTCCGCTATTTCTTGCTACCTTAGCACGAGCATACTGATAGTGGCAGAACCGCTACGTAGAGTAGACAAGAGGTATATGACGAAACGTATCATAACGGGTTGCTTGAGACAGCGACAAGGCAAGGGTTTCATACTGCTCAGCAATGAGCGCAAGAGCGTGCTACTGGCTACGCTGATCATCAGCTTTTTGCTGGCGTTTGTGATGCTGTCGTCATCAATCTACTACTACAGCTTGCTGGATACGGACCGAAAGATTGACTTAGGAGCGATCCTATCGCTGAATTCGCTAGCCTCGCTACTGGTCAATATGGTCTTCTTCTATCTCTTGCTCAGCATACAGTCCTGGGCGATCAATCGATATGAGATACGTCAGTATCAGCTCTGGCTGATTCTGCTAGGACTACTCGTGGGGGTAATCTTCATCTCGCCTTACTTGTCTCGACTGCAGCGCTGGTGGTTTAGAGATCTCTTTAGCTATCACGCGTATGCTGCGATGCAGTATGTCAAGGACTTGGTGATACTGGTGGTGACCTTCCTCTTTACCATGACCATCTATCTGATGAAGCAAAATCACCTAGCTGTGGTCGGTATGCAGGAGCTGGACTTTGAGAATCTGCAAAACAGGTACACGGCACTGAAGAACCAGACGGACCCGCACTTCCTCTTTAACTGTCTCAACACGCTCAACGGGCTGATAGGCCGTGACGATGAGCGCGCTAGAGCTTATGTGCAGGAGCTGGCGACAGTCTTCCGGCACACGATGCGCGACAAGGTGGTGGTGCGTCTCTCGGAGGAGCTGGAGTTTGTCCACTCTTATCTCTACCTGATGTGTATCCGCTACTTCGACGGACTGCGTGTGGAGTGGGATGTGGATAAGCAGTATCTAGACTACTATGTCATACCATCGGGACTTCAGATTCTAGTGGAGAATGCGATCAAGCACAATATAGCTAGTGCCAAAGTACCACTGACTATCTACATCAGCACCAGAGAAGGAAAGATCGTAGTGGACAATAAGATTCAGCTACGGGAGGATAGCCAGTCGGGAAGCACGGGCGTAGGTCTAGACAATCTGATGGAGCAGTACCGCTTGCTCTTTGGTAAGGATATAGATATTGTCTCTAACGATGGGCACTTTACGGTCGCCCTGCCCCTGATACGAAGCTTAGAAGAAGTAGCACCAAGAGCCAAATCACTGATATGAGAGTTATAATCGTAGAGGATGAGTACTTTACCGCCACTGGGCTACAAGCCCTACTCACTGAGATAGACCCTGCCATAGAGGTGCTGACCATCTTGCAGAGTGTATCTGAGTGTGTCGAGTGGTTCGGGAGTCATCCAGAGCCTGATCTGGCTTTTATGGACATTCACCTGGCAGATGGTCCCGTCTTCTCACTCTTTGAGCGGATTGAGGTCATCTGTCCGATCATCTTCACGACAGCTTATGAGGAGTATGCGCTGAAAGCGTTTGAGGTCAACAGTATCGACTACCTCCTCAAGCCCATCAAGAAGACGGATCTCCAGAGAGCCCTTGATAAGGTGAGGCGGTTTAGTCATAGTGACCAGAAGGTGGACAACCAAGCTCTGATTGCTAAGATGATGCAGGCACTCAATGAGTCACAGCTGAGCTACAAGAGCCACTTCCTGATACCTTGGGGTGATAAGCTGATACCCATATCGGTGGACAAGATTGCCTATATACGTGCGGAGAGCAAAGCATCTGTCGTGGTAACCACCGATAGAAAGGAGCACTTTGTCGACCTATCATTAGAGAAGATGGCGCAGGAGCTAAACCCAAAGCTCTTCTTCCGAGCCAACAGACAGTACATCGTAGCGCATAGTGCGATACAGAGTATGTCCGTATGGTTTGGTGGCAAGCTGTCGGTAACTCTCTCAGTAGCTACCCCCGAGCGGATCATAGTCAGTAAGGCAAAGAACAAAGAGTTTAAGGAATGGTATCAGGGCATTTACGATTCTGATACCAAGTGAATGATGTCGTAACGAATAGACATTAGCAAATCATGAGATATAGATTTAATGGGAGGAGTTTCCTTCTCCTAGGCACGGCTCTTGTCCTCTCTGTCGGGTGGAGTGCCGAGGGGCACGCCCAAGAGTCGCTGTCACTAGAGCAGTGTAGAGACCTCGCTCTAGAGCACAATAAGCAGATACAGATGGCGCAGGCAGATGCCGTGGCCTCCGACTACTTAGTTCAGTCGGCCAAGACGAAGTATCTACCACGCATCGACTTCGCTGGGGCGTGGATTAATCCAGGGGATAGAGCCTTGCGCCCCTTTGCGATCGACTTCAACATCCCAGGCGTGACACCGCCGGGGCTATCGATGCCGCTAGACTTCATTAGTGTCGCTCCTAAGGAGATTTACACTGGTGGCTTTGTCTTACGCCAGCCGATATTTATGGGCGGTAAGATTGTCGAGGCTAATAAGATGGCGCGCTATACCTCCGACCTAGCACATGAAAAGGTCAAGATGAAGGAGGCTGACGTCCTAGCCACTGTCGATGAGGCATACTGGCGCGTTCTCTCTGTACAGGAGAAGGTGCGCCTCGCTCAGACCTACAAGTCGCTCCTAGACCATCTCGTGCAGGACTTGGAGAATGTCTACGCCGAGGGCATGACGACTAGAAACGAAGTCCTAAAGGTGCAGGTCAAGCAAAACGAAGCGGAACTCACCCTCGTGAAGGCACAAAACGGCCTCCAGCTCTCCAAGATGCTACTCGGGCAAATCATTGGCCTAGAGGCTGAGCAGATCGAGCTAGATAGTGAGATCATTAGCGAGGAGCAGCTGAGCAGTCGTCTCTTGGCACTCGAGAGCAGTAATGCTGAGCGGGCTGAGATTCTTATGCTGCGCAGCAAGCTCGCCCTCACGGAGTCGGCAAGAAAGATGGTCAAGTCGCAGTTCCTCCCCAATGTCTTTCTTACCGCTGGGTACAACTGGGTCGAGCCCAACATCTACAAGGGTAACCAGAACAATCTCGGAGGAGACTGGATGGTAGGCATCGGCGTACAGGTGCCCATCCTCACGTGGGGAGACAGGATACACCAGGTACATATAGCCGACCAAGAGGTAGCCAAGGCGGAGCTGGAGCTGCAAGACGCTCAGGAGATGATCACCCTGCAGGTACAGCAAAACAGGTTTAAGCATGCCGAGGCGCTTAAGAAGATGGAGCTGACGAAGCTCTCGAAGGAGCAGGCCGAGGAGAATCTCCGCATTACCAAAAACAACCTCCTAGAGGGGATGAACAGCGTCCGTGACATCCTCGAGGCGCAGACTATGTGGGAGAAAGCCGCCTCCGAAGATATCGACGCACGTGTAGAGGCTGCCGTGACGCTCTCTGAGCTGGAGAAGACCACCGGAGCGCTCTATCAGTATGCGACCGAGCATACACAGCCCCAAGAGGAGAAATAAATAGAAGAGCAGAACTAGATAGAAAGATCACATCACAATATGCATACTAAAGAACTTAAGAGCTACTTGCTCCCAACGATATTACTCCTGCTAACCCTAGGCACCACAACCGCCTGCAACAAGCAAGGAGACCAAAATCAAGAGTCCGAAGCGGACAAAGTGATTCCCGTAACCATCGCACAGGCCAAAGAGATGACCTTTATGCCGAGCGTTCGCTTCTCTGGTACAGCCGAAGCCTCCAAGAGTGCCAATCTAGGCACCGCACTACCTGGTAAGGTAGAGCGCATACGCTATAGCAAGGGAAGCTTTGTCCCCAAGGGGGCCGTCATCGTAGAGATGTCGGACGAGATGCTCCTACAGGCACAGGTCGAGAACGAAGCAATCAAGCGCGACTTCGACCGTGTCACACGTCTGAGAGAGAAAGAAAGCATCAGCCAGATGGACTACGACCATGTCAAGGCTAAGTACGACGCCTCTGTCGCTAAAGTATCGATGCTCAAGAAGAATACCTCTATCGTGGCACCCTTTAGCGGAGTCATCACGGATATCATGATCAACGAGGGTGAGACCTACGCTTTCACCCCCAGCCTCAGCAGTGATCTCAAGCTCGAGAGCGGGATCGTCGAGCTGCGCCAGATCAATCCACTCAAAGCGACCATCGAGGTCAATGAGAAGGATCTGAGCTATATAGAGAAGGGGCAGCAAGCCACGATCATCTTCGACGCTTATCCCGATGAGCCCGCTACGGGTAAGATTTCTTACATCTCTCCCGTCCTCTCATCGATGACGCGTACCGCCTCTGTAGAGGTCAATATCCCGAACAGCAACAACCGACTCAAGCCTGGCATGTACTGCAACGTATCTATTGCCCTGCCCGAGCGTGAGGGACTATTTGTACCCCTCAATGCTATCTATCGTCTGGCGGGTACGGCTGAGGAGTTTGTCTTCAAGCTCAACGAAGATGGCACGACCGTGAGCCGCATCGCCGTGAAGCGTGGCGAGATCAAGGACGGTTGGGTTTACGTAGACAGCAATGAGGTCAAGAGCGGCGACACCATCATCGTAGATGGCAAGAACAAGCTCAGCGATGGCTCTAAGGTAAACGTGGTGAAGAAGTAAGCCTATGAAACTTCCTGAATTTGGTGTAAAACGACCCATTGCGGCGGCGATGATCTTCGTCGCCATACTGGTCATCGGTGTCTTCTCGCTGACGAAGCTACCGCTAGACCTGATGCCGAATATGGAGTTCCCCTCCCTGACGGTCATCACGGTCTACCCGGGAGCCTCAGCGATAGAGGTCGAAGAGCAGGTCTCCAAGCCACTGGAGGCAGTGCTCTCCTCGGCGGAGAACCTTGTCGAGATTAAGTCTATCTCTAAGGAAAACGTCTCCTTCATACAGCTCCGCTACGAGTGGGAGGAGGATATTACGGCTGCGGCAAACAATGCTCGAGACCTCCTCGAGCTGGTCAAGTCGCGTATGCCGTCGCAAGCCTACACGCCGATTATCTATAAGATTAACGCCTCCATGATGCCTATCCTCGGCTACGCAGTCAATGCAGACGAGAACTACAACGGACTAGAGGATATCGTCGAGGATCAGATCGCCTCAGCGCTGAGGAAGGTCGATGGCGTCGGTACGGTCATCTATCTAGGACAGCCTCAGCGTGAGATACGAGTCGAGATAGACCCCACGAGGATGCAGGCCTATGGCATGTCGGTGGCGCAGCTGTCGATGATGCTCAAGGCAAACAACATCAACGTACCCTCGGGCTTTGTCACGGAGGGTGCTTACGACTTTTCCGTGCGTATGCCTGGCAAGTACGAGAGTGTCGAGGAGCTGGAGAATACAGTCATCAAGGCGGTCAATGGTAGGGTAGTACGTGTCAAAGATGTCGCTACCGTCCGAGATACCTTTAAGGAGACCGATGCCTCTGCCTTCAACCACGTGGGTAAGGGTATTGCCCTGCTCGTACAAAAGCAGTCTGGTGCCAATACGGTTGATGTGGTTAATTCGGTACGTGCTGAGATCTCCGAGATACAGAAGGATCTGCCCTCCGATGTGCAGATCTTTGAGGTGATAGGATCGGATGAGCTGGTTACTTCTTCAATCAACAATCTCAGCTCGTCAATCTGGTACGCTCTAATCTTCGTGACCCTAGTGGTCTTGCTCTTCCTACGAGAGTGGAAGTCTAGTCTTATCGTATTCCTGACGATGCCTGTGTCGCTGATTTCGGCCTTTATCGTTATGAATCTGCTGGGCTACACGATTAATATCTTCTCACTCGTAGCACTCGTGATCGCTATCGGTATGGTGGTGGACAACGCCATCGTCGTACTCGAAAACATCACGCAGCACATCGAGCGAGGCGCCATGCCAAAGCAAGCGGCTATGTTTGGAGCCTCGGAGATGGGACTAGCCATTGCCGCCTCGACGCTGACCACAATCGTCGTCTTCCTCCCGCTCGTCTTCATGGGCGGTATCGTCGGTGTGATGTTTAAGCAGCTAGCCGTCCTGACGGTGACCTGTATGATTACCTCCCTCTTTACCGCACTAGCACTGACACCGATGCTCTCGAGCGTCTTGCTCAAGCCCGCACCCCGTGGTGGCGAAGGCAAGAAGCACGGCAAGCTCTACAACTGGAGTGAGCGTATGTTCCAGCGCATCGAGCGTGTCTACCATGACTTCCTCGGGTGGGCAGTCTTTCACAAGGGCATCACCCTCGTGTCGGCGCTAGTGATCTTTGTTTTAGTCCTCTTCTTAGGTAAGGCGGTCGGTACTGACTACATCCCCGATATTGACGCAGGCTCTGTCTCTATTCAGTTTGAGACGGAGCAGGGTACCTCACATATGCTCACAGAGCAAGTCGGTAATCAGATAGTACAGCTACTGCAGGAGCAAGTGCCAGAGGTTGTCGAGGGTGGTATCGCCAGTATCACGGGACAGACCGATGATGGCGTCCTGACTGCTGTCGGCTTTAAAGAGGGTAAGAACATCGGTACCATCTTCTGCCACCTCAAGCCTGTCGATGAGCGTAAGCGCAGCAGTCAGCAGATAGCAGACGATATACGTCCGCTGATTGAGGCAATCCCTGAGATTGAGAAGGTGACAGTGTCTGGTGGTAGTGCCATGGCGACTGCGCTGACCGGTAATAGAGCGCCGATAGAGTTTGTCATCTATGGCAAGGATATCGACCAGATGAACCAGGTTGCCTTTGAGATCGAGCGCAAAGCGAAGGAGCATCCTGAGTTTACCAATGTCGAGGCGCTAGTCTCGGCGGGCAATCGTGAGGTGCACATTCTCGTGGACAAGGACAAAGCCTCTCAGATGGCTCTCAATCCTGGCGTCATCGGTATACAGGTACGTGAGAACCTCTATGGAGCTAAGGCAGGTGCCTATACCGAGGACGGTACCGACTACGACATACGCATACAGTATGCGCCTGACTATCGTAACTCAATCAGCAAGCTGCGCGAGATGCAGGTGACCAACCTCCTGGGACAGCAGGTACCGCTCATTGCCGTGGCTGATATTCAGGAGAAGGAGGGTCCCGTACAGATAGAGCGACTCACCCAGCAGCGCTATGTCAAGGTCACAAGCAACCTCAACGGCATCTCGCTCGGTGATGGTGCTAAGATTGCGGAGCAGATCATCAATGAGCTCGAGACACCACAAGGTGTGACCGTCTCACTAGGTGGTCAGGTGGAGGATCAGGGTGATACCTTCTCTTCGCTTACGGTCATCTTCATCATCGGACTGCTCCTAGTCTTTATGGTGATGGCTGCTCAGTTTGAGTCGCTACTGGATCCCTTTATCATCCTCTTTGCTATACCCTTTACCCTCGTAGGCGTTATCTTAGCCTTCCTCATCACCGGTACCACGCTCAGTGTCGTGACCTTCATCGGTCTCATCATGCTCGTAGGTATCGTGGTGAACAATGGTATCGTCCTCGTGGACTACAGCAATATGCTCGTGCGTCGTGGCTATACGATACGAGATGCGGTGATGGAGTCTGGTCGCTCACGCTTGCGTCCTGTCTTGATGACCTCTATGACCACCATACTCGGTATGCTACCCATGGCACTCAGTAGAGGTATGGGTAAGGAGCTCTATGCACCGCTAGGCATCACTATCATCGGAGGTCTCCTCATCTCTATGCTCGTGACGCTCATCTTGGTGCCCACAGCCTATGCTGCTGTACACCAGCGCAAGCTCAATAGAGAGCGCAGAGTAACTAGATTGAGGAAACATATTGAGAATAACTAAGTATGAGATTTATATATATCACCTGCAATGTCAGTATGCAGGAGCAGATGGAGTCGCTCCTGCGGGAGCTGGAGATAAGTGTCTACCAAGTCATCCCGAAGGCACTTGCTGAGAGCAACTTCGACATCCCGCACAAGGATACCGCCGTCTGGCCAGGCTTCAACACTTGCCTGCTGGTGCAGGAGGCAGACCCCGCCAAGAGTGATGCCCTCCTAGCACGTATCCGCGAGATGAATGCTCAGGCATACAACAACAGCGAGCTCATCGCTGCATACCTCTGGTCTATCGACTCCCACATAGCACCAGAGCCCATCACGCCCGTGCAGGAGCGTGACCCATTAAGTGGAGCGTAAGCTACATTTAGTATGTGATTGGAGAGGATGCGTCAGAGTCGTTTGTACTCTGGCGCATTCTTGTGTTATTTAGAGTTGACTACATATCGATGCGGTGCTGTGTCGAGAAAAAGTGATTTCTACGTGGATATTTCGAAATATCCAGGTGGAGAATTTTTATTTTCCACGTGGGGAAGAAAAAATTCCTCGGAGGAATCAAATGAAACTTCGGAGGAAATGAATGACGCCCACGTGGAAAATAAAAAATATCCACGTGGAGATTTGAGATTCTCCACGTGGATATTCGAGAATAGAGATTAGAAGTTAGAGATTAGAGGTTAGAGACCCGATCACTCTGATAGCTCCGATGATTCCGATAGGCTAACAGCCAACAGCCAATCCATGGGTGATACATTATATATAGAGACTGTTGCAAAAGTCAACAATCTCCTGTTGGGAAGAGGCTTCCCAACGACGTCTTATGTCAGGTGGGTAAGGAGGTCTAGAACCACTTGTCAATCTCCTCAGAGGTGAGGGAGACCATGATGGAGCGTCCGAGCGGGTCGAACTGCGAGTTGGGCGTCAGAAAGAGGTCGGAGATAATCTGACTGGGCTGCGCTGCACGTGCGTGGAGTGTGTGGCGCACCAGTTCGCTGGCTTGGCGTAGAGCTTCGCCAGAGAGGAAGAGCTGCGCTAGAAGTTCCGCTGGTGGTAGCGTGGTGTCGGTGTCGTCTTTGTCCTCATCATCGAGGTACTCGCCGAGTGTCTTGGTGACCATGTCTGCGACGCCGATGGGGCGAAGTGGTTTGGGTACGGAGGTGATGAGGTAGACGTTTTCGTCTGTGTCGGCGGATGCTTCTTGCGAGGTGATTTCGAAGCCAATCTGTCGCAAGCTCTCGACCAATGCGTGATGCGTCGGGTAGCTGTCGCTGGGTAGTGATAGCTCCTCGGCAAAGAGTAGTGGCTGCGCCTGATCGGGCTCGAGTGTGAGGGTCGCTATCTGCTGCTCGTAGTAGATGCGTAGTAGTGCGCGCTCGATATGGATGACGGCAAGGCGGTCGCTCATTGTGGTAAAGAGGTAGCGATCCTGAAAGGTGTAGACCAAGTTGGAGCTATTGGCCACAGGCTGGGAGATGCCAGCGGAGACCGTAAAGAGTGGATCCGTCGCTGTGGAGGCTGCCTCGGTGGGTTGGCTTGCAGGGATTGCTGACTCACCTCGTCGCTGCTGGAAGTCGTCGATAAAGCTTTCCCAATGAGCGGGCGAGCCACTACTCAGCGGGGAGAGCGGGTCCAGGGGCTGCTCATCGTCTGTCGTGACAGCCCTAAAGGGATTGTACTCGGGGTCTATCTGCACGGGCGGTGGCTGGAGCGCACTGCTAGGTTGGCGTGTGGCATCGTAGGCTGGTATCTCGATGAGTTGGTCGGTGCTAAAGGTGATAGCCGGCATAGCGCTGGTGGTGCTGAGATGCTCGCGTAGCACTACCATAAGAAGCTTGAAGATAGCCTGCTCATCGAGGAACTTAATCTCCGTCTTGGTAGGATGTATATTGACATCGATGCGACTGGGGTCTACCTGAAAGTAGATAAAGTAGTTGGGCTGGCTCCCTGGCGCGACGAGGTCCTCAAAGACGTTCATGACCGCACGGTGGAAGTAGGGGTGCTTCATATAGCGTCCATTGACAAAGAAGAACTGCTGGGCACCTCTGCGCTTAGCATCGCGTGGCAGGGTGATGAAGCCCGAGACATTGGCTAGGGGCCCTTGGTACTCAATCGGGATGAGCTGCTTGGAGTAGCTCTTGCCTAGGAGGTCTACGATGCGATGCTGGAGGTCGCTCTTGGGGAGGTTGCGTATGAGCTTGCCCTCGGAGTAGAGGGTGAAGGCAATCTCGGGGTAGACCAGTGCGATGCGCTCGAACTGGCGGTAGATGTGTCGTAGCTCTGTCTCGGAGCTCTTGAGGAAGCGTCGCCGTGCGGGGACGTTGTAAAAGAGGTTTTTCACCGTAATAGAGGTGCCCACCTCGGCAACGGTGGGGGAGGAGCTGACAACCTCGGAGCCGTTTATTAGGAGCTTGTACCCTATGTCGCTGTCGGCTTGTCGTGTGACTAGCTCAATCTGAGCCACAGCCACGATAGAGGCTAGAGCTTCTCCGCGAAATCCCATAGAGCGGAGCGTGAAGAGGTCGTCGACGGATGCAATCTTACTGGTGGCGTGCCGCTCGAAAGCCATACGAGCGTCTAGCGGACTCATACCGATACCGTCGTCGATAACGCGCATGAGCTCCTTGCCTGCATCTTGTAGTTCGATGGTTATCTGCGAGGCGTGGGCGTCGATGGCGTTTTCAACCAGCTCTTTGAGCATAGAGGCTGGGCGCTGGATTACTTCACCAGCGGCTATCTGATTGGCAATGCTGTCGGGGAGAAGGTGGATGATTTCGCTCATAGGAAGGAGAAGAGGGGACCCTGTCTATAGTATAGTACCCAGACGATGAAGCCTAAGAGGATGAGCATAAGGATGCAGCGCAGGATGATGCCTGAGCGGGCGTAGTTGTCTATGCCTCGGTCTCGCTGCTTCTTGAGATGGCGTGTGCCTCCGTAGAGACTCTCCGAGAGGGACTCACGAAAGGCTTCGCCAGAGCCACTGGCGGACCCTACTTGCTTGTCGTGGGCTTTGCTGGCGTCGTCGCTACTTCCTGCTGCGTCGGAGCCTTCGGCAGCTTCGAGCTCTCGTCTGATCTGCTCAATGCGTCGCTGGAGCTGCTCCTTCTTGGGGTCCCAATAGATGGGCTGGTGGCGGAAGCTGCGGGGTTGTCGTGGTCTATATATGAGTCCCATGAGTATAGTGGTAATAGGTGTATGTAGCTCTGCCACGAGTCTGCTGAAGACTCGGTGGAGCTGCTGTCGCTCTCTAGTGGGCGACGTATGTAGATGGAGAGTGGCGTCTCGGCTACGCTAGTCGTGTCGGTGGCTGCCGTCGTCTGAACGTCTGCTGGCTTGGGCTTCTCGAGGGCTTGCTGGTACTCCTTGTAGAAGGCTTGCCAGGCGGCTAGTCCGTCGAAGCCTTGGCTCATCTGGCTGTTTTGATCTTGCAGTGTAGCGAGCGAGTCGGTAGACTCTAGCGGTGCTGTGCGGTCGGGGATGACATCTTCGGGCGTGAGCGGACGCTTGTCGCCATGCCACTCGGCACCGCTCATCTGACGCAGAGCATCGGTGAGGTCTTGGATTGGGTGGATGGTCCCCTCTGCCTTGCCATGCCAGAGGATGTGGTCGAGCTTGTCATCGGCAATGTAGACGTCCATCTGTGGGTTTCGCACCTGAGCGAGGGCGTAGTAATGCTTCGCTTTCTCCTGCTGCAGGTAGTAGCGTGACTCCACATTGGAGCGATAGAAAGCGTGGTCGAGCGTGCCTTCGCGGAAGTAAGCTTGAATCGTATCGGCCTTGACACGATCCTGCTTGACCGAATCAATCCAGCGAACGGTCGAAGCATTAGGCCAGGCAAAGGCATGGTCAATCGTATCGTTGGCTAGGTGAGCATAGATGGTGTCACCCTTGAGCTGTGTGGAGTCGTTCCACAAGACAGGACTGCCGAAGAGCTTGATGAGTGAGTCAACGGAGAAGTAGTGTATGGAGTCGCCGATGGCCTGTATATCCTTGCGGTAGAGGCGCACATCGTGGTAGCCCTTGGTGTACTTGACCTCTAGCGAGTCGGTAGTGCCTGGGAGAGGAGGTAGATTACGCTTGAGCCCCTCCATAATCTCGGCGGACATATATAAGGTGTCCTCCTCGGAGTAGTCCATGACGTAGGCGCGTCCCGTGGCGTAGGTATAACCATTGGCTTCGTCCATATAGCCGTAGTCGCCGAAGTAGGTTACCTGGTCCTCCTGATTGTCGATCACCACATCATAGAAGGCCTGACAGATCTGTCTCTTCTTGTCGTAGAGTATCGAGTCGCCCGTCATGGTACCATCGGGGTGGGTCACAAGCGAGCGGTCGAGGAGGATGCTCTGCTCGGTGTCTGTATTGTAAAAGCCACGGTCGGTCTCTATCGTAACGGAGTCGGTCGTCTCGATGACAGTGGGGCTGACGATGCGACAGATGGAGGTCTTCGTATTGTAGTGCAGTATGTCGGTGTCGAGGGTGAAGCGGTCGTTCTCTAGATGTACCTGATTCTGAAAGAGCGCTTCGTCGGAACTGGTGTTGTACTCACCATAGATAGAGGTGAGCGTATTGACAGAGTCGGCCAGGGTGCCGAAGTTGTCGTAGTAAGCGACCTTTTGGTTGCGGTCGTAGAAGAGCCTTTCGGTAAAGAGCGTGGTGACATCCTTTGTCAAGATTACATTATTGTGTAGCTCTGCTAGAGCAGCCATCCCGTCATACAGCATCTCTCCAGCGGTGATTGAGATGGAGTCTCCCTCTTGTATCCGTACATGACCGAAAGCATCAAAGGAGTTTGTCACCTCATTGAGATTGGCACTGTCGCAAGTCATCACCCAGCTACCATGCCTGAGACGCACATTGCCTTTTAGAATGACAATGTCAGGGAGTATGTCCTGGTCGTGACTGAGGATATCGGCATGGTCTAGGATGATGAGTCGCTTGCCTTGCACCATCGTGGGGGGAGGTGCCACTGTCTCTCCCTGATGTGGTAAGGTGTGTAGCCTAGCCGTCGCACTCCAGAGCGGTAGTCCCACAAAGAGAAGCACAGCGACAGCCACTAGCCCGCTGAGGGTGAGTAGTAATCGCTGTGTAGTGGTCACTTGGTGAGACTGAAAGGACATAAACTCTAGAACTTAGTCGACAGACGTGAATCGTCAGTCGTCATGCCTCTAGGCATAAGGAGGTGGCTACTTCTTGATCCATCCTGGGTACTTGAAGTCGCACTGCTGGTAGTCGGGACTAATACGTATATACGTACTCTTCTGGTGCTCGACAATCCACTTGTCAATCTCTTTCTGCTTCTTGTCCTGCAGAGCTAGCTCCTTGATGAGCTGGAAGTCTGTAGTCATATCAGCACGGTGCGCAGGTGTGCGCTGCTTGAGCTTGAGTAGTACGACCTGTGTGTTGCCATCTCGATCCTGTGAGACGAAAGCTTGTGATACATCGCCCACCTGCATCTTGTCTACGTAAGAGGCGTAGTCTTGACGCAACTCAGACATAGTGAAGAGTGCGGTGCCGTATCGGTCGCTTTCGTAGTCTTCGTTGAGTAGGAGTCCGTAGTTGTTTTTTGACTCTATGACGTTGCTATGCAGGACTACTGCCTCATCAAAAGTCTCTTGCCCATTGCGTACTGCTACAGCTATGGAGTCTGCCTTAGCGACCGCTAGCTGTAACTTCTCGGGAGCAACGCTTGGCTTGAGGAGTATGTGGCGGAAGTTAATCGTATTATCCCGCTTCTCAATCAGCTGTACGATGTGATAGCCTGTAGCGGTACGAACGATAGGTGACACTTGCTTGGTGTCAGAGAGTGCAAAGACAACCTGAGCGAACTCAGGCTCTAGCGAACTGCGAGCCACGAAGCCGTACTCACCTCCTTGCACCGATGTGCGGGTGTCTTGGGAATAGAGACGAGCGATGGTGGAAAAGTCGCGGCGTCCCGATGAGATGTCTTCGGAGTAGCCTCTGAGCTGCTCTTTAATCTGGTCTATCGCAGCTAGCTCTATGTCTGGCGTAATCCTCAGAGCCTGCACCTCAATGATGTCAGGTATGTATGGCAAGCTGTCCTGTGGTATGCTTGCGTAGTAAGAGCGTATCTCCGATGGTGTCACGGATACACCTTGGATAATCTTCTGCTGCATCTGCCGGACGATCTCGTTATTGACCGCCATAATGCGCTGCTGCTCTCGGATGCTGGAGTAGGGACGGTTGAAGTACTCTTCGAGGCGCTTTCGCGAGCCGACCTGCTGCACGAGGCTCTCCATAAAGTTGTCCACAAATCGATCTACCTTAGTGTTGTCTACTGAGATGCTGTCGATTTTAGCTTGATTGAGGAAGAGCATCTGAACCGCCAGCTGCTCCGTGAGGTAGCAGTCAGGATTTCCCTCGAGTGGCATCCCCTGCGAGCGTAGGTATAGCTTTTGGTTTTCTATCTCAGACTTGAGGATAGGCTCATCACCTACAGTCCATATTGCTTCGTCAATGATAGAACCTGTGGATGCTTTGCCCTTTGGAGTCTGAGCTGTTAGGGTGAGGCTCGCCAGCAGTGATGCTAGCAGAGGTAGTAGTGTCCAGCGGACAGGTTTGAAGACTCTATAGGTAGACATATATATAGGTAATGTGTTCTTATTGGTGGCAAGAGTAGATAATCATAGCGAGACGTAGTTCAGGCTCACTGTAGAAGTCTTCGTACTCACTAATCAAATCGTCTAGGGTGCAGTCTGGATGCTCTACTAGGTAGTCTCTTAGCTCGTCATAGCTATCCTCGCCTAGCTCGGAGGCTATGAGGTAGTTAAGCTTGACCTTTGTGCCAGACTTGACGATGCGCTCCAGCTCGGTGAGCAGGTCGTCCGTACTTATAGAGTGAGATATGGCTATATCCTCGAGAAGTACCTGACGGTCTAGTTGCTGTACGATAGAGATATGCTGCTTGGTATTGTTAGGTAGTGTACGAATCTTGTAGTCTTCAGGACGCTCTATCTCATACTCCTCGACGTAATTGCGTATGATGCGGACAAACTCCTCTCCATAACGATCAGCTTGCTCTACATTGATTCCTGAGATGTTCTTTAGTTCAGGCAATGTGATAGGGTAGAGCGTAGACATCTCTTCAAGAGCTGAGTCGGGGAAGACTCCATTTGGACCTAATCCGAGCTTGGTACTCAGCTTCTTGCGTACATCTTTGAGGATACTATAAAGTGCTGGGTCTGTAGAAGCCGTACGACCGCGACCTCCTGATGCGGGGCTATCGACCTCTTCATCATCGTCTTCGTCAAAGTCATCATCGTCATCTAGCTCCTCCTCTTCGGCCGATACAATCTTAAAGGAAGTGGGCTTTTTGATAAACTTCTTACCACTCGGCGTGACGCTTAGGATACCGTAGGTCTCCGTACTCTCGGTGAGATACTGCATCACTAGTGCCCGCTCTACGACTAGCTCCCAAATGTCTCGTGAGTAATCGCTACCTATACCGTAGGACTTAAGCTTGTCATGATGAAAGTCCTCTATAGGGGCTGTGTCGCAACCTAAGATGACATCAATGACGTGATCCTTCTTAAATTGTTCTTTGAGCTCCAAGACCGTCTGGAGCAGTTGTTTCAAAAGCTCTTTAGCTTCCATCGTTTGTCTGTTTTTGGCACAATTATCACACGCTCCACAGTTGTCTAGGTCATACTTCTCTCCGAAATAGTAGAGCAGATATGCTCGTCGACACATGGGCGTGAGTGCAAAGGTAGAAGTTTTTGCGAGTAATTGCCTACCTATCTCCTGCTCGGCGATAGGTTTTCCCTGCATAAAGTTCTCCAGCTTTTGTATATCCTTCTCATTATAAAAGGCTAAGCAATATCCCTCGCCACCATCACGACCTGCACGACCTGTCTCCTGATAGTAGCCCTCGAGGCTCTTTGGCATATCGTAGTGTATGACATAGCGCACATCGGGCTTGTCGATACCCATCCCAAAGGCTATTGTCGCAACAATCACACGACACTCCTCACTTAGGAAAGCATCCTGATTGGCCGAGCGCTCCTTAGCGTCTAGTCCCGCATGGTAGGGGAGCGCCTTGATGCCGTTCATCTGGAGTAGCTTAGAGAGGTTCATCACCTTCTCACGGCTCATGCAGTAGATGATACCGCTCTTGTTAGGTTGCCTGCGGATGAACCTAATGATGCGCGCATTGACGTCTTCGCCTTTCTTCTCGACACTGTAGTAGAGATTCGGACGGTTAAAGCTAGACTTAAAGATTTTACCGTCTAGGATACCTAGATTCTTGCGTATGTCGTGCTCCACCTTAGGGGTTGCCGTAGCTGTCAGAGCGATGATAGGCTTACGCCCTATCTCGTCAATGACAGGACGTATCTTACGATACTCGGGTCGAAAGTCATGCCCCCACTCAGAGATACAGTGCGCCTCGTCAATAGCAAAAAAGGATATCTTGACCTGACGAAAGAACTCTATGTTCTCAGCTTTGCCGAGCGACTCGGGAGCGACATAGAGGAGCTTCGTCTCACCAGCAGAAACATCGCGATAGACTTGATCGAGTTGTGCCTTATTGAGCGAAGAGTTCAGCACGTGTGCTATCTCGTCAAAGCCTGAAATCTCCCGCAAAGCATCGACTTGGTTCTTCATCAGTGCAATCAGGGGGGAGACAACGATGGCTGTCCCTTCCATAATGAGTGCGGGTAGCTGATAGCAGAGCGACTTGCCGCTACCTGTAGGCATCAAGACAAAAGTATCGTGACCGTCTAGCAGGCTTTGGATAATCTCTTTCTGATTGCCCTTAAACTCTTCGAAGCCGAAGAGCTTGCTCAGTAGTTCTGTCAGATTGTGTGTCATAACTGGTGAGATTGGTCGTCAAGAGAGCTCGTATGGCTTCTCTCCAGGAGGACAATGATTATTACATAGGATACACAAATTCGTGTCAGGAGCGGATTAGTTAGCGAGAGAGGCAGTCATGCTCGGTGTCACCTTAGAGCGAGCATACTGCTCTGTGATACGTAGCGTCTTGCGCTTGAGAGAGGGTATCTCGTACATAGCGTCGATCATAATCTTCTCTGTGATAGATCGTAGACCACGAGCTCCTAGCTTCGTGTCGACAGCTACTTGTACGATATACTTGAGCGCATCGTCATCGAAGGTGAGACGCACTCCATCCATCTCAAAGAGTCTTTGATACTGCTTCGTGATAGCATTCTTTGGCTCGACGAGGATACGCAGGAGCGTGTCACTATCTAGTGCGTCTAGATAGGTGAGGATAGGCAGACGTCCGATAATTTCGGGGATTAGTCCGTAGCGTCGTAGGTCTTGATGGGTAATGTGTGCTAGCAGATTGTTCTGTATCGTTTGATAGTCCATCTGCTGCTCCTTATAACCCACTACACGGGTGTTGAGACGAGAACCGATGATACGCTCGATACCGTCAAAGGCACCAGCACAGATGAAGAGAATCTGCTGCGTATTGACCTGGATAAACTTCTGCTCGGGATGCTTGCGACCACCATAGGGGGGGACGTTGATGACACTCCCCTCGAGCAGCTTGAGAAGGCCCTGCTGGACACCCTCACCACTCACATCACGGGTGATGGAGGGGTTGTCGCCCTTGCGTGCTATCTTGTCAATCTCATCGATGAAGACGATGCCACGCTCTGCGGCAGCTACGTCGTAGTCGCAGTTTTGCAGTAGGCGAGAGATGATACTCTCTATATCCTCTCCCACATAGCCAGCCTGCGTCAGGACAGTCGCATCGACCATCGCAAAGGGCACCTGCAGCATACGAGCTATCGACTGAGCTAGGAGCGTCTTACCGCACCCAGTCGGTCCCACCATGATGATGTTGCTCTTAGCAATCTCTACATCGTCTAGTGTGGAGCTCTCATCGCTCTTCCCGTCCTTCTCTTGGCTAGCTAAGATACGCTTGTAGTGGTTGTAGACAGCCACCGAGAGATACTTCTTAGCATCAGTCTGCCCAATCACGTAGCGGTCTAGGTAAGCGGCTATCTCCTGCGGCTTAGGTAGCGACTCATAGGTGAGTGGTGCAAAGGACGTGCTTTTATCTCCCTGCTTTTTCTGTTCATTAGTGTCAAGCACAGGTGCAGAGACCAGCCCGTTCTGATAGAGTAGCGTGTAGATCTGCTCTGTGCAATCACTACAGATCTGCGCAGAGCCCTCGGCACCTATTAGTATAGGCACCTCGCTCTCGGGACGATTGCAGAAAGAGCAGCGACGCTCTATCGTATTATTTTTCTTTGCCATCTGCCTTCTTGTTGCCCTTAGCTGCTTGTTTAGTCGATGTGAGTACCTTGTCAATCATACCATACTCTAGCGCTTCCGAGGCGGTCATCCACTTGTCACGGTCGCTGTCTCGCTCGATATCCTCGACAGAGCGACCTGAGTGGTCGGCTATAATCTTGTATAGCTCAGCCTTCACCTTGAGAATTTCCTTGGCAGCGATCTCTATGTCGCTCGCTTGGCCCTGCATACCGCCCATCGGCTGGTGTATCATCACCCGCGAGTGGGGTAGTGCATAGCGCTTGCCCTCGGCACCCGCTACGAGGAGGACAGCAGCCATCGAAGCTGCCATACCGGTACACATCGTCGAGACATCGCACCCCACATACTGCATCGTATCGTAGATGCCAAAGCCCGCATAGACCGACCCTCCAGGACTGTTAATATAGATAGATATATCCTTGCCAGGGTCTGCATTGTCTAGGTAGAGGAGCTGCGCCTGTATCACGTTGGCCGTGTAGTCGTTGACCTCCGTGCCGAGGAAGATAATACGATCCATCATCAGGCGGCTAAAGACATCCATCTGTGCCACGTTGAGCTGACGCTCCTCGATAATCGTGGGGTTGATGTAGCCTGTCGAGGCGGTTATGTAGTCGTTGAGTGCATTCGTATTCATCCGAAGATGAGCGTGTGCATAGTGGACGAAGTCCTTATTATTGTAGTCTGTCATATTGATGAAGCAGAGTTAAGTGAGTTACTATTTATAGGTAAAAGGAGCGAAGCTACGCTTCACTTGCCAAAGGTTCGAGCTCGTCGAGTCACCCCGACTTAGCTTGATTCAGAAACAAAGATAACGCTATTTCTGAACATACGCCACACCTCTCTCGTCGTAGGTTCCGCAAATCTCACGAATAGCGACCAATAGGGACCCACGGGACGAGTAACGATTGTAGGGACGCACGGTCGTGTCAAGTCGGAGGGCGTCCGTTGTAGAACGGCAAGACAAGTATTGACATCGTCTCCTTTGACGGGGACGGACGCTCAGACCGAGCGTCCCTACAGGGTATCGTCACGTTCGTGCGTCCGTTGTGCCCGTTAGCTCTTGGCTAGTGTTACTGTGCCCTGTAGGGACGCACGGTCGTGCGTCCGTTGTCGAATGATCTTAACGACGTAACCTTTAACGGGGACGGACGCACAGATCGTGCGTCCCTACAGGGTTTCGTTACGGCTAGTGTCTAGTCGGAGGACGTCCGTTG
>UQBE01000010.1 GCA_900539155.1 uncultured Porphyromonas sp.
ATTCTCCACCTGGATATTTCGAAATATCCACGTGGAGAATCCGTTTTCCCCGACACAGCACCGTATCGTTATGTAGTCGGGTCTGAATTATTGTGAGACTGTAGACTTTTACAATAGTCTATATATAATGCGTCAGCCCTTCAGCGCCTTGCGCTTCATCCTTTATGCAACAGTCTCGTGATACGAGTGGGGTGGAGAGCCCCTATCTACAGAATCCTCTGCCCATGCTCCGTCCTCTAAAAACGCAGTCGGTCGGCACACACACAACCTGCATACCGACCGACTGATAGTGCTCGACTGCTTAGAACCAGAACCACGGGTAGTCCCAAACGAGTCGGGTCGTATTCATAAGCTCTTCCCAGTTGTAAGAGCTGGTGGTTCTTGCCCCCTCATAGCCAACCGTAATAACAGACATCGTTGGCTTGAACACGCTCTCTGGGATCGTTAGATAAAACTCGTAAGAGAGATTGTTCTGACTGATGGGCGTGTCACTGAGCGTTAGGTAGTTGGATATATTGACATACCTTCTCGTAGCATCATCGTAGATATTCCAGTATGGTTGACTATTATTGGGACGTCCGTAATATTCGCCATTTGAGTAGTGTAGGAGTTGCCCCTTGACCTCCACGCTAGTAGCTGTGAACACATGCTCTTCACTTGCCATCCACTCTTTCAGAGTCTTGGTCGCACTAACGGTGAAGGAGATGTAGCCGTACTCAGATTGAACCTGATAGACACTCTTTATCGTTACCTCCTGATTCATATTCGCAGGAGCCTTCTTCGTATCATAGGTCAGATAAAACAGTCCATCGGTGTTGGTGGGCTGGATGTAGTACGTTCCTTGAGGGACGGCGTTACCTTTCTGAGTGAAAGGACTGGTGCTAGGCATCGGCCGCCTTGTATTAGAGGTGCCAGGCTCCTTGAAGTAAAGGCGTATAGGCTTGGACTTGTAGGTCGAGGCACTGGGATAGATCGTCTCCGTCTCGTAGTAAGGGGAGGAGAGGACGATATCGTGGCTAGGGGAGTCTGTCCCATCATTGACTAGCACAGGGATGCGTACGCGTCCATTGTGGCGATCGTAGGAGTCTGTCTTGACGATATAGCGGTAGTAGACCTTGCGACCACGCTTGACGATGGTTAGGTTCTCCGTATTCCCTTTTGTATTCCTTGGGGAGAGGTCTGGGGCATCGATGAGAACCTCAAAGGGGAAAATACCCTTGGGCAGATTCTTGTATATATCAAACTCGAGGAACTTATTCCCTGGTTGCGAAGCATCATCGACCAGCTTAGCCTTAAAGAGTAGCGGCTTGCGTATAGTAATCTCCACATTACGTATCAGAGGGTTGGTAGCACCAGAGACTGGCTGGCCATCTACCCGCTCATAGGTGTATAAATCCCTAGGATTAGCTGGGGGGGTATCGTCAGGAGCGTAAGAGCGTAGTCCTGCTACCTCAATGCTGTATCGCTCGACAGCATCGGAGGGGATGTTTTTGACCTCGATGCTAAAGTGGTCGTCATTGCCCCTACGCGTGCTTATCTCTGTCTGTGTCAGAGCGCCCATATAGAAGTCATTGTCACTCCACCGCTTGTAATACCTGAGATACTGTGCACCAAAGCCTGCTCCCGTAGCACTCCCATAGGGTTTGAAGCGATAGTTGCTATCGGTGATGGCAAAGCTGGTGTTAAAGTTATACGTACCAGGACGCACGATGAGTATCTGGACGGGGTCTGTCTTGAGTGTAAACATCTCATCAGATACCTGCGTGAACTCCTGTAGCTCGATCGAGGAGAATATATTATTGTGCGCAGGAGCTGCTATAGCCTCAGCCATCGTAGCATAGCCGTCCGAATTGACCGCCGTGATAGTCACCTTGTAGTGATTGTTGCGGATGATCGGGAGGACGCGGTCGCTGATGATGTTTTCCTCGGTGCGCTTAGCAACGAAGTCTACCTTATAGTATCGAGTCGCTGTGGTCCCATTCTTGAGCTGCTTCTCCCCCTGAATGATGAGGAAGACCTTCTTGTCTCCGTTGTTTTGATGCTCGAATAGTCTAAACTCAGCATCCGCTGGAACGATATGCTCAGGGATGTCATTAGGGATGACCTCCACATCGGGAGGGGTCGTTGCTTTGGTCGGTGCATAGGGAAAGGAAAAGGCGTAGTTGTCCATCACAAAGGGAGCTACCGTGCCGCTCTTATGCACATTGCAAGCGGTAAAGCCTGTCAGCTTGAAGCCATTCGTTGCCGGAGTTTTATTGACTACTGTGATCTTGGCATGGCAGCGTAGGAGCTTGACGACCTTGCCTTGTAGCGACTGTCCATCTAGCTTATTTAGCTTAACCTGCGCCCACATCGGGTCAAAGGCCTTGGTCTTCCCGTTATTACCATTGGCAGACTCAATGCTTGTCGTCAGGTTCGGTATGATAGCCCCTGCCGAGTTCCCCACGAGGAAGTAGTCTTGCGTCTGTCCGGTCCAGTCGTAATTAGCCACAAAGTGTAGGTATCGGGGCTTGTCACTCTGTATGAAGGTCGCCTGAAAGCTTTTGATCATCTGGATGGAGCCTTTCTTACCATCAGGGAGGAAGGCATCATCAGGGTAAGCGTCAGCCGAGGTAGGGTCTCCTAGCACAGCGTCTGTCGAGTAGAGAAACTCTTGATGCTCGTTGAAGACTAAGATGCGTAGCGAAGTGATTTTCTCGACCTCGTCATCGTTGATTGCTTCACTCCTGAGTGCTAGGTCGCTCAGGTCATCAGCGTGTAGCCCTAGAGTTAGCGTGATCGAGTCGCCCACCTTACCCTCAGGTATGAGCATGCTATCCATAGGCTCCCGGGCACATCCTGCGAGTAGCAGGAGCAGTGACAGGGCTATATAATAAAGATATACTCTTCGCTTCATAAGAATTGGATTACTGCTCGTCATACATATATGTGTCAAAGATGGGACGGACATAGACTGCGGGGAAGCCATCTTCGTACGAGTTCTTCTTCCCTCGTTTATTGACCATTTCCTGAAATGTGATGACCTTATGTTGTAGGAAATCATACACCATACCCTCCTCTGCTACCCAATAGTAGGAGCCAAAGAGCAAGCCCTCGATCTCCGTTTTCTTATCAATCTGCATCTCGTCAATGAGCTTCATCTCAGCAGAGGTAGGGATACGCCACCGCCCTTGATACTTGAAGTCTTTGTAAATGGTACGCCATTTCCCAGAATAGGGCCCTGGATAATTACCTGTTATGTTATAGAACTCTGTATAGTTGCCATTTGTACCAAACTCACCCTCGAAGTAGTCGAAGCAGCGCGTCTGGGCGTCCCAATAGTACGCTGCGAGGTTTTGTATTTTAGCCGTTCCACCTTGGTAAGAGGAAGTGCCATCATTGTAGTCTGTTGGGTTGGTGTAAGGATCATGCACACCCCAGAAAGCACTAGACAATGGACCATAGTAAGGAGCTTCAGCTGAAAACATCTGCGAGGAGAACCTACTCTCACGACTTATGGTGCTGGGCACATCCTCTGGCATTTGGAAAGAGTATAAAGTCATACCATGTTGGCTGGCGATGATGAACTGTGGAGAGATAAGCTGGTTGGATGTGTGATCAGTCTTAGTCCGACCCGTCATAGGATCCACCGGAGAGCCGATGCGCTCACCTGCTCTAGGAACCACAGTTGTGATCTTAAAGTTCACCTCGTTGATCTGAGGAGAGATTCTCTTTTCTCCCTGATACTTGCCGAAGATGCCGATTGTGGAGTGATATCTAAAGTCAGCGTAGACGGGTGTCATCTTACCATTCTTGTCTACGTACTGCTCCCTACCATTGCGGAAGCCCTTAGAGCGTTCGCCCGTGACATACCTATTGGGGTACTGCAAGACGTGCACTACTTGGCTTAGGTTACCGCCTCGTTGCTTTACGGTGAACTCAATGTGATACGGGATATAGTTGACTGGTACTGGGTGCTGGATCGTGATGACTCCATTGGATAGGTAATCCGCTGAGGGGGTAATCACGATGCCGTCCCAGTCGGACGTATTAGTCCTACGCTTACTTTCGTCCTCCGTTTTAGTGCCGTTGATCTTGTAAAGCTTAGACTCCGTCTTGCTAAACTCACGACGGTAGTGTACGCCACGCTGGTCGTAATATTCGTACCAAACGCTCTCTATCTTAATATCTACGGGAAGACTGGAGGCATAGGGTATGGAGACCTCATCGACATCCGCCATGATGGGACGCCTGTCATACACCTCGAGGTACTGCGCCTTGAGGAGCTCGCCATCGACGGCATCAATCAGGTTCCACGGCTTGATGGCTATAGCAGCGGTTATGTCTACGGGGGTGTCTTCGTTGAGACTGCCTAGCACCTCGATGGAGGTGAGGACGTCATAGAGGTGGTTGCGCTCGAGCTTGTGGAGCATAGCGTCGGTGACCTCACCGAGAGCCTTACGATAGTTTACCGGTATGCGGTAGTAGTAATTAACCCAAGGGTCTGTCGCTGCGGCTCCTTTGGGACGCATGGTCAGCTTGAGACGTAGGAAAGTCTCATTTGTCGAGGTGCTACGCCAGTCATGCTCGTAAGCGTAAAAAGGCACTGTACCATAAAACATGCCGTTTCCCTTGCTATTCTTATACCCTAGAGTAGCGTAGTCGGTCTCGACCATGGGACGGTAGGCGGAGTTGTGCCAGTCGCTACCATTGGGCTGATAGGGAGAGTCACTCCGTACGACCTTCGTCTTCTCTGGATAGCGTACGAGACAGACTTCAGGTACGCTGCCTGGCTTGACCACGTAGGGTGTCTCAGTGCCGTTCTGATAGTCCTTGACATCGATATGATCGATCCTCAGTCGAATCTTGGCAGCCGCACGATAGAGTTCGATCGTCCCTAGCTCTGCTCTTGGGTTTTGAAAGCCCCAAGTGACGGTCGTCTGGAGTGCGCCATCCATGAGGAACTTATCTTGTGGAGCTATCTTGCCGCTTTGTGGAGCTGGGTTGAGCTTGCTCTGATCGTCCTGTATCAGCTTGTAGAGAGCAGCCTTCGTTGTGACGCTCGTGGCTATAGGCTTGCTGGCATTAACCACCGCGATATAGTCTAGTGGCGTACCCTCGAGCTTAGGAAGGTCATCCTTGGGGATAATAAAGGTGGCACGACTGCCGATCTCGCTACCCGTGAGTGCCTCCTGCTTGAGCGGAGTGTAACGCCCGACGAGATTGCCTGTTGCAGGATCAAAGACAAAGAGCTCTATGTTGTCGATCTTGTTCTCATTAAGCAGGGCGCCTCCGTGGAGCCCGTTCTCCTTGTCACCCTCCTCCTCGCCTACGTGGCTACGGAGCGCGGCCGTGGTCGTCTGCTCGGTGCGCGGTATGAGCGTGAGCTCGAGGAGCTTGCCATCGCCCTCGGAGATGTGCAGAGCATCGTCTGTTCGCTCACTCACGCAACTGGTGAATGCCACACAGATGCCCACGAAGGTGAGCACGGCGCAGAGGAGTATGCGTGCGCTGGTCTGGATATTATATCGAAACATTGTCATTGCGAGTCTTAGTACATTACTTGTTTGATACGCCACCGCTGAGAGCCTCCGCCATCCATGTAGCTGTCACGGGTTCTCTGAGGGTTGAGGTCTAGCTCCTTGCCATCGACTACGATGTAAAACTGAGTGTAGTATGGCTCAGAGGTAAACTCCTGTCGGGGCTTGATCTGGAATGTATAGGTTTGAGGAGGGACACCACCAACGATGTCTGGCTCTACCTGATCGTAGGTCGTGCCCGTAAAGAGGTAGTTCAGTCCGTTCGTGATGGAGGCTGACCAGATAGCACCTACAGGCTTGGTGATCTGAAAGGTCACCTCTACGATCTCGTTGTGTGAGAGGAGTACCTCCTGAGATATGTCCTTTAGATCACGTGTGGCATTAGTTTTTGTATTGACGACCTTGAGTGTACACGTATACTTCGGTAGCGTGAACTGCAGCTCTGACTCAATCAGTCGCCAGGGCATCACCTTAAAGTTTATGACTAGGTACTTACCATCGGCAGGTACATTGATGTCGTAACGATAGTGATGGTTGCGGACGATGCTGTAGTCGGCTTGATTACTTAAGACATTGCCCGTAGCGACATCTAGGTAGGTGTATTCCGACCCTGGGGTCATGTTTTGTGTGTTCTGATTGGAGATGATAGGGATCTTGTGTACGACGCCACTCACCATCTCTATCTGTATGTAGCTGGGAGTGCCAATGGGCTCGTCGCTCCTCGAATTCCATCCTAGTGTAGAGGAAGCCTTCCCGAGGAGTCGCTCCGGGATGTACATCTTGGCTTGGAAGCTATTGCCCGTGATGGAGCCACTACCATTGAATTGCTTTTCGGTTAAAGCTACAGAGGCAGATTTACTATTCTCCATAAAGGAGTGCTGTGTAGCTACATTGCAGATCTTGATGCTCTTGATCTTGCTGACGCCATCTCCCGTGAGGTTGAGGCTGACCTTGGCTGAGGAGCGTACTAGATTGACGGTCTGTTGCTTTGTGCCAGTCTCAGGACTGTCAGTCCAATTGCTGACAGGCTCGAGAGGCTTCGACGTATTTGTCGTCGGAGTAAATGGCTTGGGTACGCTCACACTCCCGCCAGCGGGTATGATTTGGTTCTCATAGATACGTGCCATCGGGAAGAGACTCTTCTCCGTGCCATTCATGACGGCACCATTGTAGAGAGGTGTGCCTGTGTCACGGCTCTTGAAGCTCTCTAGATGCTGTAGCGTCGTCTTCAGGTCGGCATAGTTCTTTAGCCCCTCTAGCGTATTCCTCCAGCTCTCCGGGTAGTTTGCCACAAAGCAAAAGTGGTACCGTGCCCCCTCCTCGGGTTGTAGCTCCATAAGGAAGTATTGCTCCGTCGTGAAGTGGCTCTTGACGAGGAGGCTCTGAGCATCCGAAGCTCCCACCTTATAAATCAAGACTGCTAGCTCGCCTACATAGTCTTCATAGTCCTTGGAGTCAGACTGTATAGAGGGATTGTTGCCCTGCTCACGCAGAGAAGTGTTGGGGAGTTCTATTCCCCCCATTGAGAAGCGCAGACAGGTGGTCCGACTAGGGTCATCGTCAGGCACGGCTCCTCCGTTCATCCGCTGGCACGATACAGATAGTAGCGTGCTGCAGAGGAGAGCTAGGAGTGTGATGTATAATGTATTGCGAGACATAATAAGCTGAGAGCTGTATGTGTGTTAGGGAGGGGAGTGGTGGATAGTGCGAGGGGAGTGGGAGGCCCTTAGTATCTATTGATCAGATTGACTGGGAAGGAGTGTATCTGATAGTTGTTGATGAAGATATGGATCACGAGATTATTGTCCTTACACTTATCTTCCAGCTCTAGGACGATGTCAAAGTCGTGGGTACACTCTAGGTTTACGTTGGGGTTCTCTAGTAAGACCTTCCCTAGGAGGTCCTGCTCGAGGAAGTCCTTCTTCTCCTTCTTATTGTGTAGACGTAGGAGGTTGTGGTATCCACTCTTGAGCTCCATGAGTGTGAAGGAGAGGGTCCTAGCAAACTTGTCTTTGTATAGCTCTACGCCTGGATAGTTGAGGGTCGGAGTGCCTAGAGGCATCCGCCTATTGATGAGGTAGGTGCCATCGGCCGAATAGGTCAGTATGTCAAAGTCGTCAATGTCGTAGTGGTCCCGTACGCTCTCGTGGAGTCGCAGGGTAATGTTGATGCGGTTGGTCACTTCTAGCATGTTGATGGAGACATTGGCAAATACGGTACCGTACTCCTTACGGTCTGGTAGAGAGACGACACGGCTCTCACCTTGCCATACCTTATGCTCTCCGAGACTGATGGCCTTGTCATTCTCGGCACGTAGTCGTAGCATGACATCTTTCTTGGTCGTCGTGCCCTCTACAAAGTTCCCCAGGGTGAAGTATTGGTCTGGCGTGCCACCCCATGCGATGAAGGAGTACTGTCCATTCTCGACGGGAGGAAGCTCGACCTTGTACACCTCAGTCAGATCCACCCATCCAGTCACCTTCTTTACTGTGACTAGCACATCGTTTAGGTCGAAGGCGAAAACATACAGCCCATTTACCTCACCCACAGCTGCTGGTGCTTCCATACAGGGGGTCTGATTGTAAAAACTGATGTACACCCCTTGAGGGCACTCCTCGAGATCCTCGTAGATAATCTTGCTACAAGCGGTGGTGAGTGCTAGGAGAGTGAGTAAGGGAAGTATAATATGGTGAACCCTATTCATAGCTCAGATGTTTGATAGAAGTGATAAGAAAGGACTACAGGGGGGCTGGATGCCTCTGTGAGATGGGGGACCAACGCCCCCCTGTAGTCGTCTGTTGTGCGATCTACGCAGCCTCTATATTAGGATAGAAGCTGGGTCGATGATTAGTAACGGTTGATAAGATTTACCGTATAGCTGTGGATCGTCCAGGGGAGTACGCGCAGCTGTACAGAGAGGTGAGTCTTCTTCGTCTCTAGAGGATCATCGGGCTTGATCTCATCCTTGTCTGCTACACCCATCTCGCCGAAGCCTGTGATGTGTGCATGGTAGACCTGGTTGCGGACCGTAGGAGACTCGCTGATTGTCTTATCTAGATTGCTGTACTCAACGTCTGGGTTTAGCCAGATGTAGTAGTACATCTCACCATTCTTGTACTCCTTAGCGCTCTGCTTCTTCTCGGAGGTGCCTGTTGCGTTGACATCCATAGCCTCAGCCTTCTCCTTGGTAGAGTAGAACTTACCATCAGATAGACCTAGGAAGACAGTCTGAGCATTTTCGTTTGCAGGAGCAGCGCCATCGATCTTGTCTACGGTGAAGGTAGCCTTGATCTCGAACATGGTCGTGTTACCCTTCATGTACTTGCCCTTAGCGTGTGTGACTGGGAGGACGAACTTGCTGAACTTCTCCTCGCCTAGAGCTTTCTTGACGTTATCAACGGAGTTATCGGTTGCAGTGAGAGCAGCCTTGTAACCCTCAGCGTCAGAGAAAAGCATCTTGTTTGCGCCCTCCGTAACTAGGTTAGCCCAAGTACTAGATGTAGGAATGAAGTCGTAGACAGGAGCTGCGACCTTCCAGTTCTTGCGATCCTCTAGGACGTTGAACTGAAGGGCACTACCAGTTACCTGATACATAATATCTTTGACGGTGACCGTTGCTGTCTTTGACTCTGTCGTTGTTGTCTTACCCTCAGCGTCAATTTCCGTGAAGGTGCGCTTGATATCGATCGTCTTGACAGCCTCATCGTCTACCGTGGCGATAGCACGAGAAGCGACACGTGATACGCGTACCTCGACACGGTTAGCCTTACCACCGATAGCATCTTCCTTGCTGATGTTTGGTGCGATCGTTACGTCCTCAGGAGCTTTCTCATTGGTCATTAGGACGATATCCTTCTCAGCGTCGTACTTAGCTACATCAGCGATAGCAGCAACCGTAGCGACAGCCTTCTTGAACTCATCGTCAAATGTCGCTCCATTAGCGGCCTTCTGATCGAGGATGCTCGTGACCTTGTTGTTGACATCATTGATGACAACGTAGACCTTTACCTTGTCACCAGACTTAGCCTCTACAGCGAGGTTAGGAGCGAGGATACCATTGTTGATGCCCCCGAAGTTGGCCTCGGTAAATTGATTTGAGCTGATTGTGGTAGTACCATTAGACGTGGTGGCTACGTAGACCTTAATCTTCTTGATCACGTCACGACCCTGCCACTCACCTTTTTGGTTGTAGTCTCCAGGGAGATCACGAGTCTCAGGTGCTGGGAAGCGGACTGATACACCTACATAGGTGTCGCACTGACCGTTTTGGAGTGCAGCCTCTTGTCTGTCACTCTTGCAGCTTGCTAGCCCAAGCAGAAGTGCTGCAGAGGCCAGAAGAGCTGTTCTCATTCTTAGTTTCATCATTGTTAGTTGATTAAATTGTTATTATGAAGTACTGTTTAAGTGCTTTGGATTGAAGTTTGTCTCCTATTATGGGAGGGGGTTACAAGCTTTGTAAGAGCTTCTCTAGTTCGACTAGATTGGTCGCAGCCTCTAGGCTACCCTGAGCCTTGGCCTGCTCGAGATAACTCTTAGCCTGCTCGTAGTTGCCTAGCTTACTATAGGCGACACCTATATTATTGAGTGCGTTGGGGTCGTGCTGTAGCTTGCTCAGACGATCTATGGCGACCTGATAGCTGCCCGCCTCGATGTCAGAGGCACTCGCGTTGATGATGGCTACAGGCTCATTGGGATACATACGTGTAGCTATGTCAAAGACCTGCTTGAACTCAGGCGAGTCAGCTGGATAGCTCTTAGCGACGAGATACATCTCGTTGAGGCTGAGCAGGCGTGGATTGACCTTGATGACTTCACGCGCCTCAGCTACGTCAAACGCCTTAACCTCGTAAGCGACCGTGTACTCCGTACGACGTATCTGCGGGTAGTAGTCACGCAGCATGATCTGATAGGTCTCGCCATGGGAGAGACGCTTGAGATATGCATCACGCGCATCGGGATTGTCAATCTCGTCGATGATGCGGAGTATCTCGTCCTTGTCCTGGATGAAGGAAGCAGCAATGACCTCACGGGTCTTGACCCAGTCCTCACCATATCCAGAGACCTGGAGCTGATTAGTCGGTAGGTTGTAGCGCTGCGCTAGGTACTGTGCGAAGGAGTTCGAGCGACGCTCTGCCAGTGCCTTGTTGTAGCTGAAGGTACCCTCCGGAGAAGCGTATCCTACGACAGAGAGCTGTGTCACCTTGATATTCTTGTCTCCAGTGATCTCATCCATCACCTTACGCACCTCAGCCAGGACCTGTCCATTGCTCTTGTAGTTGGGGTCTAGGTCGTGCTTAGCAGAGCGGAAGTTGAGCACTGCTATATGCTTGTCTGCACGCGCCTTGACAGGCTCAACCTCAGGCACGATATAAGAGAGCTGATAATTTGGCTGGTAAGGATCTGTGAGGAAGGGGGTGCGGAGCACCTGCGACTCCTCAAGCTTGAAGCAGTCGGAGCAGCCATAGACACGCTCCACGAGGAGTAGGTCGGCCTGACTCATCCACTCCTTGCGGGGGATGGTGTAGCTATAGGTGACTCGCTGGGCGGTGCCATTCTTGCGGCGTAGTGACTGGAGTGCTTCTGTCTCCCACTCATCGCGGATACCGGTAGATGCTTTGCGCTCCTGTATGATGCTACGCTTACGTCCCTCGATCTGTACTGGGGGGAGTAGCTCGACCACCTTGCCACTATCCTTCATACGTAGGGCGGGTGAGAGACGTAGCAGGTCGTTAGAGCGGAGGTGTAGCCCGTCGAGGACTATGTCCATCTGTACGGTCACGATGTCTGTCGCTTTGCTCACCTCTACATGATCTACAGATATCTGATGGATATAAGGCGTCTGAGCAGCGAGAGTCGCTGGGAGCGTCAGTAGCAGTGATATAGCCACTAGGGCATATTTGATCTTGTTCATAGTCAAGCTGTTCGTCTAGTTTAAAAGAGATATATGAGCGACATCGTAGCGCGTGTCACGCCCCAGTAGTTGTATGCTCCCTCAGCCTCCTTGGTGCCACAAGTAGCGCAGGGAAACTTCTCGTACTGTATGCGTGCGTAGCCACCTCCTATGGAGGTCTCTACGTTCCAATGCTTGCTAAGTATCCACTGATAGCCATAGGATAGGCCTGCACCGTAGAAGTAGCCCTGGAAGCGATGATTGTTGAACGCCTTGAGCCTCCCGACGGGGATGTTGATACCTCCTATATTATATTGTCCTGTGTGGAGGTGTAGTCCTAGGAAGTGACCATTGAAGACATCACAAGCCCACCAGCGTAGCTCCGGCTGGAGTAGCCAATGCTTGTAGCGGGTATCCTCGTCAAAGGCCCATAGGCTCCCCCCACCACCTATCTCTAGCGTGAGCTGCTTGCCTAGTCTAAACTCGGCTGCAGCGTTTGGTGCTGTGGTGGCTCCATAGAGGAGGTTAATCTTGCCGGCTACCTTCTGCGCCTCTCCTTGCTCAGGCAGGAAGAGCAGTAGGCAACCTGTGATGAGGGCTAGGAGTGCCCTCTGTGTGTTACGATAGTGATGCATCATAAGATTGATAAAGCGTATGGGTGTGTATCAGATAGTGTATGTAAGCAAGAGGTCTCCCAGACTAAACAAAGGGGGCGCTTAACAAGTGGTAAAGAGCTTAGGACACGACGAATGGGGTAGAGCGATTGTGTCGCTTTACCGATGCCGTGGTGTAGAAGAAGTGAAAGTCCTGAGCCTCTCTGAGGATGAGGTGAGGCGAACCTGGGATGGGGAGCGCGGTCTGAGTGGCCGGCAGGTGTGGGCGCAGGGCTGACCGCCTCGGAGGAACTACAGAGTAGCTCTCTCTCTCTCTCTCTCTCTCTCTCTCTAGCGCAACAACCTTTCGGCACATATCCGTACTATGTGCTACCACTCCGCCCCGACGCTCTTGACGAGACGACGAGTCGATGGAGGCGATGCGCCTACGGGTCTGGAGGAGCCTGAAGAAAGAAGGCTCCTGAGGGTCGTTCGGGTGGCACCCTCGACGAGATATTGAGCTAGAGATTAGGTTCAATATGTTGCTGTCTTTTGTAGGGAGACGTGATGTATCCCCATTGTTCTGAGTGCAAAGGTAGAGAAAAGTCCTAAAAAGTCTTTTGACAAATTCGGTCAAACGCTTGACATATTCAATCAAAATGAAAAATTTCCTCTTCGCAGACTTTTCAAACTGGGCGGAACCATGGTCTCACCTTATGGAAGTGCGGCTACTTTCCTGCGGAGAAGCCGAATGGTCCCAGCGGTGGTACTGAAAAGCTCCAAGGCAGTGCCATAACTCTTGAAACAGTCTCAAGCGAGGAATAGATGAGGTTACTATTATATAATGTGTCACCCATGGATTGGCTGTTGGCTGTTGGCTGTTGGCTATCGGAACCATCGGAACCATCGGAGCTATCAGAGTGATCGGATACCTAGCTTCTGACCTCAAACCTCTAACTTCTAATCTCTATTTTCGAATATCCACGTGGGGAATCTGAAATCTCCACGTGGATATTTTTTATTTTCCACGTGGGCGTGATTCATTTCCTCCGAAGTTTCATTTGATTCCTCCGAGGAATTTTTTCTTCCCCACGTGGAAAATAAAAATTCTCCACCTGGATATTTCGAAATATCCACGTGGAGGATCCGTTTTCCCCGACACAGCACCGTATCGATATGTAGTCGGGTCTGAATTATTGTAACAACCCGACGTCGAGTTTCTCCAGATGTGACCGGAGCCGAATCCCGAAAGCAACATAGCGATTCGCCTTTTTGCAACAGTCTCCCTGCGGTCGGATGATCTGAGTACAAAAAAAAAGAGCAGACTGCTAAGCTTAGCAATCTGCTCGTCAATTGTAGATGTAGTCTTTAGGACTAGCCTTGTGAGAGAGCCTCTTGTCGGACTCGAACCAACGACCCCGAGATTACAAATCACGTGCTCTACCAACTGAGCTAAAGAGGCAAAAGGGCGAGCACTCCACATCGCGCCGCTACAACCCGCTACCCTTGCTGCGGTCAAGCCCTGGGGGATTCACAGGGAGCTGGCCGTGTGGCACTCGCCCGGATCACAAAGGTACGACAATTTTCTTAATATGCAAGCCTTGCCGGACCTTATTTGCGTAAGAGTCTGTCGACTACTTATATATCTCGCTGAGTATCTGATCGATCTGCTCTCCGCGAAGGTCGCGCTGCATGATGACTCCGTCAGGCCCTATGAGCATAATCTGCGGGATGCCCATGATGCCGTAGAGTGAGGTAGCGTGATTATTCTGCTCGTCGAAGATTTGTGGATAGGGAATTCCTAGCTCTTTGATGGCCTGGAGATGATCCTCGTGACTGCCTTCCCAGACGCCTACTCCGAGGACGAGGAGGCCCTTGTCCTTGTACTTCTTGTGCATCTGGATGAGCGTAGGTATCTCATGTTTGCAGGGACCACACCAGGATGCCCAGAAGTCTACGAGCGCATACTGACCCTGACCTACGTAGTCGGAGAGCTTGACCCGCTCACCCGCTGGGGTGATACCCTCAAAGTCGGCAAAGGGCTTGCCAGGCTTTGTGGCACTGATGCCACGGATTATGGTAAGCATGGTTTCGTGGCCAGGGAGGCACTTGACGTTTTCGCCCATCTCCTCAAGAGGCTTTTGGAACTCAGAGAGGTCGTCAAAGAGGTAGGGCGCATACTGTAGAGCGCGTAGGACGAAGGGGTTGTTCTTTTGCTCTGCCACGAACTTGCGGATGACCTCCTGTCCCTTGGGTTGGTCGAGGCTGTCTGCCTGTAGGATGACCATGAGTTGCTGCTCGAAGTCGCGGCAAGCATCGTTGGCTGGAGAGCCTGTAATCCAGTTGTCGCCGGCGGTGTAGTCGAGAGAGGTCTCCTCATAGACGAACTGAGCGTTGAGCGGGGTGTCCGAGCAAGAAAGCAGATAGAGGTAACCTTTCTGGAGGTTGTCTAGAGCGAGGCTTGCGACGCTGTCCTTGATGACGATGCTGTCGATGGGAGTCTCAGGCTTGGATTCGTCATATAGGTAGGCAGTCTTGCCAGTTAGCTCGCTGAGCCCGTGGAGGCGTAGCTCGTTCTTCTGGCTGTCACGCTTACAGCTACCCACCATAAGGAGCATTCCTAGGGCAACTAGCAGAGACGATAGGGATAGAAAACGTTTCATAGTTGATGTCGTTTGTTGATGATGATGTACATAGGATGGAAGGTGAGTGTGACCTCACCATCTTTTGTTGCAAAGTTAGTGATATATTTTTGCATAAAGAGCTTGAGCTGTCTCGGTGTGCGTATCTGCTGTGGAGCGCCGGGGAGCATACCTGTGCCTGTGTGACGCAGATGGTTGAGGACAGCAAGTGGATTGGCAAAGGGGATGACGAGCTGCTCGGATCGGAGCTCGTAGGCGTAGCCTAGCTCCTCTAAGGTGCAGCGCCAGTCGGCGAGGGTGGGGTAGTCTAGCCCTTGACCTGTGAGCTGGCGTAGCTCGAGGAGGTTGTCGGGACCGAAGGTGCTGACGGCGAGGAGTGCATCTGGAGTGACTTCGCGGACGACGCGCTGGAGGTATGCTCTGGGGTCGGGGAGCCACTGGATGGCACTACTGGATACGAAGAGGTCGATGGCTCGTCCCTCGAGGGAGCAAGCAGAGGCATCTCCGACTAGTAGCTCAGGTGCTGGGTCGCTCAGGGGAGGTATCTGTGCTAGGAGTGCTGCGGACAAGTCTGCGAGGGTCCAATGGTTAATCTGTGCGAGCTGATCTATACGCTCCGTCAGCAGTCCAGAGCCCGTACCCATCTCAAAGGCATGAGCAAAGTGACGCTCTGCCTTAGGTAGATGCTCATCAAGCAGCTGCACGAGGCGATCGATCACGAGTCGCTGTGGCTCGGCTGCTGCGTTGTAGTGCGCTGCTGCACGGTCGAACTGACGAGCGAGAGAGGTCATAGACGCTGGGTGGGGTGGATGAATGGTAGGATTCACTGGTTTACTCGATGGATGTCCATAGCTCACTCCACGAGTGCCACAGGTCAAAGAGGTAGTGGTACCCGTCGGGGAGTAGTAGGGTGGGGACATTGACTGCCTCCCATAGCGTGGAGAGGTTTTTCGCAGGGAAGATCTGATCGCGCTCTCCGATAATCGCCAGATCCCACGCTAGGCGAGTGTGGGGCGTTGTCTCGGGCTCTTCAGAAGTAGCTAGGCTGTCGTAGACTGCTTGCAGTTCGTTGCGAAGCTCTGTGGTGGGTCGCTCGGAGAGGATGTCGTAGAGCTGCTTGTATCGCTTGCCTCCACACATACGACGGTTGAAGCGCTGGCGGTTTTCGTCAGTTAGCCCCTCCAGTGTCCCTATGAATATTTGGCTAGGGATGCCCCACTGGTCGTGCATAGGGTAGGGCGAGCCGGCGACCGCTATGAGCCTTTGTATGGTAGGTAGCGTGGACCAGTGGGGGATGACTTGCTCGGCAGCCCATACGCCTAGCGACCAAGCCACGATGGTGACTGCTTCGTAGGAGTCCCAGGGTAAGTCTGCGAGGTCGTCGCTCAGCTTGAGAGACCGATAGTCGTACAGTGCGAGTAAGTCGTACTGATCAGGCAAGATCAGGTGTGAGACCGTGGCAGGCGTCATACCCCATCCGCAGAAGTATATGATGAGTTGGCGGGCGGGAGTCTGGTCATTATTTCGCTGGAAGGTGTACTGCATAGGCTCTAGGCAAGGTGTGCTAGGATGACTTGGCAGAGCCGCTTGACATCTGACGAGGTCAGTCCAGCGGTCAGTGAAATCCTCAGTCGCTCGGAGCCGACAGGTACGGTCGGAGACATAATGGGGCGGATGAAGTATCCCTCGTGGAGCAGGGCTTGTGCCAATGCTCTGGCACGCTCACGGCTTCCGCAAATGATTGGTAGGATATGGCTCTCGGGGGTGGGGACAATCTGCGAGGGAAGGGTGGCTAGCTGCTTGGCAAGCTCTTGCTGTAGCGAGAGAAGGTGTGCTCTGCGTCCTGAGAATGTGGGGAGCGCCTGCCAGATGGCTAGTATCCACTGGACAATGATCGGGGGCAGCATAGTCGAGTAGATGAGACTGCGACAGCGTGTGATGAGGAGTGTGCGTACTGCCTCGGAGCAGGCGACGTAGGCTCCCATAGAGCCGAGAGCCTTGCCAAAGGTGCCGACGAGTAGGTCTATCTCCGAGAGCAAGCCCAGCTCTTCGCAGAGTCCGTAGCCATGAGCTCCACGTACGCCGATGGCGTGCGCTTCGTCTATATAGAGGGCGACTTTGGGGTATGCGCGCTTGAGGTCTACGAAGGCTTGCAGGGGGGCAAGGTCGCCATCCATGCTGTAGATGCTCTCGGCCATGACGATAATGTGCTGGCAACTCTCGGAGCTGTGATGCTTCTCAATGAGACGCTGGAGATTGGTCACATCGTTGTGGCGAAAGCGTTCGAAGGGCAAGCCCGATAGCCGTATGCCATCAATCATACTAGCGTGGATCAGCTTGTCTGCTAGCACCACCATGCCAGGGAGCTTGAGCGCTGGGAGGATGCCTGCGTTGGCATGGTAGCCACTGTTGAAGAGCAACGCGCTCTCGTGTCGTAAGGAGTGGGCGATGCACTGCTCGAGTTGGTGCATCTCTTTGCGGTCTCCCGAGAGGAGCCGCGAGGAGGTCGAGCCTAGCTCCTTCGCTGAGAGCCTCTCTAGGCTGTTGGTCAGGTCGGTCTCCCCAGCAAAGTGACAGGTAGCGTCGTGGAGAGCTAGGTAGTCGTTGCTATTCAGATTGACGAGTGGTTGCTGTGGCTCATCCGCTAGCAGGCTGTAGCGCCCATCGGCCAGTGCTGCGATGGGGGTGAGGGTGCGGAGTGCCTGCTCGTCCCGTAGCGTGGCGATGATCTGCTCTATATGTGACTCGAAGTGAGACATAGGCTTTAGCTCAGGATTTACAATGATCGCTGGGAGGAGGCTGTAGGGCTTAGCCTATGGGCTATGCGTCCTACAGGTTCGAACTATTTGTTGTGTGGCTCTTCTCTAAGGGCTGTTGGGTCGCTTGCAGATTACAGCCCGCTGCTGAGTGCACTACACTTCACGCTCCGTGGGCTCTCTCACTACCTTTGCACTGTCTACTAACAAGGAGATAACGGCCATTTGACCCAAAGGAGCCTTCCCTGGAGAAGTCCGCTTCTCTCACAGCAGCGCTCGTGTGAGCCTACTTTGACAGACTCCCTTTTCTTATGAATAGACCTACACAGGATCTAGTAGCACGCCATGTGCCAACGCTAGATACTGTGTAGGTCCAGATTAGTCAGACGCATGAACCTATTGAGTCGTCATGCGAGGCGACTAAGCGTCGCGCTGATTATTGCTTATCGGCGGGGATGACCTCGAGGAGTGTCACATCGAAGATAAGCGTGGAGAACGGCTCGATTGTAGAACCGCTACCGGTAGCCCCGTAAGCTAGGTCGTAAGGAATGTAAGCGATCACCTGATCGCCCTCCTTCATCAGCTTGAGAAGCTCCGTCCAGCCTGGGATAACCTGATTGACTCCGAACTCGATAGGCTCCTCGCTCTTGTCAAACTCAGTGCCGTCGATGAGTGTGCCACGGTAAGTTACCTTGACCTTGTCACCGTCTACGGGAGACTTGCCAGTACCCTTCGTAGCGTAGCGATAAGCGAGACCAGACTTTGTCGTGAGGACACCGTCCTGCTTAGCAAAGTCCTCAATGGCCTTCTTGCCAGCCTCGATGTTCTTGCCGTACTTCTCCTTGTTCTCAATCTCCTGCTTCTTCTGGTAGTAGTTCTGCATGTAGGTGTAAGCAGCCTCCTGATCCATAGTCATCTTTGTGGTGTCGCCCTTGAGCGCAGCCTCGAGATACTCTGTGAAGAGCTGGACATCGATGCCCTCCTTTACGAGACCCATCGCGGTCTGTACGCCTTGGATTTGACCAGCATAGTAGGAGAACTTAGTGGTATCTGCGATACCCTTTTTGAAGCCCTTGAGAAACTCAGCGGAGTCCACGGGCATCCCCTGCATAGCCATCATCATAAACTGCTGACCGAGCTGCTGACCCGTCATATAGCCTTGGATCATAGCTACGCTGTCAGACATAGCAGAAAGCTCATTGTCCTGAGCAGTAGTCTGCTTAGCATTCTTATTGCAGCCGACGAAGGCGCAGGCCATAGCGAGGACTGCAAGTAGTGAGAAGACTGATTTCTTCATTGTTTCTATTATTTAGATTGTTTATTTTCCTGTAGGTTGCTGAGCGGTCGTCGGGGTAGCTAAGGGAATTGGCTCGCCCTTGATGACCTCTAGTAGTTCGATTTCAAAGATAAGTGTAGCGTGAGGTGGTATCATATTACCTGCACCACGCTCACCATAGGCAAGACGGGCGGGGATGTAAAGCTTAGCCTTGCTCCCCTGAGGAAGTAGACAGAGCCCTTCCGTCCAGCCAGGGATGACCTGGAGCAGACCAAACTTAGCCGGCTCGCCACGATCCACTGAGCTGTCGAACTTGGTACCATCAATGAGCGTCCCCGTGTAGTGTACTAGCACCGTGTCCTCGACTGTAGGACGGGGACCCTTGCCCTCGCTGAGTATCTCGTACTGTAGCCCGCTCTCGGTCGTCTTGACCTCGGGGCGCTGACCGTTGCTCTTGAGGAAAGCCTCGTTTCTCTCCTTAGTCTCCTGAATCATCTGCTCCTGGAGCTGCTGGAAGTAGGTGGAGAGGAAAGCTTGAGCCTCTTCGTTTGTCATGACAGTCGGTTGCTCAAGTAGCGCAGCAGTAAAGCCTGCGAGGAGTAACTCCTTGTTGATAGGCTCACCAGGCATCTGGGCTAAATTCTGCCCGAAGCCCACGCCATTGGCGACACCTAAGGCGTAAGCTGCGGAGTCTTGTGACGTGATGAGCCGTGGAGGCTCAGCAGCGGTGAGAGCTCCCACGCCGATGAGTAGCAGCGTCAGAGCCAAGGTTATAGTGCGTTGTGTCATAGTCTAGTGTCTCTATTGCAGAGTCTATATAATGTCTAGTAGCTCAATCTCGAAGATGAGTGTCATATTAGGGCGGATTACATCCCCAGCGCCACGGCTACCGTAGGCAAGCTCGGAGGGAATCACAACGCGCCACTTACTGCCTATTGGCATCAGCTGTAGGATCTCTGTCCAGCCTGGGATTACTGCATTAAGAGGAAACTCCGCAGGCGTGCCACGCTCCACGGAACTGTCGAAGACAACCCCATTGATGAGTGTGCCGTGGTAGTGTACGCGCACCTTGTCAGGAGCCTTAGGCTTAGCGCCCTTGCCCTCCTTGATGATTTCGTATTGTAGTCCACTGGGGAGCGTCACGACACCACTCTTGTGGCGCATGATCTCTTGGTACTCCTTGCCAGCAGCAGCGTTGAGCTCTGCCTCCTCCTGTTGCAAGCGCGTGAATAGCTGGTTGATCACCTCACGAGCTCGTTCGGTGGTCATCTGTGGCTCACGCTCAGCGAGAGCGTCCTGGAGACCTGCGATAAAGTCTTCAGAGGTGATCGCCTTGATTCCGGATGCTTTGAAGTTCTGGCCGATGCTTAGGCCTAGTGCGTAGCTTACTTCGTCTTGTGGCATGGGGGTAAATGTGTGTCTAGATGAAAGAATACTCCTGCAAAGGTAGCAATTCTTACTGAAATCTACGGTTTGACCCTTCACTCATTGCTGCGTGATGGAGCCAGATAGTCGACGATTTGGTTCAGGGGACACTCCTGCTGGGTTCCCTGCACCATATCTTTTATAGAGACCTTACCTTCGCTTAGCTCCTGACTGCCGGCTATGATGACGTGACGGCAAGCTCGCTCATTGGCGTAGGAGAGTTGCTTCTTCATCTTGTCGGCTGTCGGGTAGACCTCAGTGGCAAAGCCCGCCTTCCGGAGCTGACGAGCTACCGGTAGTAACTGCTGTAGCTCCTCCTCGCCAAAGTGGACTATCATAATCCGCTCCTCGGGAGCCATCGCCGTGTCAAACTTCCCGAGCGAGAGCATAATGTCGTAGATACGCTCGGCACCAAAGGAGATGCCGACACCCGAGACTCCATCGAGCCCGAAGATACCGGTCAGGTTGTCGTAGCGCCCACCTCCTGAGATAGATCCCATAGGAGCGTCTAGAGACTTCACCTCTAGGATGGCACCCGTATAGTAGTCCAGTCCACGCGCTAGTGAGGGAGCAAAGGTTAGCTCCGTCATCAGGTCGCTCGTGTCCACATGGTCGAGGACATACTCCAGCTCGTCCAGTCCCTTGAGACCGACCTCGGAGCTGGCGAGTAGTCGCCTGAGCGTGGTCACCTTGTCGGCGTTGCTTCCCTCTAGGGTCAGCACTTCTCGCACGGGAGCCAGCGTGTCGGGCGCAAAGCCACTCGACTCGAGATCCGCTAGGACCGCATCGACAGAAGTCTTGTCCAGCTTGTCCATGCAGATGGTTAGCTGAGCCAGGCGGTCGGACGCGCCAATAACCTCGGCGATACCAGCCAGTATCTTGCGGTTGTTGAGCAGGAGCGTCGTGCGTAGGTCCAGACGACGGAACACTTCATCTACTATATATACAAAGTCCACCTCCGGCAGTAGCGAGTCGGTGCCGATGATGTCGGCGTCGCATTGGTAAAACTCCCGATAGCGACCCTTCTGCGGTCTGTCGGCGCGCCATACTGGTTGCATCTGGTATCGCTTGAAGGGGAAGGTCAGTTCGTTGCGATGCATCACCACATAGCGGGCGAAAGGCACCGTCAGGTCGTAGCGTAGCCCACGGTCGCAGAGGCGCGCTGCTAGAGCTGCTGGCGTCTCCTCGGTAAAGGTCTCCGCATCAATCCCCGCTTTGTAGTCACCCGAGTTGAGAATCTTGAAGAGAAGTCGGTCACCCTCCACGCCATACTTGCCCGTGAGTGTCGTGAGCTGCTCCATCGCGGGCGTCTCTATCTGCTCGAAGCCGTAGAGCGCGAAGACGGAGCGTATGGTGTCAAATATATAGTTGCGCCGACGCATCTCAAGGGCGCCGAAGTCGCGAGTTCCTTTAGGTATCGAAGGTTTATTCATAGCTTTCCGCAGAATCGATTCGTTTGTATAGCGTCTGTGTCACGGGGTAGTCGTTGCGCTCGTCGGCTGGGAAGCACTGCTCCTCAAGCGGGAGCCACTTTGCCATGTCAAGCTCGGGAAAGTGCGTGTCCGCATCTGGCACGACCGTGTCCACGCGTGTTAAGTTCAGGTGTGTCGCATAGGGAAGTGCTGCCTTGTAGAGCTGCCCCCCGCCCATGACGTAAGTGCGCTCGTAGCCTGCTCTCTGGCAGTGACGTAGAGCCTCCTCGAGGGTGGGGTAGATGGCGTCAGCCTTGGAGTCGGAGGATTGGAGTGTGCGAGAGACCACGACATTGTGCCGGTTGGGTAGTGGACGTGCGCCGATGGACTCCCATGTGTGTCGCCCCATGATGACAGCATGCCCTGTGGTCGCTGCCTTAAGTCGGCGCAAATCATCGCTCAGACGCCACGGCATCGTCCCGTCACGCCCGATGGCTCGGTCACGCGCCGTCGCCACTATAATCCATATCTCCATACTCAGACAAACTAATTTGGGGACTAAGGTACGAAAATTGCAACTAATGCGACTCACACATTATATTATAATGAGTTCATCTATTCCTCACTGGTCGCTATGTGTAGCTCCTGACAGAGCAATTATAATGCGTCAGCGCTACCGAGCAGCCCTACGACCGTCTAAGCCCTATTTGCTTCTCAACTTCCGCAACAAAAGGGTATCTTTGTGGCAATTTATCACTTGTTTCACATCACAAAAGAATCTTATGAAGCAGATGAGACGACCCTTCTCTCTCTTAGCCGCGCTCCTCGTAGCACTTACGAGCCTATGCGCTCAGCCACAAAAAGCAACGGACACCCTGACTGTCGTACCGCTCCAGGTGCAGCAGTATCGGGTGATGACGCCATTTATCTCGGACAGCCTCAATGTGCAGGGCAAAGCGTATGACGCGACGGACCTGCTCCAACCGGTGAACCATATCAAGCTGAGCCAGACGCATGCCACGATGCCTGAAGCTACGGAGGGTGTCGTCTCCCTGCAGACGGCAGAGGATGCGATCACTACTTATGCCATACGCCTACGTACCCCAAGCTACGAGCAGGCGACGCTACAGATTGAGACGACGGCGCCCTTTGTCGTAGCTCTGGATGGTGCTAAGCTCTCGTCTGCTACGCAGTACCAGAGCGAGCTCAAGGAGGCTTCGCCAGCGTCACTTACGCTGACGCCTGGGCGGTCGCATCTGCTCACGCTACAGCTGCTTACCAAGGGGGGCGAGCCAGCGCAGTATCGTCTGAGGCTCACACCCGCCAAAGCTGATAGCCAGATAGAGCTACGCTATGACGACAAGGAGTATCTGAGTCTTGAGTATATGATGACGGGGCGTAACCTTTACTCTGTCTCGGTGTCGCCCACGGGTCGCTACACGCTCCTCACAGAGCGGGAGACTACTGGTCTGAAGAGTAGCTACCGCACCTACCTGTATCAAGGAGATAAGCTCATCTCCACGCTGAGTGAACCGTACCGCTTCGCCAGCTGGATGCCACACGAGGACAAGCTCTACCGCACGCTCACGACAGATGAGGGTCGGCAGTTGATAAGCTACGACCCGAAGACGCAGGAGGAGCGGATCGTGGCTGAGCAGATTCCTGCGGGGTCCTTCTTCATCTTGCCTGATGGTAAGCAGCTGCTCTATACAATTGAGGAGGAGGGACCCGCGCGGGGCAAGATTACGGAGCAGGTGTTGGGTCGCTATGACCGTATGGCGGACTTTCGAGAGCGCACTTTCCTCGCACTCTACAATCTAGAGAGCGGTCGTTATCAACCGCTCACTTTCGGTCACCGCTCTACCTATATACATGATGTTAGCCCCGATGCTCGGGAGATTATCTTTAGTACTTCGGAGGATATCACCGAGATACCATTTTCTCAGAGCAACTTCTATACGATGAGCCTAGAGACGCTGGAGGTGAAGCCTCTCTTTACTAAGGAACGCTCTATCTCATCGGTCTCCTACACGGCTCTGCCTGATGTCCTGCTCATCGAGGGGGATGCGAACGCTTTTGGCGGTATCGGACGCAATCTGCCGGAAGGAATGGTTACGAATACGTATGACGGTCAGCTCTTTCTCTACAACCGTCGGAGCATGCAAGCGACACCGCTGACGAAAGAGTTTGACCCAGCCGTCAAGCGGGTCCAGGTCAGCACGGTCCGGCCCGTTGCTTACTTTACAGCAGAAAACAAGGATCGCATCTCCCTCTACCGCCTTGACCTCACGCGCCAGCAGATTGAGCAGGTGACTACGACGGAGGACCTCGTGCGCTCTTTCGACATGAGTGAGGACGCTAGTCAGCTGGCGTACTATGGACAGAGCGCGATGAATGCGGATCGCTTTTACAGCCTACGAGGGAAGCGTGAGACGCTCCTCTACGATCTGGCCAAGAGTAAGATGCAAAACCTGGAGTTGGGTAGCGTGAGCGACTGGGTCCACACAATGCCCAATGGCGATAAGGTGGAGGGTCGCTACTACTTGCCACCGCACTTTGACGAGACGAAGCAGTACCCGATGATAGTCTATTATTATGGTGGTACCTCACCGACGACACGATTCTTCGAGGGCTCCTATTCGCTCCCGATGTATGCCGCGCAGGGTTATGTGGTCCTAACGCTCAATCCGAGCGGAACCACTGGCTTCGGGCAGGAGTATGCCGCTCGTCATGTCAACGCCTGGGGTAAGGTGACTGCCGATGAAATTGTCGCTGCGACCCGACAGTTTTGCCAAGAGCACCCCTATGTCAATGCGAAGAAGATAGGCTGTATGGGTGCCAGCTACGGAGGCTTTATGACGCAATACTTACAAACGATTACGGATATCTTCGCTGCTGCAATCAGCCATGCGGGAATCAGCGCGCTCTCCTCCTACTGGGGTGAGGGAACCTGGGGTATCGGCTACAGCACGGTGGCGAGCTATGATAGCTATCCGTGGAATAATCCTCAGCTCTACACGGAGCAGAGTCCGCTCTTCCGAGCAGACAAGATTCACACGCCTCTGCTCCTCATCCACGGTACGGACGACACGAATGTACCTATCGGCGAAAGCATCCAGATGTACAACGCGCTGAAGATACTAGGACGTGAGGTGGAGTTTGTCAAGGTGCATGGAGAAGACCACATCATCACTGCTCCCGAGAAGAAGATTGAGTGGACAAATACGCTCTTCGCGTGGTTCCAAAAGTGGCTCAAAGATGACCCCACATGGTGGGACGCTCGCTACCCCGAGGCACATCTCTAAGGGGGCGGGCTGCTCCTAGTATGCCGTCAGCTGGCTATCTCTGTAGAGCTTGATGAAGCAGTGCGTGGCGAGCACTACGTCGTGGCGAGACTTGAGCTGGTAGATGATTTCTAGATTCTCGCGACCCCATAGGAGCTTGCTATAGAGCATCTCTAGGCTGATGCGTGTCTGTAGCGGGTCAGCCTGGTAGTGCGAGATGAGGTAGTTGATGCCTTGGCGCATAGTGCAGAAGTGTCTCTTGCCCCAGAGACTCTCACAGGATAGCTGGTAGTGCTGCAGGTCGTGCGCTAGGACGGCTAGGTGGAAGGCGAGACTATGACCTATAATCATCTGCGTAGTCTCTAGGTCTCTGAGCAGTAGCTCTAGCACCGCTCGGGGAGGCTCGCCATGCCCTGCGACAAACTCGGTCGTCAGCTGGTGGTAGTCGGTCGCTTCGCTCGTGATGGGTACGCCACTGAGTAGTAAGTGGTCTTCGCTGCGCACGACACGCAGCTCTTCATCTAGGAGAAGCCACGAGAGACTCGCTAGGAGCGGTGTGTCGATGGCGGAGAGCTGCTTCTCATCGAGCGTGTCGTGCAGATAACATACGGTCTCGGTGTCTATCACTAAGTAGCGGGGCATAGCCCCTGCGGGTGCTGTGCTTAGCTGCAGGAGCGGGGACTCCTCGATGCTGAGCGCACAATGCGTGGCGAAGTCACGCTCTACGCCCTTATAGACTGGGGGGTGCTTGCGGAGTCGCTTGCGCCCGAAAATGACAATGCCACTTGCTAAGATGAGCAGGAGCAGGAGGTCAACCCAAGTCATAGTCTAGTTGAGGGTCAGGCGGGGCCTTGGCCCTCGCCCGCTTTACTTATTAAGGCTCTCCTCGATGATGCGACGGTCTCGTGCGATGGCTGATGTCGCCTGCTCTTTAGGTACGAATGCCCAGTTGTTGTAGCGTGGCGGTGTGAGTGGCTGGTGTCCTCTTGCCCACTCGATGAGATGATAGCGTAGGTCGTGAGGTGAAGTCCAGACGACACGCTCTCGCAGCTCCTCGGGCGAAATGCCAGCGCCACGCGTTAGGTGTCCACCGCCACCGATGGCGCGGTACGAATTGACTGCTACCGTGTAGACGCTGTCGGGAGAGAAGGGTCGCCCATCAGATAGTCGCTCGATGGTCACTCGCTCGCCTTGAGCTTTGCGCAGGTCGACCGTGTAGTCGATGCCAGCTGCTGCACTGAAGTTGAAGGTTGGCTCGACAGTCGGGAAGCGTTGCTCGGTAGCGTCATCCTTTAGATAGAGCAGATGTTCGCTAGGGGTTGCTACAGGACCGCACCACAAACCGTAAGAATACTCTAGGTAGTCCTGCACTTCTTGTCCTGAGAGACGGAGCGTGTAGAGGTGGTTCTCGTAGGGATAGATGTCGAAGAAGTTCCGAATGCGTAGCGTGTCAGCTGGCTGCGACAGGGAGAGGCGATGCGGTGCGGAGAAGGAGATGTCTGCCTCGCTCAAGTCTAACTGTAGCTGGTGAAGCAACGAGATATAAGCAGAGGGACCGAAGAGCGCGTCCACCCCTATGAGTGGCTCTGTGAGGCGGGTGATGGGCTCTGCGATAAAGTTTCGCACCGTGTCGGCAAAGCCTGAGAAGTAGTTGACGAATGCGGAGTCTACAGGTACGGTAGCCATTGAGACAATCTCTCCCTGGATCTTTTTGTCGATCACTTTGTCACCCTGCTTGGTAATGGCGACCGTCACGTCCGCCACGTTTCTCGCATGGCTCCCAGGATTGATCAGCAGAACGGGAGAGCCTGACGGGCTCTGCACGGTCGTCTCATGAGCCTTATGGTCGTGACCGTAGAGTATAAGGTCAATGCCAGAGACTCTGTTTGCCAACTGCACGGCAAAGTTCTCTCCTCCCTGCTCATCGCCTAGCCCGGAGTGCATCAGAACTATGAGTAGGTCGGGATGAACATGCTCTTGAATCGCAGGAATCCACTCATGGGCGGTGGCAATCGGATCGGCGAAGGTCATCCCCTCGTAAGAGGATTGGGGGATCCACTCTGGTACGGATGGAGTGATCAGCCCGAGAACAGCCACCTTGACCCCGTCGACCGTGTGTACGCTGTAGGGCGAGTAGTAAGGCTTGCCCTTGAGAGGTCCGTCGCTGTGTAGAATATTGGCGGCAAGCAGTGGCGTCGCCATGTCGTTTTGCCAGCGATGATAGGCACTCGGAGTGGCCTCTAAGTCGTGATTCCCTACGACGGCTGCGTCATATCCCAGTAGCGTCATGGCATCAGAGACGAAGTGGGTGCGCACGGTGTCGACAAAGTTGGAGTAGTAAACCGCTGCATTGCCCTGCAGTACGTCGCCTCCGTCGAAGAGTAGCGTGCTCGCTGGGTACTCTTTCCTCACTTGAGCCACATAAGTAGATACCCGCGCTAGTCCGCTAGGGGTGCAGCTGTCCTGGGCAAAGTCGTAACCTAGTATGTTGCCATGCGCATCGGTCGTATGTAGGATGCGGAGCGTGTGGGTCTCCCGCTCCGCCTGCTTGCAACTGGAGAAGCCTCCCAACAGTAGGAGGGTAGCGAGACAATAAAATAGAGTGCGATGCTGAAGGTTGGTCATAACGTGAGGGGCTTTCTTAGGACAGGTAAGGGTTGTACTGGTAGATATTGCGAATGAGGCGCACGACACGCAGGGCATCCTCTATCTCCACCGCCTGAGCAGTCGGATCTCCCAGCAAAGCGCGTGCGGTGTGGTCAATGACGAAATGATGGTTTTGTGCCGAGCCACTGTAGGCTCCGTAGGCGTTGCCAGGCTCGCTCTCACCAAGGTCGGGGCGGTCGTAGCCGTCGATGACGCAGTGCGTTAGTTTGTTCATAAAGGGACCATCCAGGACGATGCACCCACGCTCGCCGAGCACGGTGAGGCGCACCCCGCAGTTGGTCCCGTAGACTGCTGTTGAGTAGGTCAGCAGGCCCGTCGTATCTTGCGGGAAGGTGAGCTGCACCACGCCCGAGTCCTCAAAGTCTACCATCGTCTGGTGGTTGTAATTGTAAAAGCTCCCGCCCTGTACCTCTGGCATACCGAAGCACCAGATCAGTAGATCGAGGAAGTGTGAGTACTGCGTGAAGAGCGTCCCGCCATCTAGCTCGAGGTCGCCATGCCAGCGACGGGGTAGGTAGTAACGCTCGTCACGATTCCAGAGACACTGCAGCTCGATCTGGTAAAGCTTACCGAGACGCTTCTCTTTGATTACCTGGTGGAGCCAAGCTGAGACAGGCGTAAAGCGATTTTGCAGGACACTATATAGGTGACAGCCGTGAGCCTGCGCTAGGGCGATCAGCTCCTCGCCCTCGTCGGGGTGTAGTACGGCGGGCTTCTCGATGAGGAGCGACTTACCCGCTTTGATTAGCTCTAGCGCAATAGGGTAGTGCAGTCCGTTGGGAACGCAGATTGATGCCACATCGAAGGTGTCTCCTCCACGCTCAAGCAGCTCCTCAACGCTTGGATAAAAGGGTACCCCAGGAAACTGCGCAGCGCCACACTCCGAAGCGGGCAATATGTCGACCATCCCGACCAACTGCGTCTGCGGGTGCTTCGAGATATGCTCCATGTGCCGACGGCCGATGTGTCCGCACCCCACGACGACCCAGCGGAGGGGGCTGTGGAGTGGTGTAGGCGATGAGGTTGTTAGGTCGCTGTGTTTTGCTGTCATAGTGGGTAGGGGGAAGCTTTTATAGTAGAAATTGTCTAATCCGCTCGCAGATCTCTCTAACCTGCAAGTAGAAGGTTGTCGGGGCTATTGGTAGCGAGAGCATTGTCTTCTGGAGCTCCTCCGCTACGGGACAGGAAGCCTCAGAGGAGCCGGCGTTGTAGGCCGCTATCTGGTGAAGCATTTGTGGGTAGTAGACTCGTGCGTCGATGCCCGCTGTGCGCAGTTCGTTGAGTAGTCCGTCTCGCTTGTCAGAGGGTACGCAGATTGTGTAGAGGTAGAGCGCTTCGGGCTGGTCCCCACTACGCCACGGGCGTCTCACCATCGGGAGGTCGGCCAGCAATTCGTCGTAGCGGTCGGCTAGCAAGCGACGTCGTCGATTCGCCTCTTCCAGGTGACCTAGCTTAACCCGTAGCACGGCAGCTTGGAGTGCGTCGAGACGACTGTTGTAGCCACACCGCTCGTACTGGTAGCGCGTGCGCTGACCGTGGTTGGCCAGTTGGCGCAAACGCTCCGCCAGTTGCTGGTCATGCGGTACGAAAGCAGCCCCCCCGTCGCCCATACAACCTAATGGCTTGGTCGGGAAGAAGCTCGTCGTGCCGATCGTTGCTCGTGTGCCTAGCGGTACAGGAGTAATTATGCATCCCGAAACTTCCTCGACTACGCCTCCCATCCCCTGAGCATTGTCCTCAATCCACGGGATCTGGTGAAGCTCGCAGAAGTGCGTCAGATCGTCTGCGGGGCAGGGCATACCGTACATATTGACCGCTATGAGTGCCACCGTACGAGGAGTGCGAAGCGACTCCAAATAGTCTGGCGAGCCATTCATCTGAAAGGAGACACGCCCATCGCTACTCAGTGAGGGCATCACGTCAGCCCAGACAGGTCGGAGTCCTAGATGACAGACCGCCTCGGCAGCCGCCACATAGTTGTGTGTGGCAATGATTACTTCGCCACCACGTGGCAGATCTAGCGCAGCCAGAGCCAGCAGGAGCGCATCGCTCCCGTTGCCACAGCTGATGACACTCCACGGCTCTAGCCCCAGATAGTACGCCAGCTCCTCCTCAAAGGCACGCACCTCCTCACCGCCAATGTAGCCGCCCGAGGCGACAACTCTCTCGATGCCCCTATCAAGCTCAGCTTGGTAGGGGCTATGTTCTTTTGGGAGGTTGACTAGGGGGATGCGCATACCGCTGTGGGGCTAGACCAGCTTGCTACCAGGCGCTATCGTGTCAGGCAGTGTGACCACCTGTAGCTGTCCCGTCTTGTAGTCCTCGACCGAGAGGATCATACCTTGCGACTCGACGCCACGTATCTTGCGCACGGGGAGGTTAGCAACGAAGGCAACGGTCTTGCCGACCAGCTCCTCCGGCTTGTAATACTGAGCGATACCCGAGACGATCGTTCGCCCGCCCATGCCATCATCGATGGAGAAGCGCAGGAGCTTGTCCGCCTTAGGTACCTTCTCGCAAGCTAGGATACGGCCTGCGCGCATATCGCTCTTAGTAAATGTGTCAAACGGCACATCCTCCAGTAGAGCCTCGGGGTGACGGTTCTGCTCCTCGTTGAGCTTCTTGATCGCAGCGAGCTTGTCGAGCTGTGCTTGGATTACTTCGTCCTCAATCTTCTCAAAGAGCAACTCGGGCGTACCCAACTGATGCCCCTCGGGAAGTAGGTCTGTAGCACCAAAGCGGGAGAAAGCAAAGCCTTCCTCCTCAACTTGTAGCATAGCGAGGAGTCGACGTGTGGAGAAGGGGGTAAAGGGCGCAAAAGCAATCGACAGATTGCCCACCAGCTGCAAAGCTAAGTGCAGGATTGTAGCGACACGATCGGGGTCGCTCTTGATCACCTTCCACGGCTCTGTGTCTGCGAGGTACTTATTGCCGATGCGGGCTAGCTGCATAGCGGTCTTGAGCGCCTCTCTAAAGTGGAAGTGCTCTAGCTGATCATCTAGCTCTGCGGGTATGGTTGCCACCTCACGGAGCATCTCCTCGTCGATATCTGTGAGATGACCCAGCGGAGGTACCTTGCCGTCGAAGTACTTGTGCGTCAGCACCAAGGCGCGGTTCACAAAGTTGCCGTAGATAGCGACCAACTCATTATTATTACGCGCTTGGTAGTCACGCCATGTGAAGTCATTGTCCTTGGTCTCAGGCGCATTCGCTGTCAAGACATAGCGCAGCACGTCCTCCTTGCCAGGCATCTCGTCGAGATACTCGTGGAGCCAGATCGCCCAGTTGCGACTGGTCGAGATCTTGTCGCCCTCGAGGTTGAGGAATTCGTTGGCAGGCACATTGTCTGGCAGGTTAAACGAACCCTCCGCCTTTAGCATAGCGGGGAAGATGATGCAGTGGAAGACGATGTTGTCCTTGCCGATGAAGTGAATCATGCGGGTCTCGGGGTCGCACCACCAGGTGCGCCAGCTATCAGGGAGTAGCTCCTTCGTATTGGATATGTAGCCAATAGGCGCATCAAACCATACGTAGAGCACCTTGCCCTCAGCACCCTGGAGCGGTACGGGGATACCCCAGTCTAGGTCGCGTGTGACGGCACGGGGCTGTAGTCCTAGGTCCAACCAGCTCTTGCACTGACCGTAGACGTTGGGCTTCCACTCTTTGTGCCCATCGAGTATCCACTCGCGGAGGAAGCTCTCGTAGTCACCCAGTGGCAGGTACCAGTGCTTCGTCTCGCGTAGCTCAGGCTTAGCCCCTGAGATAGCACTATGCGGGTCAATCAGGTCAGTCGCCGAGAGCGACGTACCGCACGCCTCGCATTGGTCGCCATAGGCGCGCTCGTTGTGGCAATGCGGGCAGGTACCCGTGATATAGCGGTCTGCTAGAAATTGCTTAGCCTCGGGGTCGTAGTACTGCTCCGAGGTCTGCTCAATCAACTTGCCAGACTCGTAGAGCTTGGTAAAGAACGCGCTCGCCGTCTTCTCGTGTGTCTCCGAGGTGGTGCGCGAATAGATGTCGAAGTCGATGCCTAGACGAGCGAATGATTCTTTAATTAATGTATGGTAGCGATCTACCACCTCTTGGGGGGAGACGCCCTCCGCTTTTGCCTTGATGGCGATAGGTACTCCGTGCTCATCGCTACCACCGATGAAGAGGACCTCGTCGCCCTTCATACGCTTGTAGCGAACGTATATGTCGGCAGGAACGTAGACTCCTGCGAGGTGTCCGATATGTACAGGTCCATTGGCATAAGGTAGCGCCGTAGTGACCAAGGTGCGTTTGAATTGTTGCGTACTCATATAGAAAGTTCTTGCGATCCATTGTGGCTCTCTGAGCCAATCATATTTACAAAGGTAGCAAAAAATAGAGCTTAGAGACGAGAAGTCGGAGATTAGGGCAGGGCTGACGCATTATTTATAATGAGACTGTTGACTTTTGCAACAATCTCATAATGTGTTCCCCCCCCCTGCCCTCTAATCTCTAATTACCCTCCTTTCTCGAATATCCACGTGGGAAATCTCAAATCTCCACGTGGATATTTTTTATTTTCCACGTGGGCGTCATTCATTTCCTCCGAAGTTTTATTTGATTCCTCCGAAGAATTTTTTCTTCCCCACGTGGAAAATAAAAATTCTCCACGTGAAGATTTCGAAATATCCACGTGGAAATCCGTTTTTCCCGACACAGCACCGTATCGATATGTAGTCGGTTCCAAATTATTGTAATGAGCCAGCGGTGCATTTCTTCAGCCAGGGGTGACGCATCATAATGAGATTGTTGACTTTTGCAACAGTCTCACATTAGAAGTGTGATACAGTGCTACTTGGTTGCTTATTGTCTTCTGTTTTGCTCCCTTTGTAAGGCAATCGGGAGGAGTGCTCACTTCGCTAAGTCAGATTTTTGTTGTAACTTGCGACCCGAATCGTTTTTACCCATTACTACTATACAAAAACTAGCTAGAAGAAATATATGACAGTTCACCGTTTATCCCAAGCTTGTAGACTGCTCGCTGTAGGTGCATCCCTGCTCTGTTGTAGTCTTATGACCTTCGGGCAGCAATCCTTCGGCGGTACCCCCCTGATGATGCACGAGGGGTCGCTACGCTCACTCACAGCCGTCCGCACAGTGAGCCTGGACTTCAACCCAGCGGACTTCCTCTCTCAGGATTCTTGGACCGAGACCGTGCAGACCAAGCCCCTCTCCGTAGGGCGTGTGATCAAGCATAGCGCCAACTTCGCCGAAGCAGCTGAGCTGGTAGGCACCGTCGAGGGGCGTAAGGTCTACCGCCTAGAGATAGAGCTCGAGGGTACGCCTGTAGGCTGTAACCTCTACTACGAAGACTTTTACATCCCCGAGGGTGGTAAGCTATACATCTACTCGCCCGAGGGCAAGCAGGTGCTAGGAGCCTACACGCACGCTACACATCCGAAGCACGGAGCCTTCGCCACGGAGCCTATCAGTGGCAACAAACTCACCCTCGACTACGAGGCTCCCGCCACGGGAGAGATGCCTTCGATTCAGGTACAGGGCGTGGGATACTTCTATCGTCCTGCTCTGATGGCTGATGGGGGTGCGGAGCGTCACGCACTGATTGAGGATGCCTCTGATCCAGGCTTCGGTAACTACTGTCAGGTCAATGCCAACTGCCCCGAGGGTGACCCCTACCAAGCGCAGAAGGCAAGCTCCGTGGCTATGCTGATGGTCGATGGAGATGCGCTGGGTATGTGCTCCGGTAACCTTGTAAACAACGTCCTAGGCGACTTCAAGCCTTATGTGATGACAGCTGGACACTGTGCTAGCTCAAACGAAAAGTTCGGAGTAACCTCTCTGGCATTGAGTCAGTGGATTTTCGCCTTTCACTATGAGAAGCCTCGCTGCTCCAGCGGGGACTACGCTACTCTGCAGGAGAAAAGCGTGGTAGGAGCTGAGATGAAGTCCTTCATCCCTGTCGCTGGCTACTCGGATGGACTCCTCCTAGAGATTAAACAAGAGATACCTCTGGACTACCGTGTCTATTACTCTGGCTGGGATGCTACACCTACCACTTGGCAGAGAGGGGCTAGTATCCACCACCCTGCAGGAGATGCAGCTAAGATTTCAGTTTTTGATGGTGGTGCCAAGATAAGACGATGGAACATTGATGAGGGTGGTGAGGATGACCACCTAGCGCTCAACTTCAAAAAGGGTAACACCGAGGGTGGATCCTCTGGCTCACCTCTCTTCAATGCTGATGGTGATCAGGTCGGTACACTCACAGGTGGTCTGACCGGAATCTGCTCTATGGATGCTGACTATGGTCGACTCAACTCGCACTTCGACAAGTATAAGTCCAAGGGTGAGACCTGGTATATGGCCAAGTGGCTGGACCCAAATAATACGGGTACGATGAAGGTCAAAGGTACTTGGCGAGAGAACTACCAGCCGCTAGCCGTCGTCCCCTCCATCATCGCCAAGATAGAGCCGACGGATGCTTCAAAAATCAAAATCTCTTGGGAGCCTGTCCCACAGCACCCTCAGGGCTACGCTGTCAAGTACAACCTATACCGCAACGGTAATCTCCTCACCTCTAAGTCAGAGACTACCCATGAGGATGTCGTCACGGGCGATATGAAGCGCAAGGGACGCGTGACATACTCCGTTGAGGCTGTCTATACCGTAGAAGCCGGCAAGGAAGAAGCTACGCCACTCGCTTACTACAACCTCTACACAGGTCAGCTAGCCTCGAGAGCTCCTCTCAAGGTCACTGTAGCGAAGACTGGCACTAAGCTCAAGTGGCAGATGCCGTACAACGCACAGGTCGTGACGAAGATTAAGAACCGCGACAAGATCTATCCTCTCGTTGCTCCTAGTGGTGTAAATAAGATTCTTGCTGCTTACAATATACTTCCTCCAACTAGAATCTATATGTATGATAGCTATCGTCTGGGACAGTCCCCGTTCAATGGTCAGAAGCTCTACATACATCAGATCAACTTTATCCCCTCACAGGATACTCCATACAACGCTGACGGCTCTATCGACGAGAAGAATAATATCTCTTTCTTCGTCCGTCAGAAGAAGGATGGTAGTCTCATTCAGTACTTCCCCCTTGATGTGCCTAAGGGTACTGCGGAGAAGGCTTTCGTAGAGAAGGAGCTCTTCTCCTTCCAGCTCTCGATGCCTGTGGAGATTACTGACGCACATCTGCTGGATGTAGGCTTTGCGTTTGACCCGTCGAACACCAAGGGTACAATCTGCCTTGATGCAAACTCGACGGATGAGCTGGTCGCTTATGACGGGTGCAAGCTGGCTCTAGCATACAAGAGGAACAAGTACAGACCAATCACGTTCAACATCTGGCAGGAGCCCTACAGCAAGAAGCGTATGGCATATCAGGCTGTCGAGCTGGTCATCTCGGACAATCCAGAGAAGCAGTCGGGCGTCACCGACACTTACTACACCCGCGGTACGCTACCCGTCCCCTTCCCCGCAATCAAGGGGTACAAGATATACCGCAACGGTAAGTTCGTCAAGGAGTTCAATCCCGACACGTTCCTCTATGAAGATACGGAGGGTAAGACTTCGGACGACTACTATGTAGAGGTCGTTTATGACTATCCAAACGAGCTACGTCCCACAGAGCCTGTCAGCGTGGCCGACACAGAGGTGAGTCTCTATCCAGCACACTTCACCACACAGCTGCAGCTCACAGACGCCACCGATGTACAGGTGGTCGAGCTTTACAACATGCAGGGGCTGCAGGTTGCTGCCTTCGCAGGAGCACAGCTGATGGCGATGGATGTGTCAGCCCTTCCTGCTGGTCAGTACATCGCTACCATCCGTACAGCTGAGGGCGTGCAGACGCAGAAGCTAGTCAAGTAGCCTCTAGCTCCCAGAGCTAGGTCTCCTAGACTATAAATAGCACAGCGGTAGTGCCGAGGACACACTCCTCAGCACTACCGCTCGCTCTATATCATAATAGTATGTCCTACTATTAATATGGAGTACCCCACTGATTGTCTATAGTGTGCTCTACTATTTATATAGAGTCCTCTGTTGGTTGGCTATAATGTGCTCTACTATTTTCCGTAAACGGAAGTGTCTCTTTCCGTAGACGAGTGATGCTTCTTTCAAAGGCTCCATCGCTGCCCGACTCGTGGCGTTGCGGAGCGGTGAAGATTTGCTTTACCCACTTTTTTGTATTACCTTTGTTACCGAAAGGTTAAGGTAGAGCCATCTACGCTACACCCAAAGGTCTGTGCAGGGTGGTGCCTGCGCAGAGAGTTGTTGCGTAGAGAGGGTCTTCTACTGGTTGCTTCATAGGTTATGTCAGAGACACACCGTCACAGTCATTTACTGGATGTGATGGTGAGTATGGCTATCTAAACTATCAATGTATAACTAACGCTAAAGAAGAGTTTTATGAAAAGATTGGCTCTATTCTTTCTGATGCTCACAGCCAGCATAGGTTGGGCTGTAGCGCAGAATAGGACCATCACAGGTACTGTCACCTCGGGAGAGGACAAAGAGCCGGTGATGTTTGCAAACGTGGTCGTAGAGGGCAACACTTCTATTGGTACCACGACAGACGTAGATGGTAAGTTCACCCTCAGTGTTCCTGCCTCTGCTAAGAAGCTGACCTTCTCCTACGTGGGTCTAAAGACGGTTACGCTACCAATCACCAAGGTAATGAACGTCGTCATGACTGCCGACTCTAAGGTTCTAGACCAGGTCGTCGTCGTAGGTTACGGTTCAGGACAGAAGCTCAGCACGATCTCAGGCTCTATGGCTCGCGTATCTGGTGAGCAGATCGCAGAGAAGCCTGTGGCCAACGTGATGGATGCTCTCCAAGGTAAGGTCGCTGGTATGAGCGTCTTGACAACATCTGGAGACCCCAACGCTGTGGCAAACGTTCAGATCCACGGTGCTGGTTCACTGACGGCTGGTTCTGCTCCTCTCTACATCGTAGATGGTATGCAGACTGACCTGAGCACCGTCATGGCTATGAACTCCAACGATATTGAGAGCTTGACTACCCTTATGGACGCTTCGTCAACATCTATCTACGGTGCGCGCGCAGCTAATGGTGTTATCGTCATCACCACCAAGAAGGGTAAGCGCTCTGAGGAGGGACTAGGACATATCACTGTCAATGCGCAGTATGGTATCTCCCAGTTCATCAATAGAAAGCCTTACGACGATATGATGACTGGTGACGAGCTCCTCGAGTATCAGGCTGCTCATAGGTACCTAGGGGCTAAGAGTAAGAATCAACTTCTTAGAAAGCTGAACGAACTCGCAACCAAGGCTGCTACAGAGTCTGAGGCTTGGCCTTTCAATCCTCTTGACGACGTGAAGAACTACAACCCAGACGACTACAACTTCGACTGGCTCAAGTTCCTCATGGGTCGCAACGCTCCTACATACAATGCTGACATCTCCTTTAGCGGTGGTAGCAATCGTACGCAGTACTACATCTCTATGGGTACCTTCTCACAGGAGGGTATGACTCGTGGTCGCAACAGCTTCACCCGCTACAACGGCCGTGTCAGTGTCGACTCTCGTGTCAAGGACTGGCTCAAGGTCGGTGCCAACCTCTTCGGTGCTTACACACAGCAATACGCTTCTGACTTTGAGGGTGAAGCGTATGTCGACGAAGGCCCGCACGGAGCTCTCTCTCAGCCTCGCTACCTCTCTCCTTATGACAAGAATGGCGAGCTACGTCGCTATTGGTACTTACCACAGCTAGGAGACTGGACAATCTTTAGAGATGTCTTAGACAAGTATCGTAGGGACGTCTCTGATGGATACCAGGCTAACGTCGGTGGTTATGCAGAGCTGACACCTATCAAGGGTCTTGTCATCAAGACACAGGCAGGCCTTGACCTATCTCACAGCCTCACTTCTAAGTCATCCCTCCCAGGAGCTTATTGGAGAGTTGACAGGCGTGGTTCAAGAAGTGAGCAGCGCACGCTCTCTGGTCTTTTCACATGGACCAATACGGCTGAGTATCGTACCTCTTTTGCAGACCAGCATAAGCTGACCTTCCTACTTGGTCAGGAGTGGGTACGGAACCGTGCTGATGCTGTCGGTGCCTATGCAAAGGGCTTCGAGCATCCTAACTTCATGCTCCTAGGGTCTGGTAGCTCACAGCCCGAGGACCTAATACTACCTAATCAGGCTAAGAGTGGTTACAACTACCTCTCTTTCTTCGGTCGTGTCAACTACTCTTTTGACAACTACCTACACCTTGATTTGTCTCTACGTAGCGATGCTTCCTCACGCTTTGGTGCAAACAATCAGACAGCACTCTTCTACTCAGTAGGTGCTACCTATGATGTCTATCGTGCACACCTAGAGCACGTCAAGTGGCTCAACACGCTACGTCTACGTGCCAGCTGGGGTACTACGGGTAACTCTTCTATCCCCACCTTGGCATTCTTCCCACACCTCAAGCCTGTTAACTACAGTGGTGACTTCGGTCTCTATGCAGCCTCTGTGGGTAACCCTGAGCTTGGATGGGAGAAGCAGTCTAACCTCAACATCGGTATAGACTTCGACGCCTTTGAGAATCGTCTTCACACGGTGACCAACATCTATCATCGTATCACGGACGACATGCTTATGCAGGTGCCACTACCTTATATCTCAGGCTTCGCTTCTCGCTTTGAGAACGTAGGCTCGATGACCAATACTGGTATTGACCTGACGGCTAGCTACGACATCGTTCGTACACGTGACTGGAACGTCTATGTTTCTGCTGTCCTCAACTACAACCACGAGCGCATCACGAAGCTCTTCTACGATATGGATGAGTACAAGATGCCTAGCTACGGCTTGATCTATAAGGTAGGCGAGGCTGAGCAGTCCCTCATAGCTCAGTATGCTGGGGTCAATCCAAAGACTGGTAAGCAGAGATGGTATGTACCCGATGAGAATGGTAACATCTCAGAGGATCGTACTACAGAGGAGTATGTAGCTGAGAAGCTACTCCGTGCTTCGGGCAAGAAGATCCGCGCTCCATTCAATGGTGGTTTCTCTATGGGTGCTAGCTGGAAGGGTCTAGCACTAGACATCGACTGGGCATTCAACGTTGGTAAGTGGGTTGTGAACAATGACCGCTACTTCACTGAGAACCTGAGCTTCGACAACCTATCTAGCAATAAGAGCCGCAAGGTTCAGGAGGCTTGGACTCCAAAGAATCGTGACACCGACGTACCTAAGTTCGGTGAGAAGATTGCCTTCGACTCTCGTCTCTTGGAGAACGCTTCGTTCCTTCGCTTGAAGAGTGCCCGCCTTTCTTACACGCTACCCTCTGAGTGGTTTGAGAAGATTGGTCTCATCAGTGGTGTACGTGTCTACGTAACTGGCCGTAACCTACTCACCTTCACGAAGTTTACTGGGTTCGACCCAGAGGCTGTTAGGAACACGGCTCTGAACAGCTATCCTAACACACGCCAGTATGTGGGTGGTATCCAGATCACATTCTAAGCGAAGTCTATACAATTACCCTATAATAGAAGATAAAGTATGAAACAACATATCAAGACTCTAGGTCTCCTGCTTGTATCGCTACTTGCTCTAGCTGCTTGTAAGGTGGAGTATATCCCCGAGGGCAATGACCAGCAGACTCCGTTCGAGACGATGCAAGATGTCAAGTGGATGCGAGAGGCCATGTTTGAGACGCTCAGAGGTGCTGAGTCGCCTTCGAACCTCTTCGTAGGAGATTATCAAGCTGATCTCTACAACCTCGTTAACAAGCGAGACAATGGCGCTTACGGTAAGTTTTACGACTGGGATGAGCACCTTATGGCTGACGATGATCAGATTGCTACTTATTACGGATCTTACGCTTCCCTCATCAAGGATGCCAACTACTTCGTCATGCGTGCTGAGGAGTTCCTGGCAAACGAGGAGCTTGCTAAGAGCCTATCAAAAGGCGACCGCGTAGCCGTACAGGCTTACATCGCAGAGGCTCGTACACTACGTGCACTCGCTCACTACCGTCTGATGCTACGCTTCTCTAAGCGATACAACGACGCCAACGATGGTGGTGACCTTGGTATCGTCATGATGAAGCACTATGATCCTCTCTTTAAGGACACTCCCAAGGCACGCTCTACGCAAAAGGAGGTCTACACTTGGTGTCTGAATGAGCTAGAGGCGGCTGCAAAGGATCTACCCACTAGGAATGCTTACAACGACAAGCGTATGGGTGACATCCCCTGCTACCTCATTGATGACTACGCGTATGCTGTAAGCGCTCGTATCCTCCTTGAGATGCACCGCTATAACGATGCTATCGAAATGGTAGAGAAGTTCATCGACGGTTATCCTCTTGCTAAGAGAGCTGTGGCTGATGACCCCAAGAACAATCCTAGAGACCCACAGGCCTTTGAGAACATCTGGAAGTACGAGACCTCTACGGAGATTATGATTAGGACCTATGCCAATAAGAAGGTAGGTCGTGTCAGAGGTATCCTCAATGGTATGCGCTATATCCCTGAGGCACTCACCGATGGTAGTGATGCCGAGATCGCAGTATCCGTATGGCTACCTACACAGTATCTTCTAGACCTCTACACCAAGGCTATAGACACCAAGATCGCTCCAGATCAGAAAGACTATCGCTTCCAGTATTGGTTCGACAATGGTACGAAGAGGGCTCACGGTGTTCCCGTCATTATCCTCGATATGACGCCTCTAGAGGGGCTAGGCAATGGCTATTACGTCTACAAGTTCAGTGGTAACCCAGACCTCGATCAGAACCCCGATAAGCATCTTTACAGCTATGCACACACGACACACCTCTTTGATATCGCCGAGGCTTGGCTCATCAAGGCAGAGGCTCAGGCTTGGAGTGGTGATGTAGCAGGTGCTAAGGCTACGCTTCAGGAGCTTCGCAGGTCTCGTGGTCTCGGTGATGAGCTCAAGGCCAACAGCGAGGCTGAAATCAAGGAGGCCGTCCTCAACGAGCGTACTCGTGAGATGGTCGGTATGGGTACTCGTATGGACGACCTCAAGCGCTGCAAGGTTGACCTAGATCGTCGTGGCAAGGAGCCCCAGCCTCAGCTCGTAGCTAAGGATGGAGCACTCCATGAGAACAGTCTGGACCTCAACCGTAAGTACACGGACAAGATGTTCATCTGGGAGTTCCCACTTCAGGACCGCTTCGCAAATAAGGAGCTTGTCTCCAACTGGGGTAGCAACTAGTAGCCCTAGAGATTGTATATCGTATGGATTGTCTAGAGAGCCTTCCGACAGTAGCTCTCGGCTACCTAAGAAGAGTTAGCTAGCTATCCATCCACTATAGAAAGCCCCCGAGTCAGCCTTTGCGCTGTATCTCGGGGGCTTTTTTTTCTCGTTTCGAAAGCTTGGTCGACTTCTCTTCGGGTGAACCGCTCGGCGGGGTGGAAGCTCCCACCGTAGGGGCGGACCTGTGTGTCCGCCCGTCCTCACCTGAGCGCAGTCTATTCTGCGGGCGGACACGCAGGTCCGCCCCTACACAAGCTACGTCAGCACGACAATTCCACGCATCAAACGCTGTAACCCCGATCTCTGTAGGGACGCCCGGTCGGGCGTCCGTTGTATCAAAGCGATACGAGTAATGTCGTAGCAAAGCGGAACGTGTAGCCCGGTGTAGAGACTCACGGGAGTGTCCAGTTGGAGGGCGTCCGTCCCCGTTAAAGGTTACGATGTCCAGCTTTTACGATGCAAGCTATTCGTTCACCTCCTCCGATGGCTCCGACACCTCCGATCGCTCAGATAGCTCCGATCCCCTCTTCTAATCCCTAAGGTCTAATCTCTAATTTCGTACCTTTGTGCTATAATAGAGAGAACTGTATGGACTACAATCACCACGACATAGAGCGCGCAGCGCAGCGCCTCTGGCAAGATGCCGACATTTATCGCGTAGAGATAGACCGCAATAAGCCCTCGTACTACGTGCTGGATATGTTTCCCTACCCCTCGGGTGCCGGGCTACATGTGGGCCATCCGCTTGGCTACATCGCCTCTGACATCTACGCGCGCTACAAGCGTCTGCAGGGATATAACGTACTTCATCCGATGGGCTACGATGCTTTCGGGCTTCCTGCGGAGCAGTACGCTATCCAAACCAATCGCCATCCCGAAGAGACTACAAGAATCAACATAGCGCGCTACCGTGAGCAGCTGGACAATGTGGGCTTTGGTTTCGACTGGAGCCGTCAAGTGGTCACTTGCGACCCAGAGTACTACAAGTGGACGCAGTGGGTTTTCATACAGCTCTTCAACCATTATTACGATACGGAGACGAATCGTGCAGAGCCTATAGACAAACTGGTGAACCATCTCGCAGCTCACGGCACGGAGGGGTGCACAGCCTATGCGACGACTCCACTGGAGCTGACCGCTGAGGCGTGGCAAGCTGCCAGCGAAGCGGAGCGGTCGGAGTGGCTGATGCACTACCGCTTGGCATTCCTCGGTGAGAGTGTGGTCAACTGGTGTCCCGAGCTGGGCACTGTACTCGCTAATGATGAGGTGAGCGACGGTGTGAGCGAGCGTGGTGGCTACCCGGTGGTGCAGCGCAAGATGAAGCAGTGGAGTCTACGCGTCTCTGCCTATGCAGAGCGGCTACTGGCAGGCCTCAACCAGCTAGACTGGAGCGATGCGCTCAAGGAGATGCAGCGCAACTGGATCGGTAAGTCGGTCGGAGCGTCGGTCACCTTTACAGCTAGCACGGCTCATGGCGAGCTACCTATCGAAGTCTTTACGACTCGTCCCGACACACTCTACGGAGTAACCTTTATGGTGCTGGCACCAGAGAGTAGCCTAGTTGCAGACCTGACTACGGAGGAGCAGAGAGACGCTGTCGAGACCTACCTAGACCGCACGAAGCGCCGCACGGAGCGCGAGCGTCAGGCTGACCACTCGGTGACGGGTGTCTTCACAGGCTCTTATGCACAGCACCCACTGACGGAGGCTTTGATTCCGATCTGGATTAGCGACTATGTGCTTGCTGGCTATGGCACTGGCGCGATTATGGCGGTACCTGCACACGACTCCAGAGACTTTGCTTTCGCGCGTCACTTCGACCTGCCGATACGTCAGGTGGTTTTGCCAAAGGGTGGCGAAGCTTCTGACCCATCCACTTGGAGCGAAAGCCTCGACAGCAAAGAGGGCGAACTAATCAACTCGCCACTCCTCAATGGCAAGCCTGTCTCTGAGGCGATCGACTATATGTGTCACTACCTCGACGAGCGGGGATTAGGCAAGAAGCGTGTTAACTACCGTCTGCGTGACGCTATCTTTAGTCGCCAGCGCTACTGGGGCGAGCCTATACCTATATATTATAAGGAGGGGGTGCCACACACGCTACCTCTAGAGAAGCTCCCACTGACCCTGCCCGAGGTGGACAAGTACCTCCCCACGGAGAGTGGCGAGCCTCCACTAGGACGTGCCAAGCATTGGTGCACCGAGGAGGGCTATCCCTACGAACTCTGCACGATGCCTGGCTTTGCGGGGAGTAGTGCTTACTACCTACGCTATATGGATCCGCACAACGGCTCTGCCCTAGTCTCCCCCGAAGCTAATAGCTACTGGCGACAGGTGGATCTCTACATTGGCGGCACGGAGCACGCTACGGGTCACCTGATTTATAGCCGCTTCTGGAATAAATTCCTCTACGACCTCGGGATCGTCTGCGAGGATGAGCCGTTCAAGCGACTGGTCAACCAAGGAATGATCCAGGGCCGCTCGAACTATGTCTACCGCATCAAGGGTACGAACCAGTTTGTCACCTACTCGAAGCGCGAGCAGTACGACGTGACGCAGATGCATGTGGACATCCACTTAGTCCACAATGACCTGCTAGACCAGGAAGCTTTCCGACAGTGGCGTGACGACCTCCACGATGCCACATTCATCACGGAGGAGGATGGCAGCTATCTCTGTGGCTATGGCGTGGAGAAGATGAGTAAGTCGATGTTTAACGTGGTCAACCCCGACGAGATTATCGAGCAGTATGGCGCCGACACGCTCAGGATGTACGAGATGTTTCTTGGGCCTCTGGAGCAGAGCAAGCCGTGGGATACGAACGGCATCGACGGAGTCTATCGCTTTCTCAAGCGCGTCTGGTCGCTCTACCACGACGGTGAGGGGCAGCTCTCTGTCTCAACGGAGACACAGGCTAGCCGAGAGGAGCTACGCACGATCCACAAGCTGATTCAGAAGATTACGCAAGACATCGAGCGTCTCTCTTTCAACACCTCCATATCAGCCTTCATGATTGCCGTGGGTGAGCTACAGAAGGCCGAGACCACTTCGCTGGAGGTGCTTCGACCCTTGGTAATCCTGCTTTCGCCCTTTGCCCCCCACATCGCCGAGATGCTGTGGCAAGAGATGCGCAGCGTGTGCAGTAGCGAGACACTCTCTGCCGAGAGCATCGTGACAGCTGCCTGGCCCCAGTGCGACGAGTCGCTCATCGCTGAGGACTCGGTGCGCTATCCCGTGAGCTTCAATGGGAAGGTACGCTTTAACCTTGAGCTACCCGCGGGTCTCTCCAAGGAGCAGATCGAGGAGCAGGTTCTAGCACACCCTGACACGATTAAGTGGATCGACGGCAAGCCTCTCAAGAAGGTTATCGTCGTACCTGGGCGCATTGTCAATATTGTATTGTAACTTTGCAACAAATGGCTCCGCTACCGTGTGATGGTAGCGGGCCTTTTATCTCTAAATCTTAACTCGTATATTTACATAAGTATGTCTCAAGCAATAGCTGCTCCTACTAATAACCGAGCGAAGGCGTGGTACTTCGTCCACGACTTCTTCTTCATCATACTCGGTGTCTCTCTGTATGTACTAGGCTGGACAGGCTTCATCCTATCCCAAGAGATTACCACCGGTGGACTAGCGGGTGTCACGACCATCATACAGATTGCGACCCAAATACCAGCTAATATCCCATACAATATCATAAACGTCGGACTGCTCGTCGTATCCATCATCTTCCTCGGATGGAGATATTCTGTAAAAACGCTCATCGGTGTAGTCCTAATGGGTATCGCCATCCCAATCGGCCAGGCACTTTTCGGAGATGCCAACACGGAGGTGTACCACAATCTAAGCAGTTGGCTCACAAATACGATTCCCAATGTGGGACCATTGCTCCAGGGAGAGCGATTCATGGCGGTAATTATCGGAGGTATCCTCTGCGGTAGCGGGCTCTTCCTAGTCTTTCATGTGAATGGAAGTACGGGCGGTACCGATGTCATCGTCTCCATCTTCAACAAGTACACGACGCTCTCTCTGGGACGCGCGATGATTCTTATCGATGCGACGATTGTGACTGCCTCATACTTTGTCAATGTCTCCCTGATGGGAAAAGACCCGCAGGTGGGCGCCGAGCTGCTTACCTTCTCAATCGTCGAGGTAGTCTTCTGTGCTATGACTCTAGATTACTGGACCAATAGCAACAAACACTCGATACAACTCTTCATCTTCAGTAAGAAGTATAAGGAAATCAACGAAGCCATCATCCAGAGACTGAACAGAGGCTGTACGCTCGTTCACGCTGAGGGTGGCTATTCGCAGGAAGAGACACGTATCCTTATGGTGGTAACTCGCAAGGCGCACCTGCAGAGCATCAATCGTATCATCAAGGAGATTGATCCAGATGCCTTCGTATCGGAGGGTACCGTTCACGGGGTCTACGGGCGAGGCTTTGACAATCTCCGATAAGTCTCCCGCAAAGAGCCGTCAAGCTATGCGGCGACACAACAAAGCACTACTCGTACTACTCGGCTTAATCCTGGTGGGCGGTGTAGTGCTTTACCTATATCGGCCCGAGAGCTTGCCGATACCTCGCTGTCCTTTCCTCCAGCTCACGGGCCAGCAATGCCCCGGCTGTGGCTCGCTTCGTGGCATCCACGCACTGCTCCATGGCGACTTCCTACAGGCACTACGGCTCAACGTGATGCTCATCCCTGGCTTGCTCTACTTCGCACTGCTCGTGCTCCTGGAGCTCCTTCGCCCCTATCACGTCACGGCGGAGCAACTGTACGGACGCTTAGCTGGACGAACCGCTTGCTGGATTGCCTTCGCACTCATCGTCTCGTGGGGCGTGATACGCAATCTAATCTAGACGAAACTCCAAGCTTATGCACGTTCATAGACGGGTACTCCTCCTGCTCTTGCTACTGGGTCTCTCTATCCCGACGTGGACTCAGAGCACCCCTACGGATAGCTCTGCAGACAGCCCCGCTGACACTCTAGCGACGACCTCTCCTAACCCTCTGACCATCCTCCTACCAGGTCTGCTCTACGCTAGCTATCCGCTCCACCACAGCGACGAGGTAGTTCGCACATCTAGGCATTCACTTCTAGGAGCCAAGTGGCGGAATCGCTACGATGACCATATGCAATTCGCCAGCTATGGTCTCCAGATGGCGATGCGTTGTGGCGGGGTCATAGGGCGTTCACGCACATGGGGTGAGATGTTGACAGCCGATGGCGTAGCGGCTCTGGGGACTGCGACTATCGTCCTCTCAGTCAAGCGGGGCGTGCAGCGTATGCGTCCCGATGGCTCCACACACAATAGCTTTCCCTCGGGACATACGGCGACAGCCTTTCTCGGAGCCACGCTTTTCAACCTCGAGTATGGTCAGCAGTACCCTCTGCTGGCTCACGCGCAGTACGCTCTAGCTACGACAGTGGCTCTAGGACGTATCGCCAACAATCGACACTGGTACTCCGATGTCCTCTGGGGCGGTGTCATTGGTATCACGATGGCTCATCTGGGTTATCTGGTCAGTGACCTAGCCTTCGGGCGCTATAAGCCGTTCGTCGTTTCACGAGAGGTCCCAGACAAATACTTCTACTTAGCCCTCCTATACAGTCGCAACCTGCTCGGAGGTTCTGGCTGTATTGGCACGCAACTCGGCTGGCAAGCACCATCTCTGAACTATGCTCTCGAGCTTGCCCTACGACCCGACAAGACACACCCGACACTCCACGGCGACCTCGTCGTAGGGGCTCCGCTCTACCAGTGGCGACATCTGGCATTGCGCCAAAGCTACGGTATCGGAATGGGCTATGACAAATCTGCCAAAGATCCGCACTACGCCCATCTGCAAGCTGGCTTAGAGCTACACACTCAGCTACACTATCTGGACAATCTCGCGCTCTTCTTGCGAATGCACTGCGAGCCATACCGTCAGAGCTACCTAACGCTGGGGCTAGCTATACGACACCCCCACTAGGGGCTAGCGACAGCTACTCAGCAGCAAGAGAGAGACATTACTTGACAACACTCTCGTTGGAGTCTTTGTTTAGGAGCGTGCGGTCGATGAGCTGAAGCTGCTTGCCAAAGTTAAGACGCCAAGCCACCCCAACGGTCACCATATTGCGGTTGTCTAGGATGTAAACGTGGCTCGTACTAGGTATGACGGGCGAGAGAGACTCGCTACGATACTCGGAGCCGTGCGATGTAAAGGGGAAGAGACAGCTCGCATAGAAGCTCCAGTCACGATACTTGTAGAGAAGCTTCAGACTAGAGGAGTTTTCTCCCCGAGACTTCGTATGCCCCGACAGCGTCCACTGCGGATGGACGTAGGAGTAGCCGAGCGTCCATCCCTTGTAGCTCATCATCACGCTAGCATCCCAGTAGAGACTATTGAGCTTGTAGGCAGCGACACCCGTATGCGTGCGAAACATATCGTAGCGCACGGTGCCTTGTAGCGTTAGGAAGTTCCACAGATTGTTCAGTCCGCCCTGCCAAGAGATACTATACTGACGATTGTAGCGTCCATTCGTAGCACGCATGAGGAAGTAACCACCCGGCGCATCGTAGGTCGCGTCCCAGAGGATAGGCGACCACGTATTGTTTATTGAGAAGTCTACATTGCTCGTGAAGAGGCCCGTCTGGTAGTACACCCCGAGGCGGTTGTAGAGCGACTGAGCCGCCTTAAGATCTGGATTGCCACTCGTCACCATCAGGTCATCCACACGCTGTCGCACCCGTGAGAGCATACTCAGCGAGGGGAGCGTCGGCAGGTAGGTAGACTTGAGGACGAGCGTCAGATGATTGACCGGGCTGTAGAAGAGCGAGAGCGTACTCTGATTCCGCACGAAGCTCTTCCGGTCGATCTCATCCTGCACGACAAAGAGCTTAGCACCCGTACCGATACTATACTGCACCTTGCCGAGCTGACCCTGTGCATTGGCAAAGAGGTAGCTGTTGTTTTCTAGGAGATGGTCCGTCATTTCGACATACTCATTCAGCGAGTAGGCGGTCGTATGTTGCAAGCCCGTAGCGAGCATAAAGTGTCTGCTGAAAGGATGGTTGTAGACCACCTCCCCGATGAGGGCCGTGCGGCTCACGTCGACAGAGTTCTGCACCTCACGTAGCTGCGTGGGCATCTGGTCATGTAGTGAGAAAGTGCGACCGCCACGGCTGTAGGAGCCTACGAGATTAACCTCCAGCTTGCCCCCATTGCTCAGCATATTGGCATAGTACAGGTCGAGTGCCGGTGTGTAGCTACGCTCCTTGACGCTAGACTCCCTATGGAAGGGGTCGCTGTCGCTCTGCGCTATTTGCGAGGTGGAGTTGCTGTGGTAATTTAAGAACTCATTGCGTAGCGTAGCGCTAAACTGCTGTCGCTCGCTGGGCTTATATAAATAGGAGAGGTTAAGGTCCTGAACTAGATAGCCAAAGGGGCTAGCCTCGGGCGTCTCCGTGCGGATCAGCTCCTGGTGCGGAGCTATGTACTTCGTCTCTAGGTAGGCAAAGCGCTCGCGGTAGTTTCGGAAGCCATTGTTATAGTCGAGCGTAAAGGAGTGACGACCCCGATCATAGCGAGCTCCCAAAGCTCCATTGACAAAGCCAGTCGTCAGTGCCGACTCCACCTGCGCCCAGACGGATCCTCCATGCAGACGCTCCTTGAGGATTACATTGACGATGCCCCCGATGCCACGATCGGTGTAGCGCGCTGAGACCATGTCAGAGTACTCAATGCGCAGGATGCGCTCCGGGTCAATGCTCTGCACATCCTCTATCGTGCGAGGCACGCCGTCAATCTGCCACTGCACCGCTCCGCCACGGATAGTCGCCTGCTTGTTCATCAGGTCAATGGTCAGACCACGTAGATGCATGGTCTGTAGCAAGCTGAGGAAGTCCTGACTACGCGCTAGCTCTGCTTGCTTGGGGAAGAGTAGCATCTTGTCTACACGGCTTCGCTCGCCCTGCACGACCACCTGGTCTAGTAGCTGGCTATCCTCAGACATGTAGAGCGTGCCGAGAGCAATCACCCCTCGGGCATCGCCCGCTATCTCGATGGTGATCGGTGTGTAGCCTATACTACTAATTCGTAGCTCTCTAGCCACCTGCGGGTCAGCCTGTAGAACAAACTGCCCCGCACTCTCTGTCGAGACACCGGAGGTGAGTTGCCCCTTCTCGTCAAATAGCCCGACACTCGCCCCCACGAGCGCCGTCGAGTCGCTACTAGCAAGTAGGCGTCCCTGAATGGTAATACGCTGTGCGCTTAGTGCGCCTGCAGTAAGGAGGAGGAGCGCTATCGCTCCCAGCCAACGGTAGTAACTCTTGCTATGCATAACTCGTAATCTATTGGTTTACTAATAAGCTTCTATTGTAAAGACGACTCAGCACGCCTCTTGTTGCAGTAGCAAGCGAAGCCAGAGCATCCTGCGGGGAGTGGCTGACGGCAGGCACTAAATTTTTATTTGTATCTTTGTGACGCTCTTCGTGAGCCCCGACCCGATTACGGACAATTCTTCAATACATAACTATAAAAACAGGAATAAGCTATGAGACAACTCTCTCTACTCCTTATCACACTCCTCTCTGGTCTCGTCTTGGTGGCTCAGACACCGCAGACGACTAGCGAGCGCAACGAGTTTACTATTATCAAGCAGCTCCCCATCACCTCTATTAAGGATCAGGCAAACAGTGGTACCTGCTGGTCTTACTCTACGACTGGCTTCCTCGAGTCTGAGATACTTCGCAAGGGTGGCCCCGAGGTAGACCTATCCGATATGTTTGTGGTCAACCACACTTACCGTGACAAGGCTGAGAAGTATGTCCGTCTACATGGCAAGGGCAACATAGCTCAGGGTGGCTCATTCTACGATGTCCTCTATGTTTTCGACAATTATGGTGCGGTACCTGAGGAGCTGATGACAGGCCTTAACTATGGTACGAAGAAAAACGCGCACAGCGAGCTGGAGGCTGTCCTCAAGGGCATGCTGGACGCTGTAGTCTCAAACCCCAACGGCCGCCTTACGACTGTCTGGAAGAGCGCATTCGACAAGGTCGTAGATACCTATCTAGGCGAGCTTCCTAAGGAGTTTACCTACAACGGCAAGCGTTACACACCAAAGAGCTTCGCCGAGAGCTTCGGCATCAAGGCGAGTGACTATGTCTCTCTGACGAGCTTCACGCATCATCCGTTCTACACCGCCTTCCCAATTGAGATTGAGGACAACTGGCGCTGGTCTAGCTCCTGGAACCTCCCCATCGATGAGCTCATGCAGGTGATTGACAACGCAATGGACAAGGGCTACCCAATCGCTTGGGGTGCTGACGTGAGCGAGGTAGGCTTCACGCGCGATGGTATCGGCGTTCTTGCTGACGTGGAGGCTATCGAGACGAAAGGCTCTGATCAGGCTCGCTGGGTCGGCCTGAGCTACAGCGACAAGGCTGCAGAGGTGCGTCGCATGATTAATAGTGCTGATTGCCCAGAGATAGAGCCTACACAGGAGTTCCGTCAGGAGGGCTTTGACAACTTTACACTCACGGATGACCACGGTATGGTGATGGTCGGCAAGGCGCAGAACCAAAACGGCCGAACCTTCTACCTAATCAAGAACTCTTGGGGTGAGACGGGTCAGTACAACGGTATCTGGTACGTCTCTAAGAACTACGTAGCTGGGCGCACGATGAATATTGTCGTACACCGTGATGCTATCCCCGCTTCAATCGCTAAGAAGCTGGGGCTGAAGTAATCCCTACCCCTACGGGCTGAATAGCCCGACTTATCAGGCGAAGTCCCCACACCGATCTCGGTCAGTGTGGGGACTTTCTCTATGGATGGCATGGCGGTTCGAGGTCAGCCGTTAGCGAGTAGGGGAGTGGTCTAGCGGGTGAGGAGCGATGGTAGAGGTCGCAGTTGCGAAAATGAGTACCTTTGCAGTAGCGATCTCCCCCCCTAGGGTCGTGCCCTAGAGAGCTGGTCTCTCCTCAATCACCCTTAGTATGTCCTAACTATGACACCGTTCAAGACGACACATCTATACGAATTGCTGACGCTCATACTCCTAGCGCTGGTCATCACGGTGCTCTCGCCCCACGACGAGGACACCTTTCAGTACCAAGTGATCCAGGGCAAGCCGTGGCTGGGGGATGAGCTGCTTGTGGCACCCTTCAACTTCCCCATCTACAAGTCGGACGAGATGATACAGCGGGAGCGTGACAGCGTGCGCCAGAGCATCCTGCCTTACTACCAGATTGATACGCTCACAGGAGCCAAGATGCTACACAAGTGGGAGGAGGAGTGGACCGCTAAGTGGAGCAAAGAGGTCTCCGATGAGGCGTACTACTACTATATGTGTGACTATCTCAGGGACCTGTACCGCAATGGAATCATCGAAGAGGAGACAGCCACTCGGCTTCGTCAGGACGACGTTCTGGAGGTTAAGCTACTCGACGCAGGGCAGGTGAGCAGACTCACGCCTGTGACGCTCTTCTCTACCCCGATGGAGGCGTATCAGCAGGCTTCGGAGCGTCTGCCACAGGAGCTGAGCAAGTCGGTCATTCGCAAGTTTGACCCGAGCAACTATATACAGGTTAATGTCTATCCGAATGAAGCTAAGACGCAACAAGTCATCGATGATGAGCTGAGAAATCTATCGAAGTCTGTCGGTGTGGTGCAGAAGGGTGAGCGAATCATCAGCAAAGGGGAGATCGTAAGTCCGCATCAGTACGACATCCTGCAGTCGCTCCGTCGTGTGACCGAGGAGCAGCAGGGGGGGAGTCTGCGTCAAGCGTTGCCGATGGGCGTGGGGACATTTCTCATCATCGTCTCGCTACTCTTGGGACTCTGGTTCTTCCTCTTTTACTACCGTCCGAAGATTGTCAAGGAGTACAAGAACACGCTCTTCTTTTCGCTCCTGATACTTATCTTCTCGGTCCTGACGATAATCTTCGCTCGCATTGAGCTGGGTGCGTGGGTTTATGCCATCCCCTACGTATCGGTTGCCATACTGGTGCGCACCTTCTTCGAGTCGCGTACGGCTGTGTACGCTTTTCTTACGACAATATTGATTTGTGCGCTCTACGTCCCCTTTGCGCTGGAGTTCATCATTATCCAGTTTATTGCGGGTATGCTGGCAGTCTTCAGCCTACGCTCACTCTCCTCACGAGCACAAATCATCCGAGCGACCTTCCTTATCTTCGTCATATACAACGTGATGACCTGTAGCTACTCCCTGATGACGGGTGGGGCATTGGGGAGAAACGACCTAAGCAATCTGCTTTACTTCTCCTTTAACCTCATCTTCAATATGTTTAGCTATCTGCTCATCTACCTCATCGAGAAGGGATTTGGCTATGTGTCGAACATCACCCTCGTCGAGCTGAGTGACGTCAATCGTCCGCTGCCTCGTCAGCTCTCGGAGCAGGCTCCTGGCACCTTCCAGCACTCGATGCAGATGGCACTTCTGGCGAGTGATGCTGCTACGGCCATTGGCGCCGATGCGCGTCTCGTCCGTGCGGGCGCACTCTATCACGACATTGGTAAGATGCGCAATGCGGCTTACTTCACCGAAAACCAGGGCTCTGTCAATCCGCACGACCAGCTCACCCCAATGGAGAGCGCAGCGGTCATCATCAAGCATGTGACCGATGGTATAGCCATGGCGCAAAAGCACAACCTCCCTCCGGCGATTCAAGACTTCATACGGATGCACCACGGGCGAGGCGTGACGAAGTACTTCTACAATGAGTATTGCAATGCTCATCCTGACGAGACGGTCGATGTGGACAAGTTTACCTACCCCGGTCCCAATCCCAATAGTAAGGAGACCGGTATCTTGATGCTGGCAGACGCCATAGAGGCCAGTAGTCGTAGCCTTAAGGACCTCAGCAAGGAGACGTTGATAGCGCACGTTAACAAGATTGTTGACTCGATTGTCGCTGATGGCTTGCTCAATGATACGCCACTGACCTTTAGGGACATCCAGACGATCAAGGATGTCTTCGCTGAGAAGCTCGCCACCATCTACCACTCCCGCATAGCTTATCCCGAGCTCAAGCGATGACAATCTACCTAGTGGGCTACATGAGTGCCGGCAAGAGTACCGTGGGGCGGATCCTTGCTGAGCGACTCGGCTATGAATTTGTCGACACGGATATCTACCTCGAGAGTCGTTTCCGTCAGCGAGTATCGGACATCTTCCGCCTGCGAGGCGAGAGCTACTTTAGAGAGAAGGAGCGGATGATCCTGGAGGAGATAGCAGGGCTTCCTGATGCAGTCATAGCGACTGGCGGCGGGCTGCCTATCTATCACGACAATATGAGTCTCCTCCTGGAGAGTGGCACTGTCCTCTATCTCCGCTATAGCTGTGAGGCTCTGGCAGAGCGTCTCGAGCTGACGAAGAGGACGCGCCCTGCCGTGGCGCACCTCTCAGGCGAGGAGCTACGAAAGTATGTCGCTGAGGCGATGGCGGTGCGCGAACCTATCTACGCCCGTGCGCATCATATCGTGGAGCTAGAGGCACTAGCCGAGCAAGGCATCTCCACGGAGCAGGAGATAGCTCGCTGGATAGCTCAGGAGCTAGAGGGTTGAAGTCCTAGGACTTCTAGGGACAGCTGCGAGAAGTCGCCTGCTTATCTCTGCCCTCTAATCTCTGCCCTCTAATCTCTAATCTCCAATTACCCTCTTTTCTCGAATATCCACGTGGAGAATCTCAAATCTCCACGTGGAT
>UQBE01000011.1 GCA_900539155.1 uncultured Porphyromonas sp.
ACCTTCTTCACCGCTAATGCCATCTTACGATAATGACCTTGCGAATGCCCCAGCTCTCCGACAGAGTAACATTGTAGGCAATCCAAGAAGTCTTCTTCAATCTGACTGAAAGCAATATCTGAGGTGTGGAACTTCTCCTCGATAAAGGCTCTCAGATGCTTTCGAATAGTAAAGTAACTATTCAGAGCTGTCGCCTTTATCTCGACACCCACCTTTTGCTTCATCTCTTCGAGCATTTGATCATATCGCTCCAAGAGGGTGATTTGGCTTTGCATACTACCTTGCAGTAACTCCTTGATGTCAGTCGCTGTAAAGACAACTCCTCGCTCACAAAGGGTTTGATAAGCCGACTGCGCCGAGAGCAGCAAGCGCTCCAACTTGCCATTCGTTGCCACAGCTTCACGGCTCTTGCCGTTCAGTCTGCTCTCACGAGCATTCCACAGCTTGGGGTCGCACGACAGCTTACAGCTGAACTGAGCGATGGTTCGCCCATAGGTTATCCGCCCCATAATCGGAGCTAGCCCCGACCTGTCCAATCCGCTCTTTTTGAGGTAGAGCAACACCTTCATTTTGTCTTTTTCCATACGCTTCTGTTTTTATGGGCAAAGTTACCCGTTACCGAAGCGTTCTCAGCTACGCAAAGCGTTGTATATCAGAGCAACAGCACCGCAATTGCAGAAAGTTCACTTACCGAAAATTCTTCCGTCAGTTACCTACTCCTACCTCTTCGTTACCATTCCGAGAATGGGCTAACGATTTGGTAACGGAACTTCTGCACAAATCCACCTCTTTTGCACTTTACCCCGTAGTGCAAACCACAGAGATATCGTGCAAATTCCTCTCATTTCCATTTACTTACCCGCAATTCTCTCCCTAATGCCCTTTCCCCTAATAGTTCCCCAAATAGGGATTGAAGAGTTCCTCCCTAGGAACTAAAAAGTTCCACCGCAGGAACTGAAAAGTTCCAAGGCTGGAACCGTTGTGAGACTGTGGCATAATGGACGACAAGCAGCTCCCCGAGGCGTAGGGCTCTCTCTAGAGCTAGCCAGCCACGATGACGCAAGCGTACACTTGCGCTTTTTGGTGCTACTATTGCTATTTCGTACCTTTGCAAGAGTTTAAGTACAATGCTCCCTATGCAACCCCACAAGATAACCACACCCTATTACCTCCTAGAGGAGTCTCTCCTGAGACGCAACCTCGCGCTGATACAGTCCGTAGCAGAGCGGGCGGGCGTGGAGATTATCTTAGCCTTCAAGGCGTACGCCCTCTGGCGCACATTCCCCATATTTAAGGAGTACATTCACGCTAGCACGGCCAGCTCGCCCTGGGAGGCTCGCCTAGGCTACGAGGAGATGGGAGCACCCGTGCATGCCTACACTCCAGCTTACAGCGAGGACAACATAGCGGACTTCGTACGCTACAGTAGCCATATCACGCTCAATTCGCCCACCCAGTGGCAGCGCTTCGGACCCGCATCTTCCTACGCCGCTGAGCATATCTCTTACGGCCTGCGACTAAACTTAGCCTACTCGCCTGTCAAGACGGAGATTTACAACCCCGCCATGCCAGGGACACGCTTCGGCGTGAGTGCCGAGACGCTTCGACAGATGGAGCAAGAGGGTGCTTTGACAGGACTAGAGGGGGTGCATCTGCACGTCCTTTGCGAGGGTGATGATGAGCAGCTGGAGTCCGTGTTGGAGCGTCTCGAGGAGCGCTTTGGCTTTATCCTAAACAAGGTGCAGTGGCTCAACCTCGGGGGCGGACACTTGATGACGCATCGGGAGTACGATACGGAGCATCTGGTGGCGTTGCTACGCGCTTTCCGTGAGCGGCACCCGAACCTGCGAATTATTATGGAGCCGGGCAGTGCTTTCGCTTGGCAGACGGGCGACCTCTACGCTCAGGTGGTGGACATTGTCACCAACGACGACATCAAGACGGCGATTATGAACGTCTCCTTCGCCTGCCACATGCCTGACTGTCTTGAGATGCCTTACCACCCAGTCGTGGAGGGAGCGACACAGTGCGACACGCCCGAGGCTGGCACGTACAGCTACCGCCTAGGGGGCAATAGCTGTCTGAGTGGCGACTATATGGGCTACTGGACCTTCGACCATCCGCTGGAGATTGGAGAGACGCTCGTCCTCAAGGATATGCTACACTACACGACAGTCAAGACGAACATGTTCAACGGTGTACAGCATCCCGCCATTGCGCTGCGTCATCTCGACGGCTCCGTGGAGACGCTCCGTAGCTTTGACTATTTGGACTACAAGTCTCGCATGGACTAATCATTTAACCTAGAAGAAAGAGACCAACTATGGGACTATTCGGACTATTCTCAAAGAAGAAAAAAGAGACACTCGACACAGGTCTGGAAAAGAGCAAGACCTCGATGGTAGACAAGCTGACTCGTGCCGTAGCTGGCAAGAGCAAGGTCGATGATGCCATCCTCGACGACCTAGAGGATATCCTCGTGACGAGTGACGTGGGCGTGGACACGACGCTCAAAATCATCAAGCGTATCGAAGAGCGTGTGGCTCGAGACAAATATGTCGGCACGAGCGAGCTCAAAAGCATCCTGCGTGATGAAGTCGCGGCACTCCTTGCGGAGAATGGCACGACCGATGGGGAGAGCTTCACACTCCCCGCAGATGCGCACCCCTACGTCATCATGGTGGTCGGTGTCAACGGTGTGGGCAAGACAACCACCATCGGCAAGCTCGCCTATCAGTTCAAGCAGCAGGGCAAGCGCATTGTACTGGGCGCTGCAGACACCTTCCGTGCAGCTGCCATCGAGCAACTAGAGATATGGGGAGAGCGCGTCGGCGTGCCAGTCATCAAGCAGCAGATGGGCTCGGACCCCGCTTCGGTAGCCTTCGACACGCTACAGTCAGCTGTGGCACAAGATGCCGACGTGGTCATCATCGATACCGCTGGCCGTCTACACAACCAGGTGAGCCTGATGAACGAGCTCTCTAAAATCAAGCGTGTCATGGCAAAGGTAGTTCCCGACGCCCCACACGAAGTACTTCTCGTCCTCGACGGCTCTACGGGTCAGAATGCCTTCGAGCAGGCGAAGCAGTTTACCGCAGCCACCGATGTCTCTGCGCTTGCCATCACGAAGCTCGATGGCACGGCAAAGGGCGGTGTCGTCATCGGCATCTCAGACCAGTTTAAGGTACCGGTCAAGTATATCGGACTCGGCGAGAAGATTGAGGACCTGCAAGTCTTTCGCAAGCGTGAGTTCGTCGACTCCATATTTGGCGATGAGCTTTAGTCCAGTAGCAGCTCTGCGATGATTGCCAACCAAATAGATGTCATCAGTCTAGGGTGCTCTAAGAACCTCGTCGACTCCGATGCACTCATGCATCGGCTCGCTCAGTACGGCTACACGCTACAGCACGACCCCGAGGAGCTGACCGGCGAGATAGCCGTCGTCAATACTTGCGGCTTCATACAGGCAGCTCAGGAGGAGTCGATCAACCTCATCCTCTCTCTCATTCAGGCAAAGAAGGAGGGTCGCATCCGGGCTGTCTACGTGATGGGCTGCCTGGGCGAGCGCTTTCGTGAGGAGCTAACTGCCGAGCTCCCCGAGGTGGACAAGATCTATGGCAAGTATGACTGGAAGCAACTCATCACCGACCTAGGGCCGGCCCCTGGGGCAGACGACGTTACGTCTCTATCCTACCGAACGCCTCCGCCTAGCGTCACACCACCACACTACAGCTATATCAAAATCTCCGAGGGATGCGACCGCACCTGCTCTTACTGCGCCATCCCGCTTATCACTGGGCCTCATCACTCCCGTCCCATGGAGGAGATAGTCCGAGAGGTCGAGACACGCGTCGCCACAGGCTGTCGGGAGTTTCAGATCATCGCTCAGGATAGCACTTATTATGGTGTAGACCTTTACCAAAAGCAAGCCATAGCTCCCCTACTGGACCGCCTAGCTCAGGTAAAAGGCGTTCACTGGCTCAGACTACACTACGCCTATCCGAACCACTTCCCCCTTGCGTTGCTAGATGTGATGGCACAGCATGACAACATCTGCAAGTACCTCGACCTCGCGCTCCAGCACAGCAGCAACCATATGCTCCAGCTGATGCGTCGGCAGATAACCCGTGAGGAGACCATTGCCCTACTAGAGCGCATTCGCGAGCAAGTGCCCGGCATCGCCCTGCGCACCACTATGATGGTAGGTCATCCAGGAGAGACGGACGAAGACTTTGCCGATCTCCTCGACTTCGTCAGCCAGATGCGCTTCGATCGGCTCGGAGCTTTCCAATACTCACACGAGGAGGGCACCTATGCCTACAAGCATTACCAAGATGACGTGCCGCCAGAGGTCAAGCAGGAGCGCTACGATGCCCTAATGTCTCTCCAAGCAACCATCTCCGCCAGCATCAATAGCCGTAGGGTCGGCACCACACTGGAGGTAGTCGTTGACCGTGAGGAAGAGGACTACTACGTCGGGCGCACCCAGTACGACTCTCCCGAGGTAGACGGCGAAGTAATCCTCAGCAGCGACAGTCCGCTACGTGTCGGCTCCTTCTACCGAGCCGAGATCACAGGCGTTGAGGAGTACGACCTCATCGCAACTACATCCCCAGAGCATCTCATCCTATGATTACGACCGAACAGTGGCTCCTAGAAGTCGCCGAGCAGAGCCAGCTCGCACAGACCACCTGCCAGCAACTATGGAGCGACCTCACATCGCTACTCATCGGACGACTCACACAGGGGAGCACCACTCATATGCGTAGCGTCGGCCTCTGGTCTGCGGAGAGTAGCAGTGCCTTGATCGCTCTGCTACCTAGTGGTGAGCGCTACTTGATGCCTCCGCGCGTGATGCCACGCATCACCAACCAAGAGCAACCGCTCTCTGCCGAGGAGCTTGGCGAACTCCTAGCAAAAGGGGCAACCCAGATACCGCAGACCATCCAAAGCTTCTACACCAGTGTCACGAAGCTCTTTGAGATGCACGAGCGGCTCGGTCACACCCTCGAGTGGGCTTCACTAGGCACCTTTGCCCCACAGCCCATAAGTGGAACAGGTGAGGACGATGCGACCAGCTACGCCTTCACCCCTTCCGACGAATTGCTCCGACAGGTCAACAAACCCTTTGAGATGTTTGCCCCCACACTGCTCAAGGAGGGGGTTCACTGGCCCGATGTCAAGGAGCAGCCAGCCGAAAGCCTAGAGCAGGCTTACCCGACCATCATCTCTAGCCGTATCGCCGAGAGTGCAGACGTACCCCAACCAGTGGCCACTCCGCCCGCTTGGACGCCTCAGTCCCAAGCCGAAGCTCCCGCGACGCCACCGCCTTTCAACGAGCCAAAGGTTGAGGAGACTACTCCGCCACCTCCCCCAACGGGCGAAAGCAACAAGGCCGAAGTCCTTGCTCCCACGCCACCACCTTATCGAAGAGAGGAGCCACAAGAGAGCGAGCCCGCCCCTGTGGAGCGGAAGAACCGCAGGCTGTGGCTTTGGATTGTTATCCCACTAGTCGCTGTCCTACTGATGGCACTACTGCTGTGGTTCTTCGTCTTCAGCAGAGCAGAGAGGACGCAGGGCCCAGTCGCCACGCCACCGCCTAGCATCACAGCACCCGTCGAAGAGACTCCGACGATAGACACCGTCGCTCCCATCGATAGCGTCGCACCGCCTGCCGACACCACTGCTCAGCCGGAGATTCTCACCACCGTGACCCTCGGCAATGGCGACTATCTGGCGCGCTATGCCCGTCGCTACCTAGGTCGTAGTGAGTACTGGATCTACATCTACCTAGCCAATAAGGAGCAAATCGAGGACCCCGACAATATTCCCCTCGGCACGGAAATCAAGATACCCACACCTCAGAGCGTAGGCATCACCGGCAACGAGGAGACCGACCTCGCCGAGGCAAAGCGCCTCACTCGCGAGTACTACAGCCACACCGCACACTAAGTGCCGTAATCCCCCCACAGCTAAATCTGTAGCTATACACAGCTAGCCTCCTAATACAGACACTTCTTACCCGAGGTAGGTCAGGTAGCATCCGCATCCTGACCTACCTTTTTCTCTTTTCTTTCCAAACAACTATAGTTTCATCGGGGTGAAACTCCAGTTTCACGGGGAAGAAACTCTAGTTTCATAGGCAAGAAACTGGCGAGCATTCTGGAGGAGACGGTCGCTGGCTCTTGCGGATTCGTTTCTTTTCGAGTAACTTCGGGGTATCAAAGAAACGTGATTGTATTATGAGACTTCGCACCACACTATGTCTATTGTTTGCCACTTTACTATCTGTCACTATGACCATGGCACAGCAACCAGCCAAATCTAGCCAAGCTCTCTACAAGGAGCTACAGGAATTACAGAAGAAGCGTCTGCCGACGCAGACGCTCTCCTGCGCTGAGCGACTCGCCACTCAGGCTCTCCGTGAGGGCAATCTCTACTACACCATCGAGGCTCTGGAGGCGCACAAGACGGCTCTCCAGAGACTGGACTACAACCGTCTGCTGGAGCAGTTTCCCCTACTCCACACCACATGGCAAGGACGAGATAAGCTGTCGGTGCGGGATCAGCGCTTCCTCGCTCTATACATAGCGAATCAGTATATCAATCGAGGCTACAATCAGCGCCTGAGGTCAGAGGGACTAAGCCTCACGACCCAAGAGCAAGACAGTGTCACGCCTCGCTACTGGAGTGAGGCGGACTATCTGAAAGCTATTGATCCATTGCTGGAGATAGCTTTCGCTCCCAGTGCTGAACTCTACAAGGTGATGCCACGACAAGAGGCGAAGCAGCTACCCGATGCGCTTTACGCTAATCGCCTTCCCGAAGAGGGTAACTATACGTTTATAAGCCACCTGCTGAAGGCTCTACCCCTCTCCCAGTTGCAGAGGCTAGAGCAGCAAGTCGGACGCACACAAACTTGGTCGGATCGGATCGGTGCGCTCATAACGGAAGATCAACTCCAGCAAGCAGACGAGGGGGCTAGGCTCTACGCCCTTTACCAAGCGGTAACCCTCGAGGAGACAACCCGTGGCACAGCTTCCAGTACCGTAGCGAAGCAATTAGAGGGCTTACTCAAGCAGAGTCAGCAGATGCACCTTGAGTCGATGGAGATCTACAAGCGACTCTTCCACTACTACTATGCCAACGGCTCTGACCCTCTGCGTGCTTACCACTTCATCACGCCTTACCTGGAGTGGCTAGACAAGCAGGGCAAGTACCCTGAGTTCTGTAAGGGGATCCGCCGACAACTCTTTACCCCACATCTAAATATCTTCTTCCCTAACTTTATTTTAGCTGACCATCTAGGGTTTGTAGAGCTTCAAATGAGCAATGTGGAGCGACTAGAGCTAAAGCTCTTTGCGCTTACGCCACAAGACGCTATCAAGGCGGAAGGACAAACTATTCCCGAGCAAGCTAAGCTCGTCTGGAGTCACACATATCAGGGGAAGCAAGGTTTGGAGGCGATGGTGCTACAGTGTGACTCGATAGAGCTCCCCACCCTACCAACGGGACACTATCGCCTGCAAGCGGTCGCTCATCACACGACAGAGGCACAACAAGTAGAGTATATAAAAAAGACCAATACAACTATCCACGACTGCACCATAAGCGACCTATGGACGCTGGATCTAGGCAACGGAACAACTCAACTGCTGAATGCCCTTACAGGGCAAGCGCAAACGGCACCCATACAGCTGTGGAGCTATGGAGACAAGCGCTCAGGGTGGCACTCGAACTATAAGCCTACACTGGACAAGATTGGCGAGCGAACACCCGACAAGCTCGGTATCTTTGCAACACCTCGGCCGGCGAAGCGAGAGCGTGCTGTCGCTTTACTCATGGAGAGTGCAGACCATCGGTTGCTCTTGCCCTTATGTGACCATTGGTATGGCTACCGTGGCGAGGGCGGTTCGTTTCAGCTATCCAAGACGTTAAGCACGGCACTCCTACAGACCGATAGAAGTATCTACGAGCTGGGTGATGAAATTCAGCTTTACGCTGTCGCTTACCGAAGGGGCTACGACCCGAAGCAAGCGACGGTGCTGCCCAAGCTTGACCTGACCATCGAGCTACACTCGCCACAGGGCGACACGATCGACTCTATCATAGTCCAGACTGATCAGTGGGGACGTCTTCATACGACCCTCCAGCTGCCCAAAGAGGCGATGACGGGCGGCTACACCATTGAGGTCTCTTGTGATAGCGATCTAGATGATTTCGACGAATATGAGACAACCATTCATGTAGCGGAGTATAAGCGTCCGAGCTTTGAGGGCGCCTTGACCCTGCCCGAGGTGGCGATGAAGCTGGAAGACACGATCTCCGTCCGTGGCTCTGCGATGACTTACAGCGGCTATCCGCTCGCAGAGGCTTCTATAACCTACAGCGTGACGGGAAGCTATAGAAACTGGTGGTTCGGTGAGGATGTTCCCGATCAATTACTCACCTCTGGCACGCTCCAGGTCAATGAGCAGGATGGAAGCTTTGAGTTTCCTATTACCCTCTCAGACTTACGCACCGAGGCTATGCGTCAGAACCCGCAGCCTTGGAGCCTACACACCTACCATATAGAGGTAACCATCACGGCGCCTAGTGGCGAGACGCAGCGACTAGAGCGATCTATTTGGATCGGCTCGACACCTGTATCTATGGAGTACAAGGGGGCAAAGACCTTCTTCAAGGAGGGGGCAGAGACTTTTACCATTCGTGTGACCAACGATGACGAAGCTCCCATAGCCACGATGCTAGAGCTACGACTCACCTCGCTCGCTGATACGACAAGCTCTTGGTCGGTGGAGGTGCCAGCCAACGAGAAGCAGCACCTGCCCGCTGAGTGGCTTCGACTACCTTCGGGTTCCTACCGCTTGACTTACATTTACCACGATAAGACGGGCGAAACGCTAAAGGAAGAGCAAGAGATTGTCCTCTTTGCAGAGCGTGACAAGCATCTACCGATACAGAATACGCTCTGGGCAGCTTCGCCTTCGGAGGAATATCCACGAGGTGGCGCACCTACGATATACTATGCCAGCAATGAGAGCCAGCAGTCAATCTACTATGTCATCAATACTATAGGTCAGCCCGCTATCTACGGACAGCTTCCCACACTTCCCGCCCAACAGGTGGGACGCTGGCAACCGAAGCTTCCCAAGAGTGTCGACCCCAAGGGGCAGATCTGCATAGAGCTGTACTGCGTACGCGACGGACGCTACACCACTCTGAGATTCGAGTATCGCTATACGGCTGACCAGCCGACCCTGCAGCTATCGTGGATCGATATGCCCGACAAGCTCCTCGCTGGCGAGACCCACACGTGGCAAGCTCGCCTTACTTACAGCGATGGCACGCCGGCGCGCCGCATCCCCGTCATGGCGTGGATGTATGACGCTGCCTTGGAGAGCCTGCGCTCGCACAGCATCGATCGCTTGGCTCAATACATACCGCTCTACCTTCAGAAGGTCAGTCCGAACCTTTGCTTCCGATTCGGCCTAGAGGAGGACACGCCAATGGATTATGGTGCGATTTCTGGTGCGGTTTATGGTGCTAGAGCAAGCTTTCCGCCGGTGATGGCTCTTGCTAAGAGCGCCTCCATAGAGGGTGAAGTGATGGGGCTAGCTAATGATGAAGTCTTAGTGGAAGATATGAGCGAAAACAGACTAGACGAGGTGGTGGTCACTGGCTTCGCCGCGCCTATTTTGCGGAAGGACTTCTCTCAGACCGCCTTCTTCCTAGCGAACCTCTACACCGATGACGAGGGCGTTGTCACCTTTACGGGCAAGATGCCCGAAGCACTCTCCAGCTATCGCCTTGCGCTCTTTGGCTACGACAGCCGACTGACGGACTGCGCTGCGACGGCCGACATCAAGAGCTATCGCCAGCTGATGGTCGAGACGCTGCAGCCACGCTTCTTCATGCAGGGAGATCAAACTTACCTGACGGGGTCGATTCGCAACCTCACCGAGGAGCCGCTCCGTGGCACCCTCCGACTAGTTCTCTACGATGCTCTGGCGACGGACAGCACGGCGACACCGCTTGCCGACGGCACACGGGAGCTGGCTCTCACCGTTCCCGCTAGTGGCGTGACGCCCTACGCCATCGCCCTACCCGCTCTGTCTGATCTCTCGGCACTGCGGGTGCAGGTCTACTTCGTCAGCGGCTCACTCAGCGATGGCGAGGAGTACCTCATCCCCGTACAGCCAGCGACGGTACGCACCGTCGAGAGTATCCCCTTCGCATGGGACAAGCAGGCGAGCTACTCCTATCCGCTCAGCGCGTTGCTCGGGCAGGCAAGCGATCCGTCAGCTTCGCTACACTTACAGCTCTGGAGCAATCCACGTTACTTCGCCTTGCAACAACTGCCGATCCTCTTTAACAATGAAGAGCGAGACGCTATCAATACGGTTCTCCGCATCTACACTTTAACCCGCACGCAGCAACTGCTACGCCAGCCAGAGATAGCTCAGTGGGTTCAGGCACAAGCTCAGGCAACTGAGGGAGCCAACAAGTTGACCAGCAACCGTGAGACTATGCTCCTACCGCTAGACGAGACTCCTTGGCGTGCTACCGAGCGATGGCTCGATGGTGCGCAGGAGCAGCTATGGACACTCTTCAAGGCACCCAATGAGCGCACCGCAACTAAGGACATAGCGCAGCTGCGCAACCTACAGACCAGTTCGGGAGAGTGGTCGTGGTACCCCGATATGCCAGGCTCCTCTTACCTCACTCCGCTCATCCTCGACTACCTCGCAGCAGTCAGTGAGCTAGAGCCAAACCATGAGATAACCTCTATGCTTTCCCGTGGATGGCAGGCTTACGACCGCACCACGACCAAGCAGATGCAAGAGATGAAGAAAGAGCTAGCCAAAAGCAAGCGACAGCCTACCCTCCCCGCGTGGGGTGCCGAGTGGCTCTACCTCTCCTACCGCTGGCGTGACGCTAAGGCTCTGCAAAAAGACCCGACCACGAAGGCACTCATCGACTACCTCACGCCACTCCTCGTCAAGGAGGCGCAGCAGCTCCCTCTCTACGCCCTACCGCAAGCAGCCTACACGCTCTACAAGCAGGGCAACGTAGAGCAAGCACGACAGCTCGCCGAGATACTGCACGACCATCTATCGTACGAAGTGGCTCAAGGAGCTTTCTTTGCCAACACCCTCGTAGGTGGTTACTTCTGGCGAGACCGCTCTATGTCGCTACAGCGAGAGACCATTGAGCTCTTCGAGCTGCTAGGTCTCTATCCCGACACAGTACAGCAGATGCGTCGCTGGGCGATGGAGTACCTACGCACCAATCTGCGTGCCTCCAACCTCACGCAGCTAGAGCTCCTGCTCACGCTCCTAGAGGACGGCGCTGGGGAAACGGCTACGCACGACCAAGTGACCATCTCCATACCTCTTGCCGATGGTACGACCGAGCGCATCGAGACCAACTCCTACTGCGGACTACAATACAAGCCTAGCCAGCTAGACCGCACGGGTAGCATCGTCATCACGCACAGCGACCCACAAGCTATCCTCTGGGGTGGCATCCTAAGCGTTGGCGAGAAGCCGCTTAGCGAAGTGTCCGAGCGACAAGGCGAGCTGATGATCGAGAGCAAGACTTACGTTCGTGAGGAGATCAATGGACAACTGCAAGAGCGTCCCATCCAGTCTGGCGAGAAGCTCACCGTCGGGACTATCCTCATCACAAAGCTTCGCATAACAACCCGTCGTGACCTAGACTTCGTCACCATACGAGATATGCGTCCCGCATGCTGTGAGCCACTAGAGCAGCTCAGTCACTACGAGTGGCAGGGCGGTCTAGGCTACTACGTCGAGGCACGCCACTATGCGCAGATATACCATATTAATAGCCTACTCCGTGGCTCCTACGAGATTAGCTACGAGCAGAGCGTGGTACGTCCAGGCACCTACCAGCGTGGTATCACGCAGGCTCAGTGCGCTTACGCTACCGAGTACTCCGCTCAGACCGCTATGCCAACCCCTTACACCGTAATAGCAAATGATTGACCCCATACAGATCATCGAGCGTTACTACCCTACCGACACGCTCGGCTACCGCATCCTGCTGACCCACAGCCAGCAGGTTGCCGAGCTGGCACTTGAAGTTGTACGTCAGCACCCCGAGCTAGCGTGCGACGAGCGATTTGTCTACGAGGGAGCCATGCTCCACGACATCGGCATCTACCTCACCGACGCCCCCACGATCGGTTGCTACGGCACCGAGCCCTACCTACGGCACGGCTACCTTGGCGGCGAGCTACTACGTCAGCTGGGGCTAGAGCGTCATGCGCAGGTTGCCGAGCGGCACACCGGCACAGGACTAGACAGCGAGACCATCCGCGCTCGAGGACTAGATCTCCCGACCGACCGCCTCTATATGCCCCAGAGCATCGAGGAGCGGGTCATCTGCTATGCCGATAAGTTTTACTCCAAGAGCCAGATAGAGCATCAGAAGCCCCTGGAGAAGGTACGCGCCTCGCTCGCCAAGTATGGCGCCGAATCCTTAGCCCGCTTCGACGAGATGCACGAGCAGTTTCAGGTGCCCAGCACATTAGTCTAAAGCACCTATCCATTCATCCACCAAGACCCAAACCACAATGTTAATACACTCCGCCACCTTCGTACAGAGCAGTCCTTCAGTAAAGTCCTGCCCTCAAAGTACACTACCTGAGTACGCCTTCATCGGGCGCTCCAACGTGGGCAAGTCCTCGCTCATCAACATGCTCACCGGGCACAAAGGACTAGCGATGACCTCGCAAAAGCCTGGTAAGACGCAGCTCATCAACCACTTCCTTATCAATGAGTCGTGGCATCTCGTGGACCTGCCTGGCTACGGCTACGCACGTCGGAGCCTCGAGCAGCGGGAGCAGTTTCGCAAGCTGATCACCGAGTATGTCTCGAAGCGCGAGGCTTTGGTCAATCTATTCGTCCTCGTGGATATCCGCCATGAGCCACAGCGTATCGATCTAGAGTTTATCAACGAGATGGGCGAAAAAGGCATCCCCTTCAGTATCGTCTTCACCAAAGCCGACAAGATCGGCAAGCAAGTACAGCGGGATGCTGTAGAGGCTTACCGATCTCGTCTACTAGAAGATTGGGAGGAGCTGCCGCCTCTCTTCGTGACCAGTGCGTCGACTGGTATGGGGCGTGACGAACTCCTAGATTATATTGACCAGCTCAACCGTATGATAGGTGAGCTAGAGGGCTAGAACTCCAGTTCCAGTCCGATCATCAGATGCTCGGGTGTGAAGGATAGCCCGAAGCCATTCGAAGGAACACTAGGCTCTTCCCCGTGGAAGCTCTTGCGATAGCCTAGGAAGCCTAGGCGCATGCAGAGACACAGTCCCTCGGCAAGGTCTAGACAAGCACCAGGACGCAAGCCAACCTCAAAGCCGTGGTGACTATCCCCCTTAGAGGTCTCGTAGCTGTACCCCACATTACCATCTACATAGAGATTGAAGGGGCCTCTACGCAGGTAGTAGTAGCGGACGAAGGGAGAGAGCGACACCTCATGCTGTAGGAGCTTCTCACCAGCCAGCTCGCGCGACTCTAGTCCATATCCAGCCATCAGTCCCACGGCCCAGGTGTCGTTGAAGAAGTAACCTAGCTCAGGATGAAACTCTAGCGACGTCGTCTTGGCATCGCTATTAACCCAAAAGCTGGCGACACCGCCCACGAACCACGATGCGTGGTCTTCGTGTTCATTCGTTGTGGTCTGTGCCTGTAGAGAGCCGCAGCTCCAAAAGAGGGCGAGTAGTAGCCCTGCGAAAAGTGTGAATAGTTTCTTCATGTCTAGTTGTATGTGTGATTAATCGGTGGCAAAGGTCGGAATATATTTGATAAAAAGCAATACCCACTTACAGCTACCTCGTCCCCCTGCCCTACGCACTCCCAGCACGTCAGGCATATTTAGACCCGACAACATATCAAAAACGGCACTTTGTCGGGAAAACGGATTCTCCACGTGGATATTTCGAAATCTTCACGTGGAGAATTTTTATTTTCCACGTGGGGAAGAAAAAATTCTTCGGAGGAATCAAATAAAACTTCGGAGGAAATGAATCACGCCCACGTGGAAAATAAAAAATATCCACGTGGAGATTTCAGATTTTCCACGTGGATATTCGAAAATAGAGATTAGAAGTTAGAGATTAGAGGTTAGAGACCCGATCACTCTGATAGCTCCGATGGTTCCGATAGGCTAATAGCCAACAGCTAACAGCCAACAGCCAACAGCTAACAGCCAACAGCTAACAGCTAACAGCCAACAGCTAACAGCCAATCCATGGGTGATACATTATATTATTAATGAGTTCATCTATGCCTCGCTGGTCGCTATGTGTAAGCTATTATAATGCGTCAGCCCTGTCTATGAGACTCAGAGGGACTTCAGCGCCACACCGTAAGCTCTGTGGATTACGATGAGACTGTTGCAAAGTCAACAGTCTCACAATCGTGCATGCAAGATTGTCTAGACTTTGCAGAAAGGATGAAGCGCAAGGCGCTGAGGGTAAGGTCTGAAGCTCACATACCTCCGTATGTGACCGAAGCCGAATCCCGAAAGTAACACAGCGATGCGCCTTTATGCAACAGTCTCACGATGTACAGCCCCACGGAAGCAGAGGAGTAGTCTCTATGGTCTGTCCCAGTGATTGATGAATTGTAGGAGGCTTATATAAGGGTATCTGCACTTTTTTTGTATCTTCGTGGATGTGTAGGGTCTCTCGCCTAGCTACTGGTGGGAGTGACCCCGCAAAACCTAATATACGATACAGCTCTATGAAGAAACTCAATACACCTCTAACCCCAATCACGACCAGGCAGTACGACATACCACTCCCCGAGGGCGTGCGCCGGTGGCGCCGTGGTATCATCGCTGGGAGCGCTATTGCCTCTGGCGTGGCAGCCACAGGTCTGGCTTTACTTTACTGGAAGCGTCATAGACGGAGCAAATGCTTTAGCTATGCTATGAGTACTATCGACACACTAGACGTGAGCAGTGGCGTGAAACTTCGGATTCGATTTGAGACGGTGTCACATGCATCGCTCAAGATTTCCTATCCGAGGGCTCTGAAGCGTCGCGTCAAGGTCCGGGTAGCCAACCAGACGCTCTCGATCAATCGTCTCCCCTGTCGCAATCGCTGGGTGAGCGGCCCAGTACTGGCTGAGCTGACCCTACCTTATATTAGTCGTATCCGAGTGGTCGGAGACGCACAGGTGATTGCTACTGGGCAGAACAAGCTCGACGGGCACTTCGAGTTACTACAGATTGGTGGTCAGATAGAAGGCTTAACTGTAGATGCGTCCTCTGTGGAGTGCCAGATACGAGGCAATGCCAAGAGCAACCTATATATCATCAGTGACCAAACCTTCATGGGTTATAGCGGTTCGCCTGAGATGCGTGTCGTACTCCAGTCTCAGGGGCAGGCTCATCTCACCGCCACGGGTTCTGGACAAATCTTACTACTGGGTCACACACAGCATCTCTCCCTGACCGCTTCGGACCGTAGTGTAGTGCAAGCTGAGACACTAACTGCCACGGAGGCCGATGTACTACTCGCGGACAGTGCGACGAGCCAGCTAAGTGTAGCGGATAAGCTCTCCTATACACTATGCAATGAGTCCAAGCTCCTCCTGGCACACCAGCCCAAGCAAATCCTCCAAGCTGAGATACTAGATGCGGCAACTCTAGAGATACTCGACAAGCGACGCTAGACTAGTGGCTTTAAACTTACGGAAATCTATTACATCTGATAGAGCTAAGACAATCAACCATTCAAACACTACAACATTATGACAACACCTCCTCCCTACAAACCCTCTGACTACACGACTCCTCAAGAGCAGACCTATATGGTCACGCCTGTGGTGAGCAAGGTGATGCGCAAGACCTTCGGCTGGATGGCTATGTGCCTGCTGATTACGGCGCTGACCGCTATGGGTGTCGTAAACTCAGGACTATTCTACCATATAGCTTCATCGGGAGCTATGTGGCTACTCATCATCGCAGAGCTAGTACTGGTCTTCGTCCTCTCGGCGCGCATCGACAGGATGAGCGTGACGACGGCAACAGTGATGCTGATTGTCTACTCGGCACTCAACGGCGTGACGCTCTCTTTCATCTTCCTGGCATATAGTCTAGGGTCTATTGCGAAGACTTTCTTCATCACCACTGGTATGTTTGGCGTGATGGCACTCGTAGGGGCTACGACCAAGCGAGACTTATCTAAGATGGGCTCTATCCTATTTATGGCGCTGATAGGTCTCATCATTGCTTCGCTGGTCAATCTCCTCCTTCGTTCGAGCGGATTGGACTGGATTATTAGCCTCATCGGCGTGGTACTCTTTACCGCTCTGACCGCTTACGATGTGCAGCGTGTGAAGCGTCTCGCTACGGAGACAGACCTCTATGACGATACGCAGGTAGGACGGCTAGCGGTCATCAGCGCCCTGTCGCTCTATCTAGACTTTATTAACCTCTTCCTATACCTCTTGAGGTTCTTCGGACGTAACGACTGATAGTTCCTCGACTACAGATTTATGCCTCGAGCATCTCTCAGGAGTACCCTACTCTTAATACTTTTCGGCCTCCTCCCCTATACTACGGTACGGGGGCAGGAGGCTCATACTTTTGGCTTCCTACTACAGCCACCCTCAGCGCAGTCGCTCGCTATGGGCGGCAAGGTGATTTCCTACATAGATGCGAACCCAGGGTTAGCTCTAGACAACCCCGCTCTCTACGGACATGAGGTAGCGGGGCGGATGTTTCTCTCCTACTTTAACTACATGCGTGGCACGCACAGTGCCAATGCGCTCTACGGACTACCTGTCGGTGAGCGGGGTGCCTGGGCGGTCGCTCTGCGTAGTACTTACTACGGTAAGATGCAGGGATACGATACGCAGGGGGTGGCGACAGCACCGTTTCAAGCGATGGAGATGGCACTCTCGGGGCTTTACAGCTACGACCTGACCGACAGGCTACGTGGAGGTTTGGCACTCAAGATGCTCTACGGGCAGATCGAGCATTACTCTGCTTTTGCCCTCGTAGCCGACGCAGGGCTGAGCTACTACCGCTCCGACTGGGGCACCTCGCTAGGTATGACCATATCCAATGTGGGCGGTATGCTCAAGAGCTACGGCCTCTCGCGTCGTATGCCGCAGTGGGACGTGCGTCTCGGCATGTCGCAGCGACTGGCGCATGCTCCGATACGCTTTCACCTCACCATACAGGGACTGACTCCTTATAATATACAGACGTGGGGGGCAGGACGGTCTACTGGCGTGCGTGTAGCGAGCCACTTAGCGGGTGGCGTGGAGTTTGTCCCGTCTGAGCAGTTTTGGGTAGGCATCGGGTACAATGCGAAGCAAGCGGTAGACCTCTCCGAGCGAGGAGCCAAGAGCCTGAGTGGGCTGTCGGCTGGCGTGGGCTTTAACCAGAGGCACTACCGCCTAGCACTCGGCGCAACCTATTACACCCCACAGATGTTGGGGCTGATGTTTTCATTCTCCACAACATTTGGCAATGACAAGTATGTCTACTAAGAAGATACAGATAGCGATCGATGGTTACAGTGCCTGTGGCAAGAGTACGCTAGCGCGTGCGCTCGCCAAGGAGCTGGGCTACACCTACGTGGATAGTGGCGCAATGTACCGTGCCGTGGCTCTCTTTGCGATGCGCCGTGGGCTATGGAATGGCGAGCAATTTGACCTAGATAAGCTACGTCAGGAGCTGGAGGGTGTGCAGGTGACCTTTGACCCTCAGACGGGACACACGCTCCTCAATGGTGAGGATGTGGAGTCTGAGATTCGCACGCTAGAGGTGTCTCGCCCCGCCAGTGTCGTGGCGAGTTACGACTTCGTACGCACGCTGCTTGTGGCTCAGCAGCAGCGTCTGGGCGAGGCGGGCGGTATCGTGATGGATGGTCGGGATATTGGGACGGTGGTCTTCCCAAAGGCTGAGCTCAAGATATTTCTCACGGCAACGCCAGAGGTACGTGCACAGCGACGCTACGATGAGCTACGTGGCAAGGGCGACCAGACGACAACGATAGAGATGGTCTCGGCTGACCTAGCCGACCGCGACTACCGCGACTCACACAGAGCGATCAATCCGCTCCGCCAAGCTGAGGATGCGGTCGTCATAGATAATAGTGTACTCTCCATAGATGAGCAGGCTGCGGTAGCTCTAGCTCTCGCACGACAGAGGGAGCAGAAATAAATAAGCGTGAAAGCAAATAATCAGATAGGACGTGTCGAGATAGACCCCGAGTCGGGCTTCTGCTTTGGCGTCATCAAGGCGGTCTCTCGTGCGGAGGAGATATTGCGCCAAGAGCGTGACGAGCCTCTCTACTGTCTAGGCGACATCGTTCACAATCGTGCTCAGGTGGATCGGCTGGAGTCGCTTGGTATGCGTACGATAGATCACGAGCAGTTTAGCCGTCTGAGCAATGCGCGGGTGCTATACCGAGCTCATGGCGAGCCCCCCGCCTCTTACACTTATGCTGCAGAGCATGGCATAGAGGTGGTCGATGCGACTTGCCCTGTCGTGCTGAGACTACAGCAGAAAGTGAGACAAGCCTACCTCCAGCATGCGGAGGATGATACGCAGATTGTCATCTTCGGTAAGCCTGGTCATGCGGAGGTCAATGGACTAGTCGGACAGACCGATGGAACGGCGATTGTGGTGCGAGAGCCTAAGGACTTAGACTTGATCGACTTCTCTCGCTCTGTCGAGCTCTTTTCGCAGACCACCATGCAGGAGGACCAGCTCGAGGAGATGCTTTCGCTCATTAAGAGCCGTCTGAGTGGTACTGCAACGCTTATTTATCACAACACCATCTGCCAGCAGGTAGCGCGCCGCATTCCCAATATCCGAGCCTTTGCCGAGAGCCACGATCGAATCTTCTTTGTTTCTGATCAGAAGAGCTCCAACGGACGTGTCCTCTATCAGAACTGCCTCGAGGTCAATCCGAATACGACCTTTATCACCTATCCCTCCGAGCTGACCTACGACTTAGTCCCATCACACGAGGAGTCTATCGGCGTGTGCGGAGCGACTAGCACCTCGCGAGAGCAACTGCAAGAGATCGCAGAAATCATCGAGCGATGGATGCGACAACGACAAGACGCTACTCAGTCAAATTAAACAACACACCTTATGAGACGACAGCTCCACCCCTTTAGCATACTATTGCCGACCCTCACCTGCTTGCTCCTACTTGTATCTTGTGGTAGTGGTCAGGTGCAGATTGAGATTGACAGCGATAAGGCGGACAACACGGGCTACACAGCGCTCCTCTACACGCTACAGGGTAGCGGAGCTCGCATTGATACGCTTGCGTTCTCCAAAGCTGGGGAGAGTTTCTCCTACACGTTCGACCGAGACTCTATTGACGAGGCTTACATCGTCGTCGGCACTTTCGAGCAGTACTATCCACTAGACTTGCAGAGCCAAAGCAAGGTACGCTTTCACCTAGAGGTCGCTTCACCGCACAACTGCTACGACATCAACGAGGCCAAGCAGAGCGGTTACAAAGCATTTCTAAAGGAAGCTACTCCGCTACTTCGCTCTTACGACAAGGCGGTCTCAGAGAATGAACCCGACAAGGCGAGCAAGGATGCTAAGCTGGTAATGCAGCAGTTCATCGCTTTTGCCTCAAACCTCAAGGAAAAAGAGCAGAAACGCTATGCAGCGCAGATGGACTGGGCGCTAGAGATTATGTCTCTCTACGAGGACGGCTTGTCGCAGTTGCGTATGGCACTCATCGATGGCACCATAGACTCTGCGCTCTTCACTACTGATACATATCAGTTTGTCGTTACCCCTTCATCAGCTACACAAAAGGGCTACCCTACCCTACGCGCTATTAATAAGAAGGACACGATCACATGGCAGGCCTCCAGTTATCCGCAGGGGCGCATTCTCTTTGGATCAGACATTGAGTGGTCACAGGTGCGCATACCGCAAGGCTCTCAGCAGTCCATCACGTTACTTCTTCCTCTCGGGAGAGTAGACTCACTAAGCCAGATAGCCAACCGATTAGGAGCTTTCAACTATGTCATTGATGCGCCTGATCCTCTTCGAGCTCAGCTCTACAGAGCCTTAGCCCCCGAGAGCCAGGCGGGTGTGGTCTACTACAGCACCGACAGTAATCACACACTAGTCGTAGACTCTACCTCTTACCTTCAATATAATGAGTAAGCTCGTCAAGACCTATTCCTCAGCCCTCGTCAGCCTCGATGCGCTCCTTGTCACCGTGGAGCTCAGTGTCTCCAAGGGCTTCAACATTAGTATGGTGGGACTGCCCGATACAGCCGTGCGGGAGTCGCTCTCTCGTGTTTACACCGCCTGCGATTCCAGTGGCGCACATCCCAAGACCCATAATACAGTAATCAACCTAAGCCCAGGAGACGTCCGCAAGGAGGGGACTGTCTTTGACCTCCCCATCGCTGTAGCGCTTCTTGCCGCCAATGAGATTATCCCCAAGGAACCTTTGGCGGACTATGTGATGGCTGGCGAGCTATCTCTCGATGGTACCTTGCAACCTGTCAAAGGAATACTCCCGATGGCCATTATGGCGCGAGAGCAGAAGTTCAAAGGAGTTATCGTGCCTAAAGAGAACGCTCGCGAGGCTGCCGTCGTCAACGACCTAGAGGTCTACGGCGTCGAGTCACTCAGAGAGGTGATAGACTTCCTCGCAGGAAGAGCCAAGCTAGAGCCGACGGTGGTCAACACCCGCGAGGAGTTTGCCCAGCAGCAGTGCTTCTCTTCGGTAGACTTCAGCGAGGTCAAGGGGCAGCCCGCCCTGGTCCGAGCCATGGAGGTCGCAGCCGCAGGAGGACACAACATCATCATGATTGGCTCGCCTGGGTCTGGCAAGTCAATGGTCGCCAAGCGTCTCCCAACCATTCTTCCGCCACTGACCCTTCACGAAGCACTCGAGACCACCAAGATATACTCCGTAGCAGGCGCGCTCAAAGGTGACGTATCCCTAATGAAAAGTCGCCCCTTCCGTGCGCCGCACCACACCATCTCCAATGTAGCACTTGTGGGTGGCGGTACGACTCCACGTCCAGGCGAAGTGAGCCTGGCACACAACGGGGTACTCTTCCTAGATGAGCTGGCCGAGTTCAATCGTGTAGCCCTCGAGCTACTACGCCAGCCGCTCGAAGACCGTACCATCACCATCTCTCGTGCTAAGGCGACCTTTAGCTATCCCGCCTCCTTCATGCTGGTAGCTGCGATGAACCCCTGTCCTTGTGGTTACTACAACGACCCTAATCGTGAGTGTACCTGTCCTCCTGGTGCTCCCGCTAAGTATTTGCAAAAGCTCTCTGGGCCTCTCTTAGACCGTATAGACATACAGATCGAGACCCGTCCCGTAGACTTCGACGCTCTCTCCGACCGTCGTCCCTCCGAGAGTAGCGCTGCGATTCGCGAGCGGGTCATCAAGGCTCGAGAGATACAGCTCCAGCGCTTCGCTCCCTACCCTGGCATCCATTGCAATGCACAGATGACCCCACGCTTGATGAAGCAGTTCGCCTACGTCGAGGGCGACGCTATGAAGATACTGCGTCAGGCTATGATACAGCGCGACCTCTCTGCGAGAGCTTACGACCGCATCCTCAAGGTGGCTCGCACCATTGCCGACCTCGATGGCTCTGAGCAGATATCACTCAAGCATATCAGCGAGGCGATCAACTACCGCAACCTCGATCGCTCCTCCTGGGGCATCGTATCGGTCTAACAACAAGTAATACAATAAACAGCCTTCCTCTGCCGTTAGTTCAGTAAATCAATAGTCTCTATGAAACTTCGTAATCTACGCATAACCGTCCTCCTACTCCTAGCCTTGGGGGCGCTAACGTCTCACCTCACAGCACAAGAGGTGAGCCAAGACAGACGCTTCAACCCAGTCCTTACCTCAGTACCCTCACTCAATATCAACCCGAGTGCCCGTGCTGCAGGTCTAGCCGATATGGGTGTCTCGACCACACCTGACGTACAGTCTCAGTACTTCAACCCCGCTAAGTACGCCTTCCTCAGCAGCAAGGCGGGTATCAGTATGTCCTACACCCCTTGGCTCGCTAAGCTGGTCAAGGATATCAAGCTCATGGAGCTGGTCGGCTACTATAAGATAGGGCGTGAGAGCAACCAAGCGCTGAGTGCCTCGGTGCGCTACTTCTCCTTTGGTGCTATCGAGCAGTTCGACAATATGTCCAAGTCTCTCGGAGAGGCGCACCCGAATGAGTTTGCCGTAGACTTTGGCTATGGGCTACAGCTCTCTGACAGCTACTCGATGGCGGTCGCCCTGCGCTACATACGTGCCGACAACAACCTCGCGACCGGTGAGAAGAGCGCAGGCAATGCCTTTGCAGCAGACATTGCGGGTTTCTACAATCGTTACTTTGACCTAGGCTCTGCCGAGAGCTTGTGGACCTTTGGTTTCAACATCAAGAACATCGGTACAAAAATCTCTTATGACAACGGTGGTACCAATATGTTTATCCCGACAAACCTCTCTCTTGGCACGGGACTCCTCTACCCCTTTGATGAGTACAATGCACTGGCCTTCAACGTGGAGGCAAGCAAGCTCCTCGTACCGACCCCTCCTATCAAGGACCAAGCCAACCCCGAGGCGTACGATGCTGCTCGTGAGAAGTACCTCAACACCTCCTCTATCGCAGGCATCTTCACCTCTTTTGCTGACGCTCCTGGCGGATTCAAAGAGGAGCTACAGGAGGTATCCCTCCGACTAGGTGCTGAGTACAGCTACAACAACCGCTTCTTCCTACGTGCGGGCTACCACTACTTACACCCTTACAAGGGAAACCTCCAGTACTTCACCGCTGGTGCGGGCTTCAAGATGAACGTCTTCAGCATCGATGCCTCTTATCTCGCCTCGACCGTTCAGAGCAACCCGCTTGACCAGACGCTCCGCTTCACCATCGCCTTCGACTTTGACGGCATCCGTGAGCTACTCAAGTAAGCCACCACGAGCATGACCTGCAGCTACCGCATAGGCTCTGGCTACGACATCCATCGCACCACGCCAGACCGACCGCTCATACTCTGTGGCGTACAGATTCCCAGTCCGCTAGGACTGCTTGGTCACTCCGATGCAGACGTAGCGCTACATGCCCTGATGGACGCACTCCTCGGGGCTATCGGGCAGCGAGACATCGGCTATCACTTCCCCGACACCGACGAGCAGTACCGTGGAGCCGACAGCACTCAGCTCCTCGCCACCGTCATGCAGATGGTGCGCAAGGCGGGCTACCAAGTGGTCAATGCCGACCTCACCATCATCGCTCAGCAGCCTAAGCTGTCGAGTCATATACCGCAGATGATAGCGCGCCTCGAGGAGCTACTCGACACCCCTTGCGTCAATGTCAAGGCGACCACGCACGAGCATCTCGGGCCACTCGGCAATAGCGAGGGCATCGCAGCACAGGCCGTCGTACTACTCGCTGGACGAGACGCCTAGCCATCTGTAATATCGAACGATAAGTCTACCTCTACTTGGTGAATATTTGCTATATTTGTAGGCGCAGACGATAAGCGTCTGCACAACCCATACTTAAACCAAGAAGAAAATGAAAATCAACGATCAGATGGCCGCTTTGGTCAATGCACAAGTTAACGAAGAGTTTCACGCAGCCCACCTTTATCTAGCCATGTCCTTCCAGATGGCTAATGAGGGGTATGATGGCTTCGCACACTGGTTCCTCCAGCAGTACCACGAGGAGATTGAGCACGCACTCGAGATGGCTCAGTACCTGCAGGCACGCTCAGGCCAGCCTCATCTGACTGGTGTAGCCGAGATGCCTCAGCACTTTGGCACGCCTTTAGAGCTATTTGAGGCAGCTTACAAGCACGAGTGTCATGTCACAGAGCAGATACATAAAATCTACAAGCACGCTCTAGATACCAGCGACTACGCTACCAGCTCTTTCTTTAAGAAGTACATCGATGAGCAGGTTGAGGAGGAGGACTCTGTCCTCGCTATCATCGACCACCTGCGTATGGCGGGCGACAAGGGCATCTACCTGGTCAATGCACAGCTAGGCAAGCGATAAGCCACAGCCGATTAAGGCATCCAATATCTAGACATGGTGTCAGAGGCATCCCTCTGGCACCATGTTTTTTTGTACCTAGAGGGAGCACTCACCCTACTCTTGCAGAGACTGTTGCATAATAATTTAGACCCGACTACATATCAAAAACGGCACTATGTCGGGAAAAACGGATTTCCACGTGGAGATTTCGAAATATTCAGGTGGAGAATTTTTATTTTCCACGTGGGGAAGAAAAAATTCTTCGGAGGAATCAAATGAAACTTCGGAGGAATTGAATGACGCCCACGTGGAAAATAAAAAATATCCACGTGGAGATTTCAGGTTTTCCACGTGGATATTCGAGAAAGGAAGGTAATTAGAGATTAGAGGTTAGAAGTTAGAGATTAGAGAGCAGACTGTTGACTTTTGCAACAGTCTCCTCTAGTGACAGGCGGGGAGGCGGTAAGCTACCTAGAGACTCCCTAGCAGGATGGTCCACTGTGTGACGCTGCGCCAGACTTGTGGCGCAGGTGTCGCAGGAGCGATCCGAAAGCGCTTGTGAGGTTCTCGCGCCAGATGATGTATCCAGCTAGCACTATTAGGACAAGGGTACAGAGTAGCAACCGTATCCAGACCGTAGCCACCGCACCGTAAATCCACAAGACGAGCCCCACGGCGAGGGCGCCCACGGCGAGATAACCAGCCGCAGCTCCGAGCTGGTAAGGCACTGGATAGTACTTGCGCCCGAGGAAGTAGGAGATAAGTACGAGGAGGAGGTTACTCACTACGGAGGCATATGCGCATGCCATAAAGCCCCACACTGGAGCACCCCAGACGATAATCCCTACCGTCAGCAGACAGCCCAGCGTGGAGATGATGCCCCCCCAGTAGGTGCGGTCGGTCAGCTTGTACCAGAGCGAGAGATTGTAGTAGATACCGAAGAGTACCTCTCCGAGCATCACATAGGGGACGACCCGAAGACCGTCGTAGTAGGCGGGGCTGATGAGTACCTTGAGCAGGTCGAGATAGCACATCACCGCCACATAGATAAAGATAGCCGAGAGCAGGTAGTAGTGCATCGCCTTAGCATAGGTGATACGTCGCTCACGCTCTGCGATGAGCTCCTCCTCAGCTGATAGCTCACCCGCCCTCGTTCGCTGGAAGATAAAAGGCTCATAAGCAAAGCGGAAGGCTTGAGTAAACATTACGATGACGACCGCAATCTTGTACCCTGCACTATAGATACCGAGCTGCGTATTGGCAACGGTTTGGTCCTCAAAGAGCATCGGGAAGATAATCTTGTCCGCCATCTTATTGAAGTTTCCAGCGATACCTAGGAGTACCATCGGAAGCGAGTAGTGGAGCATCCGCTGGAGCAGTCGCCAGTCGAAGCGTCCTTGCCCCCGTGCTGGTCGCATATAGGGGATTAAGACCAGAAGGAGGACTACATTGGCGATCATGTTGGAGAGGAAGATGTACTCGACTCCAAGTCCCGGCTCGTACCACCAGTCGACTGCTCCCGGAGCAACTCGCAGGAGCCAGGGGCAACCAAGGAGGAAGAACAGGTTAAGCCCGACCGTCAGTAGCACATAGCCGAGTTTGATAAGCCCATAGTGTAGCGCACGATTGGTGTAACGCAGATAGGCGAAGGGGATACTAGTGAAGGCGTCGATGGCAACGATGACGATGAGCATCGCCACGGGTCGGAGCATATCGGCATAGCCGAGCGCTGCTCCTATAGGGCGAACGAAGGTCAAGCCTAGAATGAGGAAGAGGAGCGAGCTGGTCCCCAAGGTGCGCAAGCTATTAGCATATACCTTGCGCCCGTCACCCTCACGACTAAATCGGAAGAACCCCGTCTCCATTCCGTAGGTCAGGAGAATCAAGAGGAGCGCCACCCAGGCATAGAGATTGGTCACGATACCGTAGTCCGCCGGCGAGGGGAGCTGGTACACATAGAGGGGAAAGAGCGCCCAGCTGAGGAAGCGGCTCAGCATAGTCGTGGCGCCGTAGATGATGGTGTCCTTAAAGAGGCTTTTGATGCGACTACTCATACTCCTATTAGCTGCGCTTGAGACAAATGGTTATACTTCGTATAGATCACCCTCATTGGTCGCAAAGCTATTCGCAAATACAGACCGCGCCTCCTCCAGTAGTGGCGACACATCGTCATAGCGCCCGGAGTAGTGACCTAGGAGTAGCTGACCCACCTCGGCGGCCTGGGCCACCTCAGCGGCTTGTCGTGCTGTCGAGTGTCCGTAGCTCTCCGCTCGGTCACGAAACGCATCGCCATAAGTGCTCTCATGGTAGAGGAGATCCACACCTCGTATCTGCTCCACGAGGTGCCACGCTGGGAGAGTGTCCGAGAGATATGCGTAGGAACGTGACGGGCGACCAGGCTTCGTCAGCTCTCGATTGGGGATGATGCGCCCCCCATCTCGAGGTACGTAGTCTAGCCCCATTTGCAGAGCCTGCATAGCACTGTAGGGAATTTGGTAAAAGTCTGTGGCGACAGGATCAATCCGCCTAGGCATACAGTGCTCACGACAGAGGAAGCCGACGGCACTCGTCCGGTGACGGAGCGGGAGCGTGTCGACAGTAATCCACTCATCGCTGTAGATGGACGGACTGGTCTCTTCACTTGGAGCTGTGATTACAGAGAGCGTATAGGACGTCTCCTCTAGATGATGCTCCTCTATATAGTGAATATAGTCAGCCACCTCAGCGGTCGTCACGATGGTCAGAGGCTTAGTGCGCCCCACATGCGCCATCGAGGTAAGTAGTCCCGGTAGCCCAAAGCAGTGATCGCCGTGAGCATGAGAGATAAAGAGGGCCTCCAGCTGCGTAATCTTATACCCAGCCATTAGGAGCGAATGCTGCACTCCTTCACCAGCATCTATCAGATAGTTATGACCAGATATGGTCAGCACTTGCGCTGCGGGTAGGTGATGGCGCGTAGGGCGTGCCGAGCCACAGCCGAGGATTTTGACCTGCATCTCTTCAGATAGTCAGCAATACGGGAGATTAACTAGCACCACGGGATGTCCGCTACTCCTCCTCTTTATAGCGGTAGAAGCCCACACCGGCCTTGCGACCTAGCTGACCGGCACGCACTTTACGACGAAGTAACGGATGCGGACGGTACTTGCTATCCATAAACTCAGCGAAGAGTCCCTCCAAGATTTCCAGACAAGTGTCTAGCCCTATCCAGTCCGCCAGTTCGAGCGGTCCCATAGGGTGATTAGCACCGATGCGCATCGCACGGTCGATGTCTTCGATAGAACCGATGCCCTGAGCTAGCTCGGTGATAGCTTCGTTGATCATCGGGATGAGCATACGATTGACGATATAGCCTGGCGAATCCTCGACGTAGACCGTTTCCTTGCCCATAGCGTCGCAGAGCTCCTGTATCTGGTCGAGCGTCTCCTGCACAGTGTGCTGCGCCGAGACGATCTCGACTAGGTCAATGAGTGGCACGGGCATGAAGAAGTGCATACCAGCCACGAGCGACGGTCTCTCCGTAGCGTTGCTCAGCTCGGTGATACTAATCGACGAGGTTATCGAAGCGATGACCGTATCCTCGCGTAGCACTGCATCGAGGTCTCGGTAGAGCTCTTTGTGATCCTCTAAAGTACCACTCGTAGCCTCTATGACGATGTCCGCAAGGGCTAGGTCTGCATTGTCGACCGTTACCTTAATGCGATTGAGTAGCTCCTTTTGCTCGTCTTCGTTCCAGCCAAAAATCTCGCCACACTCCGCCAGAGATTGCTCCAGCAGAGGGATAGCTCGCTTCTGACGCTCCAGTGAGCGCGCCTGTATGACGGTCGGAATCTGGTGCATAGCAAGGCAGATGGCTATGCTTCGTCCCATAGAGCCTGCGCCTACGATGGCAACCTTCTTATTGTAAGCGGTCGCCGGCGCATTGCTCGGTGTAGATATATTGTTTGACATTTCTAAAGTCTCTCTCTTTGCCTCAAAGGTACAAAAAAGCCTCCATCTAGAGACACCGCCACCTCTCCCGAGATAAGTGGCACGCCCCACCCGTCTAAATGGAAAAGGCATCCAACAGAAGAGCGAAAGGCTTCGTGCAAAAGCGCAAAAGACTCTCTGCGAAAGCACGAAATTCTCTCTGCAAAAGCACGAAATGTGCTGTGCAAAAGCACGTACCTATAAAAAAAAGAGGCTCTATGTGCGCACATAGAACCTCCCAGACCAACAAATGAAATCTTCGTCGGGGTACCAGGATTCGAACCTGGGACCCCCTGCTCCCAAAGCAGGTGCGCTAACCGGACTGCGCTACACCCCGAGACTCCTTCCGGCAGGTTGGTGAGACGAAAAAACGGCTCTCCCTGCCGATTGTGTGTGCAAAGGTACAACTTTTAATCGAATAAACAAGCGTTTCTTCGATTTCGTAGGTCAGACATTCCTACGAGCTACTGCTCGAGGCGCACTTGCTGCACCCCTTTGATACTTTGCAGTTGCGCTTGTAGGGCAAAGAGTGCCTGCCGCTCCCCCTCTCTAAAGGTAAAAGTACCATGCCAGAGTCCCCCATCGAGTTGCTGCTCCTCGTTGAGCAGCGTACACTCTTCTGCCTGGTGTAGCGTAGAGATGACTCGTCCTATCGTGACAGCGTCATGGAGAGCCGTCACATAGAGTGTCGCTACTACCGCAGAGCTTTCCATACCGCGCCAGCGCGCCGGCAGGACCCGGTCTCCGTGACGTCCTAAGATATCAATGGCATTGGGGCAGTTGCGGGTATGTATCTTCAGACCCGACTTGGAGGGGTAGGCAAATATCTCGTCGCCCATCTTAGGGTTGCAGCAGCTAGCCAGTGTGTACTCTAGACCCTTGAAGTCTGCCGTAGAGACCACAATCTCCCGTCCGTCGGGAGCCTCTGTCGACTTAATCGCCGTCGGTGTCGGAACCACTCGCCTACTCTCAGCAGCACGTGCCTCCGCCTCGGCACAGAGCTCCGCATACTGGTCTAGGAAGTTCGGCACATTGATCCGCTCCTCAGAGAGGTCTATGAAGAAGTCCATATTCCCCTTGTACCCCATCTTGCGTAGGAGGGTGGTGAAGATAGACTCTTGGTAGACGAGATGTCTATTCTTAAAGCGTCTCTCGAGTAGCTCCTTGCCTGCTTGCAGTCCGCTCTCCTGCTGATCACGTATCGCTTGGCGTATCTTGTTCTTAGCCTTGCGTGTGGTGACCGACTGGAGCCAGTCTACGGAGGGACGCTGGTTCTTTGCCGTGGTGATGTTGACTACATCGCCATTCTTCAGCTTGTCCCTCAGCTTAGCACGCTTGCCATTGACCTGTGCGCTCTGCGCCATCAGCCCCACATTGGAGTGTATCGCAAAGGCAAAGTCTAGGACCGTCGCGCCCTTAGGCAGACGTATCATCTGTCCCGTCGGAGTAAAGACGAAGATATCTCTCGACTCGACCCGGAGGGAGAGCTGAGCTGCCGCTGCAGCTTTTTCCTTATCTCCAGCCAGCTCTTCGATGACCTGTCGCATACTGGTGAGCTGCGAGTCGAGACTAGCCTGTCCAGAGACGCCCTTGTAGCGCCAGTGGGCTGCCATACCGCTCTCGGCAACTCGGTCCATGCGAGTGGTGCGGATCTGTATCTCTACGCTCTTACCCTCGGGACCCTGCACGGTTATCTGTAGCGATTCATAGCCGTTTGCCTTGGGCTGCGATATCCAGTCTCGAAGACGCTTCGTATTGGGCGTGTAGAGATCCGTCACGATTGAGTAGACGAGCCAGCACGCCTCATACTCCTCCTCGGGCGGAGCATCGATGATGATACGCATGGCGGATAGGTCGTGTATCTCTTCAAAAGCAACACCTTTGTTACGCATCTTGTGCATAATCGAGGTAAAAGTCTTGCTCCTCGACTTGATTGTGTAAGGCCAGCGGAGTGGCAACTCCTCAAGTTTGGCCCGAATGGGTGCCACAAACGCCTCCATATACTCTTGGCGCGCCACAATCGTCTGCCCCATCAGCCCCTTTATCTCGTAGTAATGCTCGGGGTCAGTGTACTTGAAGATCAAGTCCTCCATCTGACTCTTTATCTTGTAAAGCCCCAGGCGATGAGCTGTCGGCACGAAGAGCAGCTGCGCCACCTGAGCCAGTAGCACTCTACTGCTCTCGTCCATACGCTCCTTGGCGTAGACGAGCTTGTTGAGACACTCCACAAGGAGTATCAAGACGACACGTATATCCTCCGCAATGGCTAGGAGAAACTCCTCTCCCTGATCCGCTTGGCGTAAGTCGTAGCGGTGATACAACTCATGCGTCTGTGCGAGACGCTCTACGAGTGGGAGCGTACCAGGCGGGCAAAGCTCCTCGACCTCTTGCGCCGTGATAGCCCCCCTGATGTATGGAGGCTCCATCAGAACGGCGGAGATAGAGACGACTCCCAGACCTATCTCCTCGCAGAGTAGCTGAGCCATCTCAGCTTGCTCCATAAAGGTCTCCCGATCGTCCTCTCCTGCACTAGCTCCATACTGCCCCTCACGGATGAGTCGCTCGAGCAGCTCTCGATAAGGAGCGACATAGCTCGCCACCCCCAGCTCTTCCACAGTTCGGAGGAGGTAGCGCATGAGCTCGTGATCATCTCTGTGATGGGTAGGCATGGTTTAGAGGTTAGAGGTTAGAGGTTAGAGGTTAGATTTTAGAGATTAGAGGTTAGAGGGGAGAGAAGCTAGGAAGGGTTAGAACCAAAATCTAATCTCTAACTTCTAATCTCTAACCTCTAATCCTACAACTCGTCTAGCTCGTCTAGTCCTGCGACGACATAGGGGCGCACCATATCCTGTGGTTTGTAGACTTCATCGTTCCACTTGATGATGTCCAAATCCATCGGTATGACGCCCTCCTCATCGTCATCACGGTCACGACCGAGCTTAGTCTCGAGCTTCTTCAGCTTAGCATCTAGAGCCTCGCAGTCTAGCTCTGTCTCAAAGAGTGCTATCAGATTGAGAAAGGGCTTCGCATCCTCTGGCATATCGACAGGGTCCGTCAGTTGAGGAGTCGAGAAGCGTATCGTAGGGAAGTACTTCGTGAGTAGCTCCATCACCTCTTTGACATTGGTCGTGCGATGTTCATTACTGCCTATGCTGACGATCGCTTTGTTTTTCATTGCTTATTAAAATAGTCTAGCGTCTAGTTTTTGTTCTTGGTCACATCCTCTGAGGAGACAGCTCGCTGCTCCTCTAGCGAATAGGTATGTATGAGAGCATATATCTGCTTCGCCCAGTCTGGATCTAGCCCATACTGCGCAGCCTGCTCTGTATAGTGAGCCTCTACAAGAGCACGCTGCTCCTCTTGGTAGGGCTCCAAATGATTGGCCTGCTTGTACCGTCCGATAGTCTGTGTGAGCTTGTGTCGCTCAGCCAGTAACTCCACGATTGCTGAGTCCAGGTCGTGTAGCTGGTAGCGCATAGGGCGAAGCATCGCCTCGTGGTCACTGCTGGGATGCTGTAGCGCCTTCAGTAACTGGTGTAGCTCCGAGGGCTTAATCTGCTGACGTGCATCCGTCCAGGCGTGCTCAGGGTCACAGTGACACTCGATCATAAAGCCGTCGATCGGATAGAGCATACCTGTACGACAGACCGCCTCCAGGAGATCCGCACGACCCGCTATATGGCTAGGGTCCAGGAGGAGAGGTAGCTGTACCTCTGTCCCGTAACGCTTCTGATAGAGCGCACGCAGCTCAGCAATCATCTCCCAGTGAGGATTATTGCGCATCTGCTTCGTATAGACAGGCGTACAGCCCCGCAGGATCGCCATCACCTCAGCGACCCCTCGGCTCTTGATGCGCTCTATAGCACCCATCCAGAGAGGTGCATCGGGACTAATAGGATTCTTGACCAGGACGGTCTGCGTTGCTCCCTCCAGCTGCTCGGCAATCGCCTCTACCATAAAGGGATTGCTCACCGTACGCGCCCCTATCCAGACAAAGTCCAGACCAGCAGCACGCACCGCCTCGACCTGCTCCGGCAGGCAGACCTCGGTGCCCACCTTGAGACCCGTAGAGGCCTGCACTTCTTGAAGCCAAGCAAGCCCCTCCACTCCGACACCCTCGAAGGATCCCGGACGGGTACGTGGCTTCCACAAGGCTGCGCGATAATGCGTGACTCCCAAAGACCTAAGCCCCTGAGCTATCCCGACAACCTGCTGACGGCTCTCTGCACTGCAGGGCCCCGCCACCAGCATCATCTGACTCGCTGGGGGCTCCTCGTGTGTACTATGGGCGGACGAATCATCCATATCTTCAGGTTACATACTCACTTATATGATGCAAAGGTATTAAAACTATTCCGACTAGCGACACTCGGATCGGATACATTATTAATATAGTGTCTGGCGGGAGGGTGTCCGTTGTAGTACAGCGATACGACTTCTGTAGGGACGCACGGTCGTGCGTCCGTTGTAGTACAGCGATACGACTCCTGTAGGGACGCACGGTCGTGCGTCCGTTGTAGTACAGCGATACGACTCCTACTTTCTAAGTTCATATGCAAGTAAAATGCGAAGTTTTTTCTCGTTTCGCAAGCTCGGTCGACTTCTCTTCGGGTGAACCGCTCGGCGGGGTGGAAGCTTCCACCGTAGGGGCGGACCTGTGTGTCCGCCCGTCCTCACCTGAGCGCAGTCTATTCTGCGGGCGGACACGTAGGTCCGCCCCTACACAAGCTACGTCAGCACGACAATTCCATTCATCAAACGCTGTAACCTCGATCTGCTTTTTAAGTTCATATGCAAGTAAAAAGCGTAGGGTTACACGTAGGGCTACTCGTCTCGCTTTGACGGAGCTGTTTGGCTCTAGTTGCACATTGATCTGGTTTTCCTATTGCAGATTCAAATATTTGTACTACCTTTGCGGTGTACTACCTAAGACAAACGCTAAGCCAATACGCTTATGAATGCTAAACCAGTCATATCGCTACGCAATCTGCACAAGACCTACCAGGGTGCGCAGCCACTACATGTACTCAAGGGGATCAACCTCGACATCTTCCCAGGCGAGATGGTCGCTATCATGGGAGCTTCAGGCTCGGGCAAGAGTACGCTCCTCAACATCCTCGGGCTCCTCGACAGCTATGACGAGGGGAGCTACCATCTAGGCGAGGAGCTACTGAGCAATAGCCTCTCGGAGAACCGCGCCGCCGAGATCCGTTCTAGACAAATAGGATTCGTCTTCCAGTCGTTTAACCTTATCCCCTTCAAGAATGCGCTGGACAACATTGCCCTGCCACTCTTTTATCAGGGAGTCGGTCGCAAGGAGCGCACCAAGCGTGCTGCCGAGCTACTCGCCCGTATGGGGCTAGCCGACTGGGCGGAGCACCTGCCGAGCGAGATGTCGGGAGGACAGAAGCAGCGCATAGCAATCGCACGAGCCCTCATCACCACGCCCTCAGTCATCCTAGCCGATGAGCCGACGGGAGCTTTGGACAGTAAGACCACCATCGAGGTGATGGAGCTACTGCGAGAGATCAATCGCGAGTCGCACCTGACGATGATTATCGTGACGCACGAGCCTGGCGTAGCCGAGATGTGTGACCGCACGATACATATCAAGGATGGGCTGATCGAGGGGGGCGGTCTGACGAGCAGTCTGCCCGAGGAGGTGTTTGAGTAAAGAGGATCACACATTATGCGTATAGGACACGAATACTTCTCCGAGATCATAGACAATCTCAACCGCAACCGCCTGCGCACCTTCCTGACAGGCTTTGCCGTAGCGTGGGGAATCATCTTTCTAGTCATCCTCCTTAGCATCGGCGTGGGGCTTAATCGGGGTATCTCTAAGAGTGCCAACGCGGGAGACACGGAGCCAAACTACGGCATATACTTCGGTGTCTGGATGACCAACCTCCCTTACCAGGGTTACCCAGCAGGGCGTTTCCTGTACCTCGATGAGTCACAGCTCGCACAGCTGCAGGAGATGGTACCAGCTATTGAAGACATCGCACCCCTCTGCAGTTCTTGGAATAAGATAACCTATGCAGCGCAGGTGTCTGAGGGATGGGTAAAGGGTATCGGGGCCAATTTCTTCGGGTACTTCGATACTCGTATCAAGATGCTGGCGGGACGTGGCATCAATGGCAACGACGTATATAATAAGGAGAAGACACTCCTCATCAGCTCCGACCATGCACTGAAGCTCTTCGGCACAGATCAGTATCGTGAAGCGATCGGCAAGGTCGTCTCCGTCGACAATGTCTCCTTTACCGTGGTGGGAGTCTACGAAGCTTCGCAAAACCAATCGGCATCCTATATGCCGAGTAGCACCTTTACCACGATTCACCCCAATGATCTGCGTATCAGTAATGCCTATATTTATGCGCCTACGATACGGAGCCAGAAGGATTTCGATGCTTTTAATAAGGAACTCCTCAAAGCTCTTAGCTCGATACTCTCCTTCTCGCCCGATGATGAGAATGCGCTGTGGGGCTACTCAAACTATGTCAACAACGAGCAGTATAATAAGGTAGTCAACTACTTCTACCTCTTCCTTTGGATCGTCGGGCTGAGCACGCTCCTCATCGGCATCGTCGGCGTGAGCAATATCATGCTGGTCACGGTGCGGGAGCGATACAAAGAGATCGGCATACGCAAGGCATTGGGCGCTAAGCCTCGTGACATCCTAGCGATGATTATGGTCGAGAGCCTCCTCATCACGGCGGTGGCGGGTGCTATCGGTCTGGTCATAGCTGTGGGGTTCGTCGCTCTAGGCGACTACCTCGTGACCGCTTACCACATTGGCGAGATCTCCATTATGGGCGAGACGATCCACCTTTTTGACACGCCAGTCCTCTCGCCACAGATGGCACTGGGTATTCTCGTTGTGATGATCATTGCGGGAATCGTGGCGGGCTACACGCCAGCTCGTAGAGCGATACGTATATCCGCTATTGAAGCGATGAGAGATTAGTAACACCCTAGCGTAAAGACTGTACTATGAGACTATTTGATCGAGATATCTGGGGTGAAGCTTTTCACTCCTTACGAACGAATCGCAAGCGTTCCATTGCAACCGCCTTCGGCATCTTCTGGGGCATCCTGATGCTGGTCATCTTGATGAGCTTGAGCCAAGGCTTCTCCAACGGCATGCGCAAGCAGCTAGACGGCATCTCAAGCAATACCACGCTGCTCTACTGCTCCACGACCAGCAAGCCATACAAAGGTTACCCCACCAATCGCTGGTGGTCGCTCTCGGTGAGCGACCTAGCCAACCTCCAGAAGCGCTTCCCCGAGATAGAGACGACAGCTGCTATGCAGCAAGGCTCGTGGAACACACCCGTCAGCTACGGCACCAAGAGTACGACAGCACCGCTCTACTCCGCCTGGACCTCCTATGACAAGATCGTCTACTCGACCCTCCTAGCGGGACGACGGCTCAACGAGAGCGACGAGCAGCAGCACCGTCGCAACTGTACCATCGGTGAGGAGGTGAGCCAGAAGTTCTTCGCTTCGCACGAGGAGGCTCTGGGCAAGGTTATCAATATCGACGGCTCTTACTACACCGTCGTGGGAGTCCTCAAGAGCAAGTCTAAAGGGATGAATATCAATGGCTCTGTAGAGCAAAAGGTGCGTATCCCCTACACAATCCTTGCCGCATCACTCGGCCAGAGTAATGAGGTCTACCAACTCGTGTACTCGCTCCATGGCGATGGCAAGGATAGCAAAGCAATCAACGACCGCATCAAAGCCTACATCCGCTCTACCCACGACATAGCACCAGACGATGAGAGCGCCGTAAGTGAGTTCAACATCTCAGAGATCTTCACCGCCCAAAGCTCTATGATGTGGGGTGTCAATGTCTTCGTCTGGTTCATTGGTATCGGCACACTCCTCTCGGGCATCATCGGCATTAGCAATATCATGCTCGTCTCAGTCAAGGAGCGCACCCGTGAGATCGGCATACGTCGTGCGCTCGGAGCCCAGCGCAAAGACATCGTACGACTCATCCTCCTAGAGAGCGGCATGCTGAGCCTCCTCGCTGGGCTCCTAGGTCTTCTCCTCGGTGTGGGGATTATGTCTATCGTCTCGCAGATCACCGCCTCCATGGGAGCTGAGATGCTGGTCAATCCGCTGATCCCCTTTGGCACAGCGATTGGCGCACTCCTCTTCATCGTCATCGGAGGCGTAGTGGGTGGTCTCTTGCCACTCAAGAAAGCACTCGAGATTCGCTCCATCGAAGCGATTCGTGAGGAGTAAACCAACAATCAACTTTAGGTAAAAACAAACACAACATAAAGAACTATGAAAGCTAAGCGTATCTTCAAACTTTCCCTTTGGGTCATCTTCGGCCTGCTCGTCATCATGACCTTCGTCTTCCTCTATAAGAAGGCACAGCCCCAGGCGACCATCTACTCGGTAGAGACGGTGACCCGCGTCCCCTCTATCCAGCGGTCTATCATCCTCACTGGCAAGATAGCTCCTCGCAACGAGGTGATGATCGTGCCACAGCTCAACGGCATCATCGCCGAGATTATGAAGAAGCCCGGCGACCTTGTCAAGGCGGGCGACATCATTGCGCGTATCAAGGTGGTACCCGAGATGGGTTCGGTCAATCAGGCAGAGTCGCAGGTCGAGATAGCAAAGATAGCTCTCGACGAGGCAGAGCAGAAGTACAAGATAGCGACCGAGCTACACCAGCAAGGGATCGTAGCCGAGGAGGAGTATGCCACAACCAAGGCTAACTACCTACAGGCTAAGGAGCACCTTGCGAGTGCCAAGGATGCTTACAACATCGTCCTCACTGGTATGAGCCAGCGCAACGCTCAGGGCTCTACGACACTGGTGCGCAGCACGGTAGACGGGACGATCCTTGACATACCGGTCAAGGAGGGTAACTCGGTCATTCAGGCCAACTCCTTCAACGCTGGTACCACCATCGCCACCATCGCTGACATGACGGAGATGATCTTCATCGGCAAGGTGGACGAGGTCGACATCGCTCGTGTCGCTACGGGACTACCTGTCACGGTGCGCATCGGAGCGATCGAGGGTTCCGCCTTCTCGGGCGTCGTCGAGTACATCTCGCCCAAGACAATCCAGCAGCAGCAAGGCACGCAGTACGAGCTCAAGGCCGCCATCACCATCGACGACTACAGCCGCATACGCTCCGATATGAGTGCCAATGCAGAGCTTATCACCGACCAAGTTTCCAATGTTCTAGCCATCCCCGAGGGCGCACTTCAGTTTGAGGGCGACAAGGTCTATGTCGAGGTGGTCACCTCCGACGCTGACCCGAAGCATCTGCAGACGGAGCGCCGTGAGATCAAGACCGGCATCAGCAATGGTAGCCTCATTGAGGTCAAGAGTGGTCTCAAGGAGGGTGAAAAGGTCAAAGGCACTCCAGTAGCAGCCTAACCGACCGAAGATTATTTATAGCCCTACTTCTGTCTGATTCTACCACTCAATAGATGAGAAGGTTACGAGTTCCAAAACTTTTCCAGCCTTGGAACTAAAAAGTTCCAGCGGAGGAACTAAAAAGTTCCAAGGGAGGAACTAAAGAGTTCCAACGGAGGAACTAGAACTTTCCAAGGGTGGAAAATAAAATTTCCAAGGGAGGAAAATAAGTTTTCCAACGGAGGAAAAGTTTCTTTCCAACGGAGGAAAGCGAAAGCTCTCCCCAGCAAGCCGCCAGAACTCGGCCAACTCCGATCATCAGACAGCCGTAGCGCACGCAAATCATTTAGACAAGACAATCCTATGCTTACACTTCGTCATATCTTTCCCTTAGCCTTACTAGTCGCGGGGAGCTTTACCCTAGCAGCGCAGCAGAGCTGGACGCTGCAGCAGTGCATCGACCACGCCGTCGCTCACAGCATCACGGTCGAGGAGGCACGCCTACGCTTAGCCGGGAGTGAGCAGCAGCTCGCCACTACGCAGCATAGTTACCTGCCCTCGCTCTCGGCTAGTGCTAGCCAGAGCGTCAGCCTCGGACGTAGTGCCGACAAGACGGGCGTCATCGGCGATCAATCCTCGAGTAGCACCTCCTTTGGGGCAAATCTCTCGTGGGACGTTTTCTCCGGCATGGCTCGTCCTAAGGCAACGGAGATAGCGCGTCTCAATCTAGACGCTGCGACCGCTGGGCTCTCCTATGCCAAGGAGCAGATCGGACTACAGGTGGCTGAGGGGTACTATAACTTGCTCTTTCGCCAAGAGATGATCCACGTGGCCGATGAACAACTCAAGCTAACCCGTGAGACGCTCACGAAGACGGCGGCACTGGTTCAGGCGGGTAAGTGGTCTCGTGACAAGCTCGCCGAGGTGGAGGCGCAACTCGCTAAGGACAGCGTCAACTACCTCCGCGCCTGCAGCGATACGGAGCTGGCGCGTCATCAGCTGGCACTCATCATCGAGTTACCCGACTACACAGAGCTGCAGATCACCTTGCCCGATGTCAAGAGCCTCAGCGCTACGCCCGCTCCTGAGCTGGCGCTGGCTGACGATGCGCTCCTCGAGCAAGCACGCACGATGCGTCCCGAGATGGAGCAGGCAAGGCTACAGCTACAAATGGCGGAGCGACAGATCGGACTGGAGCAGACGGGCTACATACCGAAGGTTTCCTTTGGAGCAGGCTACAACACGGGCTATTACTACATTCTGAATGAGAAGTTACGGCAGTTTAACCAGCCTTTTGGGGATCAGATGCGCAACAACGGACGATACTTCGTTGGGCTTTCGCTCTCTGTGCCCATCTTTGATGCGATGCGCACGGCAGACAATGTGGCGCAGGCTCGTCTCCGCTACTCCGATCAGCAGATCGCTCTGCGCAAGGTGGACAAAGAGCTCACGCAGCAGCTCTACACGGCTCAGATCAATGCCCGTGCCGCTTACAGTCAGATAGCCGCTGCCCAGCGGGCGACTGAGTCGGCCGAGACGGCGCTGCACTATGCGCAGATCAGCTACGAGGCGGGACGTGCCTCTTCGTACGAACTGGCCGAGGCGCAAAACCGTCACTTCGTCGCTCAGAGCGAGGAGCTCCGCGCTCGCTACGACTACCTCTACCGTGTACTCGTACTGCACAGCTACATCTCTCCCGCAGAGCTTGCCCCAGTCCAGTAAGTCTTGAGCTGATTGCGCGCCAAGGCTAGCCACGGCGGAGGCACTTTGCAACAGAGTTGCACCCACATACTCCTACCTTTGCCTCCGTAACAGTAACGCTATGCCTTATGAATAGAAAACTAATCCGCATCATACTCACAGCCCTGCTACTCATCGGGGCTTATATTGTAGAGCGCACCTGCGCGCTCCCCATGTGGCAGCTCCTCTTGGTCTACCTCGTGCCATACCTTATTATAGGATATGACGTACTCGGGGAGGCGGTCGAGGGGGTGGCACATGGCGAACTCTTCGACGAGCACTTCCTCATGAGCATCGCCACCATCGGAGCGCTCTGCATAGGCTTCTTGCCAGGTGCCGAGGCGCAGTTCCCCGAGGCGGTCTTTGTGATGCTCTTCTTCCAGCTGGGCGAACTCTTCGAGGGGTATGCCGAGGGCAAGAGCCGTCGTGCCGTCTCCCACCTCCTCGAGATACGCCCCGACACAGCAAATGTGCTACGCGATGGCGTCGAGCAGACGGTCGCCCCAGAGGAGGTAGCCGTGGGCGAGACGATCATCATCAAGCCTGGTGAAAGGGTTCCACTGGACGGATTCGTTATCGAGGGCTCCTCAGCTCTTAACACGGTCGCACTCACCGGCGAGAGCGTACCCCGCAGCGTCATCGTCGAGGACGAAGTGATGTCCGGCTGTGTCAACCTCTCGGGACTGCTCACCGTCCGCGTTGCCAAGACTGCGGGCGACTCCACCGCCTCTAAGATTATCGAGATGGTCGAGCACGCCACCGATCATAAGTCACGGAGCGAGACGTTCATACGTCGCTTCGCCCGTGTCTACACCCCGGTCGTAGTCATCGTGGCACTTCTGCTCGCCTTCATACCGCCACTCCTGACAGGGAGCTTCACCGAGCACTTCGCCACCTGGCTGTACAGGGCACTGACCTTCCTAGTCATCTCCTGTCCCTGCGCTCTAGTCATCTCCATCCCGCTCTCCTTCTTTGCTGGTATCGGAGGTGCTTCACGGGCGGGTATCTTGGTCAAGGGGGCCAACTATATGGACGCTTTGGCGAAGGCGCGTGCCGTCCTTTTTGACAAAACAGGCACCTTGACGAAAGGCACTTTTACCGCCAATGCGGTGCATCCGACAGCCTGCGAGGCGAACCACCTGCTGCACATGGTGGCTCACGTGGAGCGTCACTCCACACACCCGATCGCTGCCTCGCTGCGTAACGCTTACCCCAACGAACAGGACGGCTGCTCTATCGAGGAGGTCGAGGAGCTTGCTGGGCGTGGAGTCAAGGCACGTGTCAACGGATCCGAAGTGTACGTGGGCAACGTAGCGCTCATGGAGTCTATCGGTGCTCAGTGGCAACCCTGCGACCATGCAGGTACCATCGTCCACGCCGCTATCGACGGCAACTATGCGGGACATATTGTCGTCTCGGACACAATCAAGGAGGAGTCTAGCCAGACGATCGAAGAGCTGAGCCGCCTAGGCATCCGCCAGCTAGTTATGCTGACAGGCGACCACGAGGAGGTAGCTCGTGAAGTGGCACAGCAGGTGGGCATCACCGAGTACTACGCAGATCTGCTTCCTGCGGACAAGCTGGCACGCCTCGAAGCAATCCTCCAGCAGCCCGCTCATGGCACCGTCCTCTTCGTAGGCGATGGTATCAACGATGCGCCTGTCCTAGCGCGTGCCGATGTGGGTATCGCTATGGGAGGACTAGGCTCTGACGCTGCCATAGAGGCGGCCGACGTGGTCATCATGGACGACAATACGCTCAAGATCGCTACTGCCATACGCATCGCACGTCACACGGTCGGCATTGCCCTCCAGAACGCTTGGTTTGCCATTGGTATCAAGGTGTTGGTACTGCTCCTCGCCCTGCTCGGCGTAGCCTCCATGTGGATGGCCGTCTTCGCCGATGTAGGCGTCACAGTCCTCGCCGTGCTCAATGCGATGCGCGCCTTACGACCCGTCAAGTAAGCCGAGCATCGTCTCTCACCTAGAACTGAATAGCCCGCTGCCAGGGTGCACGATGAGTGCGCTCCAGCAGCGGGCTTCGCGCTTTCTAGAGGGCCCGATCATTATAGGTCTCGCATGGTTCAGGTTTGAGATATTGTTATTTATTCGGTTATTTGTCGTATCTTCGTAGCGAAATTACTAGAGGAGTGCATAGCCTCTTCGTATTATACAACAGTGTTCTTCCCCATCCTCAGCGAACGTGAGAGTTTACGAAACGCAAACCGTTGCGACCTTAGATTGTTAGAAATGTGTACCCTCGACTCTCAGCCGAATCTACTTTTCGCCTAGAGTGCTTGAGATGAGCTCTCTCCGAGAAATGCTATACAGCCCTAGAGCTAGATACATAGCCCCTCTCACCTCCGCTGGCTTGATAAGCTTCAAGAGACTAAGCGAGTCGCTTGAAGCGTACTAAAAACAGTTTGTCTATGAGAAACCTTTATAAGACTTTGCTCGTATGCCTGCTCCTCACGCTCGCTGGTCATCTGTCAGCGCAGCAAGTAGGAGCCAAGGTCAATACGCTATACCTAGCCACCTCGACACTCAATGCGGGCGTGGACTTTCGCATCGCTTCGCAGTGGAGCGGTTCGATACTCGTGGGGTACAACCCATGGCAATTTCCCAGTGACCGTCAGGTGACGCTCTCCAATGGGGCTCAGGTCGATGCTAACCCTAAGGCGATGCACCTACTGGTCATGCCCGAGGTCAAGTGGTGGCCCTGCAAGACTTTCGAGCGGCACTTCATCGGCCTGCACGGGATTTATGCTACCTACAACGTGGGTGGGCTACCTTTCCCCGAACAGCTGAAGGATCGTCGCTATGATGGCGACCTCATAGGGGTGGGTCTCTCGTGGGGCTACCAGTGGGCGTTTGCTAAGCGATGGGGCGTAGAGCTATCTCTCGGTGCTGGCTACGTCTACACACGCTACAAGCAGTATGAGTGCGGTGCCTGTGGCACCCTACAGTCGCAGGGCAGCAAAGGCTCCTTTGCACCGACCAAGGCGGCTCTCAACATTATTTACTACCTGAAGTAATCCTCCTATGAAGTCATTCATGAACTATATAAGTTGTCTCTGCTCTCTGCTGCTAGTCGCTACCCTATCGTCTGTGACGCTGACGGCGCAGAGTGGCTTCCGTACCGATGCAATACAGTATGAGAGCCTGCAGATGCGTACACGCACTGGCGTCCTCTCGGTATCTTGTCAAATAGTCATTCCCCAAGATGCTACCCCTCGGAGCAAAGCACTCCTCATACAGCCTGTCTACAAGACGGCTCAGGCTGAAGAGATACTCCTGCCACACCTAATCCTCAATGGTAAGTGGCAGGCGCCCTACTACGAGCGCGAGGTAGCTCTCCAGAGTCACGAGGAGTATATGAATACACGTCCTTATGGTGTCGCTACCCTCACAGGGCAGCACGATGCGGAGCCTCTCACTATCAACTATGAGGTCACGCAAGCACTACCTAAGGGTGCTACTGGAGTGCTAGAGATGCGCTACTACGGCATGGACTGCTGCGATACTGACCCGCTAGGGCTACTCGCCTTGACACCGGCCAAGCCTGACCGCATCACCATCACTGAGGACAATCTCACCCCGCTCCTAGCAGCTCAAGACGAGCCGACGAAGAGACGTCAGGAGGAGATCGAGCTGTGGATCAACTACCGCTTTGATCGCTCCGAGGTTTTGCCCAATTACAAGCAAAACAACGAACAGCTGACAGCACTAAGTAATACCTTGGCTCCTATCCTACAAGACCCGGCGAGCTACAAGGTTGTTCTCGGAAGCATCACAGGCTACGCCTCTCCCGAGGGGCCAGAGCTGCACAATAAGGGACTCTCGGAGCGTCGTGCTCAGAGCATCAAGCAGTACCTCATAGAGCAGTATGGCGAGACGCTCTTTGGCAATCTCCAGGTGATCGGTGCGGGTGCTGACTGGACAGGGCTACGCGAGGTAATCGCCCGCTCTACAGGTCGTGCAGACCAAAAGGATGTCTTAGCGGTCCTAGACGCTGGCTACACACCAGAGCGTCGTCAGGAGGAGCTGGCCAAGCTATCCACTTATGGCGACCTGCTGCGCAACGTCTACCCACCACTGCGTCGCTCTACGCTACGCCTAGAGTATGAGGTGCGCGCCTTTAGCCTAGAGGAGTCGATAGAGGTTATGAAGACCAGACCGAAGGATCTATCTGTCTCGGAGCTGAACCGCATAGCGCAAGCTTACGAGCAGCAGGGACGCAACGCTGACGAGGTCTACCGCATAGCAGCCACCTGCAATCCGACCAACGTTGGTGCACAGCTTAACTACAGCCGCCGGCTACTCCTAGAGGGCAAGCTCGCAGAGGCGTGGCAGATCCTACAGCCACTCCAAGCGGAGCCGGCCGCATACAATAATATAGGAGTCTACTACATGCTCTCGGGCAATGAGCAGCTAGCGGAGCAATACCTGCGCCAAGCTCTTACCACACGAGACGCTGCAGTGGCTCGTCAAAACCTAGAGGCCTTCGCTCTGTAATGCAGCGTATGACTAGTATAATGAGTATAACGCAAGGGAAGCCCCCCTTCCTCTGCTTAGCTAAGCAACACTCCAGGGTGCTATACCAGAGTGTCGTGCTAGGTCTGCTGCTCCTCTGCGGAGGGTTGCTGACTAGCTGTGTACCGCAAGACCCGCGCGACATCTGCTGTAGCAAGGTCACCCTCGAGTATCGCTACGTGCGTCAGAGTGTGGACGAGTACCCTACCGAGGTGCAGCAGATGAGACACTTCCTCTATGATGCTCACGGTACACTCCTGAGAGAGATACCGCAGAGCACCGCTACGCCCCAGACGCTCTCCCTATCGGGACTGCCTGTGGGTCGCTACACCATCCTCACCGTGGGTAATGCCACTGAGGAGCACACGCTACTCGATCCTCTAGCTAGAGGCAGCAAGCTGTCTGACATGACGCTCACGCTGCGCAAGCTTGCTGATGGCAGCTACGCACCGCAGGGTGACCAGCTCTTCTGGAACTATAAGACGATCGACATACAGCCTGGTGCCAATGACCACTACATCTGTGACCTCGCCAACATACATACGCACCTTTATTATAGTGTCATCTGGGAGTCTGTACCACCCTATGCCGATGGTTACAGCGTACGCCTCTCAGAGTTGACGGAGCAGTACAGCCTCGACCCAGCGAAGTCGAACCTCCATCTACCAATCAACGCTGAGATGCAGGTCACACACGACTTCCCGCTACACGCGCCACAGCTCATACAGCTCGAGGAGCAGCCCAAGCTCTTTAACCACACGCTAGAGGGCAGCTTCATCTCGCTACGCTATCTCAACGACCGCATCCCCACCATTCAGGTGTGGCACGGCGATGAGGCAATCACCAAGCCGATAGACTTGACACGCGCCTTCCGCTCCTTTGGCTGGATACCAGACCAGAGACCCGAGCAGATCTACCGCATCTTACTACGCATCAATGATGATGGGAGCGTCACCCTATTCCCCTATTTCAAGGGAACCATCGCAGACTGGGTGCCTGGTGGCACAGTCACGCAGTAACTGCACACAATCAATTAGTATATAACGAAATCAATAACAAACTAGAGTATGAAAAAGACAATTGCAATAGTGCCTCTACTCTTACTCGCCTCGATGCTCACACTGCTCGTAGGCTGTAATAGGAGTACGGGTGCCGAAGAGCCAACCCTCACAGAGGGCAAGCCCTCGCTCACCTTCACGCTGCAGATGCCGCAAGGAGAGCCTGTCACCTACCGCTCAGCTATCCATGATAAGCCTGAGTGGACCGTCAAGTCACTAACCATGTATCAGTTCAACGCTGACGGCTCCAAGCTCCTCAGCATTGACAAGATTGACATGGCAAAGCTAAAGCAGACGGGCGAAGCCGAGTATAGCTATACGAAAGACTTCGACCCCGACAAGGTTGGTACCACCAGCCGCTTCCTCTTTGTCGCCAACGATGACATAGCTGGCGTCACTGAGGGCATGAGCCGTGCCGACTTTGAGAAGCTCCTTATGACCAAGCAGCTTGCTGCCGATGGCACCTCAAAGGACATCCTCACAGGCACCGACCCCAACTACACCATCCCTATGTCTGGCGTAGCTAAGCAAGGCAATACCGAGCTGATCGCACTGGCAGGTACCAACAAGGGAACCACAGTCGTCCTGACTCGTGCCGTAGCCCGTGTCGATGTATCGAACCACGTGCCCAACCTAACCATCACCAAGCTCTACGTTGAGAACACCTACGACCGCACCACTACCTTCCCCACGAAGGATGCGGCTGGTGAGCCCACCTATCAGGCTCCCGCTGGTGCTCAGAAGGTGACAATGAGCGCAGGCTTTGCTACACTCCCCGATCCCTTCACCGGTATCGCTGGTGCTGAGGGTAACGAGCTCAAGAAGGCTATCTACCTCTACGAGGGTCAGCAGCCCGAGACGGCGGCTGAGGTAGCAGACGCCACGACAATCATCGTCGAGGGCAAGCTCGCCAACGGCAAGGAGGTCAAGTACCGTGTCCCCTTCGTTCGCTCTAGCGCAACCTACACACCAGTCACTGTCAAGAGAAACTATCTCTACCGAATTATCCTTGGTGACAACTCTCCCCTAGAGCCAGACAGCAAGCTAGTCTTCACCATCGAGGATACACCGTGGAATGCTGTTCTCCTCAACCACCACATGCCTGCTATCGATGTAGAACTGATGCATCATGTCACCAACTCTACGCTGAAGTATGACTACCTCCATCACACCCTCTACACACGCTATCTAGATGCAGAGGACAACTACGTCTTCCAGCTCTCCACACGCTTTAAGGATCACACAGCATATAGTGTAACACCGATCAACGATGCAGCCAAGAGAATGAAGTGTGTAGTACGTACTGAGAAGAAGTTCGAGCAAGAGCAACTTCTGATCGACATACGCTATCAGGACGATCTAGACAACAGAGACGAGGCACGTGTAGCTCAGTTTGCCATCACCAGTGATGCGGCTCCCGAGATCCAGTGCATCCTCACGATTGTCTACGACAAGGATTATAGTAACCCAGACTTTAAGTAACCATGAGACATACCATAAACTATATAGCAGCCCTCCTAGTGCTGTCGCTCTCCCTCCTCTCTTGTAGTAGAGAGACGGGACTCAAGATGGACGAGGGAGCAGGCAATACCGTACGATTTACCATCGAGTCTTCACTCCGAGCTGTCGGTGACGAAAACGTAACACGCCCCACACCAGCACTAGAGCGTGAGCGCAAGATCGTAGACCTCTATGCCGTCGTCTACAAGACTTCGTCAGGTATACACTACAAGACCATCAAGTGTACAGACAAGGGTAGTGGTCAGTTTGAGTTTGACAATGAGAAGAGTGGCGAGTTTTACTTCTTCCTCGTTGCTAACCCAGACGCTGACCTAGCAGCCAAGCTGATGGCTGGCCCCACGACCCCCGAGGATCTAGGGATGCTCGTTGCAACCCAGACCCCTGGTGAGGACAATCAGGCTACAAACTTCCTCATGACCTCTGAGCGTCAGAACGTCACCGTCCAGTCCAAGCAGTCTACCGATATAGGTACGATCAAGTTGGTACGTGTCGCTGCTCGCTTTGATATCTACAACACCATCGAGGGGTTGGAGATCCAGAAGGTAACCTTCGGCAAGCGTCGTGTCCAGTCTCACCTCTTCGCACAAGTTGGCAAGATGGACGGCATTGAGGCTACGGAGAATGAGAAAGTCTACGAGGGTTCACTCTTCCAGAACAAAACCCTCGCAGCCACCATCTACGGCTACGAGACTGACGTGCGCGACGAGACTTTCTTTACCATCGAGGCTACCTACAAGGGTATCGCACTCAAGCCTGAGACGGTACGTCTAGAGAACTTCGTCATCAAGCGCAACCACCTCTACAACATCTTCCTGCAGGATGTAGGTGGCGCACACGAGCCTGCAGACCCAACGATGAAGTTCGGTCAGTTCCAGTACCAGGTCAAAGTTGTAGACTGGAACGATAGCGAGAAGGGTCTCAACTACTCAGAGGACGATGTCCTCAAGCCCTTTTACGTAGACTTCGCTGCCCAGCTCTCCAACGCTCCCTACATGACCCCTTACCTGGTCAACTCTCCCGAGGAGATCTACACGACCACGCAGGGTGAGAGTGTGATCACCTTTACCATCGGTGGTTACACAGAGCCGGGTACACTCGAGCTAGCTGAGGGTCAAGACAACCACGGAGCAACGCTAGAGAAGGTAGGCACTCCTACGACCGACCCCAAGACGGGCAAGATCTCGCAAGACTACAAGCTCACAATCCCCGCAGCGACTGAGTTCATTCCACTAGTCAACGGGGCAGGTAAACCTACCCTACCAAAGTATCAGGAGATAAAGCTCGTTGCCAAGAACTACACTGGGGCTACGGAAAAGCCTCTAACGATCAAGCATGGTCGCTTTAAGATGCCTCTAGAGTATGTCACTGAGCACTACCTAGCACCTCATCCCGAAGCAGCGAATGGCGACAACTTCACGTTTGCCACAAACGAGACCAGCGTTGATGGTGTTGGATACTTTCACGTGCCGACCTTCCTGAAGAAGCACAAGCATGTAACCATTGACGGCAAGGGCTATCACCTCCCCGACTTCGTCTATGAGCTAGCCAGTATCATGCCTCTTAGAAACCAAGTCACCCATGGTATTACCGAGTATAGTGTAGGAGAGTCCGCAGGTTCCATAGAGAATGCTGGAGAGCCTACCACATTCCCCTGCTGGGCATACATAGATAACGGCAAGAGCCACCGTTTCTTCTTCACGGCAGACTACCGTACCGACAAGGCCAATCACATCTCCTACGGACTGCGCCATAAGAGAGTGAGCGACGACTTCAACAATATGTTCGTCACGGCCTACCGCTATGAGTGGGTGGGTGACTTCAAGGGTGATAAGACAGGCAAGATCTCATCTTACTACAAGATCACCGCTCGCTATCTAGGTCCTAACTGGAATGGTGGCGTCGATGGCATAGCCAACGAGGCTTTCTGGAATAGCAACAAGGAGAACGATGTAACCCGCACCTTCTACGCAGCAGGATATGTTGATCAGATGTACCTACATGACCCAGGCAATCCTAACTCGCCCTATGATCATGTCGGAAAATGGGCTATCATCCTCACAAACACGATTCAGGGTCCAAATGTGGTTTGTGGCACTTTTGATAATCACCATATCACTGGCGCAGCAGGTATGTTTATCCGGTCTAATGATCCAAGACCTGAGTACGTATTATGGTACCCCGTACGTCTCTTCAGTGACAAGTAGTCGCCGAGAGCGTTAGTCTCCGAGCGAGGCTACACGAAATAGATACAGTGAGGCGGTGTCTCCCCAGCGTGGGGTGGCACCGCCTCTGCTATTCCCGCTCACGAGTGGCGGTGTGAGATTTATCTTTTGTACCTTTGACGATTGAAGCGAAAGCCAACCAAGAATAGCGAACAGTAGCGACTACAGTGTGATGAAAGAGCAGGAATACTTGACGAAATACTTCGAGCAAAAAGGGGTACACGTGACGGCCAATCGCACGCTCGTACTGCGTGCCCTGAGAGATGCCACGCACCCGATGAGCCTCAACGAACTGGAGACGACGCTCTACCCGATGGACAAGTCGAGCATATCACGGGTGCTGACGCTCTTTAGAGCGCATGACATCGTCCACGCCTTTGAGGATGGTCGTGGCGTGTGCAACTATGAGCTGTGCACCAGCGACGGCGTCTGTCTCGGGGAGGATGAGCATATACACTTTTACTGCGAGCGGTGCCAGCAGTCCTACTGTATGGAGATGCTCGAGGTGCCACCGCTACGTCTGCCTCAGGGGTACAGTGTGCATGCCATCTCTTTTGTCATCAAGGGCATCTGCCCCCACTGTCAGGGTAAACGGTCGTAAGGGGGGAAGCACAGAGACCGTGCGTCCCTACACGGCGACGTGGGGGGATGACGGACGCACTATGACTCGAGAATAGCCGTGACTGAATCCTGTAGGGACGCTCGGTCGTGTCTAGCGGGAGGGCGTCCGTCCCCCAACTCGACAATAGCCAGGACTGAATCCTGTAGGGACGCTCGGTCGTGTCTAGCGGGAGGGCGTCCGTCCCCGTTAAATCACGATGCTGTAACTTTTGACACAACGGACGCACTATGACTCGAGACTAGCCGTGA
>UQBE01000012.1 GCA_900539155.1 uncultured Porphyromonas sp.
TTTCTTCCCCACGTGGAAAATAAAAATTCTCCACCTGGATATTTCAAAATATCCAGGTGGAGAATCCGTTTTCTCCGACATAGTGCCGTTTTGATATGTAGTCGAGTCTAAATTATTGTGGCAATCCAGCGTTGCATTTTTTCAGCCTGGGGTGACGCATCGTAATCGCTCTGTCAGAAGCTACACATAGCGACCAGCGAAGAGTAGAGAGGTCGACGAGCTCATCGTATCTAATGCGTCAGCCCTGCGGAGGAGCATTTGACTTCTGCGGAGGCGTGGAAAGTTTCCAAGGGTGGAAAGTAAAGTTTCCAAGGGTGGAAAATTATTTTTCCAGCGGTGGAAATGTATGGAAAGGGGAGGGGCGCACGGATGTGCGTCCTCACTGCGGGGAATATGAGACAGGGTGGAGTGGTGAGGCTTTATCGCTGACGGCGGAAGAGGAAGCTGACGTGCTGTGCCAGTGCTGTGAACCAGCCGTACCGACGAGCCATAATGCGAAGCCGCTCGAGGAGCGAGGCGCGGTGGTTGCGTGTGGTGACCCCTTCGTTGAGGTAGTTGACGAGATAGTCGTCGATGCGGTACTGGCTCTGAATGGTGTCGATGATTTTGATGCACCAGTCGTAGTCTGCCGAGTAGCGATAGCGCAGGTCGTAGAGGGGCGCGAGCGAGCGTCGTGGTATGAAGGCTTGGTGGCAGATGAGCATACCATTGGCAAAGGAGTGCTGCGTCAGCTGATGGGGTGGGCGCAACTGACGAGGATGGAGGTCCTGGTAAGTAGCGTCCACAATCATCGTGTCGCCATAGAGGAGGTCTGGTCGGTGTGTCTCGAGTGCGGTGCAGACGGTGCGAACGGTGTCGGGTGTGCGTAGCGTGTCGCCCGCATTGAGATACCAGATGTAGGTGCCGGTGGCATGACGCAACCCTTTATTCATCGCATCGTAGAGTCCTCGGTCAGGCTCGGAGTGGACGGTGGCACGAGGGTAGAGTGTCTGGACGAGCGAGAGCGTCTTGTCTTGGGAAGCTCCGTCTATGACGAGGTACTCAAAGCTCTGGTCGCTCTGCTCGGCAAGGCTACGCAGGGTGGGTGCTATGGTTGCCTCCGCATTGTAGCAGATGGTGATGATGGTCAGTAGTGGTGTAGTGGTCATGGCTTGGCACGCTGTATGTCATCTATTAACTGGGCGTAAAGCTGGGCATATTGCTGTGCGATGTCAGTGGGGGCGAAGCGCAGTGCGGAGGCTCGGCACGCTTCGGGCTGGTAGTCTGTAGCACCTGTGAAGTGCTTCCATAGTGCGGCAGCCATGGCTTGTGGAGCGTCGTGCGCTACAAGTGCACCGTTGACTCCATCAATGACTATATCAGCGGGACCTCCCGAGTCTCTGGCGATGACGGGCGTACCGCAGGCGAGCGACTCTAGGAGTGTCTGACCGAAGCTCTCGCTCTCACTGGTTGAGATGAGGACGGAGCTCTCTGCGTAAAGTGAGCTGAGCCACGCTACATCGGAGATGCTACCTAAGTGCTGTACGGGTAGAGGAATCTGGTTGAGTAGTTCGTGATTTGCCAGGGTACCGACGAGTGTGAGCTGCATTTGCGCTGTCTGCACGCCCGCCAGCTGGGCTAGCTGTCGCATAGCATCGACGAGGTAGTTCCACCCTTTGATGGGGTCATCAAGACGCGTCGCTACGAAGATGATGCGATAGAGCTCTCGCTCGCTTGTGGCTCTCGTCTCCTGCATCTGCGCCTGCTGGTAGTAGTGGGCGGAGAGGACGTTGCCGATGGTGCTGACGCCTAGGCGTGGCACGATGGAGGAGCGGGTGACTGCATTGCCCAGGCTACTGGAGACGGTGACCAGGTAAATAGGGTAGTGCGCCATTAGTTCGGCTTTGCGCTGCTGTACTCGTCGGTCTAGTCGGAGCAGGGGGGCGGACAGTTCACCAGGCTTGGTCGCCATCTGCTCGATGCCCTGCACCCACCAGTAGTCATGCAGGGTGATGACGACGGGTAGACCAAGCTTGCAGAGCTCCTCAATGGTGCGGAGCGAGAGGAAGGCGTGCTGCGTCCAGTGCAGGTGAAGGATATCTATATTTGCGAGATAAGGGCGCAGGGCGTGTATGGAGATGCCGAGCCGACCTAGAGAGGTCTTGAAGGTTTGCTCACGATTGAATCCGTTGAGCAGGGCAACGAGGGCGCGCTCGCTCCAAAGCTTACATTGCCAAGCTCGGTAAAGCCTCCGATCATTGCCTAGGGTGTGTACAGCTGGTAGGGACTCCGAGCTCGGAGCCATGAGCAGTAGCTCAGCGTCTAGCCCGTAGCTACGCTCAGCCTCTAGCAGTCGCAGGGCTGCGACGCCGGCACCGCTCTTAGCCCCATAAGTGCTGAGGTGTAGTACCCTTGTCACAGTTACTTCTTGAAGTAGCGCAGGTAGTCGCCATACCCCTCAGCCTCTAGGCTGTCTAAGGGGACGAAGCGCAGCGCAGCACTGTTGATACAGTAGCGTAGCCCGCCTAGCTCGATGGGACCATCCTCAAAGAGGTGTCCGAGGTGAGCATCGGAATCTTTGCTACGTACCTCGGTACGCACCATGCCGTGTGAGCGGTCGGTCGACTCTTTGATGAGCTGGTCGTCAATAGGCTTTGCGAAGGCGGGCCAACCGCAACCCGAGTCAAACTTGTCCAAGCTGAGGAAGAGTGGCTTGCCAGAGACGACATCTACATAGATTCCTGCCTCGGAGAGGTCGTAGTACTCATTGTCAAAGGGTGGCTCCGTGCCAGCCTCCTGCGTCACGTGATACTGCATCGGCGTGAGACGCTTGCGAAGTGCCTCGTGGTCTACGTAGCGTACGTAGCTCTCCCGCGCTATCTGCGTACGGCCGATGTGACAGTAACCTCCTGGGTTCTTGCGTAGATACTCCTGATGGTATCTCTCGGCTGGGTAGTAGTTGCTCAGGGGCTTGCACTCTACCACGACGGGGTCGGCATAAGCCTGCTGTAGTGAGGTGAGTGCCTTCTCAATGATGGGTCGCTGCTCCTCTTTAGTATAGTATATGCCGGTGCGGTACTGGGTCCCGTGGTCGGCGCCTTGACGATTGAGCGTGGTGGGGTTGATGACGGTGAAGTACCGCTCTAGGATAAAGCTTAGTGGCACACGCCCTGCGTCGTAAATCACCAGCAGCGTCTCGGCAAAGCCCGTTTCGCCTGTACAGACCTCTTCGTAGGAGGGCTGACGTCCGAGCGTGCCATTGGCATAGCCTACCTCGGTCGAGATGACTCCATCCACCTCCTCAAAGAAGGCTTGCATACCCCAGAAGCATCCTCCAGCGAGGTAGACGGTGTCGAGCTCCTGAGGTTGTCCCTTTTCTCTAGACATAGCGTTAGTGAGGATAATGGTCGTGCAGCTTATAATCAATGCAAGTGCGACCCACTTTGTACGGTTTGATAAGGTCATTTACGATCTGGACATGAGCGGGATGTGTGGCATAAGCTGATAGAGCCTCTAGGTCCTCTACATCAGCCTGGAGCATGAAGGTGGACTCCTCACTGGGGTTGCAGTTGAAGAAGACTTCCATCGACTCCAACTCGAGGATCTGCTCGGGAAGGTCCTCGAGGAGGCTCTCAATCTTCTTCAGGTGAGCCTGCTGCTCCTCAGCGGAACCGGGTAGTTGTAGCGTGAAGATGACGCAATGACGTATCATAATTAATAGGGGAGTGAAGGGTTAGACGATTAGTGGTGGGGAAAGAGTGTCGAGCAGGTGCCATCCTTCATGCACTCTATCATCTGCTCATCAAAGAGCGAGTCCTTGTAACCAAGGAAGTAAAGGATGCCATCGAGACCAACGGACGAGATACGCTGCTCGGCACTTGCCTTGACCTTGGGCTTAGCGTGAAAGGCGATACCTAGTCCAGCTAGCGAAAGCATCGGTAGGTCGTTGGCGCCATCGCCTACAGCTACCGTCTGCATGAGGTCCACACGCTCTACCTGAGCGATCAGACGAAGCAGGTCAGCCTTGCGACGCCCATCGACCACGTCGCCTACGTAACGACCCGTGAGCTTGCCATCGGCCACCTCTAGCTCGTTGGCGTAGACATAGTCTATGTCAAACTTCTTCTGCAGGTAATGGCCGAAGTAGGTGAAGCCTCCCGAGAGGATAGCGGTCTTGTAGCCCATCACCTTGAGCGTGCGCATGAGTCGCTCACACCCCTCGGTAATGGGGAGGTTGTGCGCTATATCCTCCATGACAGAGACGTCGAGCCCCTTGAGCAGAGCGACACGCTCTGTAAAGCTCTCGATGAAGTCTATCTCACCACGCATAGCTCGCTCGGTGATTGCCTTGACCTGGTCGCCCACGCCAGCTCTCATAGCCAGCTCGTCGATCACCTCGGTTTGAATCAGTGTCGAGTCCATATCGAAGCAGATCAGGCGACGCATACGGCGAAACATACTCTCCCTCTGGAAGGAGATATCCATATCAAGCTCGCCACTCATCTGCAGGAGGTCTAGCTGGAAGGTGTGGACATCCTTGATATTGCCACGCATGGAAAACTCGATGCTCGCCATCGGTGCCTGCTGCATTGGGTCAAGCGGAATACGACCCGTGAGGCGGCGGATGTTATCAATGTTAAGCCCCTGATCGGCAGCCGCGCCAGCCACAGCCGATAGCATCTCAGCTGTCATCTTGCGCGCTACGACGGTGATGATGTAGCGATTTTTGCCTTGGGCATTGACCCACTCCCCGTATTCGGTTGTAGAGATAGGGGTAAAGCGTATCTGTACATCAAGTTCGTACCCCTTGAAGAGTAGATCCTTCAGTACAGAGCCTGAGTCATTCTCGTTCATCTGGAAGAGGATGCCCAGGTTGAGGTGACTATGTATGTCGGACTGGCCGATGTCTAGGATATATGCGCCATGCTCTGCGAGGATGCTCATGAGCGAAGCGGTCACGCCTGGGCGATCGTAGCCCTGTATGGTCGCTAGCATTAGTTTGCCCTGAGCATTTAGTAATGGTGTGTTCATCTGATTAGGTTGAGAAATGTCGTTAGGATAATGGTTTTGCTCCCCAAAGGTAGTGAAAAATCCAAACTCTAGTTGCTCTGCTTTGTTTGCAAGCGAGTGAGGTGCTGCTTTACAATGCGACGACTTAACCGCAAGAACATTGTGTCGAGAGTTAAGTTGTCGCTTTTTTGTACCTTTGGCTCTGCTAACTGAGTGCTATCTCAAATAAGAGCGACAGCACCAACTATATAGAAGTATATGCCTGAAATAAATCCAGAAGACATTGTCATCCTCGACTCGACGGCTCTCACCAAGGAGGAAATCGTCGATAGTATCGTCAACTTTAACCTAGCCGACACGCTCGGATCATGGGTCGATAAAGCACTTGACATAGGTATCCGCGTACTCCTAGCACTTGTCATATTCTATGTAGGTCGCTGGCTGATAGATCTTATCATGAAGGGGGTCACCCGACTCCTGGACAGGCGTGTCGAGGCGCTTGGCTTGCGACACTTCGTCCGTTCGATAGCGCGTGCTGGACTCTGGATTATACTGGTCATCGTGGTAATCAACATCCTGGGCTTTGCCGCGGTATCCTTTGCCGCATTGCTCGCCTCTCTCGGTGTCGCCATCGGTATGGCACTCTCAGGGCAGCTGCAGAACTTTGCGGGTGGAGCTATCATCCTGATCACGCACCCTTTCCGCATTGGCGACTACATCATCTATCAAGATGTAGAGGGTACGGTACAAGATATCGGTATCTTCCACACCTCTATCACCACTGTCGACAATACGAAGATTTACCTCCCCAATGGTAATCTGAGTACTAACGTAATCAAAAACACCTCCGAGATGTCCACTAGACGGTGTCAGTGGAAGTTTCTCGTGGACTACGACGTGCCGTTCGAGCGTGCTAAGAGCATCCTTCTAGCGGAGCTACTCAAGGACCCACGCATCCTACAGGATCAAGGCGTGCTAGCCGTAATCTCGGATATGACGGAGAGCAACTATACCATCATGATCCGTGTATGGTGTGCTAATGCGGATATGTGGGATCTCTTCTGGGACTTTAATGGTAGAGCCACCGAGCTCTTTGCTGGCGAAGGCTTCCCACGTCCATACTCCAAGGTCGAGCTGCGTAACAGCACTCCATATAATAATAAAGAGACTGAGTCTCACGACTAGTCTCTTCTGTCTCGCTTTATAACTCTATTCATCGGCTCCTAGAGAGCCTATGTCTGATTCGTATGAATATATCTTTCAACTGGTTACAGCAATACCTACCTCGTCTAGAGGGTTATAATCCAAATGAAGTAGCGGAGACGCTCACGGCCATCGGTCTCGAGGTGGCTGGCGTCGAGGAGACCGAGTCGGTACGAGGCGGTCTGCGTGGTGTCGTCATAGGGCGCACTCTCACTTGCATCCCCCATCCTAACTCCGACCACCTGCACATCTGCACGGTCGATCTCGGCGAGGAAGAGCCTGTGCAGATCGTCTGTGGAGCACCCAATGTGGCTGCTGGTCAGACGGTCGTCGTCGCAACCGTCGGCACCACCCTATACGGACCCGATGGCGAAGCTTTTAAGATCAAGAAGTCTAAGCTACGTGGCGAGCCTAGTATGGGTATGATTTGCTCGCAAGTCGAGATAGGTATGGGCTCCGACAGCTCTGGCATCTGGGTACTAGACGATGAGACGGTGCGGCCTGGGACACCGGCGGCTGACTACTTTGACCTAGCCAGTGACACCGTCATAGAGATAGACATAACGCCTAACCGTGTCGATGCGACCTCGCACTATGGCGTAGCGCGCGACCTAGCGGCTTACTACTCCTATCGTGATGGTCATGTAATCCGCGCAGAGCGTCCGACCCTTGCAAAGCCTCAGGCAGTCGATGCGAAGGCTCCTGCCATACAGGTCGAGATGGAGGTCTCCGCTGAGGATTGCCCCCGCTATCAGGGGGTGACCATACGGGGGCTGCAGTGCGTCGAGAGTCCCGACTGGCTCAAGGAGAGACTACAAAGCATCGGGCAGCGCCCCATCAATGCGGTGGTAGATGTGACCAATTTCGTCTTACATGAGATCGGGCAACCGCTACACGCTTTTGACGCTCATAAGATTGCTGGTGGTAAGCTGCGCATAGCTCATCTACCAGCAGGTACACCCTTTACCACGCTAGATGGCGTAGAGCATAAGCTCACAGGGATGGAGAATATGATCTGCGACAGCCAGCTCACACCGCTCTGTATCGGAGGCGTGATGGGTGGACTCGACTCGGGCGTGACGATGGAGACGACAGACATATTTATAGAGGCGGCAAACTTCAATCCGACGATCACACGTCGAGCTGCTCGAAGCCACGGACTGAGCACCGACTCCTCCTTCCGCTTCGAGCGTGGACTAGACCCCGAGGCGACCGACTGGGCGCTCCAGCGCGCTGTCTCCCTCATTATGGAGATCTGCGGAGGTACATTAGCAGGTGAGATGGTGGATCACTATCGTAAGCACCTTGATTCTGTAGAGTTGACGATCTCTACAGACTATGTTTCTCGGGCTATCGGGCGCAACCTGACGGCTGACCAGCTACAGCTTATCTTAGAGGCTCTAGAGATGTCTCCTAAGGCTGTGGCGGGTGATGCTTTTGCCATCTCAGTGCCTCGCTATCGCTACGATGTGACACGACCTGTGGATGTCGTCGAGGAGGTGCTACGCATCTACGGCTACAATGCCGTCCCGCTATCGGGCTATGTGCATGCGAGTCTCTCTAAGCAGAGCAACCAAGACCATATCTATCACGCTCAGCTCAGGCTCTCGGAGCTACTCACAGGCTTTGGCTATCGAGAGATATTGAACAATTCGCTCACCTCTCGTCAATACTTTGAGGGGCAAAAGGCTTTTGACCCCGACCAGCTCGTACCGATAGAGAATCCGCTGAGCCAAGAGCTCAACGTGCTACGTCCCACCCTCCTCGTGGGCGGTCTAGAGACTATCTCTGACAATGTGCACCGCAAGCAACCCTACTGCGCACTCTATGAGTGGGGCAACGTCTACCGCTACAAGCAGAACGACCAGGTGGCTACTCCTCTAGACCAGTACACCCAGGCTCACAGACTAGGATTGTGGCTCTCGGGCACGCTCATGCCAAATAGCTGGACGACCCCAGGCGAAGCGACCTCTCCCTATATGCTACGAGGGGTGGTCGAGAAGCTCCTAGCGCATATGGGCTTTGCACCAGAGGATTACTCTGTGTCTGTACCAGAGGATTGTCAAGACCTATGGCACGATGTCGTTTGTTACAAAGACGCTCAAGGTGCCCCCTTTGCTTATCTAGGTGTCGTGAGCAACTACTGGCTCACCAAGTGTGACATCAAGCAGCCTGTCTACTACGCCGAGCTATATATGGATAGTCTTATGGCGCATCTGCTACAGCACAAGGTGGTCAGCACGGAACTAAGCAAGTACCCAACGGTGAAGCGTGACCTAGCTCTCCTCATCGACAACAACATCACCTATGAGGCATTAGCTCGCACCGCCAGCAAGGCCGAGCGCAAGCTACTTCAGCGTGTCGAGCTCTTTGACGTTTACACAGGTAAGGAGCTACCTAAGGGCAAGAAGAGCTACGCGCTCAGCTTCTACCTACGTGACGACAAGGGTACCCTACGAGACGCCCAAATAGATGCTGCGATGAAGCGCATCTGGCAAGCCATCGAGCAGGAGTACCACGCCACGCTTCGCTAGACTAGGCTAGACTAGACTAGACAATCCAATCATCAGACATATCAATCAACTAACATAGTAAATCATCCAATCCAAACATGGGAAGAGCATTTGAATATCGTAAAGCACGCAAACTAAAGCGTTGGGGCAACATGGCTCGTGTCTTCACGAAGCTAGGCAAAGAGATTACCATAGCAGTAAAGGCAGGAGGTCCTGATCCTGATACCAACCCACGACTACGCGTTCTAATCCAGACGGCAAAGAAGGAGAACATGCCTAAGGAGAACGTGGAACGTGCTATCAAAAAAGCTACTGACAAGGACAGCAACACCGACTATAAGGAGATGAACTATGAGGGCTACGGTCCGCATGGCATCGCTATCTTTGTAGAGACGGCAACAGACAATACGACCCGCACAGTCGCCAACGTACGTAGCTACTTCAATAAGTTCGGAGGCAACCTCGGTACGACTGGTAGCTTGGAGTTTCTCTTTGATCATCGTTGCGTCTTTCATGTCCAGCCCAAGGAGGAGGTAGACCAGGAGGAACTGATCCTAGACTTGATAGACTATGGTGTAGAGGATCTAGAGCAAGAAGAAGAGGAGTGGGTCATCGAGGGCGACTTCTCTCAGAATGGTGCTCTCCAGGCTAAGCTCGAGGAGCTAGGATTTGAGATTAGCTCGGTCGAGTTCATCCGCGTACCCAACGATACACGTTCTGTCACGGCTGAGGAGCGCGAAGAGCTCAACAAGCTCATCGAGAGACTCGAAGAGGATGAAGATGTGCAGAACGTCTTCACCAATATGGAGGACGAGGAGGAGTAATCGACTCCTCGACCCTCCCCGCAGCTTCGTCCCGCCTTTTATTTCCTTTCTTACAGCAGATAGACTGTAGCACTGTTGCCCTCTACTTAGCGCACGAATCCCGTTAGCACATGCAGCACATACGTAACTTTTGTATCATAGCTCACATTGACCACGGCAAGAGTACCCTTGCCGATCGACTCTTGGAGTACACAGATACGGTCCAAAAGAAAGACCTTCAGGATCAGCTCCTTGACAATATGGATCTAGAGCGTGAGCGTGGCATCACCATCAAGAGCCACGCCATACAGATGTCCTACACTAAGGATGGCGTAGAGTACACGCTCAACCTGATTGACACGCCAGGACACGTGGATTTCAGCTACGAGGTGTCTCGCTCCATAGCTGCATGCGAGGGGGCTCTACTCATCGTAGACGCCTCGCAGGGAATACAGGCGCAGACCATCAGCAACCTCTACATGGCGATCGAGCATGACCTGACAATCATACCTGTGGTCAACAAGATAGACTTGCCCGGTGCTTCTCCCGAAGAAGTGCAGGACCAGATTGTCAGCTTGCTGGGTGTAGATCCAGACGAAGTGCTCTTTGCCAGTGGTAAGACAGGACAGGGTGTCAACGAAATCCTTGATGCCATCGTAGAGCGTGTGCCAGCCCCTGTGGGCGACCCCGAGGCTCCGCTTCAAGCGCTCATCTTTGACTCCGTCTTCAACCCCTTCCGTGGCATCATTGCTTACTATAAGATTGTCAACGGCTCTATAGCCAAGGGTGACAAGGTCAAGTTCATCAATACGGGCATGGAGTACGATGCCGATGAGGTGGGCGTGCTCAAGCTCGACATGATGCCTAGAGATAGGGTCAACACGGGCGACGTGGGCTACATCATCTCTGGTATCAAGACCAGCAAAGAGGTCAAGGTGGGTGATACGATTACGCACATACAGCGACCCGCCTCAGAGGCTATCGCAGGCTTTGAGGAGGTCAAGCCGATGGTCTTCGCCGGTGTCTACCCCATTGACACGGAAGACTTTGAGGACCTGCGCGCTTCGCTCGAGAAGCTACAGCTCAACGATGCTTCGCTCACCTTTACGCCAGAGAGCTCGGCAGCTCTAGGCTTCGGCTTTCGCTGTGGATTCCTTGGTCTGCTCCATATGGAGATTATTCAGGAGCGTCTCGACCGTGAGTTCAATATGAACGTCATCACGACCGTGCCTAACGTCTCCTATATGGTTTACGACAAGAAAGGCGGCGTGACCGAGGTGCACAACCCGTCCGGTCTGCCCGATCCGATGCAGATCGATCACATCGAGGAGCCGTACATACGAGCCACCATCATCACCGACACCGCCTACATCGGTCCTATTATGACGCTCTGCCTAGACAAGCGCGGCATCCTCATCAAGCAGGAGTACATCAGTGGCAACCGTGTCGAGATTTACTTCGACCTGCCTCTCGGTGAAATCGTCATCGACTTCTATGACAAGCTCAAGAGCATCTCACGTGGCTACGCTTCTTTCGACTACCATCTGAGTGACTTCCGTCCCTCCAAGTTGGTCAAGCTAGACATCCTTCTTAACGGAGAGCCCGTCGACGCCCTCTCGACGCTGACACACTTTGACAATAGCGTTCCCTTCGGTCGCCGTATGTGTGAGAAGCTCAAGGAGCTCATCCCGCGCCAGCAGTTTGACATTGCCATCCAAGCCGCCATCGGTGCTAAGATCATCGCCCGTGAGACGGTCAAGGCAGTGCGCAAAGATGTGACAGCCAAGTGCTATGGTGGTGATATCAGCCGTAAGCGTAAGCTACTAGAGAAGCAAAAAGAGGGTAAGAAGCGCATGAAGCAGATCGGCAACGTAGAGATACCGCAGAAAGCCTTCCTCGCTGTCCTCAAGCTCGACTAAAGCCCACTCTACCGCTTCTTCCACTCCAACAGCCTAGGCTCCCGTCTAGGCTACTCTCTTGTCCCCTGTACGTAACAATTCTCTTAGCCAAACGAACTAACTCATGCCATCCTTAAAGCCTACACAGCAGAAGCAGCTGCGCAAGCCACAAGCATCCCTCGACCGAACCACCGAGGGCAGAGTGCCACCTCAAGCCACAGACATTGAGGAGGCGGTACTAGGCGCCATACTACTAGAGAAGGAGGCCTTCTCCGATATTAGCACGATCCTGGAGCCCGAAAGCTTCTACGTCAATGCGCATCAGACCATCTTCGAGGTCATGCGCGACCTTAGCCTAGAGGAGCAACCGATAGACCTGCATACCGTCAGCCAGAGACTACAGCGAGAGGGAAAGCTCGATGAAGTCGGAGGAATGCCCTTTCTCGTCGACCTAACAAATCGCGTCATCAGTGCGGGCAACCTAGAGTACCACGCTATGATTGTGGCGCAAAAAGCACTGAGCCGCAACCTCATCAAGTTCTCTACCGAAGTACTCACGACAGCATACGAAGACACCATCGACATCGAGGACCAGATGGAGACCGCGGAGGGGACTCTCTTTGCACTCTCGCAGAAGCACCTACGCAAGGATGTGCAGCCCATCAATACAGTTCTCAAAGTTGCCATCGATGACATCAAGGCTGCGGCTAATAGTGCCGAGGGTATCAGTGGTATCTCCTCAGGATTTGACGGCATCGATGCGATGACAGCAGGGTGGCAGAAGTCAGACCTCATCATCATCGCAGCGCGTCCCGCTATCGGTAAGACCGCCTTCGTCCTATCGATGGCTAAGTATATAGCCGTGGACAACAAGATACCCGTAGCCCTCTTTAACCTTGAGATGAGTAGCGTACAGCTGGTCAAGCGTCTTATCAGTAACGTCTGTGAGCTCCCGGGCGAAAAGCTCAAAAGCGGTCAGCTCGAGAACTTTGAGTGGACGCAGCTTGATGAGCGTATCAGCGTCTTGGAGAATACGCCCCTCTACATTGACGATACGCCCAGTCTCTCCGTCTTCGAGCTACGTACTAAGGTGCGTCGCCTCGTACGAGAGCACGACATCAAGATAATCATCATCGACTACCTCCAGCTGATGAACGCCAGTGGTATGAACTTTGGCAACCGTGAGCAAGAGGTCAGCACCATCTCGCGCTCGCTCAAGATGCTGGCCAAGGAGCTAGACATACCCATCATCGCACTCTCACAGCTCAACCGCGCAGTCGAGCTACGCAAGAACGAGAGTGGCACCAACAGCAAGGTGCCTCAGCTCTCCGACCTACGTGAGTCAGGAGCTATCGAGCAGGATGCCGATATGGTCTGCTTCCTACACAGACCCGAAGTGTATGGCGTCATGCAGGATGACAACGGTGATACGAAAGGCATCGGTTACTTCATCATTGCCAAGCACCGTAACGGCCCAATCGGCGATGTGCGTATCGGCTTCCGTGGCGAGTTTGCGAAGTTCTACCCACTCGAGGAGGCTAATATGCACTACGTCTCGCAGATTAATGGTGGTAAAGGACGCCAATCCACCGCATCCACACCGGGCGCAATGCCAGGAGCAGACATGGGGAACCCCTTCGATTCAAGCTTTAGTGTCGGAGCCTCAGACTTCAACCCGATGGCTACTGACGACGAGGAGAGAGACTTCCCCTTCTGACGTCTCACCTCCTCACACTGATACACACCTAATTTCATCGTTGGGACTGTCGTAATAAGCGACAGTCTCTTTTTATGCCCTTTGCTGTACAGCAGCCCGCGCCCTCCTCCGCAAAAGTCAAAAGTTGTTCTCTCGTGAAGCTAAAGAGTTCCAGTGGTGGCAAGATATGGCACTTGACGAGTGACGCTTTGTAGGAGCGCACGCTTAGTGTCTAGCGAGAGGGCGTCTGTGGTCGAAAGGCAAGACGTGTCATCGGGACACTGTAACTATTAACGGGGACGGATACTCACCCGCTAGAGCACCCGTCCGTTCCTACAGCAGTGATATGTCCCGTGCATTGCCAAGGCAGAGTACTCGTTGATGCTCTCAGTATCGTGCTGGTTCCGTAGTAGATACGAGTTCCAAAAATGGATTCCCTCTTGGAACTTTTTAGTTTCAAGGGAGGAACTTTCGAGTTCCAAGGGAGGAACTCTTTAGTTCCAAGGGAGGAATTGAAAAATCCCTAGGGAGGGACGAAGAAATCCCTCCCTTGGGACGATTTGCTCCCACACTGGGTGGGCAACTTTCAGACGGAGGAAACGATTAGCTTCCCGCGGATGAAGCTTTGGACTTTTCTAGAAATGTGATTTGACTTCTCGGGAGGAGGGGCTGACGGTGAGGTGGCTCCTGAGGCGATGGCTCTCGCTCTTTTCTGTAGTAGGGTAGAGCTTTGGGGGCTATTTTGTATCTTTGCCCATCATACTGATGCCGATTACTTATTCTACTTAATCCATAATGAAAAAGGTCCGACTACATCGCGAGGGGGTGGGACTCCTCATCTCTTTCTTCCTAATACTGGCTCTGGCTTGCTGGGCTACCTTTGTTTTTGTGCCCTTTAAGGGGGTATTTATTCTGACGCTACTGGTGTCGCTCACGGTAATGGGGCTAGCGCTAAACTTCTTTCGCTTCCCGAGGCGTAGCAATAGCGAGACGACCAATCGGCGTCTCATCGTAGCACCTGCCGATGGCAAGGTGGTGGTCATGGAGGAGGTTGAGGAGCCTGAGCTACTGGGACGCCGATGTCTCAAGCTATCGATTTTTATGTCGCTCTACAATGTGCATGCTAATTGGGTCGCCTGCAATGGCACGATTACCCATGTGGAGCACCAAAGTGGCGCTTACTATAAAGCTTTTCTTCCTAAGAGTAGCGTGCTCAATGAGCGGTCGGCGGTGATAATCCGTACAGATGGCGGTCATGAGGTGCTAGAGCGTCAGATAGCTGGTGCTGTGGCACGTCGTATCGTCACCTATCCGAAGGTGGGCGATGAGGTGACGGTCGAGGACTTCCTCGGCTTCATCAAGTTTGGCTCACGCATCGACCTTTACCTGCCACTGGGTACGGAGATTGCGATAAATATAGGCGACGAAGTGGTGGGTGGCGAGACAACGCTGGGCTATCTGCCTCAGTAGGCACGATTCTTGCTGTATGATAATCAAATCCTCGCTGTGATGAAGATAAGACAATTTATCCCCAATCTCCTGACGCTGTGCAATATCCTCTCGGGTGCTGCGGCGGTCATCTCAATTCTATACTATAAGGAATACCAGCTGGGTGCCATCTGGATTGCTGTGGGTGCGCTCTTTGACCTGCTCGATGGTATGGTGGCGCGTCTCCTGCATGCGACCTCTCCGATAGGTGCTGATCTGGACTCGCTCTCAGATGTAGTTACCTTTGGTTTAGCACCAGCACTCTTGGCTCTCTGCACGATGGAGGGGAGACTCTTGGCGAGTGGCTATGAGGAGTCTACGGCTCTGATGATGTCGCTACCTTTTCTCCTGATCTTACCTTTTGCAGCCTACCGCTTGGCACTCTTTAATAATGATACAGGGACGAGTAACTACTTCCGTGGGCTACCTGTGCCTGCATCGGCGCTCTTGTGGATTGGGATATCGCTCTCTACCTGCGCCTGTGCGGTGGATACGCTCTCTCTGGTGACTAGTTACGGGCTACTAATACTCTCTTGTATCCTGATGGTGAGTCGTATGCCGATGCTCTCGCTGAAGCATCTAAGCGCACAGATGAAAGCTCCTCACGGTACAGTCATCCTCATCGCGTGGGGCGTCATCTTGGTTCCTGCGGGTTGTCTTTATATGTGGCTAGGCTCTGTGGCTAGCACGCTCCGCCTAGTGATGATGCTCTACATACTAGTCTCGCTGGTCATCGGTCGGCAGATCAAGAGCAATTCGGATGCTATCGATGCTGCAGCTCAACAATAACTCCTTAATCTAATCCCGATATGGAATTCATACTTGGTCTAATTGTCGTCATAGGGCTTACATACTTGCTCTTTAGATACTTCGCCCCTCGTATATTACAGTGGATGGTACGGCGATACATACAGCAAGCAGACCCGCATGCTAAGTCACGAAAAGCACCACGCAAGGGGTGGCACTCCGCCACTTCACAGCAGAGCTCAGCGAAGAGCCAGCCACAGCAGGGTGGTAAGCTCGACATGAAGGATATAGCGAAGAAGAAGTTTGAGAAGGACCAAGGGGAGTACGTCGACTTTGAGGAGGAGTAACCCCTGACTGCTAGGAGAGCGAGACATCTCTCGCCTCCCAGTGAAAATCAAGAACCCCACCACTGTGTAGCATAGTACACAATGGTGGGGTTTTTCGTTGCTCAGGGGGGCTCTACGGACCTACCTCTAGTCTCTTGAGACTGTTACAAAAGTCTCCTCTTATGACCGAGGAGGTCTGGAAGAGAGCGGTCTAGCCACACTTTGAGGAGCCGCAGTTGGTGCAGATGAGGCAACCCTCCTGATAGACTAGCGTGTGCTGCCCGCAGTTAGAGCAAGCGGCAGAGACGCTTGTGCCACTCGGTAGGTAGCTCTTGAGAGCGCGAGCCACACCGTTCTTCCAGGTGTTGATGCTCTCATCGTTGAGCTCCATACCTTGGACCAGGTTGATGACTTGGTCTATTGGCATCTGGTAGCGGAGGACGCCTGAGATGAGCTTGGCGTAGTTCCAGTACTCGGGGTTGAACTTTGTGTCTAGACCCTCTACCGTGGTCTTGAAGCCTCGCTTGTTGTGGAACTGGAAGTCGTAGTGCTTCGTACCGTCCTCATCGTAGCTGCGAATGATCTTACCCTTTGTCACGCTCTTGGGGAGCATGATACCCTCGTCATCGTCAGCGATACCTGTGAAGACCTCGTAAGGCTTACCATCGAGCAAACCTACGAAGGCGATCCATTTCTCCTTATTATTCTGGAAGCGTACGATGTCAGCCTCTAGGACCTTGGGGCGCTTGTGTACCGTCTGAGTCATAGGTGCCGGCTCTACGGGGATCTCCGCAGCGGCCTCTTGCTCAGCCTTTGCTTGCTTCTCTTTCTTTTGCTGCTCCTCCGAGATGAGCACGCCCGAGCGAGAGCCTTCACGATATACGGTGCAGCCCTTGCAGCCAGCCTTCCACGCCTCAACGTAAAGCGTAGCCACCATCTCCTGAGAGATGTCGGAGGGGAGGTTGATCGTCACGCTGATGCTGTGATCCACCCATTGCTGTATGCGTCCCTGCATCTTGACTTTGGCGACCCAGTCCACATCGTTGGCGGTAGCCTTATGGTAGGGCGACTTAGCGACCAGCTCTTGCAGCTCTTCGTGCGAATAGTTCTTCTCGGGGTCGTAGCCATTGGTCTTCATCCAGGTGAGGAAGTTGTGGTGGTAGACCGTGTACTCCTCAAAGGTGTCTCCCGTCTCGTCGGTGTAGTCCACCTTGACGTTCTTGTCGTTGGGATTGACTTTGCGTCTGCGCTTGTAGACAGGCATAAAGACCGGCTCGATACCTGACGAAGTCTGTGTCATAAGACTCGTCGAGCCCGTAGGAGCGATGGTAAGCATCGCTATATTGCGACGGCCGAACTTCTTCATCTCCTCATAGAGCTTCGGATCAGCCTTGGCAACGCGCTGGATAAAGGGATTGTCCTTCTCACGCTCTGTGTCATAGAGGTCAAAGGCTCCACGCTCCTTAGCCAGCTGTACCGAGCTAGCGTAAGCAGATAGACAGAGCGTCTTCTGCACCTCCTCTGCAAAGCTGATAGCCTCGTCCGAGCCGTAGCGCATGCCCATCGCAGCGAGCATATCGCCCTCGGCCGTGATGCCGACACCCGTACGACGTCCGAGGAGAGTCTTGCGCTTGATCTTGCGCCACAGCTCACGCTCAGCCGCTTTGACCTCTTCGGTCTCTGTATCTGCGGCGATCTTCATGAGGATCGCATCGATCTTCTCTGCCTCTAGGTCAATGATGTCGTCCATGATACGGAGTGCCTTGGCAACGTGATCACGGAAGAGGTCAAAGTCAAACGAAGCCTTTGCCGTAAAGGGGTTGCGTACATAGCTGTAGAGGTTGATCGCCAGCAGACGGCAACTATCGTACGGACAGAGGGGTATCTCACCGCAGGGGTTGGTCGAGATAGTCTTGAAGCCTAGATCCGCGTAGCAGTCAGGTACAGACTCGCGGATGATGGTGTCCCAAAAGAGCACCCCAGGCTCAGCACTCCGCCAAGCGTTGTAGATGATCTTGTCCCATAGCTGGCGTGCCTGAATGGTGCGGGTGAACTTAGGCTCCTTCGAGTGTATAGGATAGGTCTGCACATACTCCTTGTCATCTACGACTGCCTGCATAAAGGCATCGTCGATGCGTACTGAGACGTTGGCACCTGTTACCTTGCCCTCAGTCATCTTAGCATCGATAAAGGACTCGCTGTCAGGGTGATTGATCGATACCGTGAGCATGAGTGCACCACGACGACCATCTTGCGCTACCTCACGCGTCGAGTTGGAGTAGCGCTCCATAAAGGGTACCAAGCCCGTAGAGGTTAGGGCGGAGTTCTTGACAGGCGAACCCTTAGGACGGATGTGCGACAGGTCGTGTCCCACGCCACCACGGCGCTTCATCAGCTGTACCTGCTCCTCGTCGATGCGGATGATGCCACCATACGAGTCTGGCTCACCGTCTAGGCCGATGACAAAGCAGTTTGAGAGGGAGGCAATCTGGTAGTTATTGCCAATTCCGGTCATCGGGCTACCCTGAGGCACGATATAGCGGAAGTGATCCATCAGATCTGTTAGCTCACTCTCAGAGAGTGGGTTGGGGTAGTTGTGCTCTATGCGGACCAGCTCCCGAGCTATGCGCTGATGCATGTCACGAGGGGTCTGCTCGTAGATGTTGCCGTAGCTGTCCTTGAGGGCGTACTTGGTCACCCACACTTTGGCGGCCAGCTCATCACCACCAAAGTACTCTAACGTGGCTTGATAAGCCTCATCAAAGGAATATGTCTTTTGCTTCACTGGAATAGATGTATGAAGGGTTAGAAAAATAAGTCTGTGCAGAAGTCAAACTGTAGAGAAACTAAATTTGACTCTGCGAAATTCTTTGCAATATTACAACCAATAATTGACGTGGGCAAATAAATCAACTGGAAAAACATCGGTTGTTGAAAAGTTGTCCGAAATAAAATCGTATCTATCTCATATAAAGTAGTGTACAGAAAAGTCGAATATCGACAAGTTGACCGTTTTGAAAACTCTCGTTGCTTGGAAACTGTACGATGCTGGCGTAAATGGTTGACTCTCTGATCCAAGAGAGTCATTTTCTTAGGGCATCTGGATCTCCCCCTCGAGATAATCTCGATCCAGCTCAGCCGTGTGGTCGATTTCTCACGTGGGGATCCACCCGAGCGTCTACAGAGGCTTCTAGCTTCACAGTTTAGCCGCTTCATTTCGTGGTCGCATTTTTAGAAACCTTTGCAACATTCCCATCTAAAGTTCGTCTATCATATAGTAACGCCTACAGGGTTTATGACAATGGTGCCGTGGCACTATCTGAAATAGTTGTAGACTAATTATTAATCAACCCGATATTCTTATATGAAACGAATCTCTTTACCCCTGTTGTCTAAGCTAGTAGCTATGCTACTGGTGCTGACCGTAACGCTAGGTGCTATGGCACAGACTAGCCCCTTCAAGTATGTAGATGCCAAGGCATTACCCACGGCTGCGGATGGAGTCCAGATCTTCTCCTTCAATGAAAACATGCTGGATATGATCCCTATGGAGAGTATCATGAAAATGATCAAGGAGGATAGTAACTCCTCTGTCATGGCTAGCGTCAAGGCGCTCCTCAAGAAGCTGAAGTCTCTCGATGTATACATCGCCTCAACGCCTGAGACTATCGACAAGCTGCAGAAGGCTTTTGCCCCGATGCTGACGCCTGGACTGCATCGCTCTATCAAGCCACTGCTTACGGTCAACCAATCAGAAGATAATCTCAAGGTGCAGATCGTCTCTCGAGAGTCTGGCATCTGGTGCTGGCGCAAGTGTCCAGAGCTGCTCATCTCTGTCCAGGATGGAGATGAGTACTATGTAGTCGGTCTGACGGGCGACTTTACTCCGAAGGACATCCAGAAGCTCGTCTCCTCAGCTTTTCCCTCAGACAAGTAACTCAATCGTAGCGGCTGAACCCGCCATATAAAGAGAGCTCCGCAAGTCCACGCAGACTTACGGAGCTCTTATTGTATCTATAGCTGACCTGCAGCTAGGAACGACTTATCTGGATGAGTTGCTATGCATCACCAGGATAGGGGTTCCTGCGTGAAAGAGCATACGGCGTGCCATCGTCGGGTTAAAGAGCTTGGCGAGGATGCGGCGCTTGTAGGTGTTCACTACAATAAGCTCGACCTGATGCTTTGTGACAAACTCCTCTAGGGCTGCGTAGAGCTCTCCTTCGCTTAGCTTGGTCCACTCAATGTGTGCATTGGGGTACTGCTGCTTATTGTACTCCTGTATAGCTTGAAGCTGCACGTCTCCCCACTTGCCCTCCGAGCGTGACACGTTGAAGAGTCTATACTCAGGAGCTAAGGGCTGCATAAGGTGCATCATCTGATCGAAGAGTACGAGGTCTCTCTGGTCGAAGCTGGTAGCGACTCCTACATGGTTGACCTGCATGAGGTCGTCGATAGCAATCTTCTCAGGTACTACGAGGACGGGAGCCTGTGCGCGATCAATGATTTCTGCAGCTACACTGCCGACGATGTAGTCGCTATCCTCTGTCTTGCCTCGTGTACCCATGATGATGATGGCTGGTAGGTTGCGCTTGGCATAGCGTAGGATCTCATCGGCGGGGATGCCGTCACGGATGGTGGTTCGGTAGGTAACCTCTGGGAGTGATCCGTCAGCCATCTTAGCATCGATCTCCTTGGTGAGCTGGGCCATCTGCTGCTCCGCTTTGGCTGCTTCTTGTTGCGAAGCCTCCTGTATCTGTGGTAGCAAGGCGGTGAAGTCACCATAGGGGAAGTTCATCTGTGGCAGAGTACCCGTGTAGACGTGCATAAGTAGTACGTGTAGCTCTCGGCGCGCTGCAAAGTGGAAGCCAAGCTTCACAATCTTGTCCGTATAAGAGCTGAAATCCACGGGTATGAGCACATAGCCCTTGTAGGCCGCTACGTGAGCCGTTTCGGGAGATTCGCTAGCTAGGTCAGACTTCTCTTGCAGGTCGTCGTAGGCCTCGTCGAGATCCCACTTGAGATCCTCTATATAGGCTAGCGCACGAGGTAGGTCACGCTCGTCAATGCGTACACGTACACCGGTCGAGAATACTGGCTGTACTGTATTTACATTGTGTAGTGTAGCTGGTATGCCTTGGCTTTGTAGCAGGCTCTGTAGTATCTGCGCCTTCTCGTAGGTGTGTATGGCTACGGTCACCAGCTTGGACTGATCTTTGTCTTGTGGCATAGATATATGGTCATTAAGGTTAGTGTAAGAGTGCTGTCGCTAGGTTACGACAACTCCTATGATAGGGTAGTAGAGTAGCAGTCAGTGACTGGAGGTCACTGACTGCTACAAGCTTTTCTCTTAGAGGACAGGCTCCTCACCGATGATGGTACGTGCCTGATTGAGGATGGTGTTGTCATCGATGACTACGACCCCACCGTCGGGACCTGCCTCAATGTGCACTCCGGCACTGCGACCCTCCTCGTAGTTGGCTCCTCCGAAGTAGTTCCTGACAGTGTCTACGCGGAGACCTAGTTGCTCAGCAATCTTGTGCATGGAGCCATCGGGTAGGCTATCCTTGATGCGACGCAGTTCGTTGAATGAGATTGTTTCCTTTGCCATAACTGTATGTACTTAGATGATTTGTATGAGGTTTTCTTAATCCGCTACTAACTTACGACATTTTCGTTAGATATGCAAGAGGTCATAGGGACCCGATGACTAACTGTCTGCATCGGAGAGAAACATAGAGATGGTTCCCCCGTTAGCTATCTGACTGTGCTTGACCCAATAAACGGTATGAGGTCGCCCTCCGAGGGTAAGGTCAGAGATGTACTTATTGACTTGCGAGGCTCCCTGAGCTTTAATAGAGAGATGGCGTCCGCCTCCCATATCTATATTGATCTCGTTGAACGCAGGAGCGACGATTGAGTAGCCATTGATGCCAGGAGCTACGGGATACAAGCCCATCATAGCGAAGACAAGTGATGCACTGAGAGAGCCGTAGTCATCAGGACCAGGGTAGCCGAAAGAGCCTACCCCAAAGAAGTAGTCGATGGTGTGTCTTACGAACTTCTGTGCATCGTGTGGACGTCCCATTAGATTGTAGGTAAAGAGGAAAGCGAAGAGGTCGGGATCTACATCGAGTGAGTGCAGAGAGCTACTGAAGAGACTGTCGATATTAATCTGTCCCTCTGGGAGTAAGGCGGGAGATGAGTCATTGGGATGCTCTAAGATAGAGACTACCTGCTGTGCCGATAGTCGACCCGGTGCTGGATGGTAGGTATCGCTGAGCTCTGCGTACTCTCTGGCGAGGGCGGTGTAGCCGATACTATTAGCGAGCTGCGAGAGGCACCAGAGTTTGTAGCCAGATCGTCGCTCGGGGTCGGCATCAATGGCAGTGCGTAGCACCTCAAAGGCTTGCTTGATATCTTGGTCGAGGAGCCCCTTGGCAAGCGCATCAGTCAGCAGGAAGAGGAGAGGCGACTCATCCGTATAGACCACACTGCCTAGGTCCAGTGTCTCTGGAATCCGACCACCTGAGTCTCGTATAGTACGTAGATACGAGACGATAATCTCCTCCATCATATCGGGTGCATGGAGCATCAGCAGGGGGTAGTTGGTCTCGTGAGTGTATCTTAAATCATCTTGACTGTACTGTGTGATTCCCTCATCACTATGGACAGAGTCATCGATAGGGGAGTAGTACTGTCCGTCCTCGGAGATACTGACGGGCCAGAGGTGAGAGCGGTATAGTGCGGTGTAAAACTTACGCATATTGACCTCTGTACCACCTGAGACCTCTACTCGGCGCAGCGTCTTCTGCCACTCGTTGCGTGCTGCTTTGACCAGTGGTGAGTATTCAAAGCTCTGAATCTGTGTGGTCAGGTTTCGCTTAGCCTGCTCACAACTGATGAGTGATATGCCGTACTTGGCGACGACCCGCTTATTGGGCTTCTGTAGCTGTAAGGTGAGGCACTCGTAGGTAGTGTCGCTGGGGGATATGCTACTCGTCATCTGCTCTATGTTTGTATTGAGCTGTAGGTAGAGGTAGATGCGTGTCGGTGTGTTGCCCCCGTAAGCGACCTCAGCGGTTAGTGCATCGTCTGCAACCTGCTCCCAAGAGGTCGAGTCGCGACGGTCTATATATAAGGAGAGGTGATGCGTGTCACTGCCATTGTAATCCCGTGAGGAGAGGTCGTAAAGGCCACTCATAGATGTGAGCGAGAAGTCCACATTGAGCTGTAGCTCATCGAGGTAAAGGTGATAGCTATATGGGGTTATCTCCTGGAAGTCGAAGCTCAGTCTCCCCGAGGGGTCTTGATTCGTATGGGCACTCTCGGGAATGAGGTAGAAGAGCGGACGACCATCGATGTCTGGTGTGTAGAGTGGCAGTCCCTTGATGCGGGCCGACCGCAAGCTCTCCTTGAATGGAATGATACGCAGTAGGCTATGAGGGAGCTGTACGATGGGAAATATCTCCTCGCTGTGCTCTGCATCCCACGTTCCTTGATGCACGTCCACATAGTCTACGAGTAAGGGGGCAGAGCTGAAGACGCTCTCACCGACTTTGCTACAACCTGTACTGAGCAGTAGCGAAAGCAAAAGTAATGTAGTCAGGAGCGACTGTCGGGTCGTGTGAAAGAAGTAAGCGAGTCTCTGCTTCATCGGATTATGATTTCGTCTATAAGGTCGTATTGTAGGTGAGCATTAATCTGCTCTAAGAGCTGTTGCTGCGTGAGCCGAATCTCCTGTCGCAGGCCAGCCGATGTGATGCGCATTTGTAGGGTATGGTCTGCGATCGATAGCTCACGAATCTGTCGTCTGAGTGGATAGAAGCGTGTGCGCAGGTATTGGAGCGCCTTGAGCTCGAGGAGACCTTGGTCTACCTCTGGGCTCTCGGAGAGCCAGTCGGATATGATTTCCCCTAGAGGCTTAGGATCTTTGCGCTGCATGTGAGTGGTCTATCGTTTGCTAAGTGCAAATATAAGAAGAAAGCTAGAGATTAGAAATTAGAAAGCGAAGGCCAAGTGGTTGAGATGACCGCTTAGCCTTCGCTCTCATTTGTGTGCCCAGAGCCGGGATCGAACCGGCACAGGTTTAACCCCATCGGTGTTTGAGACCGACGCGTCTACCAATTCCGCCATCTGGGCTGTCTCTTGCTAGACGGGTACAAAGGTACGAAAAAAGAATTTAGAACCGCCAGTAGTGCAGGAAGGCGTATGGCTTCCTCCGCTGGCGGTACTCAGGGTCGTCCTGATGTGCGTAGGCCTCCTGCTCGAAAGTGATAGTGCGGTAGGCTCTATCAGCATCGCGATAGATAGCGAGACGTACCAGCCACTCTATTATATATAGGAGGTAAAACGGAATCACCAGCAGCTCCACCATCTGTCGGGTGTGGATGCGCTCGTGACGTACGATGGTCTCCAGCCAGTCCGGATTCGACAGATACTCTGTGGGTAAATCTTTGCGAACGAAGATGACACCCAAGATATTGACAGCCGAAAAACCCTTGAAGGGAATCCATCTATTACGAATAATCTTCATACTTTTCGTCTGCTTGTAAGGTCATCTTCACCCTCTATCTGAGTAAACCCTTAACCATCGATCGGCTATCTTTTGCTTCGTCACTGTCTATAGTCTCGCTAAGGTAATGAAATGCGTCAAAGAGGAGGTGAAAGATTGCTCTATTACGTACTAGGCCCAGTTAACGGGATCGGTCTCATCATGCACTCTACGAGAGAGCTCGTTAGGAGAGGCTTGAGAAGCTGTAGCACTATACGAAAGTAGAGTGGCGATAACCACTCTACAAGCAAATTACAAGATTTGTGATCGAGTTGGGATTCGAACCCAAGACCTACTGCTTAGAAGGCAGTTGCTCTATCCAGCTGAGCTACTCGACCGTACGCCCTGCGAGAGACTACATAAAGGAGCCTATATTGCTACGGCTCGACAAAGGTACAAAAAACTATTTAGTTGCATTTCCTACTGGAAATTGCGTAAGCACTCAGGGCTGACGCATTATAATTGCTCTGTCAGGAGCTACACATAGCGACAAGCGAGGAATAGATGAACTCATTATAATATAATGTGTCCCCCCTAACCTCTAATCTCTAACCTCTAAACTCTAATTACCCTCCTTTCTCGAATATCCACGTGGAGAATCTCAAATCTCCACGTGGATATTTTTTATTTTCCACGTGGGCGTCATTCATTTCCTCCGAAGTTTCATTTGATTCCTCCGAGGAATTTTTTCTTCCCCACGTGGAAAATAAAAATTCTCCACCTGGGTATTTCGAAATATCCACGTGGAAATCATTTTTCTTCGACACGGTGCCGTTTTGATATGTAGTTGGTTCTAAATTATTGTAGCGAACCGACGTTGTATTTCCCCAGCTAGGTATGACGCATCATAATCGATCTTTCAGTAGCTACATACAACGACAAACGAGGAATAGAGAGGCCGATGAGCTCATCGTATCTAATGCGTCAGCCCTGTATAAGCACTACGGGAGTGGGTTGAACTCTTATTCTTCGGGCAATTACCACTATCTTTGTAGCGACTTACCTAGAAGCTAAAGATTATGATTGCATACTTACGTGGCACGATAGATACGCTCACACCGACCAACGCCTATGTGGACTGTAGCGGGGTGGGCTACGATGTCAATATATCGCTCTCTACTTATGATACGCTACATGGGCTGGAGCGTGAGGCGCCTGTACGACTCTGGATCACGGAGGTGATGCGTCAGGGTGAGGTGTGTGATCTGTACGGCTTCTACACGAGAGAGGAGCAGGCGCTCTTTGCGAAGCTGATCACCGTCTCTGGTGTGGGACCCGCAACGGCTCGTGTAATCCTCTCTAGTCTGGCACCGCTGGAGCTGGCGGAGGTGATCGAGAGTGGCGATGACAAGCGGCTCAAGACGGTCAAGGGCATCGGACTCAAGACGGCACAGCGCATCATCGTGGATCTCAAGGGCAAGCTCCCCGAGACGCTGACAGATCGTGACGATGTGACGGCGGGTATCGGTTCGCGGGCTGCTCGTGAAGTGGCTGAGGAGGCGATCTCGGCACTCAAGATGCTGGGCTTTGCCGAGGCCAATGTGCGCAAGGTGGTGAAGCAGATTATGACTGTCAAGCCCGACACACCCGTAGAGCAGGTGATCAAGCAAGCGTTGGCGCAGCTTTGACCTCAGAGGCTTGGTTACAACAAAACGGGCACCCGAGCGTTACATAATTGACTCTATATATAGATAGACACTAGATGATCCCTAGGCGCAGGATACTATGTGCATGGCTTGCGTTGCTCTGCGCATTGGTGGGTATGGTGAGGTTGTTCGCTATGCCACCGCTTTCTGTATCTGCTACAGCGCTCCCTGCGCAGCCGGATAGTTTGCGCTACCCAGTGCAGCCGACAGCACCCGAATCGTATGAGTGGCTCGAGCAGGAGTCGGCGGTCGATCTGCGCACACCGAGCGTGGTGACGCACGAGTTTGTCTACAATCCCGCCACGGGCCTTTATCTGCTGGTCACTAAGGTGGGTGGCAAGCAGGTAGGCACGCCGATCCCCTACACGCTGGAGCAGTACGTCGCCTATGTGGAGCGCAATGGCGCGCAGAGCTACTTCCTAGAGCGTGCAGCACAAGATGAGAAGGAGCAGCAGGGCAAGGGGTTCAACCCATTTGACTTTGGCTTCGAGCTGGGCCCTGCGGAGAAGATCTTTGGCCCTGGTGGCGTGCGGGTGCGGACGCAAGGCTCTGCGGAGGTGTCGATGGGTGTCAAGAGCAACGCTACGGACAATCCCTCCATACCGATTCGCTCACGGAGACACACTTTCTTTGACTTTGACCAGAAGATTCAGGCTAATGTGCAGGCGTCGGTGGGTACGAAGCTTAACTTTAACCTAAACTACAATACGCAGGCTACTTTTGACTTCGACAGTAAGAAGCTCAAGCTGGCCTATGAGGGCGAGGAAGATGACATCATCAAAGTGCTAGAGGCGGGCAATGTGTCGCTACAGTCGAAGAACTCGCTGATACAGGGCGGTGCATCGCTCTTCGGCATCCATAGCAAATTGCAGTTTGGCAAGCTCGACGTAGACTTTGTCGTGAGCCAGCAGGAGGCGGAGACGAAGCGCGTCTCGACAGATCGTGGAGCGCAGACGACACCCTTTGAGTTTTCGGCCAATCAGTATGACGAGAATAGGCACTTTTACCTAGGGCACTACTTCCGCGACCACTACAACAAGGCGATGTCTACGCTGCCCTTTATCTCTTCGGGCGTTAAGATCAACCGCATCGAGGTGTGGGTGACCAATAAGCGGGGCAACTTTGACGAGGCGCGCAACATTGTCGCCTTTACCGATATGGGTGAGGCGGAGCGTGTGACGGCTCGTGGCGTTACGACGAATGGTTCGACACAAGGACTGCCTGCCAATCAGGCGAACTCGCTCTACAGCTGGCTACTCGGACAGCCTGCTCTGCGCCAAGTGGATCAGGTGAGCCAGATACTGGAGGGGCAGCTGCGTGGCGGTATAGACTATACGAAGATAGAGAGTGCTCGCCGTCTGAATGCCAATGAGTACCGCATCAACGACCAGCTCGGTACACTCTCGCTGCAGGTGCGTCTCCAGCCGGATGAGGTGGTGGGCGTTGCCTTTGAGTACACTTATCAAGGCAAGGTCTATCAGGTGGGTGAGTTTAGCTCGGACCGCTCGGATCGTACGGCTGACAACCTTTTTGTCAAGCTACTCAAGGGCGCATCGATGACCCCGACAGCTCCTTACTGGCCCTTTATGATGCGCAACGTCTACAGCCTCGGGAGCAGCGTCTACAATCTCAAGGCAGATCACTTCAAGCTCGACGTCTTCTACCGCAACGATAGCACTGGCACCGCTGTACCTTATATTAATGAGGGCAAAGTGGCGGGGCAACTCCTCACACGGGTCTTGGGCATGGATCGTCTGGATTCGCGCAATGAGCCGCACCCTGATGGTGTCTTTGACTTTGTCCCCGGCTATACGGTCGATGCGGAGCGTGGGCTCGTTATCTTTACCTCTACGGAGCCTTTTGGTAGTTACTTGGCGGAGCAGATAGGCGACCCTGCCATTGCCGAGCGATACGTCTATCGTGAGATCTATGATACGACGATGGTCGCAGCGCAGCAGGTGGCTGAGCGAGATAAGTTTATCTTGCGAGGTGAGTACGAAGCGGCAAATAGCGGGCAGATCTCGCTCGGAGCGATGAATGTGACCCCAGGGTCTGTGCGTGTGACCGCTGGTGGAGCGACGCTCGTGGAGAATGTGGACTACACGGTCAACTACGCCATGGGTACCGTCACGATCCTCAACGAGGCAATCCTCAACAGTGGCACGCGTGTCGATGTATCTCTGGAGAATAGGGGCTTCCTCAACCTGCAGCGCAAGACGGTGCTGGGCTTGGACCTTAACTATCACTTTACGCCAAACTTAACGCTGGGCGGTACCTTTATGTATCTCAGCGAGATGCCACTGACTGCCAAGCCGGTCATGGGGCGTGAGTCGATGCAAAACAGCCTTTGGGGACTCAATCTCTCGTGGCGCACCGAGTCTCAGTGGCTGACGCGTATCCTTGACTACATCCCGCTCCTAGACTTGACCAAGCCGTCGGAGGTCGCGCTCAATATGGAGTTCGCCCACCTGATCCCAGGGCACTACGAGGGGCGCTACACCAAGGGGCATAGCTATATAGACGACTTTGAGACGTCGCAGAGCAGCATTGACCTGCTCAACCCCTACGCCTGGATGCTGAGTTCTACGCCGTGGCACGACCCAGCGGACGGGGCGGCGGATCTCTTCCCAGAGGCACGACTGGTCAATGACCTGCGCTACGGCAATCGGCGAGCCTTGCTCAACTGGTTTTACATAGACCCGATGCTGAACCGTGCTGGCTCTTCGCTAACGCCTTCTTATCTGCGCAACAATCCCGACATGCTCTCCAACCATTACTCGCGAGAGGTGCGTATGTCGGAGCTGTTCCCCTATAGAGATGAGAACTTTGCCCAGCAGTCCTACCTCCAAACGCTCTGCCTCGCTTACTATCCTAATGAGCGTGGCCCGTACAACCTCAATAGCGATCAGGTCGGTAGCGATGGTAAGCTCATGAACCCCACCGAGAACTGGGGTGGTATGATGCGCAAGATAGACCAGAGCGACTTTGAGGCAGCCAATATCGAGTACATTGAGTTCTGGATGATGGATCCCTTCATCTATCCCGAGACGGCACCGACGAGTGGCAAGCTCTTCTTCAACTTGGGCGAAATATCGGAGGAGGTACTGAAGGATGAGAAGAAGTTCTTTGAGAACGGTATGCCGCTCAACGATGATCCCTCGGCAACCATCGAGACAGTCTGGGGGCGCGTGCCTATTCGTCAGACAGCTGGCTACTCTTTTGATAATGCTGCTGGGGCTCGTAGCAAGCAAGATGTGGGCTTCAATGGACTAAGCTCTGAGCAGGAGAAGGCTTTCCCCGCTTATGCCGACTACCTCTCCGCAATCCGTGGCAAGGTGTCGGGCGAAGTGCTCGAGCAGTGGCAGGGCGATCCGATGAGTCCGCTCAATGACCCCGCGGGTGATAGCTTCCGTCACTACCGTGACGAGCGATATGACCAGCTACAGGCTTCTATCCTTGAGCGATATAAGTACTACAACGGAGTCGAGGGCAATAGTGCTGAGGCGACCAATGAGACGGGTTCCTACAGCGTGGCGAGCCGTGTCGTGCCTGATGTGGAGGACATCAACCAAGACAACACGCTCAACGAGCAGGAGCGTTACTTCGAGTACGAGATAGCGCTTTCGCCGGCCGAGATGCAGGTGGGACGCAACTACATCGTTGACGAGCGGTCGGTCAATGTGAAGCTGGCCAACGGCAAGCAAGAGACGGTCAAGTGGTATCAGTTCAAAATCCCTGTACGAGAGCCGACCCGCAGGGTAGGGGGCATAGCCGACCTCAAGAGTATCCGCTTCATGCGCCTCTACCTGACGCAGTGGGACAAGCCTGTGGTCTTGCGTTTTGGTACTTTCAAGATGGTGCGTGGCGAGTGGCGACAGTATGACCGCCCGCTACACGCTCCCTCCGTCACACCTATATCTAATGGCACGATGGAGGTCAATACGGTCAACATTGAGGAGAACGGTGACCGCAAGCCGATTAACTACATCCTCCCGCCAGGTGTCTCTCGTAGCGTCAGCCCCAGTCAGGCGCAAGCCATTCGTCAGAACGAGCAGGCACTCAGCCTACGCATCAAGCGACTAGCTCCAGGCGATGCCCGAGCTGTCTACAAGAATACGGGGCTAGACCTACGTCGCTACAAGCGCATCGAGCTGTTTGTCCATGCCGAGGAGCTGCCCGAGGAGGGGACGCCCACGGGCAATGGTGAGATGACCGCTTTCCTCCGCCTAGGCTCTGACTACACAAACAACTATTACGAGTACAGCGTCCCTCTAGAGCTGACCCCCTTCGGCACTTACAGTGACAATGCTAAGGACAGAGAGATGGTGTGGCCACGGGATAACAAGGTGGACTTCCGCTTTGACCTCCTCACGGGACTCAAGATGCGACGCAACGCTGCGCAGGCTAATGGCGAGACCGACCTCTACACGCCTTACTCGGTGCCCGACGCTGAGCGTCCACGCAACACCATCACCGTGATGGGTAATCCCTCGCTGAGCAATGTCAAGACCATCATGATTGGTGTGCGAAACAGTGCTGGGCAGATCAAGAGTGCCGAGATTTGGGTCAATGAGCTACGCCTGAGCGAGTACCAAGAGCAAGGTGGCTGGGCGACCAATGCCGATCTGCAGGTACAGCTGAGTGACTTAGGCTCGTTTAACGCTCGAGGCTCTTACCGCACGGCGGGCTTCGGCGCACTCGATCAGTCACTCGCGCAGAGACAGCTAGAGGACACCGGCTTCCTCAACCTCTCGACGCAGGTGGAGCTGGGTAAGTTCTTCCCCGAGAAGGCGAAGGTGCGCATACCGCTCTACTACAGCTACCAAGACGAAGTGATCCGCCCGCAGTACAACCCGCTAGACCAAGACCTGCTCCTCACGGAGGCGCTCGACAATGCCGCCAACGAGTCGGTACGCGACTCCATCAAGACGATGGCTCTGACACGGACACAGGCTCATGCGCTGTCGCTCTCTAACGTGGGGGTCAACATACAGAGCAAGACCCCGATGCCGTACGATCCAGCCAACTTCACGCTTGGCTACTCAATGTCGTGGGATGAGAAGAACAGCCCCGAGATTGTCTACGACCGCAATCGTACGTGGCAAGCTACGGCGCAGTATCAGTACACGCCCGTGGTGGCTCCGTGGAAGCCTTTTGCCAAGCTAAAACAAGGCAAAGGCTCTTCCGAGGCGATCCGCACGGTTTCCTCGACGCTGAGAGGTTACCAGATTAACTACCTCCCTTCACGACTCGCTTTCAACAGCTCCATACTGCGCAACTACAGCGAGCATCAGGTGCGCAACCTTGTGCCGGGTGGCGGTGCTATGGCTGACTGGTCACTACCCGCTACCTTCGTGCAGAACTTCGTCTGGCAGCGTGCCGCAAACATTGTCTGGAACCCCACGACCAATCTCAAGCTCTCATTTAACTCTGGTACCAACGCCCGCATCGTAGAGCCACACGTACAGGTCAATCGTGAGCTAGCTCCCGACGACTACACGCTATGGCGCGACTCCGTCTGGCAGAGCATACGTAGCTGGGGACTACCGATGCAGTACAACCAGACTGCCAACGCCACCTACACGCTTCCGCTCGCACTCATCCCCTTTATGGACTTCGTCTCAGCCACCGCCACCTATATGGCTTCGTACAATTGGGACCGCGGAGCTTTGACCCAGCAGGGTGCCTCTATGGGCAATGTGGTGCGCAATCAGATGAAGCTCGATGGACGGGTCAACATCCTCTTCCAAACACTTTACCGTAAGTTCGACTGGTACAAAGATTACGAGAAGCGACAGAACAAGAGCAACAATCGTGACAACCGCTCTGCCACCCGCCGAGATGCTCGTACTAGCCGCCCCGATGAGGAGCCTACGGACAAAGCTCCCGCAGCAGCACAGCGCAAGAAGCCTGCGCCACTGCGCTTTACCAAGGAAGTGGTCCTACGTCCCGACACGACGATTACCATCAACCACCAGCTCGGTAGTGCTAAACCAGAGGTGACCGCCAAAGATTCGCTCGGACACAACTACCCCGTCAAGTATGCCGTGGTCAATCCCAACAGCATCACTGTCACCGGCACCGACTCCGTCACGATACGGGTCAACGTCTACGCAGCCGACAAAGCTCGTGAGATGCGTATGGAGCGCATCTATCCCTACATTGATGCGGGTATCTCCTTGCTCACCTTCCTGCGCGATATCTCGCTCACTTACACCCGCACTTCGTCGCTCCACTTGCCTGGCTTCCTCCCCGACATCAAGGCTGCGGGCGGGCAGGGTTATCCGATGCAGGGCGTGATGGCTCCTGGCCTTGCCTTCGCTTTTGGCTTTACTGACAATGACTTCGTTCGTGAGGCGGCGCAGCGTGGTTGGCTCCTCAAGCAGGCGGAAAACATCAACCCCGCTATGTACTCCCTCGCGGAAGATGCCACGGCACGTCTCAACCTCGAGCCACTCAAAGACCTCAAAGTGACGCTCACCTGGGACTACCACACCAATAGAGCGGTGCAGACCCAGTATATGTTTGAGGGTGCTCCCGAGACTTACAGTGGTACCTTTACCGCCGGAACCATCGGTCTCAAGGGCTTCTTCGCTAGTGCTAATGCCAGCAATGGCTACAAGACGAGTACCTTCGACAACCTCCTTAACTACCAGCAGGAGATGGTACAGCGACTGACCAACCAGTACAGCGCTATCGCTGGAGCAGACGCTCCCGAGGTGCGGCCCAATAGTCCCGATGTACTAATCCCCGCCTTCATCGCTGCTTATACGGCTCGTGGTCTAGACGGAGCGACGCCTTTCCACTCGATCTGGCGCACACTCCCCAACTGGAGCATCAGCTACACGGGGCTAACTAAGATTCCCGTCTTGGCAGACCTCTTCCGCAACTTCTCCCTCTCCCACACCTATCGCAATAGTTATAGTGTGGCGAACTACAACTCCTTCATCTCGTGGCAACCGATCGAGTCGGAGCTACGTATGGGCTACATAGAGATGCCTGCCGATGATGCTACTGGTGGCGGAAATGGGATGCGTCGTGTCGCCTCTTCTCCATACGACATCACGCAGGTCTCTATCCGTGAGTCTTTTGCTCCACTCATTGGGGTCGAGATGACCTTGCAGAGTGGTCTGGGACTCAATGCTCGCTGGAATAAGTCGCGAGACCTGATGCTCAACCTCACCTCCTTCCAGGTTATCGAAAACAGCCGCAACGAAATCTCTGTCGGGATCAACTACAAGATTGATGACTTCAGCAAGCTCATCGGCATCAAGCGTCGGGCACCTCAGCGCACGGGAGCACAGGCGCAGGGAGGTAATAAGGAGACCCCACTCTTTGCCTCGGGTGGTGCTATGACCCTGCGCTGCGAGTACTCGTACAATCACTCCTCGATGCTCATTCGCAAGATTCAGGAGGCCTTCACGCAGGCGACCAATGGCAACGTGGCGCACGTCATCAAGCTCAGTGCCGACTACGCTCTCAGCCGTATGCTCACCATACGAGGCTACTTCGACTGGAATATGAATCATCCGCTCGTGAGCACCGCCTCCTTCCCCGTGAACAACACCTCCTTCGGCGTCGCCCTCCGCATCAGCCTCACGCAGCAGTAAGACGCCCGCTCTAGCCAATGGATAGATTGCTGGGCGTGGCTCGTGCGCTCCTCCATGGGGTCGCTTGGGTCGCTTGCGATGCGACCTGTCGCCATATGGGGTGTGGCGTAGGGGGCTTACAGGGCTGACGCATTAATTTAGACCCGACTACATATCGATACGGTCCTATGTCGAGGAAAACGGATTTCCACGTGGATATTTCGAAATACTCACGTGGATATTTTTTATTTTCCACGTGGGGACGAAAAAATTCTTCGGAGGAATCAAATGAAACTTCGGAGGAAATGAATCACGCCCACGTGGAAAATAAAAAATATCCACGTGGAGATTTGAGATTTTCCACGTGGATATTCGAGAAAGGAGGAAATCGGACGAAATTCCCCGTTAATTAGAGATTAGAAATTAGAGGTTAGAAGTTAGAGGGCAGGGGCAACACATTATGAGACTGTTAACTTTTGCAACAGTCTCATTATATTCTAGTGAGTTCATCTATTCCTCGCTTGTGACTATGTGTAGCTCTTGACAGAGCAATTATAATGCGTCAGCCCTGAGGGGGCTTAGGCCGAGGTTGGCGGGTCGGTCGAATTTGTGTTACCTTTGTAGCGCATCACTTAGAGGAATAGATATGCCGATACCTTTTGACCCATATGCCGACTATAGCTCCTACTTACGTCATCCAGTCTTTGAGCTAGTGGGGCGTGTGGCTGATACGCTTGACCTGGAGACCTATGTGGTCGGTGGCTGGGTGCGCGACCTTTTCCTAGAGCGACATAGTAATGATATAGACATCGTCTGTGTCGGTAGTGGTATCAAGCTGGCACGGGCGGTAGCGCAGGAGATAGGGCCGAGGTGCCAGGTGCATGTCTTTGCGAACTTTGGGACGGCGCAATTGCGATACAAGGGCGTGGAGGTGGAGTTCGTTGGAGCGCGTCGTGAGAGCTACCAGCGGGATAGTCGCAAGCCGATTGTTGAGGATGGCACGCTCGAAGATGATCAGGAGCGACGAGACTTCACGATCAATGCAATGGCTATCTCGCTCAATGAGCATACCTATGGCGAGCTCGTAGACCCATTTTACGGGCTTGAGGATTTACAGGATTATATCATTAGAACTCCAGTGGATCCGCAGGTCACTTTTGATGATGATCCGCTGCGTATGATGCGTGCCGTACGCTTTGCCTCGCAGCTGGGCTTCTTCATTGATGATGCGGTCTTTGATGCTATTGTGAAGCTTCGTGAGCGCATTAAGATTGTCTCTGCGGAGCGTATTATCGTCGAGCTCAACAAGATTATGCTCTCGCCGCGTCCTAGTGTGGGGCTATCCCTGATGGAGCAGACGGGCCTACTAGAGCTCATCCTCCCGGAGGTACAGCTACTGCGTGGCACCGAGACGGTCGTTGGGGTGGGGCACAAGGACAATCTCGCGCACACCTATCAAGTGGTCGACCAGTTGGCCGCAAAGAGTGACAACCTCTACCTTCGCTGGGCAGCTCTGCTACACGACATTGCGAAGCCTAAGACCAAGCGCTGGGATGCGCAGCAGGGGTGGACCTTTCACAACCATAATTATATAGGAGCTAAGATGGTGCCGCGTATGTTTCGCCGGCTCAAGCTCCCGCTGGACAGCCACATGCAGTATGTTGCTAAGATGGTCGACCTACATATGCGTCCCTCTTCACTGGTTGATGAGGGGGTTACGGACTCGGCGATACGTCGTCTGCTCTTTGATGCGGGCGATGATATAGAGGACTTGATGACGCTGGTGGAGAGCGACGTGACGAGCAAGAACCCTAAGCGTGTACAGCAGGTCCTGGACAACTATCAGACGATACGACGCAAGCTCCAAGAGGTGGAGGAGAAGGATCGCATTCGTAACTTCGCGCCTCCGATCGACGGCGCAGAGATTATGCGTCTCTTTGGCATCCCGCCCTCGCAAATCGTGGGAACGCTCAAGGAGCGGATCAAGAACGCGATCCTCGATGGTGAGATACCCAACGAATATGAGCCTGCACGTGAGCTACTGCTCAAGGAGGCTGCCGAGCGTGGACTCAAGCCACAGGAGGGTGAGTCCGCACAACCGACTAATGACTGAAAGAAAGATGGTACTATGACAGATAAGACGAAGATAGCCGAAGAGCTAGCTGAGCCACATCACTTTGGTTCACACAATATCTATATGCCCACAGCTCCCGTGGGACACTTCCTCCCTTATTACCCGTGGCGCACGCTCTACGAGCAGCTACCCTTCGAGGGGGCTTACCCACAGCTCCTCTATACAAACAGCCAGGCGGATGCCCTCTTTGATGCTCTCTCGCTACGCCTTGCCGAGCTGGTGGCTGACAAGAACTTTCACATGGAGGTGTCGCTACAGTATCCTATGGGCATACCTGTAGAAGAGGTGCGTGAGGGCTACCTGACACTCATCATAACAGACCCCAGCTTGGATCAAAGGCTTGAGGGCTTGCCCGTAGAGGTGCCACGTGAGCTGTGGCTCGATATGCTGACGATGAGCTTGATACAGTACATGCTACAGACGGAGATAGCTCCCGAAGAGCAGGTCGATATTGCTCTGGTGGAGATGCCCCACGAGGGTAGCGAGGAGGAGTGCGAAGAGGTACGACCTCTCTGGGTCAAGCAGTGGGATCAGACGCAAGAGATGATCCGCAAGAGTGACGGCACTCACCGCTATCGCTACGGCTTTAGCCTCACCTTAGCGGGTCGCACCCCCAGCAACGTCGAGTAGCGTGCTTTTTTTATCTACCTTTGTATCCAAATAGATAACCGAGGGAGGCTGCCTCACGGCGCAAGGGTCTCCGATAAGATATAGACGCAATGAACAAGACTCCACTAGAGGATGCTGCTAGCAATGGCGCAGAGAGCACGGGACTAAACTTTATAGAGCAGGTTGTCGTAGCGGACATCCAGAGCGGTAAGTACGATGGACGTGTGCAGACACGCTTTCCACCAGAGCCTAACGGCTACCTACACATAGGTCACGCCAAGGCTATCTGCATTGACTTTGGCATCGCGCAGAAGTATGGGGGCGTGTGCAATCTACGCTTCGACGATACCAACCCAATCAAAGAGGATGTGGAGTACGTAGACGCTATCCGTGAGGACATCCACTGGCTCGGCTTCGAGTGGGGTAAGGAGTGCTACGCTTCGGACTACTTCCCACAGCTTTACGCTTTTGCCGAGCGTCTTATCATGACGGGGCATGCTTATGTCGATGAGCAGAGTGCTGAGGAGATTGCTCAGCAGAAGGGTACGCCCACGACCCCTGGTATCAATAGTCCTTACCGTGATCGTCCTGCAGAGGAGAGCTTGGATCTCTTCCACCGTATGAATGCGGGCGAATTCCCCGAGGGTGCTATGACGCTCCGTGCTAAGATCGATATGGCTTCGGACGATATGCACTTCCGCGACCCGATCATCTACCGCATCATCAAGCGTCCGCATCACCGCACCGGTACAGAGTGGCAGGTCTATCCTATGTACGACTTTGCGCATGGACAGAGCGACTACTTCGAGGGTGTGACCCACTCGATCTGTACCTTGGAGTTCGTACCGCATCGTCCGCTCTACAACTACCTTGTGGAGCTTCTGATGCCCGAGGGCACTACTTATAGACCCTATCAGTTTGAGTTCAACCGGCTCAACCTCACCTACACGATGATGAGCAAGCGCAAGCTCCTCAGTCTCGTGCAGCAGGGGCTAGTCTCTGGCTGGGACGACCCACGTATGCCGACCCTCTGCGGTTTACGTCGTAGGGGCTACACGCCACAGTCTATCCGTGACTTCGTCAGTATGATTGGCTACACCCGCTATGAGGGTACCATCGACCTTTCACTCCTAGAGCATGCCGTGCGCAACGACCTCAACAAGCACGCTGCACGTGTCTCGGCTGTTCTAGACCCTGTCAAGCTCATTCTGACCAATCTACCAGAAGGTCACGACGAGGCGCTAGAGATGGTCAATAACCCTGAGGATCTATCGGAGGGTACGCATATCCAGCACCTTACGCGTGAGCTCTGGATTGATCGGAGCGACTTTATGGAGGAGGCTTCGAAGACGTATTACCGCCTAAGCCCTGGTGGCAGAGATGTGCGCCTACGTGGTGGCTACATCATCAAGTGTACCGGCTGCGAAAAGGATGCCGAGGGTAATGTGACGGCTGTCCTTGCCGAAGTCTACCTAGACAGCAAAACAGGTATGGAGGGCAGCAACCGCAAGGTCAAGGCTACCATACACTGGGTCTCTACTGCCTATGCACTGGATGCTGAAGTACGTCTCTACGACCGGCTCTTCCTAGAGGAAGACCCATCAGGAGTACCTGCTGAGGAGCTTAAAGACCATCTCAATCCCGACTCGCTCATCGTGCAGCACGCCTTTGTCGAGGAGTGCCTACGAGACGCTCAGGTGGGAGACCACTTGCAGTTCCAGAGAGTCGGCTACTTTACGGTCGATCCCGACAGCCGTCCCGATGCGCTAGTCTTCAACCGCACCGTATCACTCAAGGAGCGTCGCTAGAGAGCTTCCCCCCTTAGAAAAGTATGCTGGAACAGCTGACGCTCTGGTTCTTCGACCACCTAAACTACTGGACGGTCTTCCTCTTGATGACCATCGAGAGTTCGTTTATCCCCTTCCCTAGTGAGGTGGTCGTGCCACCCGCAGCCTTCTTGGCCGCCACGGATGGGCATATGAGCGTCGTCGGTGTGCTCTTCTTTGCTACCAGTGGTGCCATCGTAGGAGCACTCATCAACTATTACTTAGCCATGTGGTTGGGGCGTCCCATCGTCTACCGCTTTGCCAGTAGTAGAGTGGGGCGTATGCTCCTGCTGAGCCCCGAGAAGCTTGACCGAGCCAACGACTACTTCGTTCGCAAGGGAGCGGTCTCCACATTCGTGGGGCGTCTGGTGCCTGGCATCCGACAGCTCATCTCTATTCCTGCTGGTTTAGCCCGTATGCCACTAGGAGCCTTTGTGGGTTATACAGCTCTAGGAGCTGGTGTGTGGAATGCCATCCTCGCGCTCATCGGTGTGCTCCTCTCGCGCGTCCCAGGCATCGAGACGAAGGAGCAGGTGGTCGCTAAGGCGAGCGAGTACAGCCACATCATCGGCTACTCCATACTAGCCATCGTGCTACTACTGCTGACGCTCTACATCGTCAAGCAGGTCCGGCGTAAGCGTCAACGCAATCTAATCACAGACTAAAAGCACTCGAATCATCTCATTTTAGCTACCTTTGTAGCGCAAATAAGCCCAACTATATTAAAAGACATGAAGAATATATTGATCATTGGCTCGACCGGTCAGATAGGTTCCGAGCTGACAATGAAACTACGTCGTGAGTATCAGAATGGCTCAGTCGTAGCCGGTTACATCGCTGCAATGCCTCCCAAGGGCGAGCTCCTCGAGAGTGGTCCTGCAGAGCTTGCCGATATCACCGACTCAGCTCAGCTAGCAGCCATCGTCGATAAGTACAAGATCGATACCATCTATAACCTAGCAGCTCTCCTGAGTGCTACAGCAGAGGCCAAGCCTCAGCTCGCATGGCACATCGGACTAGGTGGACTCTTTAACGTTCTTGAGATAGCTCGTGAGAAGGGGTGTGCAGTCTTTACCCCCAGCTCCATCGGAGCCTTTGGCGATGAGACCCCCAAGGACAAGACCCCACAGGACACAATCCAGCGTCCTAAGACTATGTACGGTGTGACCAAGGTGGCAGGTGAGCTACTCAGCGACTACTACCACAAGCGTTTTGGCGTAGACACCCGCTCGGTGCGCTTCCCTGGGCTTATCTCCAATGTGACGCTACCCGGCGGTGGCACCACGGACTATGCCGTAGAAATCTACTACGCAGCTGTCAAGGAGGGCAAGTTCGTCTGCCCCATCAAGGAGGGCACTTACATGGATATGATGTATATGCCAGACGCTCTGCACGCTATGGTGCAGCTCATGGAGGCCGACCCTACGAGACTAGTACACCGCAACTCCTTCAACATTGCCTCGATGAGCTTCGAGCCTAGCCAGATTGCAGCCGCCGTCAAGCGCATCATCCCCGACTTCGAGATGAGCTACGACGTAGATCCGCTGCGTCAAGCTATCGCTGACTCGTGGCCTAACTCGCTCGACGACAGCTGCGCTCGCCGTGAGTGGGACTGGCAGCCACACTACGACCTCGACACGATGAGCCAGGATATGATCCAGGTGCTGCGAGCTCGCTACGGCAAGTAACCCAATCCGCACAAATCCCCAGAGACTGATATAGTCTCCTCCACATGCGTCACCCTTGAGTTTGCTCAGGGGTGGCGCTTTCCATGTATGACGGGCATGCCATACATCTGTTGTGAAAGTCCACGCGGGGCGTAGTTGCCAACAAACCCCATAGCGACTTGCAAGTTTGACCTATAGGTCCGTTTTGCTGACAAGTGGCAACGGTCAAAACGTCAATGCAATCGTCCACATAGAGCTAAAGGTATCCATCGGAAGCGGAAATTAAGAAAGACGGAAGGTGAAATCAAATGTGATTAGAGACTCTTTGAAAACGAATTAAACCGCCGTATGCCGAACGGCACGTGAGGAGCGGTGGTGTGAGGGGGGGGGGAGGAAACGAAAGTAGGTCAGAAAACTTTCGTTTCCCGACCTACTCGAAGCAGCAAATGCCTGTCGGCACCGCACTGCGTCATCTGCCGCCTATTTCTTTATCAGCTTCATCGTACTAATCTTGCCATCCACCACAGCCCTCAGCAGATAGACTCCTGCGGGATGGTCCGTAAGGTTGATTTCAACCGTACCCGTGAGGGACGAGGTACTGGCCTTCCAAATCATCTGTCCCGTAGCGGTGTAAACTGTCAGTTCACTGACGCTCGGAGGCAGCGTGGCGCGGAAGATGCCCTCAGACGGGTTGGGGCTGACGGAAATGCACTCCGCCACGATGTCGCTGATGCTCGTCTGGGTGTTGACGATTACCGCATCTGGAGCCGTCTGCTCCGTGTTGCCAACGTTGTCCACCGCCAGTGCGTAGAATCCGTAGGTGTCCGTCCTGCTCTTATCCACGGGATATTCCAGCTTCGGCTCGTTGGTCTCCGCAAAGTATGCGAAGGGCTCGCCATTCTTCGAGACGTAGAACAGGTAGCGGTTGACGCCCGAACCATTCTTGTTGTCGTCCGACTGGCAGGTCACCGTCACGTGGTCCGTGCCCGCAACATAACTCACGGGTAGCATCTTGGTGGCGGGTGCCTCGGTGTCGATGACGTTCCTCCACACGTTCGTTTCGATGGGCTTGTTATTGTCGAAGGTCACCGTTGCCTTGTTTTCGATGGCGTCACCGTTCTTCACGCCGTCCTTCAGGTACACGGAGAAGCTCACGTAGCCCTCGCCCTCGGGTGCGTTCACGTTCGGCGGGAGCTCGATGCCCTCGATGTCCCACGTCAGTTTATTACCCTTGCGGCTCATCTGCCAGTAGTAACCATTGCCCGAATGGCTGGTCGGTCCAAACTGAACCGTCTCGGGATCGAACGCATCGGCGAGTGTATCCTCGATTCTGATGCGGTAGGCAGGTGCGGTAGCTTCTTTTTTGTTCTCAAAGAAGATGGTGTAGGTCATACGCTGTGGCTTGGCGAGGAAGTTGTCCTCCCCGTAGCCTTTCGGGCCCGTCTTCTCGTTCGGGTCCCACGATGCCACTACGCCATCGGCGGGTATCTTGCCGTCAAGGACGCTTGAGCCGTCATTGATCAGGCCGACTTCCTTGTATAGCCAGTAGTACAGCCTGTGGCGCAGTGCTGTGCTTACTGCGCTGATTATGTCCATTGTCTTTCCCGCTTTGGTGACGATGGAGCCACCTGGGAACAGTTCCATCGCCTTCTCGGCAGCGGTGCTTAGCACGCTCTTTGCGGTGAACACTACTGCGCCGTCCTTAGCCTTTTGCTCCAAGGACTGCTCTACGGCCTTGCCTAAGGCCTGCACGTATTGCTGGCGCTCCGTCTCGTTCAGCTCGATTTTCTCGCTTGCATATTCGCTGATGTAGTCGGAGGCGTAGTCGGAGACAACTCCCCCCACGACGGAGCCGATAGCACCGACGACCAGCGCCGTGGTGAAGGGGGGCTCTGTCACGTCCTGTCCCTCAACGAAGAAGTCGAACGAGTATTTCTCATATGGGCTGAGGTCGGGTATAACGAACCACATGACTGGGTCTCCCTCGTTGCCGATGTCGTTCATAGAGAGTTTCTGGATGCCCCTGTTCGTGGGGAGTTCAGCGCGGAGCATTTTGATGTCGTCAGTCCCGCAGACGGAGACTATGAAACTGCCCGTGTTGTTGCAGGAGTGGTTCCTGATGGTCATAGTGTAGCGGCATGGTACACCCAGCCTCACCTTGTTGCGTCCAGTGACGCTGATGCTTATATGGGAGCCCATCGCGGGTACAGGATTGCCGTAGGTCAGGGAATAGCCTCCCGTGCCGGACCAATATGAAACCATTACGTAATATGTTCCCGGCTCCGCATCATTTACCGTAAGTTGGCGTTCTGCCTTGCCAACACCCGTTCCAGCGATCTTCTTCAGGTCATCACCATTCTTTTGGTAGAGAGCAAGGCTATTAATATCAAGTGTGGAGAGCGTGTCGGGCTTCACGGATAGTAATACAAGCCCCTTCTTACTGACTTCTATCTTATACCAGTCTTCTTTATCGCGAGTGTCTTCACCATAATATATATAGCCCAAATTTCCTGTCACGGTCTGTCCGTCAGTCAGTAACTCACCTTGTTCATAAGTGTTATTTGGTTCGCTGTCATTGGGGGTGGAGTTGGGGGCAAAAGTATATTTTAGGTTGTAACTGCCTTGATTGTTGTACCTTGTTATATGTACATAATAAGTGCCTGCCGCAAGGTCGCTTATGGTCAGGGTATCACCAGTAACCTCTCTGCACAGAACGAACTGGTTTCTTAATTTGACTTCATCGTCTTTAAGGGCAAACACATTAAGGCGGTTCAAGCTCAGTCCGTCCTTCGAGGAAAGGACAAACGTGGCAGTGCCGTTCTTTTTCTCAGGCACAACAAACTTGTACCAGTCCTCCGTATCTCGAGTGTCCTCTAAATAGTAATACCCCAAATGCCCGGTCGCCGTTTTTCCGCTCTCAAGCTGCGCGCCCTTATCGTATTGGTCGTTTGGCTCGCTGTCATTGGGGGTGGAGTTGGGGGCAAAAGTATATTTCAGGTTGTAACTGCCTTGATTGTTGTACCTTGTTATATGTACATAATAAGTGCCTGCCGCAAGGTCGCTTATGGTCAGGGTATCACCAGTAACCTCTCTGCACAGAACGAACTGGTTTCTTAATTTGACTTCATCGTCTTTAAGGGCAAACACATTAAGGCGGTTCAAGCTCAGTCCGTCCTTCGAGGAAAGGACAAACGTGGCAGTGCCGTTCTTTTTCTCAGGCACTACAAACTTGTACCAGTCCTCCGTGTGCCTGTCGGATAGCTGTCCGCTTTTCGTGTCACCGCTGTTCATCAGCGTGGCGGTTTTCCAATCGCTACCTGCGGCTCCCGCCAGCGGTAGCATGGCAGTCAGTAGGAATGCCATTATTAAAAATCTCACTCTCATAGTACTTTCTATCTTGGAGTTTTTGAAAAATGTTGGATTTGTACGGACGAATGCCCCGTACTTAGTGGTTTGTGGATTTTTTTGCCATAGGCATTTTGCGTTAAGTGGACATATATGTTGGAACTGGCAGATAGGTGAGCCAAGTTCTCGAACAATCAAGTTTGCACCTCAAAGTTATAAATAAAATCAATAGAGTTCTAACGTTTTTGCAATATAAAGAGAAAAAGGTTTGTAATCCTCAGCGAGGGAGCGGAGTGGATAGTTGACATAGACTTGGAGAAGTTCTTCGACAATGTTCCTCAAGACAAATTGATGAGCTATGTAGGTCGCATCATCTATGACCTAGACACCGAAAGCTTGATACACAAGTATCTGAAATCGGGCGTAATGGAGCATGGTCTTAAAGGCAAGATGGTCAAGATAGACGAACACCTACGCACGATGTTACGTAAAGTGATATGGAAGCAATGGAAAACTCCGCGAAAGCAACCCTGTCCTCTCCTGAAATAGTACACAGTTGGGGAAGCCAACCCCAACAACAATGAAACAAGAAAAAAGTAACCGAGGACGAAAGGGATATCCCCTAGATTTCAAGTGGAGAGT
>UQBE01000013.1 GCA_900539155.1 uncultured Porphyromonas sp.
GTGAGCGTTCTTTGGCTATCCAAAACGATGTACTTCAAAGCACTCCGCTCATTTCTAAATCGTTACCTATCCGCATCGCGCCAAACGGTAACCTCTTACTTCTCAGCTAGATAGTTCGCAACCAAAAAATTGCGGAGGAACTTTTCAGTTCCAAGGGGGGAATTGAAAAATCCCTAGGGAGGGACGAAGACATCCCTAGGAAGGGAATCTCTATTGGTCAGTGGTAAAAACAGAATTTTCTTCAGAATCGTGAGGTGACATCTCCGGAGAAGTCATTCTTCACTTCGTGAGGCGTTGCGACTTCTTTCTGGCATAAGGATGATGAAGTGGTTAGAGAGGGGAGACGTGCAAGCCGAGTAAACGTCAGCGGGCTGAGCTGGTGTGCTAGGGTTGTGGCGGTGGTGTCGTTCGTTTTTTGTATCTTTGTGGCTGATTCAAGAGGAGAGGTGTAATTCCTTACCGGTGGTATAGTCCACAACTCCCATAGCGGATTGATATGGTGCAACTCCATAACCGACGGTGATAGTCCGGATGGTATTCGAATCAAGATGCCGTTGCCCCGACTGAGCTTCGGCTCTATGGGCCCGACGCATCTACTTTTGTGTACCACAGATCCTCGTACTTTTTATTATACAATCTCAAAGTAACAAGGAAATGGGACAAGCTAAAACAATTTCCCCAGCCGTAGAGGCTCGCATCCAAGCCGCCGTCCAAGCTCTCAGAGATGGCCGTGGCATCCTGCTCGTAGATGATGAAAATCGTGAAAACGAGGGCGACATCATCTTCTCCACAGAGCGACTGACTCCACAAAACATCGCACTGATGATCCGTGAGTGTAGTGGCATCATCTGTCTTTGCCTCAAGACTAAGAAGTGCCAAGAGCTGAACCTACCTCAGATGGTGCAACACAATACTTGTGTGAACAACACCGCCTTTACAATCTCTATAGAGGCGAGGAAGGGCGTCACGACAGGTGTCTCGGCACATGACCGTTATGTCACGATTACAACGGCCGCCCGTGAGGGCGCAAAGCCTGAGGACTTGGTGCATCCAGGACATGTATTCCCGCTACAAGCTAGAGCGGGTGGGGTACTCGAGCGCCGAGGACATACAGAGGGCAGTATAGATATAGTCTCTATCGCGGGGCTAGGTGATACGGCTGTCCTCTGCGAGCTAACCAACGAGGATGGGACGATGGCTCGTATGCCTGAGATTAAGGCATTTGGCGCAGCACACAATATGCCTGTCCTCACGATTGAAGACATAGTCGCTTACCGTCAGCAAAGCTAGAGCTGCGGTCAGCAAGACCCACAAAGAAGGAGACTATCGCCCACGAGTGATAGTCTCCTTCTTTGCTCTGTAGTCTCGCTCCGTATCAGAGACTTTTGCAACAGTCTCTATCAGTAGATGCGGTAAGCATTGCTGATGCCTGGAGCCTGCTTGAGGGCTTCACAGAGTTGCTCTATCTGCTCTGCGGAGTGAACCTCTAGTCCCACCTTACCACCGAAGATGCCATCTTGCGTCTGGAGCTGTACGGAGGCGATGTTGATTAGAAAGTCCTCTGTAATCACCTGAACAATCCCATTGAGGATACCCTTGGAGTCGATACCCTCGATCATAATCGAACCTGTGAAAAGGGTAGCCCCCTGATCGCCCCAGATTGTCGAGAGGAGCTTATTGCCTGTGCTACTCTTCAGGCGCATAGCCTCGGTGCAGGTGCGTCGGTGTACCACCACTTGGTTGTCTATGACGAAGGCGACCACCTCATCACCAGGGAGCGGGTTGCAGTCGTCTGCCATGACGTAGTTACTCTTGATAGAGTCGCTCTGAAGGAGGTAAGGCTTCTTGTAGTCTATCTCACTAATCTGAGAGATGGACTCGGTGGGCTTTGTCGCAGTCTCTTGCTTACCGATGAGAGCCTCCTTGACCGACTTGAAGAAGCGGTTGCTCTTGCTTGACTTAATCCGCTTGTAGAGTGACTCCACCAGATTGACTGTACCAGAGCCTACAGCGTAGAAGAGGTCTTCACGCTTATGAAAACCAAAGAGACCAGCTACCAAATCCATGTGACCAGCATCGACAGAGAGGTTGTGCTGCTCGAAGTAGTTGATTACGCTCTCTTCACCCTGGCTGATGAGCTTGCGACGCTCTATGCGTAGGAACTCATTAATCTTGCTTTTCGCTTTGGCTGTCTTGACATACTTGAGCCATAGTGCCGAGGGCTTTTGATTATTGCTTGAGATTATCTCCACCTGGTCACCACTCTGTAGCGTGTGGCTGAGAGGCACCAGCTTATGATTGACCTTGGCACCGATACAGGTCTGTCCGAGCGTCGAGTGGAGCGCATAGGCAAAGTCAAGAGGCGTACTCTCGTGTGGCAGTGTGATGGGGTCTCCCTTTGGGGTAAAGACCATGATGTCATCTCCGTAGAGGTTGAGCTTGATGGTATCGAGGAAGTCCATAGCACTCGAGTCGGGATTCTCTAGTAGCTCGCTAATCTGATCGAGGAACTTGGTAATCTCCTGATCCTCCTCCACACCGTCAGACTTATACTTCCAGTGAGCTGCTAGTCCACGCTCGTCTATCTCGTCCATCTTGCGACTACGTACCTGCACTTCGACCCACTTGCCCGTGGGGCCCATCACGGTAAAGTGTAGGGCGCGGTAACCATTGCTCTTGGGCTGTGCGACCCAGTCACGCGTACGCTCGTTGTTGACACGATAGAGACTTGTGATGTCGGTGTAGATGCCCCAGCAAGTCTCCTTGACATTGAGCCCTGGGGTCTCCTCAAAGATGATACGTACGGCGTAGAGGTCGTAGATCTCCTGAAAGGGGATCTGCTTCTTTTGCATCTTCTTCCAGATGGAAAAGCAAGACTTGACTCGAGTCTTCATCTCGTACTCCAGCTTGCGCGCTTTGAGTAGTGGATGTATCGGTGCACTAAACTGCTCAAAGAGCTCAGCGCGCTGCTGCTCCGTGTCGACTAGCTGACGACAGATGTCCTCGTAAGCCTTCGGGTGCTCATGCTTGAAGACTAGCTCCTCTAGTTCAGTCTTAATGGCAAAAAGCCCTAGCCGGTGCGCCAGTGGAGCGTAAATGTAGAGAGTCTCGCCCGTTATCTTGAGCTTCTTATGCTCTGGCATTGAGCTAAGGGTCCGCATGTTGTGCAGACGGTCGGCGATTTTGATGAGAATCACACGGATGTCCGCATTCATTGTTAGGATGAGCTTGCGAAAGTTCTCCGCCTGTAGGCTCTCGATGTTTCGCTCAGCCAGTATCTCGCTACTTATCTTGGTCAGCCCGACGACAATCTGCGCCACCTTGGGACCGAAGAGCTGCTCTATATCCTCCTCGGTGTACTCCGTGTCCTCGATGACATCGTGGAGTAGGGTAGAGACGATAGAGGTCGACCCGAGACCTATCTCACGGCATACGATACGAGCCACTGCGAGCGGGTGCATGATGTAAGGCTCTCCACTCTTGCGCCTGACCCCCTCGTGAGCCATCCGTGCAAAGGTGAATGCGCGATGGATTACCTCCACCTTCTTGCGGTGGTTCGAGTGCTCATAGTCATAGATTAGCGCATCATACTCACGCTGTATCATCTCCTCGTCGGAGAGCGTCGAGTTACTATAATCTACGGGGTAAATGTCTTCCATAGGTAAGGGGATGTCAAAAGTGATTAGTCTGTAGCTGCGCTCCTCTAGTCAGCTAGAGGCATCTGCATAAAGAGACATTGTGGCAGATGCTCCTTGAGCCATCCCTGAAGATAAGCGATGGTCTCACGTTCTATCGTCTCATCCTGCTCGGGATATACATTATATATAAGGTAGCGTACTTCAATGCCTCTATGTAGGCAAGCGTCGATGCTCAGTAGCGTGTGGTTGATACTGCCCAGCTTGCCGTTTGTGACTAGTGCTATCTGTGGCTTCTCGTGCTGAGCGATGTAGTCTATCGTGAGGAGCTGCTCAGTGAGAGGTACCATCAGTCCTCCTGCACACTCCACAAGTAGGGGCTTAGCACCTAGCTCTAGTAGATGCTTAGCTGCTGCATCTAGGCGAAGAGGGTCTATCTCTCCGCCATCCATACGTGCTGCAAGGTGTGGTGAGCAGGGATAGCTGTAGAGGTAGGGGCAGGTGAGCCCCTGGCGGTCCCACGCAGAGAGTGGCTCACCGAGGAGGCGACGATGCGTCTCTATGTCTTCGCTTATCTCGTGGCACCCCGTCTGTACCAGCTTCATCGAGGTGCAGGAGGAGTAGCCTGCCTCCCTCAGTGTGCGTATGAGAAAAGCGGTCCCGTAGGTCTTGCCCACGTCTGTGTCGATACCGCAGACGTAGAGTAGGTCGGGAAGGGATGACTGTTGTGTTGTATTTCTATCCATAGTACAAACCACTAAGTGTCTAGAGGGGCAAATCTCCTCCACGTACAAAGGTAGTGAATAGCTTTCAATCTGAGTGCTATCGCTAGTCCACTCAATCGAAAAGGAGACTGCCGTATTAGCGACAGTCTCCTTCGTTATTGTATCAAAGGATGTCAGCAGAGCGACACCTTAGATGGTGGAGATGTTACCTCTTGACAAACTTATAGCTTGCGTCTCCGACCTGTACGATGTAAGCTCCTTGAGGCAGGTAGCCCACGTAGATAGAGCTGTCCTCCTGGTCGTACAGTTCGCTCATTACCTCCTCGCCTAGCAGATTATAAACTTTCAGCATAGTAGCGGGAAGCTCCTCAGCGAGACGAATATGGAGACACTGGTCCAGAACGCTGTAGTAGACTGCTGTCTTAGCCTTGACTGGTTGTGCTACGGGGTATGGCTGTGGGTCACCTGCATTACCAGTCATAAGCACCCATCCCTTGCCAGTTGCTATATTTACTTGATCGTCAGTGATGATGTTCTTCTCATCGACCTCCATCGTGTCAATAGCGATGAACCGACCAGCTGCGGGGAAGTCCGTATCTAGTAGCTGGAACTTTGGGATAGACTCTACAATCACCTGCATAGCTGGTTCTGAGATTTCGTTGACAGAGATGTCTGCATACTGGAGCTCCTTACAAGCTGAGAAGTCTAGCTTGGTGAGTTTGTTCTCGAAAGCGATGAAGTCTCGCAGTAGGGGAGTCTTCGTCAGGTCTAGCTCCGTGAGTTCATTCCTCTCGCAGTAGAGGCGACGTATCTTCGGATTGTGAGAGAGGTCTACCTTCTTAAATCCACATTTAGCTAGATTGATGTACTCTAGATTGGGGTTCTTCGAGAAGTCTGGGTCGTTTAGTCCGCTGATGCCTTTGATGGTAAACATCTTTAGCTCAGGAAGACCAGAGAGGAAGTCGATGGAAGAGAGCTTTTTGTTGTTGTTGAGGTTCAGCTCCTCTAGTAGAGGATTCTTAGACAGATCTAGTTCGGTCAGCTTATTTCCCCCGAGGTGTAGCTTCTTGAGCTTAGGGTTTTTAGTGACATCTAGTGACTCCAGTCCTACTATGTCAGCTTTGAGGACCTCTAGCTTGGGTAGCGCTGAGACGTCGATGCTGTTTAGATCATAATTCATACTGCACTGTATGAAGGTAAGTTCGGGACACTTAGAGAGGTCTAGTGCACTGATCTTTGTCTTCTCACAGTAAAGCACCTTTAGCTTGGGGTTGTTCGTCACATCGAGAGTACCTAACTCATTACCCGAGAGTACAGCAACCTCGAGCTCGGGTAGCTTAGATAGATTGATGGATGTGAGTGCGCAAAGCTGTACTCCGAGCTCTTTTAGCTTAGGATTCTTAGAGAGATCTAGTCTCGAGATTAGGTTTGAGTAGCAGAATAGCATCTCGAGGTCAGGTTGCCCCGTTACGTCGAGTTGGGTAATGCCCGTCTGGTAGCACCATAGCTCCTTGAGCGTATTAGTCTTAGATAGATCGATAGATGTGAGGGCGGTCTTACTGAGATTGAGATAAGTGATAGGACCGTAGATAGTTGCCTTGGTTAGACTCTTGGGCAGGTTGATAGCACTTTTCTCGACTCCCTTTGGAATCTTCTCATTGTCTTGGCACTGACCGTCACCATTGAGGTCTATCCAGCAGCCGTCTGTGGGAGCGGTGGCGCGTATAAGCAGAGAGGCGTTTTCGTCCTCGGTGATGAAGGTCAGATCGATGCTGGGCTCCATAAGTGGGGCCTGAGCCTTCGTCTGTGTTGCTACTCCGAGCAGAGTCATGGCAAGGAGTAGTAGTAAAGTGTAGTTCTTCTTCATAGGGAAACTGTATGTTTAGTGAAACGATTGAGTCTGTCAGTCTAGAGGGCAGTGCTCCTGCACGCTCAAGACTAGAATCGACCAAAGGTACTAAAAGTCTAGCACATAGCTTGTCGAGGAGTACCACAGGGCTGACGCATCATATAATGAACTCGTCTATTCCTCGCTGGTCGCTATGTGTAGCTTCTGGCTGAAGAAATGCAACGCTGACTCGCTACAATATTTCAGAATCGACTACATATCGACACAGCATTATGTCGGGGGAAACGGATTTCCACGTGGATATTTCGAAATCTCCACGTGGAGATTTTTTATTTTCCACGTGGGGAAGAAAAAATTCTTCGGAGGAATCAAATAAAACTTCGGAGGAAATGAATCACGCCCACGTGGAAAATAAAAAATATCCACGTGGAGATTTCAGATTCTCCACGTGGATATTCGAAAAAGGAGGGTATTAGAGATTAGAAATTAGAGGTTAGAAGTTAGAGGGCAGGGGTAACACATTAAGAGACTGTTGACTTTGCAACAGTCTCTTATTGATAGGCTTCGACGAGTGCTTATCGCGACTTCGGCGACCGCCTCTCTCGTATCACGAAACGGGGATTAGCCTACTGCTCAGGAGTGCGAGGTGAGATTTTGTGGACCCCTTTTGGTAGTGAGGGCTAAAATGAGTACTTTTGCAGAGGGCTTGTCGTAGATATGCCCCAGTTAGCTCGAGCCGTTCTTTCTTCCTGAGACTGTTATTAGGTGGATGGGATAGGCACGTACCACCTACACTCTCGCCGTATGCTCAGCGGGGTGGGAGCGTTTTTATACTTAACTATAGTTATGGACTTACACTTACTAGAACTTAGTGACCAGGAGATAGCACGTCGCAACAGCCTAGACGAGATACGTCAGATGGGCATCAATCCCTATCCCGCAGCCGAGTATGCCGTGACGGCACATGCTCAGGAGATACAGGACCAATATCAGGATGAGGCACCTCGCCAGGAGGTGAGCATCGCTGGTCGTGTCATGAGCCGGCGCATCATGGGCAAGGCTTCCTTTATGGAGCTACAAGATGCATCGGGGCGCATACAGGTCTATGTGACCCGTGATGACCTCTGCCCAGGAGAGGATAAGGATCTATACAACAAGCTCTTTAAGAAGCTTCTCGACATTGGCGACATCGTCGGTGTCAAGGGCTTTGTCTTCCGTACCCAGACGGGCGAGATCTCGGTGCATGCTGAGCAACTGACCTTGCTGAGCAAGGCACTGCGTCCGCTCCCTATCGTCAAGGCTAAGGATGATCAGGTCTTCGATGGCTTTACCGATCCAGAGCTGCGCTACCGTCGTCGCTACGTAGATTTGATAGTCAATGAGGAGGTGAAGGGCATCTTCATCAAGCGTACGAAGATTTTTCAGTCGATGCGCAACTTCTTTAATTCACGTGGCTACCTAGAGGTAGATACGCCTGTCCTGCAGTCTATCCCAGGCGGTGCTGCAGCTCGTCCCTTCGTGACGCACCACAATGCGCTTGACATACCGCTCTACCTACGCATCGCCAATGAACTTTACCTCAAGAGGTTGATCGTGGGTGGCTTCGAGGGCGTCTACGAGTTTAGCCGTAACTTCCGCAATGAGGGTATGGACCGGACGCACAATCCTGAGTTTACCTGTATGGAGATCTATGTCGCCTACAAGGACTACCGATGGATGATGCAGATGACGGAGCAGATGATCGAGCATATCTGTCAAGAGGTGCTAGGCTCTACGACCATTCAGGTAGGGGAGCATACGATAGAGTTTAAGCCTCCCTATCGTCGCCTTACTATGATTGACGCTATCCAAGAGTATGGCGGGGTCAATATCGATGGTATGGACGAGGCTGAGCTTCGTAAGGTGTGCCAAGCTAAGGGCGTGGAGATAGATGAGACGATGGGTGTCGGCAAGCTAATCGACGAACTCTTTGGCGCAGTTGCTGAGCCACACTTGGTGCAGCCGACCTTCATCATAGACTATCCTAAGGCGATGTCACCGCTCACTAAGGAGCACCGCGATAGGAGCGATCTGACGGAGCGCTTCGAGCTATTTGTCAATGGTAAGGAGCTGGCCAATGCCTACTCAGAGCTCAACGACCCAATAGATCAGCGTCACCGCTTTGAGGATCAGCTACGTCTCAGTGAGCGTGGAGACGATGAGGCGATGTATATCGATCACGACTTCCTACGCGCTTTAGAGTTTGGCATGCCCCCCACATCAGGTATGGGTATCGGTATGGACCGCCTCGTGATGCTCCTGACGGGGCAGGAGAGTATTCAGGAGGTATTGCTCTTCCCACAGATGCGTCCTGAGATACAGCCTAAGCGTGACAAGGAGGAGGCTTATGCAGCCGTTGGCATTGACAAGACATGGGTGCCACTCCTGCAGAAAGCGGGCTACCTCACTGTAGCAGACCTGGCGGGCAAAGCTCCGGGCAAGGTGATGCAGCAGATGATGGATATCAATAAGAAGTATAAGCTAGGCTTGCAGATCCCCGCACTGGAGGAAATATCCAAGTGGGTGGAGGCTCCTACGAAATAATCTAAGTTCACGCACATCTCTCTATCGCTAGAGTGCATGGCGTGCATACGATACAGTCAATATGGATATTGGTCGCATAGGCATACTAGGTAGTGGTAGCTGGGCTACTGCACTGGCTAAGATATCTCTCGAGTCTACGCCTGAGATAAATTGGTATGTGCGTCGTGATGATCAGGTGCAGCGCTTTAAGGCTACGGGGCATAACCCCGACTACCTCTCTAGTGCTGCCTTTGATACAGACAGGATAACCTTCTACACGGAGGGCTCGATCAACCCCTTCTTTCGCAATAGTGACACCATCATCTTAGTGACCCCTTCGCCCTATATCAAGCACTACCTCAAGAAGGTGAAGCGTAGTAGCATGCGGGGCAAGCAGGTTATCAATGCGGTCAAGGGAATTGTGCCTGACGAAAACCTTCTGGTATCGGAGTTCCTTATTAAGGAGTTCTCCCTGCCGAAGGAGCAGATTGGCGTGGTGAGTGGTCCTTGTCACGCTGAGGAGGTGGCGCAGGAGCGTCGTAGCTACTTAACCACAGGAGCTTATAGCAGTGAGCTGGCGCATCTGATGGCTGACACGCTCTCGTGTGACTACATCACCTGTACCACGTCGGACGATGTGGTCGGCATCGAGTTTGCCTCGGTACTGAAGAACATCTACGCCATCGCTGCGGGTATCTGCAACGGACTCAACTATGGAGACAACTTCCAGAGCGTTCTCATCAGCAACGCTATTGCTGAGATGAATAGCTTTGTCAATACGGTACACCTGCTCAATCATCGTGTCATCACCAACTCGGTTTATCTAGGTGACCTGCTCGTGACCGCTTACTCCAACTATAGTCGCAACCGTACCTTCGGCACGATGATCGGCAAGGGGTACAGCGTCAAGGCAGCGCAGGTCGAGATGGAGATGGTGGCTGAGGGTTACTACGGTGCTAAGTGCGTGCGCGAACTCAATACGACACGCTACCGAGTCAATATGCCGATTATGGACGCCGTCTACGAGATACTCTATAATAAGCAGTCGGCCAAGGAAACCATTGAGCGGCTCTCGCTCAAGTTCCGCTAAACACTGGCTCAAGACCCTGCTGACGGACGAACCCTTCTAACCTAACACACGATACAACCATGAAGACAGCCGCATCGCTCATACAGATCGACACAACACATGCGCAAGCTCATCTATCGGCAGAGACCATCCGCCAGGCAGAGCAAGATGCGCTCGCAGCGATTGAGACGCTACACACGGGCTCAGGCGCTGGTAACGACTTCCTAGGCTGGCTCACGCTCCCCGAGGAGATGCTCGAGCGTGACCTTTGCAAGCGAGTACAGACGGTAGCCGACAGGCTTCGCCATGAGTGCCTATATATAATATGTATAGGCATCGGGGGCAGCTACCTAGGTGGCAAGGCCGTCATGGAGGCACTCGGAGACCACTTCTCCGCACATCGTCAGCCGGAGCTGGGACGCCCGCAAGTACTCTTCGCTGGAAACAATATCAGCAGTGACTATCTGCACGATCTGATGGATCTGGTCGTGGACAAGCCTTTTGGCATTGTCAATATCTCTAAGAGTGGCACGACGACCGAGCCGGCCATTGCCTTCCGCATGCTGAGCCAATACTTAGTGGCTCGTGATGGACAGGAGGTGGCTAAGCGACGTATCGTAGCCATTACCGACAAGAAGCGGGGTGCTTTGCGTCGCCTAGCAGACGAGCAGGGGTACGATACCTTCGTCATACCAGATGATGTGGGCGGTCGCTTCTCCGTGCTGACTCCTGTGGGATTGCTGCCGATTGCTCTGGCAGGCTTTGATATTGAGGCTTTGCTCCAAGGTGCGCGTGACACGGCGCTCCTATATCGTAGTACGGAGCATCCGCTAGAGACCCCAGCCGTGCAGTATGCCGTGACAAGACAAGCCGCCTATCGGGAGCGCGCTGTGAGCGAGGTGCTGGTCGCCTTCGAGCCTCGGTTGAGTGCTATGGGGCAGTGGTGGATGCAGCTCTTTGGCGAGAGCGAAGGCAAGGAGGGCAAGGGACTACTCCCGCTCTCTCTGACCTACACGACCGACCTGCACTCCATGGGGCAGTGGATACAGCAAGGACCCCACAACATCCTCGAGACGATGATCGTCGTCGACACGCCACGAGATACCATCACCATCCCGACAGATGAGCAAAACCTAGACGGGCTCAACTACCTAGCAGGCGAGACGATGCACCATGTCAATGAGCAGGCGCATCTAGGCACGCTCTTAGCACACGAAGATGGCGGTGTGCCAGTCTTGCAGTTGCAGTTGCCGCAGATCGATGCTAGGACGATTGGTGCCTTCATCTATACGATGGAGTATGCGGTCGCTGTCAGTGGCTATATGATGGGGATCAACCCCTTTGACCAGCCAGGCGTGGAGGACTACAAGCGCAATATGTTTGCCCTCCTCGCTAAGCCAGGCTTCGAGAGCGAGACGAAAGCGATGCGCCAGCGGCTCAACAAATGAACTTACGACAGATTACAACAATGACAGATACGATACAAACACCCCCCCAGAAAAGCTACCACGAGGTCATCCCTCTCCCTGAGTATGGACACCATATCCAGCACATGGTAGACCACTGCTTGACCATTGAGGACCGCGACGAGCGGACTCGATGCGCGCACGCTATTGTCAAGGCGATGGCGATCATACAGCCCGAGCAGGCTAAGAAGTCGGAGGATCACAAAGTCCTCTGGGATCACCTCGCCGTTATGTCGCACTTCGCGCTAGACATTGACTACCCCGTAGAGCCCATTCACGAGGAGGCACTCCGTGGTGCGCCCGAGCCTCTGACCTATCCCGATGACGACATCATCTACCGCCACTATGGTCACCTCATTCAGGAGCTGATCAAGAAAGCGTGCGAGATGCCCGAGGGTGATGAGCGCGAGGCTTTGGCTCTCTCCATTGCCAACCGCATGAAGCAGGCTTATATCTTGTGGAATAAGCGTGCCGTCGATGACTACACCATCTTTAAGGATCTCTACGAACTCTCTGGCGGGAAGCTCGTGCTGACCGAAGAGGAGCACCAGCTAGACGCTGCCACACGACGCACACCTCAGGGACGGGGAGGCAACCGCTCTAGACGACAGTACAGGCGTCCAGCACGAGGAGGCAACAACTCCAGAGGAGGAGGACACCGTGGAGGCCACCCCAATCGTTCTAGACGTTAGCTGATACAGACACTCACTATCTTACTCTTACGATACTAGCTTATGGCATCTTACATCATCGAGGGAGGTCACAGACTCCATGGCGAGGTAACCATACAGGGAGCTAAAAACGAAGCACTCCAAGTCATCGCCGCCACCTTACTAACCAGCGAAGAGGTCATCCTAGAGAATGTCCCAGACATCCTCGATGTCAACAACCTCATCAAGCTCGTAGAGCTGCTCGGTGTCGAGGTGACACGACTCAGTCACGACAGCTATCGCTTCAAAGCTCAGGAGATAGATCTAGACTTCGTCGACTCTCCACAGTTCCTCCATGAGAGCAAGATCTTGCGCGGCTCGGTCCTACTCGTCGGGCCTCTTGTCGGTCGTTGTAGGCACGCCGTTTTCCCCAAGCCTGGCGGTGATCAGATAGGACGTCGCCGACTAGACACCCACCTGATCGGCATTGCCACCCTAGGAGCGGAGTGCGAGTATGATCAGGAGCGTAGAGCCTTTCGCATAGAGGTGCCACACCTACGAGGAGCTTATATGCACCTCGAGGAGGCCTCCGTGACAGGTACCGCCAATGTGATCATGTCGGCTGTCTTAGCAGAGGGCAAGACCACTATATACAATGCTGCCTGCGAACCGTACATACAGCAGCTCTGCCGTATGCTTGTCTCTATGGGAGCCCGCATCTCAGGCATCGGCTCTAACCTGCTCACCATTGAGGGTGTCGAGCGACTACATGGCACGACGCATCGTATCCTGCCCGATATGATTGAGGTGGGCAGCTTCATCGGTATCGCAGCCATGACGCAGAGCGAGCTAACGCTCAAGAACGTCGGTCTGCCCGACCTAGGGCTCATCCCGCAGATGTTTCGCAAACTCGGCATCGAGATTATAGAGCGAGGCGATGACCTCATCATACCCGCCAGAGAGAGCTACGAGATAGAGACCTTTATGGATGGCTCTATCCTCACCATTGCCGATGCGCCGTGGCCAGGACTCACGCCAGACCTGCTGAGCGTCTTCCTCGTTGTAGCAACACAAGCCAAGGGTACCGTCCTCATTCATCAGAAGATGTTTGAGAGTCGTCTCTTCTTTGTGGACAAGCTCATCGATATGGGCGCACAGATCATCCTTTGCGACCCACACCGAGCAGTGGTCGTTGGCAAAGACCACCAGACCCGTCTGCGTCCTGCCGTGATGGCTTCGCCAGATATACGCGCTGGTATCGCGCTCTTGATAGCTGCACTGAGTGCCGATGGCACCAGTGTGGTCAACAATGCGGAGCAGATAGACCGTGGCTACCAGCATCTACACGAGCGACTCAACGCTCTAGGCGCTCACATCGAGAGACGCGATGAGTAGCACGACCACTTTTACCGTACCGGAGCTCACGCCCGTTGGCCACCTAGGCAAGCCACACGGCGTGCGTGGTGAGCTAACCGCTTACCTGACCATCGAGCTGGAGACTCTCTGTAGCGACCCTAGTCGCGAAGCCTTTTATCTCTTTGCCGAGATCGATGCGCTACCTGTGCCGTACCAGCTCCTGAGCTATCGCAGCAAGGGAGACAGCTACCTGCTCACCCTGGCGCATGTCGCTGATCGCTCCATCGCTGAGAAGATGACGGGGTGGCGTCTCTTCGTTCCCACAGAGCTCCTAGCAGAGAGCGAGGTCGCTTATAGCTGGGATCACTTCATCGGCTACCAAGTGCTCACCCCCGAGGAAGAGCTTGTCGGCACGATCCTAGAGGTCAATGACCAAACGGAAAACATCCTCCTTACGATCGAGACCTCCGACGGCACTCAGCACTTGATCCCCATCCACGAGGAGCTGGTCGAGGAGATAGATCCCGAGAGCAAAACCATCCAGCTACACATACCCCAAGGGCTACTAGACTTGTAAGCCCATCCCTTCCCCCCAAGCAGACTACACACTATGCGACGCATCGCACTCTTTGGCTCGACAGGCAGTATCGGCACCCAGGCACTGGAGGTCATCTCCTTTCACCCCGAGCTGCTCACCGTCTATGCCCTCACCACTCATCGCAACGTACCCCTCCTCGTAGAGCAGGCGGAGAAATACCATCCGGCCGTCGTGGTCGTAGCTGACGAAAAAGCCGCCACAGAGCATACCGCACTCCTCAAAGGGCTAACCTGCACCGTACTCGTTGGCGTCGAGGGTCTCTGCGAACTGGCGCAGCATAGAGACTACGACGTCATGCTCTCCGCCCTCGTCGGCTTCGCCGGTCTGCGCCCCACACTCCTGGCTATAGAGAGCGGACATGAGATTGCTTTGGCCAATAAGGAGACCCTCGTAGTGGCAGGTCAACTCATCATGCACGCTGCGCAGGAGCATAGTGTGCGCATCCTCCCTGTGGACTCGGAGCACTCAGCCATCTACCAATGTTTGATGGGCGAGGAGACCCCTCTAGAGCGTATCTGGCTCACGGCAAGTGGAGGTCCCTTCTGGCAGATGCCTCTCGATAAGCTAAGCCAAGTCACCGTAGCAGATGCGCTGCATCATCCGCGCTGGTCGATGGGTGCTAAGGTGACGATCGACTCGGCGACGATGATGAACAAAGGCTTTGAGATGATGGAGGCGTGCCACCTCTTTGCCGTCTCAGCAGATCAGATCTCTATCTTGATACACCCCGAAAGCGTCGTGCACTCGATGGTGCAGTTTGCCGATGGCTCGGTCAAGGCGCAGCTAGCCGTCCCCGACATGCGTCTCCCGATCAGCCTAGCACTCCATGGCGGTGTGCGTGAGCCGCTACCCATAGCGCGTCAGCCGTTTGTCGGCACATCGCTTCATTTTGAGGAGCCAGACGCAGCCCACTTCCCCTGCTTGGGACTAGCCTTCGAAGCGTTCCGACAGGGTGGCAATATTCCCTGCTTGCTCAATGCTGCCAACGAGGTCGCTGTGCGCGCCTTCCTCGATGAGCGTATTGGCTTCACCGAGATAGCGCGCCTCATTGAGCCAATTATGACGGCCGTCCCCTACGACGCCACCCCGACGCTCGACGCACTGCTGCACTACCACGACGTGGCGACCGCCTTAGCCACCGAGCAGCTCCCCCGATAGCCCCCTCGTCAAATAATCATCTGTGAGTCCTCGTAGTTTTGCTACGGGGACTTTTTTGTTGCCTTAGGGCGAGAAGATGTTGGTGCCAACAAGGTGAAACAAAAGTTTCACCCCCCGTGGCACAAAAGTTTCACCCGTATGAAACTAGAGTTTCACCCGTATGAAACTGGAGTTTCCTACCTGTGAAACTAAAGTTTCCTACCTATGAAACTGTCGGGACTTCTGAGGATGTCGAGAGATTCTTCAGACCTGTGCTTCAATATGGCACACCCTGCGGTGTATCTTTGCACTGTGTTCAACAAATCAGATAAAGAATTATGGATACAAATGACTTACTAAAGAAGCAGCTGGATGAGGCTGCTTGGAGAGGACTCTCACAGGAGTTCCCCTGGACATTAGAGACCCTCAGGAAGTATTGGAAGAAGCTAGACTGGCATCTAGTCTCTAACAACGCCGAGATCCTATGGACGCCCGAGATGCTTGAGGAGTTCAAGAATTGGATAACCTGGTCTAGTCTCTCTCTGACTGATTGCGACTCCATTCTAACAGTAGCTTGCTTGGAGCGGTTTGCAGACTGCTGGGACTGGGATAAACTATCTGAGAATGATTCCATACCACTGGACTATGATACGATAGATCGCTTCATCGACAAGTGGAACTGGGCCGAGCTGATAGACCACGGTAGCTGGAAGGATAAAGACCTTGGAGCATCGCACCTGTATAGCTATGAATTCCTAGAGCGCTACGCTAGCCGAATCCCCATAGATGCGCTGAAGGATTCTCAGCTATGGTACGACATCAAGGAGCAGCGCAAGAAAGAGCTGCATCGCCAGATTGCCTGCGGAGAGGCGTAGCTTGCTAGAGATTAGACTTTAGAGGTTAGAGGCTAGAGCGTTAGCCTCTATGCAATAAGCAACAGTGTGCGCTTTCATGTAGCAACCAATTGGGTTCTATGTGAAAGCCATTGCAGTTTTAGACGGAAAAGCTATGTCTTGTGCCACGGTTTGGCAGAGCTAATGTTGTATCTTTGCCTTTAAAGAAAGAGACCTATAGTGTATGGCAAACAAATTCGGACGATATGTCTGGCTGATCGAGCAATTTCGCCAGTACGGGAGACTGACCTTTGAGGAGATTAGTCGCCACTGGGAGGATAGCGGGTTGAGCTACGAGGAGCCTCTGCCGAAGCGCACCTTTCACAATCATCGGGCGGCGATCCTCGACATCTTTCAGGTGGATATATTATGTGACCCCCAGGATGGTTACCGCTACTACATTGATAATCCTGAGGAGCTGGAGCAGGACAACCTGCGCAGCTGGCTCATAGACTCCTACACGGCGATGAATCAGATACAAGCCGACAGCAAGCTCCAGGGGCGAATTCTCTTCGAGCATGTGCCCTCTGGGCGTAAGTGGCTCAACGTGATTGCCGAGGCGATGCGTCATGGCAAGGTAATCCAGATGACTTACCAGGGGTTTGGCAGACCTGAGGCTTACAGCTTCGAAGCGGAGCCTTACTATCTCAAAGTGGCGAATCGCAGATGGTATCTTCTGGCTCGTAGCCCTTACTACTCAGCTCGCAATGTAGAGCTCAATGCTGAGGACGGAGGCTCGCGTCCCAAGGATGTCTATCTAGTCTATGCTCTGGATCGCATCTTAGCGTGCGAACCGCTTGAGGAGAGCTTTGTGATGGATGAGACCTTTGATATAGAGGCTTACTACCGAGGCTGTTGTGGGGTGATTCACTCTGAGGAGGAGCCTGTGCGTCTGCTAGTCAATGCCTATGATCAGGGTGCGGACTACCTCCGCACGCTACCGATACATGAGTCGCAGAGAGAGCTACCCTCAGAGGTGGAGGGTGTGGCTTGCTTTGAGCTGGAGGTCTGTCCTACGTATGACCTTTATCAAGCTCTATTAGCAATGGGCGATCAAATTGAGGTGCTGGAGCCTCAGTCCGTACGAGAGGAGATGTATAACTTTGCCAAGAACCTTATGGCATACTACGAGCCAACAACTGAAGCGTGATGAATACATTAGACTTTATAGCGATAGACTTTGAGACTGCCACGGGACAGCGCACCTCCATCTGTGAGGTGGGGATCTGTGTGGTACGCCATGGCGAGATTGCTGAGACACGCTCCTGGCTGGTGCAACCTGAGGGCAACCGATACAGCTACTGGAATATGCAGTGTCATGGCATTCGCCCAGAGGATACGAAGAGGGCGCCATCGTTTGCCGAGGTTTGGCAAGAGATAGCAGCGCAATACATAGGCGAGGGTGCCTTGATGGTCGCGCACAATGTCCCGTTTGATCGAAGTTGCCTGGAGCAGACGGCACAGCTCTACGAACTCACACTACCCGAGCTGCAGTGGGACTGCTCGCTACGCCGTGCGCGTCAGATCTACGACTACGGCTGCCATACGCTCGCCTACCTCTGCGAGCAACTATCCATCCCCGAGGGGACGCACCACCGCGCAGGCGACGACGCCGAGATGTGCGCCCGCCTCTACCTACGAGAGCTACACGACAGTAACCAATTCGTATAAAAACACGCCTCAACGCTTCTCTCTTGGAGTAACTCTCACGTACTAGTAATGACTATGAGGATACTACATCTATCCGATACGCATGGCTATCACAGGCGGCTGCGGGATTTGCCTGTGGCAGACGTCGTGGTGCACTCTGGAGACTTTACTATGCATGGTAGTGCAGACGAGGCAGAGGACTTTATCAACTGGCTGTGCGACTTGGACTACCAGTACAAGCTCTTCACCTGCGGCAATCACGACTTCTGTATGTATAGGGCTACTGTGAGTGGACTCAGTGACACGGTACACCTGCTCTACAACTCTGGGGTAGAGATCGAGGGGGTGAAGTTTTACGGAGTCCCGCTGTTTGTGCCAGACTGTGCCGATGGCCGCCAAGAGCAATACGAGGCGGATATACCGCTAGACACAGATGTCTTGGTTACGCATCGTCCGCCCTATGGCATTTTGGACTATGCCGACCAGACCAACTACGGCTCTGCCACACTCCTGCGTCGAGTGTATGAGATCAAGCCCCGCCTGCACCTCTTCGGGCATATCCATCAGCAGTATGGCGTGCTGAAAAGAGGTGATACGATCTATTCGAACGGTGCCATGATGAACGAAAGCAGTCGCACGCTCAATGCTCCTCGGCTGCTTGAGATCTGAGAGCGCCCCCAGGTGGTCGCCGAGTCGATTAGTAGGCAATAGTGAGGTTATGCTCTTTTGATTTGTTGCCGTGACGCTTTTAGCCCCAAGTACTCTCAAGGTGCTTGGGGCTAATTTTATGGTCTTGCTGTCCGGTAAAAGTCAGAAAGGAGACTGTTGCATAAAGGCGAATCGCTGTGTTGCTTTCGGGATTCGCCTTTATGCAACAGTCTCTTGTAGATCTAGGTGCTAGATTTTACCAACGAGGTCGATGCTAGGCTTGAGAGTGGCATCGCCTTGTCTCCACTTAGCGGGGCACACCTCGCCTGGGTGCTCATAGACAAACTGAGCAGCACGCACCTTACGTAGTAGCTCCTGAGCGTCACGCCCTATGCCGCTGTCGTGAATCTCTGCCACACGCACCTTGCCATCAGGGTCAATGAGGAAAGTGCCACGGTAAGCCTGTCCAGCCTCTTCAATCATCACGCCGAAGGCACGAGCCAGCTCGAAGCGCATATCAGCGAGCATCGTGTACTGAACCTTCTTGACCGCCTCGCTGGCATCCTGCCAAGCTTTGTGAACGAAGTGTGAGTCAGTGCTCACGGAGTAGATGTCTACGCCTATTTGCTGAAACTCAGCATAGTTGTCAGCGAGGTCAGCTAGCTCCGTAGGACATACGAAGGTAAAGTCGCCAGGATAGAAGAAGAGTACGCTCCAGCGCCCCTTGAGGTCCTCGTTAGAGACCTCGTGAAAGCCCTTGGACTTGGTGTATGCAGGTACTTTGAATTCTGGTAAGTTGCTATTGATAATAGGTTGCATAGTCATTTTGAGTTTAAGTTTTGGATAAAGATTGATTGCTCATTGGTAGGACATCCCTACCAACACCCGCAAAGATAGGGGGAAGCAACCGAAATAAAAAGCAAAGCACATACCTATAACAAGGTATTTTTTTTTCTCTCCTGTGGCAAGTAGTCTCCAGATAGAGAGAATACAGAGAGACTCCCCTCGGTCGGATTGTGTCCGACTCGGGGGGAGTCTCTTTTTCGTGTCGGTGGAGGGTTAAGCCCTCGGGGCATTATCTCCGACCGTAGCTGATTTGGAAGGTTAGTCGATAGCCAGGATGATCTTTTTCCTGCTCTGTAAACATAACCCCTCTGAGTGGTGTCTCTGGGTCGAACTTAGTATTGTAAGCTACATAGGCATTGTCCCCGCTTAGTACGGTGAACTGACCATCTTCCGTGAAGCCATAGTGCTCCATAATCTTCAGTAGGTCCTTCTGCACCTGCAGGTCTTTAGGCTCTGTAAATGTCTCAGGATCTACCAGATAGTCCATAGCAAAGTGGCGGAAGAGCCCCATCCTAATGTGGACGGGAGCGCCTGGCATAGAGTGGTTGTAGGCGAGGAAGTCCATACAAAACTGAGAGGTCTCAGGAATATCCTTGCCGTTTTCGTCCTTTTTGTTGGGAGACACAAATCGGTAGAACTTCTTACCCTCTGGATCTTTTGCGTCAGCCTCATAGATCCAGCCGAAGGGGGTTACGGAAGACTTGAAGAGGTCGAGCTTGTCGGGCTTGAAGTCCTCCTTCTTTGGAATGTAGATAGGGGCGAAGTACTGCTGCTCCTCAGCAGACGCATCCAGTCCTAAGTAGCGAGACTTATCAGGAGTTGGGTTAGGCTCGTCGGACTTTTCCTTGCAAGCTCCTAGTGCCATACCGCAGATGAGTATGGTGATCAGGGTGAAGAGTTTCTTCTGTGTCATAGGTTATTTGTTGTGTAGTGATTTGACTTACTCCACAAAGATATGGTCTTTTCAGATTTAATGCAACTGCTAGGCGAAATTTCGTGTACTCAATTCGCTGGGGCTACCCCCTCAGAGCTACTGGAAGCCGTAGAGCTACGGGAGACTTTATTGATACACTCTAGACAGCAGGCATGATAAAACGAGAAATGCAGTCCAATAGTCTCGGACTGCATTTGCTAGATATGGCGATGCTCGAAGCATCGTTGTGGTCCCACTTGGGCTTGAACCAAGGACTCCCTGATTATGAGTCAGGTGCTCTAACCGACTGAGCTATAGGACCCGAGGGGACTAAGTGCGTCGCTCCTCTGTATGCTCCTCAGAGCTCTTCTGATGGTACCGTCTCCTAGGCGGAGTGATGAGTCATCTGCTCTGTGGTGGTGCAAAGGTAATGCTTTTTTCTGATATAAAGGTTCTTTTTTGCTGTCGCAGATTCAACTATCAAATGCAACGCTGATTCGCAACAATAATTTAGAGCCGACTACATATCGATACATATCCGTGTCGGGAAAAACGGATTTCCACGTGGATATTTCGAAATCTCCACGTGGAGAATTTTTATTTTCCACGTGGGGAAGAAAAAATTCTTCGGAGGAATCAAATGAAACTTCGGAGGAAATGAATGACGCCCACGTGGAAAATAAAAAATATCCACGTGGAGATTTGAGATTTTCCACGTGGATATTCGAGAATAGAGATTAGAAGTTAGAGATTAGAGGTTAGAGGTTAGAGATCGGAGCCATTAGAGCTATCGGAGGGGTCGGAACTATCAGAGGGTGTCGTACATGGGGGCACATTATATTATAATGAGTTCATCTATTCCTCGCTAGTCGCTATGTGTAGCTCCTGACAGAGCGTCAGCCCTGTGCTGTACGATGATTACTGGGCGCATACTCGTCGCGTGATGCCCTTTTGCACAGCTCCTCACGATTGACTGGCTCAGTCTGAGTGGATAGGGTAGGGTGTCAAGAGATTTTAGCGTACTTTTGTCCTGCGGAGCTCGGAGTAGAAGCTCTTTTCGGATGACATAATGGCTAGTTCGGATGAACAAAGTCACACCTTTTGCTCTTTGGCAGGGTTATTGTATAGTCTCGAGATAGAAATATAGAGTCAATTATGAAAAAGGAAAATAAGAAGGGTGGCAAGCATACAGAGCCACAACATATAGATGTCTCTTCAGTGGATCAGATGAAGCAAGAGACCCCAGAGCAGGCGTGCGATGCAGCTGCAGCTACGGAGACGGACACTGTAGCGCCTGAGTGTGAGGAGGCACAGCAACTTGCTGAGCTACAGGAGTCTCTAGACAAGCTCAATGATCAGCATCTCCGTATGCTGGCTGAGTACGATAACTATCGCAAGCGTACGCTACAGGAGAAGAGCGACCTAATCAAGAATGGGGGAGAGCGTGTCCTCAAGGAGCTACTCCCCATCGTGGATGACTTCGAGCTAGCGGTCAAGCATGCCCGTGAGAGCAAGAGCGAGGAGGACCCGATTGTGGAGGGGCTGCTCCTTATATATAATAAGTTGGTAGGTTACCTAGAGAAGCAGGGTGTCGTGATGATTGAAGCGACGGGCTGTCCCTTTGACGATAATCTACACGAGGCTGTGGCTATGATACCAGCACCTACGCCTGAACAGAAGGGACAGGTGATCGACTGTGTTCGTACGGGCTATATGCTTCACGACAAGGTGCTACGCCATGCGCATGTGGTCGTCGGCAACTAAGAGGCTTAAAGGAGAGAGTGCTTTGACCTGCACAAGATAGATATATGGCAACGAAAAAAGACTACTATGAGCTGCTGGGTGTCTCACGAGACGCTTCGGCAGATGAGATAAAGAAGGCTTACCGTAAGCAAGCTCTGAAGTATCACCCTGACCGCAACCCTGGAGACAAGGAGGCGGAGGAGCACTTTAAGGAGGTTGCTGAGGCTTATGATGTGCTCAGTGACCCAGACAAGCGAAGTCGCTATGACCAGTTCGGGCATAGTGGTGTAGACGGAGCTGGAGGCTTCGGAGGCTTTGGCGGTGGAGGCTTTACGGTAGATGATATATTCTCCCGCTTTGGCGACATCTTCGGAGGGGGCTTTGGCGATTACTTCGGAGGTCACTCGGGTGGCGGTATGGCTCATCGTCCTATGGGTAGCGACCTGCGCCTGACGGTGCGTCTGACGCTGGAGGAGATTAATAGCGGAGTAGACAAGAAGCTACGTGTCAAGAAGCTCGTCCAGTGTGACGGTTGTCACGGTCAGGGTACCACGGAGAGCGACGGTAAGCGTAGCTGCTCGACCTGTGGTGGGTCGGGAGTCGTCTATGATGTGCGCAACTCAATCTTCGGACAGATGCGTACACAGACGGTCTGTCCTACTTGTAGTGGCGCAGGTGAGGTGGTCACAAAGCCTTGTAGCAAGTGCCACGGCAAGGGCGTGACGCAGGGAGAGGAGGTTATATCCTTCCATATCCCTGCCGGGGTCGTGGGCGGTATGCAGCTGACCCTACAGGGTAAAGGTAATGCTGCTCCCCAAGATGGTGTACCAGGTGACCTGCTCGTCGTCATCCAAGAGGAGCAGCACAAGGACTTTATACGCAACGGCAATGACCTAATCTACAACCTCCTCATTCCCATTCACACGGCGATACGTGGTGGACAAGTGACAGTACCAACGATTGATGGTAGTGCACGTCTGAAGATAGAGCCAGGCACGCAGCCCGGCAAGGTGCTACGTATGCGTGGCAAGGGATTACCTTCAGTACAGGGGTATGGACGTGGTGACCTGATGGTCAATGTGAATGTCTTCATCCCACAGCAGACCACTGCAGAGGATGAGAAACTGATCGACCAATTGGCACAGTCGGCGCACTTCAATCCGACGGAAGCTGACCGTCAGGCTATAGACAAGAAGTATAGGGAGATGCTTGAGTAAGGCATCTCCTATACCTTAATATATAGGCAAGCAAACCTCCCCACGATATGATACGAATGACCTCTCTCTGGACTAGGCTTACACTCCTTATCGCAACGCTCTGCATCACACTAGGTGGTACAGTTACGGCTCAAGAGCCTATAGGCAATGAACCTCTCATCACATTGACTGCCGATGGGCGGCATCGTATCAGTATTCTACTCTGTACGCCCTCACAGGCAGACGCCTATACAATCTACGGACACGCCGCAATGCGGGTGCGTAGCTTAGAGGATTTAGAGGACGACTATGTGTACAACTATGGGGTCTTTGACTTTGACCAGCCAGGCTTCTACACGAAGTTTATCAAGGGCGAGACGGATGGTTACTTCGTACAGCAGGAGCCGTGGGACTACTTTCTCTACCGCTACCATGCCTATGGGCAAAACATCTACGAGCTGGAGCTAGATCTCTCTCCCGAGCAGGAAGAGGCGATACGCAGCTACCTAGCGTGGAACATTAAAGAGGAAAACAAGTACTACCTCTACAACTTCGCCTTTGACAACTGTGCTACACGACCATACTCTATTATCAAGCAAACGCTCCCTGATGGGTGGCGCATAGAGCTACCTCAAGTGGCAAAAGAAGAGTCGCTACGCAGTCTCATCGATGCCTATGCGGACTATCATCCGTGGTACCGTCTTGGTACGCAGTTAGCCCTGGGAGCCCCTGCCGACACGATTATGACGATCGAGGATCGTCTCTTCCTACCGATGGAGATGGATCGTCTCTTGCAGCAAGCGACACTGGTCTCTCCGACAGGAGCGAAGCCACTTGTGAGCAATCGGATCGTTTATGAGACCCCGACACCAGCTCCACAGCCTATAGCTCACTGGTGGTTGGAGCCTGTCCTATGGATGTCGCTCCTATTGGTCGTCTCGGGCGTGCTGTGCTACTTGCGTCGTAGTCGCTACTGGACATTGCTCTGGATGACGGGCTACGCTTGTGCGGGCTGCATCTTGAGCTTCCTAACATTTGTCTCGATACATCCCTGCACCGATCCTAACTACAACTTGCTGGTCTTTCATCCACTCCTCCTCTTGGCTTGGTTTGCCTTGGGTAGGGGAGGCAAAGCTCAGCGCATCGCACGGTACTTCCACTCGGCAAATGCTCTGGCAGTGGCACTCTACCTAATCTTGGTCGCCTGTGCCGTGCAGACTAGTTCGCTACCCATCATCTTACTTGCCCTCAACTCGGCACTCCTCTCGGTAGCCTATCTAACCTATTCCAAACGATTCACACAGCGCAGATGAGACCTATTCGCTATCTCCTCCTCACATTAAGCTGTCTGCTACCGCTGACACTATCGGCACAGCGCACGAGACCTGACATACTGGTGCAGATTTATGTCAAGGGACTACGCACCGACCTGCTGGATAGTTATCGAGCAGGGTGGGGTGGCAATGGCCTAAACGGAGTGATGAAGCAGGGAGCGGTAGCACCCGACATTCGCTATCCATACCCGTTGCTAGACGAGGTGGCGCGACTGGCTTCGCTCTCGGCCGGTGCTATGCCTGAGATACATGGCGTGTACCAAGCTGAGCGATATGATGCGGTGACGCAGCGGTCGGAGTCTACCTTTGCGAATAGAGACTATCGGGGCATCAACAGCGCAGAGCAGTTAGCTCCTGCGGGAACCTTGCGTAGCGAACTGCTCACAGACGTACTCAGAGGCTCTTCGCAGGGAGATGCGATTGTCTATGCCATAGCGAGCCGTGCCAACGACGCCATTGCTGTGGCGGGACACGATGCCGAGGGTGCTATATGGATAGATAAACATAGTGGCTGGTGGGCTACGACCAACTTCTACGGCGGTCTGCCCGCCTTAGCTCTTAAAGCAAATAATGAGCAGCGCACGCTGGGCGGACGCACGACACCATCCGTCTGGAAGCCACTCTCGAAAGGCGCGAAGGAGGGTAGCTTTGCGCATACCTTCGAAGGTGCTTGGCGTATGAGCGACCTCTTGACCTCGCCCTTTGCTAATGATGCGATCACGGACCTATCTAAGGAGTTCATACGCTACGCTCACAAAGCGCGTCGCACGTCGCCTACGCTCATCGTTATGGTCTTAGACCTGGAGGTGGGTGCCCGTGGGGTAGCCTATGCGGACTATTCGCCAGAGCAGCAAGATGCTTACGCTCGGCTCAATGAGCAGGTACATCAGATCACTGCGCTGCTGCAAGAGTTGTATGGTGCAGAGCACTATGCGCTCAATATCGTTGGAGTCCCTGTTGCGAACTTAGCTCAGCCGAAGGCTCCTTCTCGTCGCTCGGTCGTCACCTTCGACCCTGCCAAGTGTATCGCACTAGCTAATCTCTACCTCTCAGCCATCTATGGGCGCAACGACTGGGTCATGGCCTACAGCCACCAGACGCTCCATCTAAATAAGAAGGAGATAGCAGATAAGAAGGTAGATATGCAGGATATGAGCAATAATCTTGCTACTTTTGTATCCGAGATGGAAGGTGTCATCGGGGCAATCCCTGCATATCAACTACAGAGGGGTCTGTCACAGCCTGCCTGGGCTAAGCCTCTGTACTCGCATAGTTATCGTAGCTATGCGGGCGATGTGCTACTGGCTCTAGCACCTTTTGCAGAGGTGGCGGGAGAGAAGCCGGGCCTCGAGCAGCAAAGACAGCGACGTGTCACAGCTCCTTTTATCCTGATGGCTCCTGGTGTAGCTTCGCAGAGGCTTACGGAGCCTATATCGTACGATGCGGTCGCCCCTTCGCTCGCATACCTACTCTGTGTCCCTCAGCCGATGAGTGCTGACGGCACGCCACTCTTTACCCTATTCAATCAGAAATAATCAACCACTTATGGCTCTCAGTAATATCATCACAAAGCTCTTTGGCAGTAAGTCTCAGCGAGACCTCAAGGAGATAACACCCTACATTAAGAAAATCAAGGAGGTCGAACCCTCCATACAGGCTCTCAGCGATGATGCTCTGAGAGATCGCACACAGCAGCTGCGCAACGAAATCAACGAGTACGTTGCCTCGGAGCGTGCCGAGATTGCTAAGTTCAAAGAGGGCATCGAAGATCTCGACATAGATGCTCGTGAAGAGGCTTGGTCTAAAATTGATAAGATAGAGAAGGACGTACTGGAGAAGATCGAGGTCAAGCTTGACGAGATTCTCCCCACGGCCTTTGCTATTGTCAAGGAGACCGCACGACGCTTTGCCAATAATGAGACGATCACCGTCACTGCTACGCAGATGGATAGAGATCTGTCGATAGATCACGACTTCGTGGAGATCGATGGCGACAAGGCTATCTACCACAACCACTGGGTAGCAGGAGGTAACGAGATCACTTGGGATATGGTACACTACGATGTACAGCTCATCGGTGGTGTCGTACTGCACAAGGGTAAGATAGCCGAGATGGCGACAGGTGAGGGTAAAACGCTTGTGGCTACGCTGCCAGTCTTCCTCAATGCGCTACCAGGCAATGGTGTCCATGTGGTCACGGTCAATGACTATCTGGCTAAGCGTGACTCCGAGTGGATGGGACCGCTCTATATGTTCCACGGGCTGAGCGTCGACTGTATCGACAAGCACAAGCCCAATAGCGAGGGGCGCCGCAAGGCTTACAATGCGGACATCACTTTCGGTACGAACAATGAGTTCGGCTTTGACTACCTGAGAGACAATATGGCGACAGCACCCTCAGACCTCGTTCAGCGTCCGCACAACTACGCCATTGTGGATGAGGTGGACTCGGTCCTTATCGACGATGCTCGTACGCCTTTGATCATATCTGGTCCTACGCCTCAGGGAGAGGATCAGCTCTTTGAGGAGTATCTGCCCAATGTCGAGAAGGTGGTCAACGCTCAGAAAGATTTAGTATCTAAGCTACTCGTAGAGGCAAAGAAAAAGATAGCGAGCGAAGACAAGAAAGAGGTAGACGAGGGCTTCCTACTCCTCTTCCGTGTCTTCAAGGGACTACCTAAGTACAAGCCTCTCATCAAGTACCTCAGTGAGCCAGGTATCAAAGCCTCTATGCTCAAGACCGAGGAGATCTATATGGCGGAGAACATGCGCCAGATGCACATCGTCACCGATCCGCTCTACTTCGTCATCGACGAGAAGATGAATAGTATCACCCTCACAGATAAGGGTATCGAGATGCTTTCGAAGGGTGCAGAGGATGCCTCTTTCTTCGTCCTCCCAGACATTGCCTCTCAGTTGGCCGAGTTGGAGGGCGAGCACCTCGCTCCCTCTGAGTATGCTGCTAAGAAGGACGAGCTCATCACCAACTACGCGATCAAGAGCGAGCGTGTCCACACGGTCAATCAGCTCTTTAAGGCTTACGCTCTCTTCGAGCGTGATGACCAGTATGTGGTGATGGACAATAAGGTGATGATCGTCGATGAGCAGACCGGTCGTCTCATGGATGGTCGTCGCTACTCAGATGGTCTGCACCAAGCTATCGAGGCTAAGGAGCGCGTCAAGGTCGAGGCTGCAACGCAGACCTTTGCGACCATTACCCTGCAGAACTACTTCCGTATGTACCACAAGCTGGCGGGTATGACCGGTACGGCTGAGACTGAGGCGGGAGAGTTTTGGGACATCTACAAGCTTGATGTGGTGGTTATCCCGACCAATCGCCCCGTGATCCGTGATGATCAGAACGATCGTATCTACAAGACGGCTCGCGAGAAGTACAATGCGGTCATCGAGGAGATCGAGAGGCTCATAGCGGCTGGTCGACCAGTGCTAGTGGGTACGACTTCGGTCGACATCAGTGAGTTGCTCAGTCGTATGCTTTCGTTGCGCAAGATCCCCCACCAGGTGCTCAATGCTAAGCTACACCAGAAGGAGGCCGACATCGTCGCTCAGGCTGGCCAAGCTGGCACCGTAACCATCGCAACAAACATGGCTGGTCGTGGTACCGATATCAAGCTCTCGCCAGAGGTGCGTGAGGCTGGTGGACTAGCCATCATCGGTACGGAGCGACATGAGTCACGCCGTGTGGATAGACAGTTGCGTGGTCGTGCTGGTCGTCAGGGAGACCCCGGTAGCTCTGTCTTCTTTATCTCGCTAGAGGATCACTTGATGCGACTCTTTGCGAGTGATCGTATTGCTTCGCTGATGGATCGTATGGGCTTTGGCGAGGGTGAAGCTCTTGAAAACAAGATGCTCAGCAACTCTGTGGAGCGTGCGCAGAAGAAGGTCGAGGAGAACAACTTCGGTATCCGTAAGCGCCTCCTAGAGTACGACGATGTGATGAACTCACAGCGTAAGGGTATCTACGAGAAGCGTCGCCACGCTTTGATGGGCGAGCGCATCGGTATGGACGTCCTCAACATGCTCTACGACGTGACCGAGGCGATTGTCAATAAGAATAAGGAGGCGGACGACTACGAGGGTTTCCGCAATGAGCTCCTCTCGGTGCTGGCCGTAGAGACTGAGCTGACTCCTGAAGCTTTCAAATCGAGCCATACGAATGAGGTAGTCGACAAGACCTTTGAGACAGTCTATCAGGCACTCAACCACAAGGGCGAGAAGATCGCCACGGTCGCTTACCCGATCCTGCACAACCTCTACGAGACGCAGGGCGACAAGTTCAAGCGTATCATCATACCGATCACGGATGGTAATAAGGTGTACAACATCCCTTGCGACCTTGCCGAGGCAGACCGCACCGAGGGCAAGAGCATCGTCAAGGAGTTTCACAAGACGATCATGCTCTACACCCTGGATGATGCCTGGAAGGAGCACCTCCGTGAGATGGACGAGCTGCGTAACTCTGTGCAAAACGCTAGCTACGAGAACAAGGACCCACTCCTCATCTACAAGCTAGAGTCTTACGACCTCTTTAGCGACATGCTTGACGGGCTCAACCGCAAGACCGCTACCATCCTCACGCGTGGTCGCATACCGCTACCCGCTGACGATGAGACCGGCTCTAGTCTCTCCGTCCGTGAGGCGCAGGCCGAGCGACGCACAGACCGTAGCCAGTACCGTGAGACCAAGGACGAGATCGCTAGCCAGCAGGAGGCGCAGCGTCAAGCTGGACAAGCAGCCACACAGGCTTCACAGCCTAAGGCTCAGCCTATTGTCAAGGACAAGAAGATCGGTCGCAACGACCCATGTCCTTGCGGTAGCGGTAAGAAGTATAAGAATTGTCACGGGCGCAACGCCTAGGCATCATCATATAGGGGCAGGCTTTGGCAAGAAGCTTTGCCCCTTTTTGCTATTTCCAAAAAGTCAATAGGGACGCAGTAGGGTAGTGTACGACGCTACCTTTGCTTTGATCCCCCACACAGCGTAAGACTATGATTTACTCCATGACAGGATATGGTAGCAGTCAGCTACTCCTAGAGGGTGTCACTTACGAGGTCTCGATCCGCTCTGTCAATAGCAAGCAGCTCGACCTCTCGCTCCGACTCCCCTCCATCCTACGAGACCGAGAGATAGAGCTTCGTGGCATCTTGATCCCCGCACTCTTTAGAGGCAAGGTCGACGTGACCATTCGCACAGCCGACAATTCGCTAGGCACCTCCCCACAGGTACAGATCAATGCGCCTCTCCTCCATGCTTACTACGATCAGATCCATAGTGCCATAGAGGCCGAAGGCATCCCGCAGCCCGAAGACCTGACACGTCTCTTGCTCAGCTACCCAGGCGTCATCGTAGAGCAGGGCGAGACGCCCCTCACCGACGAAGATATGCAGCTACTAAGCCAAGCTATCGGGGAGGCGGTTGAGCAGTTCAACGCTTTTAGAGAGCAAGAGGGCGCATCGCTCGAGCGCATCTTTGTGGAGAAGCTAGACCGCATCGCGGCCTTACTTGCAGAGGTCGACCCCTACGAGCAGAGCCGCATCACAGACCTACGGAGCAAACTCGAGGAGCGACTAGCCCAGCTCACCTCTATACAGTACGACGAGGCAAGGCTAGAGCAGGAGCTCATCTACTACATCGAGAAGCTAGACATCAGCGAGGAGAAGAACCGGCTCGCCAATCATATCCACTACTTCCGTGAGGTGCTAGCCCAGACTGGCGATCCCGATCCCTCTAGAGGCAAGAAGCTCGGCTTCATCGCTCAGGAGATGGGGCGTGAGATCAATACCCTAGGCTCTAAAAGCAACAACGCCGCCATGCAGCAGCTCGTCGTCCAGATGAAAGACGAGCTAGAGCAGATCAAGGAGCAAGTCCTCAACGTACTATAAATCCTAAGTGCCAAAAGCTATGTCACATCTCATCCTTATCTCAGCCCCCTCAGGCTCTGGCAAAAGCACCGTCATCCAGCAACTCATGCAAGACGAGAGCCTGCGACTCTCCTTCAGCATATCCGCCACGAGCCGTCCACCGCGAGGCAATGAGCAGCATGGTGTGGAGTACTACTTCTACACGCCCGAGCAGTTCAAGAAGTTGATCGCCGAGGATCGTCTCGTCGAGTATGTGGAGGTCTACCCCGGCAAGTACTACGGCACGCTCCGTAGCGAGGTTGACCGGCTAGCTAGTATGGGGCGCAACATCCTCTTTGACGTCGATGCCGTCGGGGCGATGCGCATCCAGGAGGCTTACAGAGACAAGGTCGTCAGCATCTTCCTCATGCCACCCACCTTTGCGGAGCTACGTCGCCGGCTAGAGTCACGAGGCACCGAGAGTCCCGAGCTAGTCGAGGAGCGCATGCGTCGTGCTTCGTATGAGATTAACTTTGCCGAGCAGTTTGACCACACCGTCGTCAACGACGACCTCAAGCTCTGCGTCTCGCAGGTCGCACAGATCATCCGCGACACCATCAGCCAGTAATCAGCTAGCAGTGCAAGCACCTCAAGGCGATGCACTCTCAGCTATACCAGCTCGACAATGTGCGAGGTAAACCCTTGCCACGGCTCGCTCTTTTCGTAGAGCGTGCGGCTCCCCCTAGGCACACGAAGCGTGCGGGGCGTACCAGCCACACTAAAGAAAGCCATCATACCGACCTCTATTTGTGCGGGATCAGTCGCTTGAAGCTCGACATCGCGCAGCTTATCGCAGAAGGCAAACGCCATGTCCCCGATCTTGCGCACCCCGGCGGGTATCTTCAGGACTTCGAGGTTCTGGGCGTCGTAGCAAGCGTATTCAGCGACCTCTCTCACCGTGTCGGGAACTTTGTAGAAGTCTTCATACAGCCCCGCGGGGTACTGGATCAGCTGCGTCTGCTCCTTATTATATAGGACCCCATCGATCGAGGAGTAGCATGGGTTGCTCGGATCGACCGCAATCTCGAGGAGCATCGTACAGTCGTGAAAGGGGGAGACCCCGAGACGTGTCGTCTGCGCCGGCAGAGAGATAAAGCTGAGACAAGAGCAGCGGGCGAAAGCATACGACCCCACCTCCTCTAGATGATTTCCCAGCGTTACCTCCATGAGAAAGTAGTTGCTCGCGAAGGCTAGACCCGCAATCTTGCGTACCTCCTCAGGCAGTGTAAACTCCTGTTCCTCCTTAGCCGCCGGATAGTGTAGCAGTGTATTCATGTCCTTACTATACAGGATGTCGTCCTGTACAACAAAGTGCTCACTCTCAGGGGCAACAGCGATCTGCGTCATAGCCAGACAGTCCGCAAAGACCCCATCGCCTAGACGCTCTACCGAGGCGGGGATGAGCACCTCCGTGAGGTCGCTACAATTGCTAAAAGCCATCTCCTCAATCACCCGGATGCCCTCCGAGAGCGTGAGGCTGCTGAGCCTGATGCACCCATTGAAGGCGTTGTCGCCGATCTCCTGCACATTGCCGGGGATGACCAACTCTTGGAGAGCCGTACCCGTAAAAGCACTACGATCGATCCGCTCCACCGTGTCGGGTAGGTTGAGCGCTCTAAGTGAGAAGCACTCGCTAAAAGCAAAGGCTCCCACACGCTTCAACCCTGGGGTCAGCTCTAGCACCAACATACTGTTACAAGACTCAAAAGCGCCCTCGCCAATCTCCGTGACGCTCCCTGGGATCGTCACAGACTCTAGGCTCTGGCAGCAGGAGAAAGCACTCTCTCCGATCTGCGTCACCCCCTCGGGTATCTCAACGCTCGTGAGTGCCGTGCAGTCATAGAAGGCGTAATCACCGATACGGGTCACTCCCTCCTCTAGCACGATTGACTTGATCTCATCTCTGAACTCTTGCCATGGGGTTTCTGCAATAGGGTAGTCGGGTATAGCACCCGCACCCGATAGTGTGAGCGACTGCTTCTTGGGGTCGTATAGCCACGAGAGCTGCCCCGTCTCACCGCTCTGTGGAGTCTTGATTTTACTCATTGATTTAGTTCTTATTTGAGACTGTTGCATAAAGGCGAATCGCTGTGTTGCTTTCGGGATTCGGCTTCGGTCACATACGGAGGTATGCTCCCTTCAGACCTCACCCTCAGCGCCTTGCGCTTCATCCTTTCTGCAAAGTCTCTATTTATTTAGTTAGTTTGGTGAGCCACTCGGTGATTAGCTCCAGTACCTCGGGAGCGATTGTCTCGCTGATCTGATAGTACTCGCTCACGGCTCCTGTCGTCGCATGCTGCAAGAGGTGGTTCAGCCCCTCCAGCTTGCGCACTTGGCGTGGTGTCCCCGTCGGGAGACTCTGCTCGATGACGGGCAGATGCTTATCCGCTAGCACCTGTTGGTCTAGCGAACCATTGAGCGCCAGCACAGGGCAGTGCGTCTGCGCTATATCCCCCTTCGGATCATATTGCGTGAAGTAGATCAGCCAAGGGGTCAGTCCGTCGGCAACCTTCTTGAGATCCAAAACCAATCCGATAGGCAGCTGGTAATGTCCCTCCGACAGCACCTTGGTGACCAAAGCCTCGCCACGCAAGTCGCTCTGAGTAGCTTGGTCAAAGGTTGCCACAGCAGCTCGCAGATACTCTGCGCGAAGCTCTTCTGGCACCTCCGCCTGAGTAAGGGCCAGGTCCATCTGGTCTTGTAAAACTTCCTTGCCCGGTAGCGTGCTACCCGCTAAGCTAATGATGAAGTCGGGTACGCCTCGAGCTGCTAGCATGAAGGCGATGGTACCGCCCTCGCTATGCCCCAGCACGCCCACCTTGTCGAAAGCCTTCCGACTGCGAAGGTAGCGAACCGCAGCTGCAGCATCGTCCGCTAGCGTTGCCGTGGTCGCCTCAGCGACACTAATTGAGTCTATATCGTCGTGGTAACCACGGTCGTCGTAGCGCAGCGTCGCTACTCCATGCCGTGCCAAGTAGTCCGCCAGCACAGCAAAGGGCTTATGCTCCGCAAGAGTCTCATCACGATCCTGTATGCCCGAGCCAGAGACAAAGAGCACGACCTGGCTCACACGGCTCCCCGCCTGATGCCCGACAGGATAGGTGAGCGTGCCGTGGAGCGGTGCCGTGCCATTGTAAAAGGTCACCTCCTCCGTCTCGTAGGGGTAGGGGAGCTGTGGCGTCTGCGGACGATTAGCCTTGGCAGGCTTGCTGGCCCGTACGAGTGTGAGCGGTAGCGACATACCGCCCTGAGCGAAGGTGCCCACGATGGTGTCGCTACTCGTTAGCTTTCCCTCATAGCGAACGTATAGGTTCGGTATGGTGATGACGATGCTCTCGGCAAGCTCGATTGTAGCCTCGATACCAGTCGCCATCTGCGACGGACTATCCATCGTGCAGTAGATAGTCTCTTGCTTATCTCTGAAGATGTTAAAGCGAAGGGGTAGCTCCGTGCCTGAAACTTGCAGGGTACCCTCCCAGATGCCGAGAGGAGCCGCCTGCCCTGTCTCTTGTTGCGCTGATAGGAGCAGTGCGCCACAGAGGTAGCAGCAGAGGAGTGTGAGTAGTTTGCGGATTGAGGTCATAGGTTCTGTTGTTATGGTTATGTTTCGCTTAGAGGCCGTGCACTTTGTTGGGGTTGGCTTTGATAAACTCCTTCCAGCTCTTGGCACTCTCGTTGGACGTAGCCACCGCATTAGAAGTTTGCAGGAAGTGACAGTAGGCGACCGCCAAGCCGTCGGTCGCATCGAGCTTCTCGGGCATCAGTTCGGCGGGAATGCGCAGTACCCGCTGGAGCATCGTTGCCACCTGCTCTTTGGAAGCTTGCCCTGTACCAGTGATCGCCTGCTTGACACGCATCGGCACATACTCCGCGATGGGTATGTCTCGACTCAGAGCCGCCGCCATAGCGACCCCCTGCGCCCGCCCCAGCTTGAGCATCGACTGCACATTCTTGCCATAGAAAGGTGCTTCCAGAGCCATCTCGTCAGGTAGGAATTCATCGATTAGCCCCGCTACCCGCTTGTAGATGCGTCCCAGACGGGTGTAGTGGTCCTCGTAACGGCTCAGCTCGATCACCCCCATGGTGAGCATCTCGGCATGCTGCCCCCGCACGGAGAGCAGCCCATAGCCCATCACGATGGTGCCGGGGTCGATGCCTATCAGGATGCGCTCGCCTCGTGACTTGCTCATAGTGCAATCTGTCTCATTGGGGTGACATGGTATAGGACGCGCTCGCCAAAGGTCTTGCCCAACAGCTCCAGACGCTCGCATAGTACCTCAGAGAGGTAGTGCTCTACATCTCGCTCCTGCTCTAGGGAGATGAGCAGAGCTAGGACCATATCATCCATCGGCTGCGCCATCTCTACGACAGGCGCCTGTGCCATTACCTCCAGGAGATCCACCTGCGCGACGCCCTCATCGCCACGTAGCTGTGGCACCAGCGTGGTGCGTAGGAAATGGTCGAGGAGCTGATACTCCTGAGCTTTGACAAAGAGGGATATATTAACTCGGTACATAAGAATCTGTTGTTAACTAGGGAAAATGTCGTATGACAGACTAGCCATACATCACAAAGGTAGTGAAAAAAGCCCCTCCTCTCCGTGATCCCTCTGCATCTCCTCCACGGAGAAAAGCAATAAAACTTCGGAAGAATCAAGTCATAAGTCCGAAGAGTTTCGCCTTTTCTCCCCAAGAACAGAAGAGTTCCTTCCTTGGAACTAAAAAGTTCCTCCGCTGGAACTCGAAAGTTCCTCCCTTGGAACTAAAAAGTTCCAAAAGGGGAACTGTCTTTGGAACTCGTATATGATTCGAAGATAGCACGATACGACTGGTCAAATCACTTGAGTAGCCCATTGTCGTACAGCAATACAAGTATCGATAATTGTAAACTTTAACGGGGAGTGACGCACGAGCCGTGCGTCACTACAAAGGGCTATAGGTCTCGCTTTGACACAACGGACGCTTTCCCGCTATACAGCGAGCCGTGCCTCCCTGCTGAGTGGGGGAAGCACGGCTCGCGTCTCTGATGACGTATGAAGAGACGACCGCTACAAGCGGCGGGTGAGGGCGGGTAGCACGCTGCGCATCCAGTCGGTGTAGTCGCCTGCCACGATGTGGTCGTGCGCTTGATTGACCAGGTCAAGGTAGAAAGCGATGTTGTGGATACTGGCCAGCGTGAGCCCTGTAATCTCCTGCGCCTTAAAGAGGTGGTAGAGGTAGGCGCGGGTGTAGCGGTGGTCGGTCGATGCGGTGCCCTCGGGGTCTATCGGCTCGTGACAGGTGCGCCACTTGGCATTGCGTATGTTTATGGTGCCTTGCCAGGTGAAGAGCTGACCATTGCGGGCGTTGCGTGTGGGCATGATGCAGTCAAACATATCGACTCCTCGCGCGATGCCCTCTAGTATGTTGGCTGGCGTACCGACGCCCATGAGGTAGCGCGGTTTATCCTTGGGGAGGATGCTATTGGTCAGCTCGATCATCTCGTACATCTTGTCGGTAGGCTCGCCGACGGCTAGTCCGCCGATGGCATTGCCAGGGGCACCTAGCGAGGCTATATGCTCGGCCGCTCGACGTCTGAGATCGGGGTAGACACATCCCTGCACGATTGGGAAGAGTGCCTGCTCGTAACCATAGAGTGGCGGCGTATGCTCGAGGTGCTTGATGCAGCGGTCGAGCCACTGCTCGGTGGTGTCTAGCGACTGCTTGGCATAGGCGTAGCTAGCATCTCCTGGGCAGCACTCGTCGAAGGCCATCATAATGTCCGCTCCGATGGCACGCTCTATCTCCATAACCCGCTCGGGGGTGAAGAGGTGCTTGGAGCCGTCGATGTGCGAGGCGAAGGTGACACCCTCGGGCGTGATGCGCCGCATAGCTGCTAGCGAGAAGACTTGGTAGCCTCCACTATCGGTCAGAATGGGTTTGCTCCAGGTGCCAAAGCGGTGCAGGCCGCCTACCTCTTTGAGTATCTCTATGCCGGGACGTAGGTAGAGGTGGTAGGTATTGCCGAGGATGATCCGCGCATCGGTCTCCTGCTCCATCTGCTCCATCGTGACCGCCTTGATGGCTCCAGCGGTACCCACGGGCATAAAGACGGGGGTCTGTATATCTCCGTGGGCGGTCTTGATGACTCCAGTGCGTGCGTCGCTATGGGGGCAGGTATGGTCTATGGTAAACTGCATGAGGCCAGTTGGTTAAATCTTTAGGTCGAAGCCGATGGTCAGCATCTCGTAAATCTGCAGACGAGATTTATTCTCAGGGGTGAGCGGTACAGCATCATCGTAGCGTAGCAGGACGTTGATACGGGTGGAGATGTAGCGGCTGAAGGCAAAGACGAGTGAGTTCTCAAACTCCGTCTCGACACGCTTGTAGCTGGTATTGTAGTAGAGTCGCGACTCCCAAGCGAAGGTGTCGGTGAAGTCCCAAATCATATTGGCGCGAAGCATAGAGCCGATAGCACTGTAGATGTTTTTGCCCTCCTCAAAGCCATGGCGGGTCATATCTATATCCTTGCGTGCAGACCACTTGAAGTCATAAGCTAGGGGTGCAATGTTGAGATCGAGTCGGAAGCGACGCCCGTAGTAGGTTTTGGACTTGTTGTCTACGACCCACTTCATACCGAGACCCGCGGTGAGTGTGAGTGGTGAGGCAAAGGCGGAGTAGATTACCGTCTTATCCTCTGACCGCTGCTCGAAGGCTTGCGTGCGAGCCTCTACATCTAGTGAGTAGTACCACCCCTTGAAGGCTTTGATGCCTAGGTTGCTACGTAGGCGGAGGAGGTCATCAGAAACGTTGTACCCCTGGAGCGAGTCACGTATCTCGGCATTGAGTCCGAGACGCCACTCGAGCTCGTTGAGCCAGTTGACCTTGTCCTTTTCGTAGCTCAGACGGAGGAGCTGCTTGCTGTGGAGGGCGAGGGCACTGTTACCACCCTTGTGCCAGTTAGGCGAGATGTAGGTTTGGCTAAACTGTATGTTGCTCTCTAGTCCTGGGAACCAGTACTTTCGCCCGAGTGTTACCCCGTGCAGCTGGTCTGACGCATCAACGCCGGCAAAGGGCGTATTGATGGTTCCTGCTACGATAGGCTTCGAGCTCCCGACGGTGGTTATATCGATGCGGTGTGCTAGCAGGTCACCCTCTCGACGAGTGATGAGTGTGGGGGTGGCAAGCTTGAGCTGGTTGACGCTTTGCAAGCTACGCTCGTAGTATTGTTGTAAGAGGGGGAGCTGTAGCTCCTCGTTTTGCAGTGCTGTGGCGATTGGGTCGCTTTTGCTCACTAAGCTGGGGGTTAGATCTAGGGAAAGCTCGGGAGCTTGGTCAGTAGAGATGATGCTCACGGCCGACGAGAGGGGAGCTTGCAGCAGTAGGGTGGTGGGGAGTACCTCTTTGGGTAGTGGAGCCACGGGGTTGGAGCGGTTGAGGAGGTACTGCACCTTGAGGGTCGTAAGCTCGACGGGCGCCGTGACGCTGTCAGCCTCGCTCTGGTCGCCTGCCGTGTGAGTTACCTGTGCTGACAGAGGGTGTAGCCCGAGGAGGGCAACGAGTGATAATAAGAGGGTAAAGCGATAGTGATACATGAATACTACTCGGGGAACTCTAATAAGGTAATAAGACTTCACGATAGCACTGAGGGATTGGCTTGTCACCTGCTAGAGGGGATCTACATCGCAGTAAATCTGCACTCTCCGAGCTTGGATAGCACTCTTCTGTATCGTGGAGATAATATGAGAAATCTGCCTTCGCACCTCTCGCCAGGGGCTAGAGGGACGAATTCTCGTGCAAATATAGCGAATATGGCGCATACGCACCCAAGAGACGTAGGGCGCATTGGGCTCAGAAGCTTGCCAGAGTGGCTGAAAGGGTTCCGCCTGCATCGCACGTGCTAGCGCAGCTGCGGTGTAGCAGACATCTCCCTCGGAGGCTCCTCGTATGTAAACGTAGATGAGGCGCACATAGGGGGGAAAGTGGAGGTACTCACGCTCTGCTAGCTCGCCTATACCATAAGGCTCTGCCGTGTCACCGCCCTGCAGGCTCTCGAGGAGGGGTGTGTCGGTCTGATAGCTCTGTATGTAGAGCTGCGCTGAGGGGTAGTTGCTCCCAAAGCGACTGAGTGCGGCATAGGCCCGCTCGTTGGCTCTGAAGTCCTCGCCCACGATCAGCTGGTCTAGGTTTGCCAAGCCAATGAGCCCTACATTGCGGATGGCATCTAGATAGATAAGACTTGAGGTGCCGACTAGTATGGTTGGCTCGTCGCTACGTATCAGCTGACGCATCCGTTGCTGCGCCTCCTTATTATAGTATTGCGAGGCACTGAGCTCTAGGATGGGAACCTCTGTCGGGATGAAGAGCGTGAGCTCCTCAGCGATACGCTCTACCCCGTAGCCCTGTATGCTAAAGGCTCCCCGGCTGTTGTCTATCGCAACTTCACTCTTGTCTAGTGGAACCTGGTCACTCTGATGACAATGAGGACAGATGCGAGGAGCAGACGCTGTGAAGCCGCAGTAGCTACAGCTGACGCTCTGCGTGGACTTGTGGTAGACCAATCCTACATCGCAGTTGGGACACTGGAGCGTCTTCTGACAATGTCTACAGACGAGGTGTGGAGCGTAGCCCCGACGATTGAGTAGGAGGATGCTTTTGCGTCCTGCTTGGCACTGCTCGAGGAGGGCTTTGCGTAGCTCGATGGAGAGCATTTGCCCCCAAGGGAGCTTGCCCTGCTTGCGTTGTAGGGATAGGTCGATCAGCTCGAAGGGACGTGGCGCTCTTGGAGTGGTAGTGGTCGATGTATCAAGCTGATTAAGCGAACGGTAGTATCCCCGCTCTACGTTGTATAGTGCCTCGGCAGAGGGGGCGACGGTAGTCAGTAGGAGAGGCGTCTGGCTGCTCTTGCAGGCGACGACAGTCAGGTCACGCGCATGATAGCGCGGGGCAGGCTCGGACTGCTTGTAGCGGTTGCTCTCCTCGTCGGTGACGATGACGAGGTCACAGTGCGAGAGAGGTAGGAGGCTACCCATGCGAGAGGTGAGGACGATGAGTCCACGCTCTCGGTGTGTCAGCCCGAGGAGTCTAGCACGTAGCGCCATCCGCTCAGCGTCTGTCGTGGAGGAGCTGTAGAGGACGAGGTCAAAGGGCGTCGCCCGTCGTCTCTCTCCGCTGCCTCTGGCTAGTTGCTGCAGGGCATTGTAGAGTAGGCTTTGGTCAAAGAGGAAGAGCTGTGGCACATAGATAGTTACCTGTCCTGCAGGGTTGCGCTGGAGCATCTGCTCGACCATCGAGACGACCAGTTCTATTTGCTCTTCATTGCTTGTAGCTTGGTAAAGTACGGGTTTGGTCGTTTCGCCGATGAGACTCTCGAAGAGCTGACTCTGTCGCTGCTCTCCTGAGGCTGAGGCGGTACGCTGTGCTGTGGGGCGTATGAGCGGATCGGCAAGTGTCGCAGTCTCTCGTAGTACGCCCCGCTTGATGAGCGTACGGAGTGTGGCCTGCCGATTGGTGTCTCTCCCGACGAGTGTCTCTCGGAGTAGGGGCGTGTCGAGTGGCAGCTCATGCTGGTAGAGGAGGTCTATCAGCTGCTCTACCATAGCTCTCTGTGCCTTGGCGCGGGAGAGGCTCTCGACAAGCTCGGAGAGCGCCTCCTCAGAGCATAGCTCCTCGACAAACTGCACGGCTGGCGAGCCAACCTGCACAGAGCGGCTGTAACGAGGTATAGACTCACTACCGATGAGTACACCAGCGTGCAGGAGTCGGTCTATCTCGGGGTAGATACGGTCGCCAAGGATCTTCGCCAGCTTGCTCACCTTCGCCTGATGTCCTCGCATGGAGAGCAGCTCACAGCGTATCTCTTCCGATAGTTCGGTCACTTTGTAGTCGGTCGCTTGATCGCCCTCGGTCGTTTCGTCTGGCTCCCGCCACGCTACCTGTGTCTCACTAGAGGGTAGGTAGCTACTCGGTATAGCGGCGGTGAGCCAGGCTCCCAGCGAACAGATGTAATAGGCGGCTCCCCAGCGCCAGAGCTCTATCTCCCTAGAGGTAACAATCGCCTCACGATCGGGTAGGGCTATAATAGACTTCAGCTGACCGAGAGGTCTGTCCGACTCCTCGATCAGCTGAGATATGATAGCGTAATAGTAGCGCTTACTGCCAAACTGCACTAGCGCACGCATACCGACCCTCGCCTGTTCACACAGCGCCTCGGGTACACGATAAGTGTACTCCTCCTCGATGGCTAGGGGTAGGATGATGCGCGCCAGCATAGGCAGAGCTACTGGCTGTGCTAAGTTACTGCTGGCTTAGAGCTGCGTGCATATTGGCAGCAGCCTTGCGTCCGTCACCCATAGCGAGGATGACTGTCGCACCTCCACGGACGATATCGCCACCAGCGTAGACCTCTTTGATAGAGCTCTGGTTCTGCTCGTTGACGATGACAGTCCCCTTGGGCGTAACTTCCAATCCCTGGAAGGAGCGGGGGATGAGCGGGTTCGGCGAGACCCCGATGCTCACGACGACGACATCTACATCTATCTCATCAATAGCTCCTGGGATGGGAACAGGCTTGCGACGACCATCGGGTGTGGGGTCGCCTAGCTCCATGCGCTGTAGCTTCATGCGGCACACTTTGCCCTTTTCGTTGCCCTCGTACTCAATGGGGTTGTGTAGTGTGAGGAACTCGACGCCCTCTGCCTTAGCATGCAGGATCTCCTCACGACGTGCGGGCATCTCCTCCTCGCTACGACGATAGACGATCATAGCACGCTTAGCACCAAGGCGGAGTGCCGTACGGACTGAGTCCATAGCAGTGTTACCACCACCGATGACAGCGACCACATCTCCCTTATAGATAGGAGTCTCGGCACCCTCGGTACCAGCACCCATCAGGTTGACACGAGTGAGGTACTCGTTAGAGCTCATGACGCCAGCGAGGTTTTCGCCAGGGATATTCATAAAGTTGGGCAAGCCCGCACCACTACCTACAAAGATGCCTACGAAGCCCATCTCCTGTAGCTGCTCATAAGAGAGCGTACGACCCACGACGACGTTGGTCTCAAAGTGTACACCCATCTGCTCTAAAATCTTGAGCTCGGCATTGACGACGCGTAGCGGGAGGCGGAACTCGGGGATACCATACTTCAGTACGCCACCGACCTCGTGTAGAGCCTCAAAGACGGTCACATCGTAACCCCAGCGCGCCATATCGCCAGCGAAAGAGAGTCCAGCAGGACCACTACCGATGACGGCAATCTTCTTGCCATTGGCAGGAGCCATCTCAGGTAGTTCGTACAGCCCATTCTCTCGCTCATAGTCTGCTACAAAACGCTCTAGATAACCGATGGCGACGGCATCGCGCTTCATCTTCTCCGTGTAGATACAGTGCTTCTCACACTGCTTCTCCTGAGGGCATACACGACCGCACACAGCGGGCAGCGAGCTACTCTCACGGATGATGTGCGCAGCTGCTGCAAAGTCTCCACGCTCTACGTTTTTGATAAAAGAGGGTATGTTGATGGATACGGGGCAACCCTCCATACAAGAGGGATTGGCACAGTCGAGACAGCGAATAGCCTCTTGACGCGCCTCAGCCTCGGTGAGACCACAGTTGACCTCTTTCGTTAGACTGTGAGCACGCTCGTGTGGATCCACCTCAGTCATCTTGACTCGTGGTATATCCATACGCTCCTTACCGGTATGTGCCTTGCGAAGCTCCTCGCGCCAAGGTTCGTTGCGACGAGCGGTGACCAGATCCTTTTGTTCTGACATTATAATATTGTGGTTAACTCAGGTGATATGTTACTTCCTATAGGTGTTGAGACGCATCAGTAGCTCGTCAAAGTCTACTTGGTGAGCGTCAAACTCAGGCCCATCGACGCATACGAAGCGGGTCTTGCCTCCGACGGTGATACGACAAGCACCGCACATACCCGTGCCATCGACCATAATGGTATTGAGTGAGGCGGTGGTGGGGATGTTGTACTTCTTAGTAAGCAGAGCGACAAACTTCATCATGATGGCGGGCCCAATGGTCACGCAGAGGTCTACCTTCTCACGCTTGATGACAGACTCGACACCATCGGTCACGAGACCCTTGGTACCATAGGAGCCGTCGTCGGTCATGATGATGACCTCGTCAGCAAACTCTCTGAACTCCTTCTCCAGTATGATGAGTTCCTTAGTACGTGCCGCTGCAACGACGATTACCTTATTGCCAGCAGCCTTGAGTGCCCGAGCGATAGGGTAGAGTGGTGCCATACCGACACCACCACCAGCACAGACTACGGTGCCAAAGTTCTCAATATGTGTGGCTTGTCCTAGTGGCCCCACGATGTCGTGGATCATGTCTCCAGCGTTCAGAGCAACTAGTCGCTGAGAGGACTCGCCGACGGCTTGGACAATCAGCGTAATCGTGCCGGCATCTACATCAGCATCGGCAATAGTGTAGGGTACGCGCTCACTATGGTCGGTGACACGTACGATGACAAAGTGTCCAGCACGGCGTGACTTGGCAATCAGGGGTGCCTCGACAACCAGCTTGGCTACTTTTTCGGAGAGAAAAGTCTTACTGACTATACGATTCATAGCGTTGTGTGATATGATATATGCTAATCAAGAATGGTCTCGATAGGGTACCTATAGATAGGTATTGCCAAAGGTACGACTTTTTCACCACCTAACCACAATTTCAAGCGCTGCACTCAGGGCTGACGCATTACAATTGCTCTGTCAGGAGCTACACACAGCGACAAGCAAGGAATAGATGCACTCATTGTGTCCCTATGCCCTCTGCCCTCTAATCTCTAATTAACGGGAAATTTCGTTCGACTCCCTCCATTCTCGAATATCCACGTGGGAAATCTCAAATCTCCACGTGGATATTTTTTATTT
>UQBE01000014.1 GCA_900539155.1 uncultured Porphyromonas sp.
AAAATGAAGAGTTTTTGTGACTATATTGAGTCCCCTTTTTAGGCTCTTCATTCTTCCCTCAACACCGAAATCAGCTTTTCATTTATAATGCGTCAGCCCTGAGCTCCTCCAGTGGCTCCTGCTAAGTCACTATTTAGTACCTTTGCTTGCGGTTCGTGTACATATACGCCCACAAGCCTGCTCTCGTAGATTACAGATATGCCTAGCTCATCCATAGTCTCTCGCTCGCTCTTGCGACTGCTCCTCCTACTGCTCGTAGGCGTGGCGGTCGTATCGTGTGCGACGCAGGCGCGACGTGGTAGCAACCCGCCCGCAGCGATGCCACCACAGACGGAGGCTCTAGACACGGTCGTGGCAGACCTATCGGGAGATACGACCCAGCTACTGGACACCCTACCCACACCCCCAGAGAGAGACTCCGTAGCAACGGGTAGCGACAGTCTCACCCTACAGCCCGACACGACGCAAGCTCCTGCGACTGTAGATACATTGGCCAGTGAATCTGGGGCAACTGTCGCTGAGAGCGACTCGGTCGAGCTATTCAAACTAGAGGCTCCTGTGACCTTCTCTGCAGAGGACTCACTCGTTATGACGGGCGATAACAAGATGTACTTCTTCGGACCGAGCGATGTTAAGTACCAGACGATGAGCATCGAAGCCAACTATCTCAAGATTGTCTCCGACAGCTCTGAGGTTTACGCGCAGTATGTCCTGGATAGTCTAGGCCAGCCGACCGCTAAGCCAAAGTTTGCCGATGGGGATCAGAAGTTTGAGAGTACGACAATGAAGTACAACTTCAAGACAGGTCAAGGCTTCATCACAGACGTGACAACCCAGCAGGGCGAGGGCTATCTGACGGCTACGCAGACGAAGCGTCTCAAAGACAATACGATGTATCTCAAGGATGGTCGCTACACTACCTGTGATCAGCACGACCATCCACACTTTTACATCAACCTGACGCGGGCCAAAGCTAAGCCCGAGGACAAGATCGTCACCGGCCCTGTCTACCTAGTCATGGCGGACGTACCGCTCTACCTCATCGGCTTGCCCTTTGCCTTCTTCCCCTTTAATGAGAAGCAGACCTCGGGTGTCATCATGCCGAGCTACGGTATTGACCAGACACGAGGACTCTACCTCACGCACGGTGGCTTCTACCTCAACAGGAGCGACTACTGGGATCTGACGCTCACGGGAGACATCTATACAAACGGCTCCTGGGCTGTCAACGCTGCCTCAAACTACCGCAAGCGATACAAGTACAACGGTAGCGTACAGGCGGGCTACATATCGACCGTCCAGGGGGACAAGGATATACCCTCGACCTACAGTCGCTCGCAAGACATTAGCCTCCGCTGGACACACTCGCAAGACCCCAAGGCGGACCCGCTACGCAACTTCTCAGCATCGGTCAACTTCTCGACCAGCAGCTACAACCACAACGCTACCCAAGCGGTCTACAACCATCAGCGTCGAGCTGAGAATACAAAGGGGTCTAGCATTAGCTACCGGCGGAGCTTTGCGAGCATACCTCTGTCACTGACGGGAGCTTTCAACATAGACCAGCGCTCACGCGACTCGACCATCAGTGTGACCCTGCCGAATCTCTCGCTCTCGCTCTCGACTATCTACCCATTCAAGCGCAAAAACCGTGTGGGTAAGGAGCGTTGGTATGAGAAAATCTCCCTCAGCTATAGTGGCTCCCTGCGCAATAGTATCACCACCAAGGAGGATCTGCTCCTCAAGAGTAACCTAGTAAAAGATTGGCGCAACGGGATGCAGCACTCGATTCCTGTGTCAGCGTCCTTCGACCTCTTTAACTATATCAAGATTTCTCCCTCAATTAACTACACAGCCTACTGGTACACCTCGCGAGTGAATAAGCAGTGGGACGAGGCGCAGCAGCGCATCGTTGATGCAGACACCACTTACGGCTTCTACCACTTGAACAACTTCAGTGCGTCGCTCTCGATGAGTACGACGCTCTATGGCTTCTACCAACCGTGGCGTAAGCTATTCGGCGACCGAGTTCAGATGATTCGTCACCGCTTCTCTCCCTCCATATCGCTCTCGTATGCACCAGACTTCGGAGACCCCTTCTGGGGGTACTACCGCGAGATAGACTATGTAGACACGCAGGGGCAGGCGCACAACTACGTCTACTCCCCCTACGAGCGAGGCATCTTCGGCCATCCCGGGCGGGGTAAGACGGGGGCTATCAACTTCTCCTTTGACAACAACGTGGAGATGAAGTGGCGTCTGCCGAGTGACTCGACCGCCGTGGAGGAGCAGTTCAAGAAGATTAGTCTCATCGACCAGCTGGGGGTGCGCTTCTCTTACAACATGGCAGCCGACTCCTTCCGCTGGAGCAATCTCAGCACGAATATAGCACTCCGTCTGACTAAGACCTTTGTGCTCCGTCTCTCCGCCTCCTTCGACCCCTACGAGTGGGACTACCACATCGACCAGCAAGGCACAGTGAGACCCTATCGTGTGGACAAGCTGCGTCTACTCAACGGGCACGGTATCGGAGCTTTCTTGGGGACGGGGACTAGCTTTAACTACACCTTCACTCCACAAACCTTCCAAAAGATCGGCAACTGGATCGATGGACTCTTTAATAAGAAAAAGAAGTCGGCTGCTACTGACGATGAGACTGCTAAGTCGCCTGCGGATGACCCGACAGCGATGGGCGGTAATGCTAGTCCCAATCCGATGGACCCGAACGCTCCTGCGGGCTCTTCTGGCGGTAGGTACCGAGATAATAGTGACAGTTGGGACGACGATGGTTACTTAAAGTTTGATGTGCCGTGGAGCTTTTCTTTCAACTATAGTATCAATGTGATGCAAGACCGAGAGAACTTCAACATACACAGGCGCGAATTTGAGTATAAGTTTACCCAAAACCTTTCCTTCAGAGGACAGCTCCAACCTACACCAAACTGGAATTTCTCCTTTGACGCCAACTATAACTTCGACCTGAAGAAACTGACAGGTATGACCATCAATATCACGCGTGACCTGCACTGCTGGTCTCTGACGGCGAGTGTCATCCCGCTCGGCGCCTATAAGTCGTACAACGTCGTGATTGGTGTCAACGCTTCTCTCCTACGCGACCTCAAGTGGGAGCAGCACAGTCTGCCCTCCTATGGGGGGAGTGTCTGGTACTAATCCTCTATACTACTCAACTATTAGACCACAACGCTATGCATTCTTTCGATACAACCCGTCAGCTACAGGTCCCTCCCGTGACGCTCAATCTGCTTATCATAAACGTGCTTTGCTATATCGCTCAGCAGGTCTTGCCACGCGTCGGGATAGACTTGACGAGTCTCCTCGGGTTGCACTACATAACCGCTCAGGACTTTCACGTCTGGCAGCCCGTTTCTTATATGTTTCTCCACGGGAGCCTCACACACCTCTTCTTTAACATGTTTGCGCTCTTTATGTTTGGTACGACCATCGAGCGCACTTGGGGTGCACGGCGCTTCCTGCTCTTCTACCTGGTCTGCGGACTGACGGCCGCACTCTCGCAGGAGCTAGTCTGGGGCTTGACGACCGTCCGAGAGGTGGCGGGCTATGAGGTAATCGCCTTCCCCGATGGCTCCCGCATAGCTACGGGCATCTTCATCAATCATCTCCTGACGATAGGCGCATCTGGGGCCGTCTTCGGTCTTCTGCTCGCTTTCGGCTGGCTCTATCCCAATGCAGCTATCTACCTCTTCTTCATCCCCATTCCCATCAGGGCTAAGTACTTTGTCATAGGGTACGGAGTGGTAGAGCTCCTTCTCGGCGTGGCGAATCTACAGAGTGACGTAGCTCACTTCGCACATTTGGGTGGAATGCTGGGAGGTTTAGTTCTGATTCTTCTGTGGCGTAAGCAAGGCAAGCTGTACAATAGTTCGTTCGGCGATGAGTATCGATACTGAGAGACGTCTCCTTTGGGGCATCACGCTCCTGCTGGTATTCTTCTGGCTGTCGGACTTCATCGTTCGTCAGTTGCCCGCCCCGCTGTCCACGCAGTGGACGCGTGGAGTCGTAGATCAGCTCTATCTCGCCATGTCTCCGGAAGCACTCTGGCGTAGACCCTGGACGATTGTTACTTACTCCCTATTGCACAATAGCGGGATGCACCTCCTGCTGAACTTACTTCTCTTGTGGCTCTTCGGCACTCTGCAACTACGTCTCAGCGGATGGCAACAATTCGTCTGGAGCTACCTAGGAGGGGCGGTCGTAGGCGGAGCTGCCTTTCTCCTCTTCACCAGCATCCTGCGCGCTTCAGGCGTACTCCTCCTCGGGCTTCCACTCGTGGGAGCCTCCGCCTCCGTCATCGCCCTCGTGGGTTACATGATGGGAGCCGCCCCACGCGAGGAGATGCCCTTACCCTTGATCGGCTCTCTCCGTGTGTGGCAGGTAGGGCTACTCGTCTTCTTACTCCTCCTCCTCGCCTATGGGGGGTACAACCTCGGGGGGCTCATAGCGCATCTAGCTGGGCTCCTGTGGGGTCTCGGCTTAGGACTCCTCCACCGCCATCGGTCACGCATCCAGGCAAAAGCGCAGATAGCGCACAGTGAGCTGGACAAGCAGTACCAGCAGCTCCTTGACAAGGTAGAGCAGTCTGGCTACCAAAGCCTCACAGACGAGGAGCGGGAGCTACTCATCGAGAGAAATAAGCACCTACTCAACGATAGCGACCATGCCTAGCGAAGAAGTGACATCATCCACGGCTCCTGCCCAGGACAAGCAGCCTAAGCGGAGCCCACGGCGAACCCCCTGGGGTGTCGTCCGGGGCTTCTGGCACACCTTCGTCTCCTTTGCCAATCTGCTTCTACTCATCCTCCTCCTAGGCTCCCTGCTCAGCAAGTACATCTCACCGACCACGACGACACTCTTCGCCTACCTAGGCTTATTCTTCCCCGTGCTTCTCGTCTTGACTGTGCTACAAGCTCTCTACTGGTACCTCATCCGTGCCTGGAGCCGAGCAGTCGTCAACACGCTGATGCTCCTCCTCTCCATCCCCACGCTGCTCCTCTATATGCCCCTACGTGCAGAGCAGACGCCACCCATCGACAGAGAAAACTGGCTCAAGGTCGTAAGCCTCAACGCCTATGCCTTCAACTTTGCCAAGCTAGGCCCCAACGACCAGCATCCGACGACCGACTATCTCGCAGAGAGTGATGCCGATATCATCTGCCTTCAGGAGGGATGGCTCAGTAGCAATAAGTCCAAGTATATGTCCGAGCGTAGCCTCCGTCACGCCCTGTCACAGTACCCCTACTATAGTTCCGCTTATGCCGTCAAGGACCACGGTAGCCGTCTCATCGTCCTCTCCAAGTACCCCATCCTCTCGACACGCCCGATAGACCTCCACTCTAAGTTCAACGGGGGAGCTGTCTTCACCATCCTCGTGGGCGAGAAGAAGCTCGTACTGTACAATCTGCATCTCGAGTCCTTTGGCTTTACAAAAGAGGAGCAGCAGCACTACGTCGAGCTAGCCCAGGAGGTCAAGACCAAGAGCCTCACTAAGGCTATCGACCTACGCTTCGGGCCAGCCTTCGTGCGGCGTGCCAAGCAAGTCGAGCAAATCTATCAGGACATCAACTACCAGGAGTCCCCGTATATAATTGTCTCCGGCGACTTCAACGACACGCCGCTCTCCTACACCCACCACCGGCTCTCCCAAGGACTGCACGATGCTATCGCAACGACTGGGTCGGGGACCAACTACAGTTATTACCTCCGTCGCTGGCTCGGCGTACGCATTGACCATATGCTCTACAGCGACCAGGTCGAGGCTCGAGCCGCCCATGTGGATGAGTCCGCACAAGTCTCTGACCACAAGCCACTCATCTGCTACTTCAAGCTTCACTAGACGCCCCGGTGTGACTGCTCCGAGACGCATCCTCCCGCCAGCTACACCGCCACCTCTGAGCAGCCCTCCTAGCCCAAGTTTCACGGGGGGGGCGTGGGTGAATAGTCTCATAATGTATCACCCCTGCCCTCTAATCTCTAATTTCTAATCTCTAATTACCCTCCTTTTTCGAATATCCACGTGGGGAATCTCAAATCTCCACGTGGATATTTTTTATTTTCCACGTGGGCGTGATTCATTTCCTCCGAAGTTTCATTTGATTCCTCCGAAGAATTTTTTCTTCCCCACGTGGAAAATAAAAATTCTCCACCTGGATATTTCGAAATATCCACGTGGAAATCCGTTTTCCCCGACACAGCCCCGTATCGGTATGTAGTCGGTGCTAAATTATTGTAACGATCCAGCGTTGGGTTTTCCCAGCCAAAGCTGAGCCTTGTATAGTTGCTCTGCTTGACTGTTTTGATTACCTTTGAGTACGCTTTTGCTATACTGCTTGAAGCTATTCAAGTCATCTCACTTACTAATCCACGTCACGATATGACTACGACTAACGAACCGCTCCCCTTAGCTCCCGAGGAAGACTCTCCAGATGCTCCTCGAGACGAGCAACGCATCATCATATACAACAGCGAGGATGGGCGAGCTAAGGTCACGCTCTATGCCCGAGATGGTAGCGTCTGGATGAATCAAAGCCAGCTCGCAGAGCTTTTTGACACCTCTAAGCAGTCGATCAGCTATCACATAAACAACATACTGAGTGAAAGAGAGTTGAGTACACATTCAGTTGTCAAAGAATATTTGACAACTGCCACAGACGACAAGCAATACAGCGTCACCTTTTACTCCTTAGAGATGATTCTCGCCATAGGCTTTAGGGTGCGTAGTAAGCGTGGTGTACAATTTAGACAGTGGGCCACTCGCAACCTGAGAGAGTATATGGTCAAGGGGTTTGTCATCGACGATGAGCGGCTGAAAAACCCAGACGGCAGACCAGACTACTTTGATGAACTCTTAGAGCGTATCCGAGAGATACGTGCGAGCGAAAAGCGTTTTTACCAGAAGGTGCGTGATCTCTTAGCTCTAAGTAGCGACTACGATGCTAATGACAAGAATACGCAGATGTTTTTTGCAGAGACACAGAACAAGCTAATCTATGCCGTGACTCATCAGACGGCTCCTGAGCTGATACTCTCACGAGCCGATGCTAGCAAGCCGAATATGGCTCTGACCTCTTGGCAGGGAAGCGTCGTGAGAAAGCAGGATATCATGATTGCTAAAAACTATCTAGATAAGGAGGAGATCGATCTACTCAATCGACTCACAATCCTCTTCTTGGACTCAGCAGAGCTTCGGGTCAAAGAGCGTAAAGACCTTACGCTTAGCTACTGGCGAAACAATGTCGATGCTTTGCTACAGTTTCAAGGCAAGGAGCTACTGCAAGGTAAGGGTGCCGTCTCTCGCAAGCAGATGGAGGAGCGAGTTAAAGCCATCTATGCAGAGTTTGACCAGCGTCGTAAGCAAGCGTGTATTCGTGAAGAAGAATTGGAGGAAATACGAGCCTTAAAACAGTTAGAGGAGTCTGTATTAGAGCGAACGAACGAGCGGAAGACGAGGTAGTCAAGGGTAGCGTACTACCTCTATGAGACTATTGCATCAAGGCGCATCGCTGTGTTGCTTTCGGGATTCGGCTTCGGTCACATACGGAGGTATGTGAGCTTCAGACCTCACCCTCAGCGCCTTGCGCTTCATCCTTTCTGCAAAGTCTAGACAATCTTGCTAGCAAGATTGTGAGACTGTTGACTTTTGCAACAGTCTCATCTAAGAAGCTCAGCGCATAATCTGAATCCCTGGGGCTATGGCACAGCTACCGCGAAAAGAGTATCTTTGCACTAGAGGAGACTATGGTCTCATAGACTTAATCAACATATTACGAAGATGACACAAATAGCAAGATGGTTTACAGCACTCACCCTGACGCTCTTACTAGCCGGGTGTGGCGTCGTGCCTATCACGGGACGACAGCAGCTCAATCTTGTGTCGGACGCTGAGATATCGGCGGCCAGCGCACAACAATATAATCAGTTTATTCGCAAGGCGAACGTGGACAACAACTCGCCCCAAGGACAGCAGACGCTCCGTGTGGCACAGCGCATAGCGCAGGCTACGGACAACTATCTGCGCAACAACGGCTACGACCAGATAGCTCAGGCGACACGCTGGGAGTTTAACTTCGTCCGTGATCGTCAGGTCAACGCTTTCTGTATGCCTGGTGGCAAGATTGTCGTCTACAGCGGACTCCTTCAGGCGACGCGTCCCACCGATGACGAGCTGGCAGCGGTCATAGCGCACGAAGTCTCTCACGCAGTGGCTAAGCATGCCAACGAGCGCATCAGCAGGGAGATGCTTACGCAGTTGGGCGGACAGGTCTTGACAGGGATGGTCGGCTCGAAGAGTGCTGCCCTCGGGGGCATCCTGCAGCAGGTTTATCCGATCGGTTCGCAGCTCTTAGTCTCGCTCCCTTATGGTCGCAAGCAAGAGTACGAGGCGGACAAGATAGGTATGGTCTTTATGGCGATGGCGGGCTACGACCCCGCAGCTGCCGTGACGCTCTGGCAGAAGATGGCACAGCAGGGAAAGAAGACTCCTGAGTTCCTCAGTACCCACCCGAGCGATGAGAACCGCATCCGAGCCATTCAGGAGTTCCTTCCCGAGGCTCGTCAATACTATAGCGGTCCTGGGGTTATGTCGCAAGGACCTAAGCGCTCGATTAAGTCGCTCGATAAAACCATGCGTCAGGAGCGCCGTCAGACTTCTAGTCAACTGAGAGACTCTGGAAGCTCTTCGTCTGCTAAGCAGCAAGACGGTGGAGGCTTTCACTATGAGCCTGTCAGCCGCTAATGAGCATGTGGGAGCGTGGCTTCGTCCACTACTATTACGGTACCGGCAAGGGAAAGAGTACCGCAGCCATGGGGCTCGCGATACGTACCCTAGGTCATAGTGGACGGGTCTACATCGGGCAGTTTATCAAGACGATGCGCTACGGTGATGTGCTCTTCTTGGAGCAGCACACGAAGCGTGAGCAGTGTACCGTCGAGCTCTACGGAGCTATGTACGGCGGAACGGGTTGCCTGATAGATCACGCGGCTAGTCCTAAGGATGTGCAGGCTGCCGAGCAGGGACTGGCACGTGCAGTCGAGCAGATGTGCTCGGGACGCTACGACCTAGTCATTTGGGACGAAGTCTCGATGGCTGTCGGCTTAGGACTGCTCTCTGCGGATGCGCTCATCGATGCTGTAGAGCAACGTCCCGAGAGTTGCGAACTAATCCTCACGGGAAGACACTACTGTGAGGAGTTGCTAGCACATTGTCAGCTTGTCACTAACTTTGCAGAGGTCAAGCATTATTACCAGGATGGAGTCTTATCTCGCACTGGAATCGAGCATTGACCCACTTAGCTTTTAATTCTTATGATACGTATCACTCAATATATCTTACCGCTACTCTGCGCGCTCCTGTTGCTTTCTTGCAATAAGGACCAGCAGAGCCAGCAGACGAATCAGGAGGAGCAGGAGACGCCCCGCGTTGCTACGCCCTTTGTGGCGGATAGTGCTTACAACTTTGTGGCCAAGCAGGTCGCCTTTGGGCCTCGTATTCCTGGCTCCTCGGAACACACCGCTTGTCTTGCCTGGATGAAAGAACGACTGACGCAGTACGGTGCGACGGTCGTGGAGCAGAGCTTCGAGGCGACTGCGAATGACGGCACCAAGCTCCCACTGACCAATCTGATTGCTTCGTACAATCCCTCTGCCTCGCAGCGCATCCTCCTCATGGCGCATTGGGACACACGTCCCTGGGCGGACAAAGACCCTAACACGGCGAACCACACGAAGCCAATCCTTGGAGCCGATGATGGCGGGAGCGGTGTGGGTGTACTGCTCGAAGTAGCTAGAATATTGGGTAGCGTCTCACCACTCCAGTCGATAGGGGTGGACATCGTGCTCTTCGACGGAGAGGACTATGGTGCTTACTCTGACGAGGAGAGCTGGTGTCTAGGCTCAACCTACTGGAGCAAGAAGCCTCATATCGCGGGATATCAGGCGATGGGTGGCATCTTGCTTGATATGGTAGGCGGACGTGATGCCACATTCTACTGGGAGTACTTCTCCAAGAGCTACGCACCACAGCTCCTCTCGAAGGTCTGGAGCAAGGGAGCCGAGCTGGGCTACAGCTCCTACTTTTACCAAGCAGACGGCGGAGGCTTGACTGACGACCACGTGCCTGTCATTCGCAACCTTGGCATCCCCTGCATAGACATTGTCAATTACGATCCACGGAGCGAAGAGGGCTTTGCCCCCTACTGGCACACACTACAAGATAATATGAGCAACATCTCGGCAGAGACGCTAGGAGCTGTCGGACATACCGTTATGGCGGTGCTCAAAGACCTAGATGCTCACTGATTAGACTCATCAACTTATGACTATAGACGAACGACAAGAGGAGCTCATCTCACAATTTGAACTGGTAGACGACTGGATGGATCGCTACCAAATGATCATCGATCTGGGCGACCAGCTGGAGCCTGTCGATGACACGGAGCACACGAGCGAAAACCTCATCGACGGATGCCAGAGCCGTGTCTGGATTATCATCGCTCCACAGGAGGACGGCACGCTACACCTCAAGGCGGACAGCGATGCACTCATTACCAAGGGCATTGCCGCTATGCTCCTCTACTGCTACAATGACCAGCCCGCACAGGCTATCGTAGAGACACCTCTCTACTTCATTGACCGACTGGGACTCCAGTCACACCTCTCACCGACACGGAGCAACGGGCTTCAGTCGATGTATGAGACGATCAGACGACGTGCTCAGGAGTTTTTGAGCCACTAGAAGATAGATTATGACCCCTTTTAGACAGATTGATGTAGCAGACCGCTCCACAGTCTTTCCTTACATATATTACGGTGCGGAGCCAATCTGCGACATATCCTTTGCCAACCTTTATGGCTGGGCAGTTCAGTACGAAACCTCCTGGGCGATCGGTGGGACGCAGACGCTAGTCATTCGCTTTCGCTCCCCACGTCGAGACCATCCTGTCTACCTCTGTCCCTTCTGTCGTGACGACAACTCCTGGACGATGACCATCAAGGAGCTTATGGAGATCTCCGAGCAGGAAGCTTATCCACTCGTCTTTATGGGCGTGACTTCGAGTTGCAAGGAGCGACTGGAGAAGCTCTTTCCCGACGAATTTGTCCATATCCAAGACGATGACTACATCGACTACGTCTATCTCAGAGACAAGCTCGCACGGCTCAACGGCAAGAAGCTTCAGTCGAAGCGCAACCACATCAACCGCTTCGAAGCTACCTACCCCGACTACCGCTACCTGCCCATCACCACAGACGATCTGGAGCGCGTCGCGCACTTTGCCGATGAGTGGCTAGCGCATGCCGAGGAAACAGGCGATCCTGACCCCAGCCTGCATGTGGAGCGAAAGGTCATACAGCGGCTCCTCGACAACTACGAGGCTCTGGAGATGCGTGGTGGTATGATCGAGATTGGCGGCGAGATCGTTGCTTTTACCCTCGGTTCGCCCATCACGGAGGACACCTTCGATGTACATATCGAGAAGGCGCGCACAGACATTGACGGAGCCTATACGATCATCAATCGTGAGTTCGCTCGCAGCATCCCCGAGCAGTACACTTATGTCAATCGGGAGGAAGACCTCGGGCTGCCTGGCTTGCGTAAGGCAAAAGAGTCTTACCGTCCTGAAGTACGCCTTGTAAAGCACACCTGCGTCTGGCGTCGCCCCGACTGGGCTGGTGAGCTGGAGTCCTAAGCATGAGACTAAAGGCAGAGACGCAACGACTCTACGAAAATATCTGGCGCACCACCTTTGGGGATAGCGAGGACTTCATCGCGCTCTATAGTCGCACCACCTTTGACCCACGTCGCACTCATCTGCTCACGGCTCCTGATCAGAGCCGTGCGCTGAGTCACGTGCAGTACCTTCCCTACTTGATGCGCTACCATGACCAATGGTGGCGCGCTGGCTACATCTCAGGCGCAGCTACCGCGAGTGACCAGCGAGGCAAAGGACTCGTACAGCACCTTATGCAAGCGAGCCACCAGCAGATGTGGCGAGAGGATTGTCTCTGCGCCTTCCTCATACCGGCCGAGGAGTGGCTCTATCACTTCTATCGCAAGATGGGCTACGCCACGCTTTATGGCAAGCGGCATACCCCCACGCTAGCGGCAAAACCCTCAGACCTGCCCTCTAGTGAAGCTTGGCAGCACTACCGCCACTGGCAAGCAGCCCTCGCCGAGCAACACCCTACCGTCACGCATAGTTACCATCAGTGGCGTACGCTCCGAGAGAGCTTAGCTCTTGAGGGCGGAGGCATCGGCACGATCGGAGCAAGGGCCTACTATTATTATAGGGATGCCGAGGGAGAGACGCAAAGCGTCCTCGCCATACCCCCAGCGGAGGAACTAGCCGACGGAGCCTTCGACCTGTCGGTGCCCTTTGGCATGTTACGTCCACTGCGCATCGCGGAGCTGCTAACGTGGGCTATCGATCTGGGTGTGCTAGCTGAGGACCAGCTCCTCCCCATAGCCCGCTATCACGATGAGCAGCGTATCGTCTTCGACCTACTTGATGAGCAAATCCCGACAAATAGTGGTCGCTACTGCCTCCTGCGCCGAGAGCGTCAGCTACTCTTCGCCCCACGTCCCAGCGGTCGACTCGTCAGCCCCCTCATCCCCGACCAGCTCCTCGCAGCACTCCCCACGCTCCAGCACACCCTCATCTACGGTATGATGGAGTAATCTTTGCAAATTCATCGCACATCCTGCTTAATACCTATAAAACGCTTTACTATAGATAGATAAATAGACTCTGAGCCTCGGAAAACCTCTCGAGGGTGAGCGAAATATCAGATAATCATCAAAAAGATGCCCGAAACGCTTGCAGTTTTCAGAAAAAGTTGTACCTTTGCATCACGGTTCAGGAAGGAAGTCCCCTGAGGCACTCCCCGAATGAAGCTTGACTTCGTAGCTCAGTTGGTAGAGCAACTGACTCTTAATCAGTGGGTCGAGGGTTCGAGCCCCTCCGAGGTCACAGTTAATCATAGCTCAATGTTGGAGGCTCCTCGCATCAGCGAGGAGCTTTTTTTTGGCTTATGAGGAGCCACGTCTTTCTTTACGAGGGAGTTTCTCCTTCTTTGTGAAGAACTTTTCTTTCTGTGTGAAGGAGCTCTTAATCACTTCTTACAGAGAAACGACGTCACTTATCCGCAAATGCGACTTCACCTCTCCGCAATACCCAAATAGCTTGTGCGGAATACTCATTTCACTTCTCTGCAAATGCGATTTCACTTCTCCGCAATACTAGTTTGACTTCTCCGCAATAGTGATTTCGTCCTTGCGGAAAAGTAATTTGACCTTTGCGGAAGAAAGGATTCGTCGTTACGGATACAATCGCCCACCTCTCCCGAAACAACTAACGACCTGACGAGTAACGACCTGCAGGGACGCACGGTCGTGTCGAGTTGGAAGGCGTCCGTCCCCGTCAAAGCCACGACGCTGTAACTTTTGACACAACGGACGCCCTCCCACTAGACACTCTCGTGCGTCCCTACAGGGTGCAGTCACGACTAGTGTCGATTCGGATGGCGTCCGTCCCCGTTAAAGCTTCGATGCTGTAACCTGTTATACAACGGACGCACAGACCGTGCGTCCCTACAAATCGTTACACGTCACGCCCTAGCCGTCGGGTCATTATCCGTCAAATCGTTACACGTCACGCCCGGTCCGTCGGGTCGCTATCCGTCAAATCGTTTGCCGTATCACTTGGATATGGAGGATGATTTATCTCCAGATACTGGTCCGTAGGTCTTGGCGCGTCCCGTCTTGATGGACGGTGGCGGCCTTGTGCCGCTGTGGAGATGTGATAAAACGAAGCACCTCCGCCAAGACGAACGATGTCGTCCTAGCGGAGGTGCCTTGTCTCTCTGTACGCTCAGATGTGCCGAGCGTATCTTCTATCAACGATTACTTATTGAAGTAAATCTTCTCAGCCTCAGCCTTGCGACCCATCATATCGAGAGCGATGGCTGTGGGTAGCTTAGCGCGACTGTCGGACTGAATGGTCGAGAGTACTCGGTATGCCTCCTTAGCATTCTTGTCATACTCAAGGAGCGCATTGGCATAGTTGAGCTTAGCTACAGGATCGTTAGCGTTTTGCTCGTAAGCTGTACGATAGATAGCTACGGGGTTCTCTCCTCGTGCGACCTTTTGATTAGCTAGAGTGTAGAGCTCACTGAGACTTAGCAACTTGGAATTGACTGTGTAGATACGTGGTAGCTCAGATACCTCGAAGGGGCGTACCCGATAGCTCATCGTAAAGGTAGTGTGACGGAGCTTAGGATAGTAGTTGTCGAGGAGGTTGCGATAGACCTTGCCTCCATCGAGAGCCTTGATGTCAGCCTCCCGCTGCGTGTCTGTGTCGTACTTGTCGATAATGTCGAGGATGGTCTGACGCTCTAGCATATCGCTGGCGTCTACGAGCTTGCGCAGTCCGTCCCAGTCCTCACCCTTGCCCTCGGCAACGACCTCAACCTTGTTAAAGAGCGCCGTGTGGGTGCCCTTGACATAGTTGTAGAGTGTCTTGGTACGGCGGTCTGAAAGCGCAAGGTTGTAATCAAAGGGAGCCTCGGGAGATGCGTAACCGTAGATGTAAACGGTGTGTAGCTCGGCACCCTCTATCTTGGTTGCCTTCTTAACGAACTCATCGAGACGTGCTAGCTCAGCAGCATTGTTCTTGAAGTCCTTACGAAGGTCGTGCTTGTCGACGACGAACTGAACGTTGGCATCGAAGCTCTCTGAGTACTCCTTGAAGGCTGTAACCGCAGGCTCGATGTAGTTGTACTTGTAGTCCTCTGGACCAAAGGCTTGAAGAGACTGTGGATCGCCCTGTGCCACGAGCGCACCTTTGGGGCAGTTGCCACAGCTATAGGTCTCAATCTCTAGCTCCATGTGCCCACGAGACATCCAGCTCTCGAAAGGACGCTCGTAGACCATATGTGGGAGGTCCTTGATGCCTCGTGCATAGACAGAACCCTCGGGGCGTGAATAAATCTCCTGAACGAGTGGATCACTGTTGTAGAGGTCGTGCTGACGCTTGAGGATTTTGTAGCGCGCGTTGCCAGCTACGTAGACATTGGGAAGACGTAGTGACTGGCTTCTGTCTGCTGAAACATAGACAGGGGTGATTCGGATGAGCTGCTGTGAGCGAACACGGGCATAGGGAGCTGCATCTAGATTGATGCAGATCATATTGCGCTCTATATCACGTGTGATGGTGTAGTGCTCGGCTGATAGAGCAATCGTCTGTGTCTCCTCCGCCTTGGAGAATTGCTGAGCACATAGCGTCCCTCCGACGGTAAGTAGTAGCGTCGAGAGGAGTATGAGTAAGCGGGATATCTTGATATTCATAGTCTTTGTGTCTGTATTATTAGATGTGCTACTGACGATTACTTGAAGAAGAAGACGTACGAGATCGTAGCCTTCGTAGGACCGACATAGTTGGCATTGCCCTCATCGACCTTAGTCCCACAACGCTGGCAGGGGAACTTGTCGTAGTTTATACGAGCATAGCCTGCACCGAGAGAGAACTCGAGCGAAGAGCGCGTCGAGAGTACCCACTGGTAGCCTACGCTGAGTCCTCCTCCGTAGAACCACCCTTGGTAGCGGTGATCCTTCATGATGGACTCTTTGTTTTCCAAGATGAGGGGATAGGGAATGTTGACCCCACCTACGTTCATCTGACCTACATGTCCATGTAGACCGAGGAACCACCCATTGAAGACATCGCAGAACCAGTAGCGAAGCTCTGGCTGAGCCATCCAGTGAGCCCACTTGGTCTCACTGTAGTTGGGGTTATCCGCATCGAGATTAAAGATGAACGAGTTCCATCCGACCTGTGTGTCGAATGTAACCTTCTTGCCCAGAGCAAACTCTAGAGAGAGGTTGGGCGTAAGGAGGGCATCGTAAGCGAAGTTATGCTTGAGAGCAACTCGCTGTGCCGTGGCTGCAAGTCCAAGGGTTAGGACGAGGCCGATTGTAATCACTATCTTTCGTATCATAGTAAGTGGTTTGGCTACAAGTTCAAATGTTTCTGTGGGGGCAAAGTTACGAGAATTACCGCAATTAGAACAACTTAATAGTGCATAATGACTTGACAAAAGCGGTATTTCTTTTGACCTTTTCGACATTTAATGCTTTGCGAGGTCTACTTTTTCGAAAAAAACGCTTCTCCAGCAGAGTCAAGGGCTCTCAGTGTGAATTGTCTGGATACGGTGAAGGCGACAGAACGCTTGCCCCAGAGTGGGGATGCTTTCTGTCGCCTTCGCTTAGGATGACCAAGCTGTCGGATTTATGTAGTTATCCGAAGTTGTCGAAGTTAATCTGCTCAGGTGCGACACCGAGGTTGTCCAGCATCGTGATGGCTGCTGCCGACATGGGACCAGGTCCGCACATGTAATACTCGATGTCCTCGGGAGCCTCGTGGTCTTTGAGGTAGTTATCGTAGATGGCTTGGTGGATGAAACCAGTGAGTCCTGTCCAATTGTCCTCAGGCAGTGGTGCCGAGAGTGCAATGTGGAAAGAGAAGTTCGGGAACTCACGCTCGATGGCACGGAAGTCCTCTTCGTAGAAAATCTCACTGCGTGAGCGAGCACCATACCAGAAGGAGACCTTGCGGGTCGTATGCTCCGTGAGGAAGAGGTGAAGTAACTGAGCGCGTAGTGGCGCCATCCCGGCACCACCTCCGATATAGAGCATCTCGGCATCGGAGTCCTCGTGGATGTGGAAGTCTCCGTAAGGACCACTCATCGTTACCTTGTCGCCAGGCTTGAGGCTGAAGATGTATGAGGAGGCAATGCCAGCGGGGACCTTCTGCCAAGTGTGAGTGACGCGGTCCATCGGCGGGGTGGCAATACGGACGTTGAGGGTGATGATGTTACCCTCGGCGGGGTAGTTCGCCATAGAGTAAGCACGGACAGTCTCTTCGGTGTTCTTGGCTGTGAGGCTCCACATATTGAACTTATCCCAGTCGCTTCGGAACTGATCCTCGACCTCGTAGTCGCTATACTTGACCTCGTACTTGGGGATCTTGATCTGGGCGTAGCTACCGCTCTTGAAGTCCATGTGCTCGCCCTCGGGGAGCTTGACGACAAACTCCTTAATGAAGGTAGCTACATTCTTATTGGAGATAACTTCGCACTCCCACTCCTTGACGCCAAAGACGCTCTCAGGGACGATCACCTTCAGATCTTCCTTGACTTTCGTCTGACAGCCGAGACGCCAATGTGCCATCTGCTCTTTGCGGGAGAAGAAGCCCTTCTCGGTAGCGAGGATCTCGCCACCACCCTCTACGACGCGACAGCGGCACTGGCCACAGCTACCGCCACCTCCACAAGCACTCGAGAGGAAGATACCTTGGCTCTGTAGTGTGCTGAGCAGGGTACCGCCCATCGGTACCTCTAGATCCTTGACATCATTGACATTGATGTGTACGTTGCCAGAGGGGATGAGCTTGCTCTTGGCTACAAGGAGTACCACGACGAGGAGCAGTACGACCAAGAGGAAGACCGCTACACTCGATATTATTATTAAGGTCATTTGATCCATATCTGTGCGAGATTAGAGATTGACACCCGAGAAGCTGAGGAATGCGATACCCATCAGACCGGTGACGATGAGCGTAATGCCAAATCCTCTCAGAGGCTTCGGTATATTACTATAGGCTAGTCGCTCGCGGATGGCTGCTAGTCCGACGATAGCTAGCATCCAGCCTATCCCAGAGCCGAAGCCGTAGACCGTAGCCATACCTGTGTTGATGAACTCACGCTGCTGCATGAAGAGTGAACCACCGAGGATAGCACAGTTCACTGCGATGAGCGGAAGGAATATACCTAGCGAGTTATATAGTGAGGGACTGTACCGCTCGACAACCATCTCGACTAGCTGTGTAAACGAGGCGATGACGGCAATGAAGACGATAAGCGAGAGGAAGCTCAGATCGACTGAAGCGAACTCCGCCCCGAGCCACGACAGAGCACCCGCCTTAAAGACGTAGGTCTCTAGGAGGTAGTTGATCGGAAGCGTGCAGGTTAGGATGAAGGTAACCGCTAGCCCCAATCCCAGTGAGGTCTTGACATCTTTGGATACAGCTAGGTAAGAACACATACCTAGGTAGTAGGCAAAGATCATATTGTCAACAAAGATTGACTTGAAAAACAGACTTAGATAATCCATTGCTTAGACTTTATCTGTGAAGTGTGAGGTAGGTATATGGATAGGGGAGGATTACTTCTCCTGAAGGTCCTTGAGTTTGCTACGCTGTATCCATACGATGCAGGCGAGGACGATGAGTGCCATCGGAGGCATAATCATCAAGCCGTGATTGACATAGCCCATATCGTAGAAGGACTGCGGGATAATCTGATACCCGAGTAGAGATCCTCTACCGAGTAGCTCGCGGACGAAGCCGATGATCACGAGTACCAGACCGTAGCCCAGTCCGTTGCCAATACCATCGAGGAAAGAGGCCTTCGGTCCGTGCGCCAAGGCAAATGCCTCCAGACGACCCATCAGAATACAGTTCGTAATAATCAGACCAATGTAGACAGACAGTTCCTTAGAGACATCGTAGACATAGGCTTTGAGCACCTCGTTGACGATTGTCACTAGTGCAGCGACCACCACCAGCTGTACGATGATGCGGATACGATTGGGGATGGTATTACGCAGTAGCGATATGATTACATTGGCAAATGCCACAACGACCGTCACCGACAGCGCCATTACAAGTGCAGGCTTGAGCTGAGCTGTGACCGCTAGAGCGGAGCATATACCGAGCACCTGTACGGTGACTGGGTTATTTTTATTGAGAGGCCCTAGGAGCACCTCTTTATTACTTATCTTACTCATAGCTTAGATTACTCTCTCTTGATTATTCTGCTGCTACTGCTTGAGTACCACGTATCTGCTCGATGTAGGGAAGGTACTCGTGGATAGAGCTCCAGAGCATGTTGTTGACACCTTTGCTCGTGAGCGTACCGCCGGAGATGCCATCGACGTAGTCCTGGTCGGCAAGTGTCCGACCATGCTTGACTACTGCGATAGACTTAAACTGGTCGTCACGGTAGAGCTGTTTGTCAATGAATTCTTTTGAGAAGTGCTTCGTAGCAATCTCAGCGCCCAGTCCAGGTGTCTCGCCAGCATGCGAGAAGTCAGTTCCGTAGACTGTCGAGCCGTCTGCCCGAACTGCTAGGTAGCCCCAGATTGCGCCCCACAGTCCAGCACCATCCATGGGGAAGATGTAGAGCTGCTGCCCCTCGACCTCTGCCACATAGACGGGGAGTCCGAGTGAAGGGTCTTGCTGACGTAGCTTAAACTGATTGGCCGTGTTCATCTGGAAAGCCTCATTCTGCGCGATCTGATCCCCCTCAAAGGTGGCAATCACTTCGCCCTGACCATTGACCAGTAGCTCCTGCTTGATAACCTTCGTGTAGGTGGGGATGACTTGATCTTTTGTAGGCTCTAGGTGCACGGCACGTAGGATTTGCTGCATTTTGTCGATGCGCTCATTCTCCTCTTGTGGCTTGCGTAGTGCCACGGCAGTGAGAGCTAGAGCTATTGCGACTACGACCACCATAATGGCTGCGTAGAGGATCGTGTAGGTATTACTATCTCTATTCATAGTCGTAAGGAAGATCAATGTTTAGCTGCCGTTGCCCAGCGCTTCTTGCGCTTGGCGACGTTTTTGTTTACTACCACATAGTCGATGAGCGGTGCGAAGACGTTCATCAGTAGGATAGCGAGCATCATACCCTCTGGATAACCAGGATTGAGGACACGTATGAAGACGCACATGACACCTACTAGGAGACCGTAGATCCACTTGCCCGTCTCCGTGCGTGCTGAGGTGACTGGGTCGGTCGCCATAAAGACAAGACCGAAGGCAAAGCCACCGTAGAGCAGATGATGCGCTACGTCGAGCTGCATGGCAGCGGTTGTGCCGATAGCGTTGAAGAGGAGCGTCATCAGTGCGGCTCCCACGACACCACTCACGATAATCTTGTAGCTTGCCACGCCAGTCCATACCAGTAGGATAGCACCTAGTAGGATAGCAAAGGTCGAGACCTCACCGACACTACCTGGGATAAATCCCCAGAAAGCATCCCACAGTGAGGAGGGCTCACCGAGCGTATTCACAATCGTGGGGAGCGTATCGCCAGCCGTCGCCACCTGACCCAAAGGGGTAGCCCCTGAGAAGCCATCGACAGCGGCGGTAGCCATATCGCCACCACCACCGAAGCCGAAGATAGGCTCCGTGCGAACGAACACTTTGTCGCCCGTCATCGCAGCTGGATAGGCAAAGAAGAGGATAGCACGGGTCACCAGTGCCACGTTGAAGACGTTGTAGCCCGTACCGCCGAAGACCTCCTTGGCGAAGATGACCGACATAGCGACTGCGACGGCAATCATCCAGAGCGGAGTCTCGATAGGGACAATCATCGGGATTAGCATACCTGTCACGAGGTAGCCCTCCTGAATCTCTTCATGCTTCCACTGAGCTACGGTGAACTCAATACCCAGTCCCACTACATAGGAGACCACAATCTTGGGCAGTACTGCTAGGAAGCCAAACCAAAACATCGACCAGAAGCCCGCAGTCTGTCCGATAGCGATGTAGTGCTGTAATCCCACGTTGTACATACCGAAGAGCAGAGCTGGCACTAGTGCTAGCACCACCGTACTCATGACACGCTTACTATCTATAGCATCGTGTACATGCACCCCGCCCCGTGGAGCTGCCGTCGTGTGCGGCACGTAGAGGAATGTCTCAAACCCATCAAAGAGCGAGTGAAACGCATGCAGCTTACCCCCAGGTTCAAACTGAGAGCGACGCTTGTTGAATCTATCTTTTAGTGACATATAATATAGTAGTCATAGTCCATAGCCTTACGGAGACGGAGCCTCTCAGCTCCTCCGTGAGGCTATTTTTTTAGTTCATCTCCTTATATAGTAGGTCTAGACCTTGACGCACGATGCGCTGCAGCTCCATCTTGGAGGTGTCGACGAACTCACACAGGGCAAAGTCCTCGGGAGCGACCTCGTAGATACCTAGAGCCTCCATCTTGTCTATGTCAAAGGCTATAATCGCCTTCAGCAGATACTCCGCATGGATGTCCAGTGGGAAGACGCTCTGTAGCTCGTGACTCATAATCATCGCCCGCTGACCGCCCTTGATACGTGCATCTAGCGTGTAGCGCTTACGCGGCATCAACCAGCTCAGATAGGTGCGACTCTGACTGAAGTCTCCTAGACGAGGCATCGCCCAGCCTAGTAGCTCGTCACGATCTGAGCCATCTGGGATGACGGTAATCTGGTCGCAACTCATCGGGAGGAAGGGACGCTCCTCCGTCAGCTGCGTACCCGTCAGCACGTCACCCGCGATGATACGTGTCTTACACCCCTCCTGTGCTAGCTTTCCTAAGGACTCTAGGCGACAGCCTGGCAGTAGGTCTAGATAACCATGCTCTGCAGCGTGACTACCCGTGACAGCTATGCGACGAGTGTAGTCCACATGTCCCGTCCTCAGGAGGCGACCAATGAGTGCCACATCCGTAGCGCGTAGCGTCCAGACCGTCTCACCCTTATTAATAGGTGCTATGTGGTTAATCATGACACCCGCATTGCCAGCAGGGTGTGGTCCTCGTACCTCTACGCGTACCACCTCTGCGGGTAGCGTCAGTGGGCAGTCGTGTGCGACAGCTACGTAGACACTCCCTGCAGTCAGTCTGGCCAGAGCGCGTAGCCCTAGGCGTAGCTCCTCCTCTCGTCCCTCTAGGAGATAGTCTATCTCGGGGGCTAGTGGAGCCGTCAGATGGGCTGTGACAAATATATCTCGAGGAGCTATCGTAGGATCAGCAAGGCGGTCGTAGGGTCTCTGACGGATGAGCGTCCAGAGGCCTGACTGTAGGAGCAGCGATTGTAGCTGACTCGCCTCACCGTCGAGGAGACCCTCCACGGCGTAAGTGCGCTGCACCTGTACCTCATCTGGGCGTATCTCTACGCTCATTATCTTACGCTTGGCACCACGATTGATGGCGACCAGCTCACCACTCACGGGAGCTGTGACCCATACCTCGGGATGCTGCTTGTCGTAGAGGACAGGATCTCCCGCCTCCACGTGGTCTCCCACATGCACCTTCATCTTGGGAGTCAGCCCTGGCAGGTCATCGGGGACCCACGCATAGGTCGACGTTCCGCCAGAAGGTGTGGACAGGAGGGTGCGGGGCGCGGACCCTTGGAGTTTGAGATCCAAGCCTCGCTTGACAGTTATCGTTCTTGCCATGACGATCTCTCTTTAAAGAATCTAACAGTACCTGCAAAAGTACTCATTTTATTTCGTACTACCGCATATTCGGTACATCTCACCCCCGCAGGGTACTCTGTCGAGCACCTGAGACCTAGCTGTAACCCGCATCAGGACGCACCTCCCCCCCCACACACAAGTCTCTTCTCTCCCCGCTACCCTCCGACTCCCTCCTTTTTTCGAATATCCACGTGGGAATCCGTTTCCCCCGACACAGCCCTCCTCCGTGACGATGGCGCAAGGCACGGCTCTAAGCTCTGAATAATAAAGAGTATCTTTGTCCTGATTATTGCTCCCTTTAGAACAGAGATAGACCTATGCATGAATTGATTTGCCCCAACTGTAGGAAACCTTTTACCATCGATGAGGACGGCTATGCACAGCTCTTAGAGCAGGTGCGTGGCAAGGCCTTTGACAAGGCGGTCGCTGAGCGTATGGCAATCCTCGAGGAGCAGCACAAGCAGGCCCAGCAGCTCGCCGTGGCCGAGGCTGAGGCTACACTCAAGGCTGAGCTGGCACGGCGAGACACCCAACTAGCTCAGCTCCAGAGCCGTCTGGAGGCTGTGGGAGAGCAGAGCCAGGCGCAACTACAACTAGCTCTCGCTACCAAGGAGCAGACCATCACCGAGCTACATGCTAAGCTGGCGCAACAGGAAAGCCTGCGAGACAATGAGCGACTAAAAAGTCAAGCCGAGAGCAAGGAGCGACTACAAGCTAAGGAGCAACTGATTACCGAGCTACGGTCGCAGGTAGAGCTGCAGGGGAAAGAGGCGCAGCTAGAGGTCAAGAAACTGCAAGAGCAGCACCAGCTAGAGAAGAAGATGCTAGAGCGAGAGGTGGACTTTTACAGGGATCTCAAGACCCGCATGTCCACCAAGATGCTGGGCGAAACGCTCGAACAGCACTGCGCCTTGGAGTTTGAGCAACGACTGAGAGCGTTCTTTCCTCGGGCTTACTTTGAGAAAGACAATGACGTGGTCGGAGGGACGAAGGGGGACTTCATCTTTCGGGACTATGCAGAGGACGGGACGACGGAGTATATCTCTATCATGTTTGAGATGAAAAACGAGGCAGACACGACCGCCACAAAGCATCGCAACGAGGACTTCCTCAAGAAGCTCGATGAGGATAGGCGCAAGAAGGGGTGCGAGTATGCGATTCTGGTGTCGCTCCTCGAGGCAGACAGCGAGCTATACAACGGAGGTATCGTGGACAAGTCGCACCTCTACGAGAAGATGTATGTGATCCGTCCACAGTTTTTTGTACCTATGATTACGCTCCTCGTCTCAGCATCGCGCAAGAGTATCGACCTCAAGCAGCAACTTCTGGAGGCACAGCAACAGTCTATTGACATTACACACTTTGAGGAGGACATAGAGGATTTTAAGGAGCGCTTCGGTCGCAACTTTAGGATTGCCAGTCAGAAGTTTCAAAGTGCCATCAACGAGATTGACAACTCCATCAAGCATCTGCAGAAGATTAAGGAGAACCTAATCGGCAGTGAGAGCCATCTCCGCTTAGCTAAGGACAAGGCTGAGGGGCTTACCATACGCAAGCTCACCTACAAGAATCCGACGATGCAGGCTAAGTTCAAGGAGCTCAAGGCACAGCAAGCACTGGATGAGTCGCAAGAGTAGCGCGAGGAGCACACATTTTTCACACACCCCCCATATGAGACTGTTGCAAAAGTCAACAGTCTCATATAGCGCGAAGGCACCTGCCCCCAACGAGGAGCAGATGCCTTCCTTATTATATAGGTATGTACGCCACGAGGGGCGTTGATGCCCGCAGCGTGTGGCGCAGCGTTAGAGTAGGCGGATTGAGGAGATCGCGTTTGAGGAGACCTCTGCCTGGACTCCCTGCACGTTGCCACTACCCTTGAGAGCCATCGTATCGAATGTGTTCCTTACCATACCCGTCTTGCGGTCTAGGACGATGTCTTTTATGCTATTGCCCTCGATGACCAAGCCCTCTACCGTGGCAGTCGTCTTACCATTAGCACGGAGCGTATAGTCTGTATCAGATACAGCTACCAGTGTGATGACACCCTCGTACTGCGTATCGGCATTCTCCCCTGCGAAGAGCGGACTATTGACCGTGAAGGACTCACCTGGTGCTATCGGCTCTGCGGGGAAGAATGAAGGAAACATCGACATAGAGAGAGCACCCTTCTTGACTAGGTCATCCACGAGTTCTCCCTCAGGCTCGCTTAGAAGCTTAAACTTAGTGTCCACCCACTGAGTAACCTTCTGATTGACCATCTTACGTAGCTGGCTGGTTGCCTCGTCCTTAGCGTCTGAGTCTGTATCCAGATTCATCTCTTGTCCCATAGAGCTGGTAGAGACTTGCATGCGATCGAGATTGGTCTCCATCAGGTAGTTTCCATCCTTGACGTCCAGTACCTTATAGGTGTAGGTGAGAGTTTGGGCTTGCTTGATCTCCATCTGCTGACCCATCATAGAGATGGTCATAGGATAGTTGAGCGTCATCTGATAGGTGAAGGTCTGCCCCTTCTCCAGGTTCAGACGCAGATCATACTTCTCCTGTGCGAAGACAGAGGTCATCACTCCGAGTAGGAGTAGCGCGTGTAGAATAAACTTCTTCATCGCGTTTGAGTGTGGATTGTCTATGACTGTTTAACGTTGCGTACACAGTATGCCCTATACAAACCTTCTTAGGATACGGCTAGTGGGCATTATACAGAAGCGTTAGAGTAGGCGGATTGAGGTGATCGTATTGGAAGAGATCTCAGCCTGGGTGCCCTGTACGTTGCCACTACCCTTGAGAGCCATCGTACCGAAGGTGTTCTTGACCATGCCAGTCTTGCGGTCGAGTACGATATTGTCTATGCCATTGCCCTCGATGACCAAGCCCTCGAAATTGGCGGTCGTCTTACCATTGGCACGGAATGTATAGTCTGTGTCAGATACAGCTACCAGCATGACGACACCCTCGTACTGCTCATCGGCATTGTCACCCGTGAAAAGAGGTCTACTAACAGTGAAAGACTCCCCCTGTGCTATAGGCTCTGCGGGGAAGAATGCTGGAACCATAGCCATGGCGAGGACACCTTTCTTGACTTGGTCATCTACATTCTCGCCCTCAGGCTCTCCTAGGGGCTTAAGCTTAGCGTCCACCCACTGAGTAACTTTCTGATTGACTACCTTACGCATCTGATTAGTTACTTCGTCTTTAGCCTCTGAGTCGGTATCTACATTCATCTCTTGCCCCATAGAGCTGGAGGAGACTTGCATACGATCGATGTTGATCTCCATCAGGTAGTTGCCATCCTTGACATCCAGTACCTTATAGGTATAGGTGACAGTTTGGGCTTGCTTGATCTCCATCTGCTGACCCATCATAGAGATGGTCATAGGATTGTTGGCTGTCACCTGATAAGTGAAGGTCTGCCCCTTCTCAAGGTTCAGACGTATATCATACTTCTCCTGTGCGAAGACGGAGGTCATCACACCGAGTAGTAGCAGGGTGGATAGAATGAGTTTCTTCATAGTTTTATTGTGGTTTGATTATACGTTGTTTACTTGACGTTGTGCAGGTCATGTCCCATACGTACCTTCTTGGTATGCAGGTAGTGAGCATTGTACTGATTGGGCTTAATCTCTAGAGGCACAGTCTCCACGACCTTCAGCCCGTAAGCCTCGAGACCGACGCGCTTGACTGGATTATTGGTCATCAGGCGCATCTCGGTCACGCCAATAGCACGGAGTATCTGAGCGCCGACACCGTAGTCACGCTCGTCGACCTTGTGTCCAAGGTGCAGGTTAGCATCGACCGTGTCGAGCCCCTCGTCTTGAAGCTTGTATGCCTTGATTTTGTCCATTAGCCCGATACCACGTCCCTCTTGGTTGAGGTAGACGACGACTCCTGCGCCCTCCTGCTCGATGATCTCCATAGCTTTGTGTAGCTGCTCTCCGCACTCGCAGCGCAGACTGCCGAAGATGTCTCCCGTAGCGCAACTGCTGTGCATACGTACGAGCGTAGGCTTATTGGTAGAGATGTCACCCTTGATGAGGGCAATGTGCTCTAGTCCATTGCTCTTCTGGCGGAATGGTATGATGTCAAACATACCCCACTCTGTCGGTAGCTGTGCTCTCACACCCTCCTCAACGATGCAGTCGGTCTTGAGGCGGTAGGCGATGAGGTCCTCGATGGAGACAATCTTCATGTCCCACTGCTTAGCAATCTCTACTAGCTGAGGAAGACGCGCCATCGTACCATCCTCGTTGATAATCTCGATGAGTGCGCCGACAGGCTGCAGACCAGCGAGACGCGCTAGGTCGATCGCAGCCTCCGTATGACCCGCACGACGCAAGACGCCACGATTGCGCGCCCGCAGCGGGTTGACGTGCCCTGGGCGAGCTAGGTCTGTCGGCTTGGTATTGGGATCGGCTAGTGCCTTGATGGTCATAGCACGGTCATACATGGAGACACCTGTGGTACAGCCGTGACCGATGAGGTCGACGGTAACGGTAAAGGGGGTCTCGTGCAGCGACGTATTCTCGTGCACCTGCATATTGAGCTCGAGCTGCGCAGCGCGGTCCTCGGTGATGGGCGTACAGAGTACACCCCGCCCGTAACGCATCATAAAGTTGACCTTTTCGGGCGTTATGAGCTCGGCCGCCGTAATGAAGTCGCCTTCGTTCTCACGGTCCTCGTCATCAACGACGATGACAAATTTGCCTGCTCTGAAATCTTCTATCGCCTCCTCGATGGAGTTTAGTTTGAAGTCTTGGTTCATATTCTAGGAATACTATATATAAGGAGCAGATCACGCAGTCTGTGACTCGATCTGCTTGACAATATGGTTCAGGATAGGAGGCATCAGCCTCAGTTGTCTCTCGTTGCGCCTCCAGGCAATGGCTAGGTATAGCATCACCAGCAGAGAGACTGGTAGCAAAGGTATGCAAATCCAGACATATAGCTTGTGCTGCCAGAGAGAGCTCGCCAATGTTTTCCCCAATAGTGGAAGGTTGAGGAGCTGTGCGAAGACATACTTATCGGGATAGTTGTGAAGCCTCTCGACTGCCTGCTCAAGCTGCGTATAGACTCTCTGGTAGGCGATGGCAAAGTCGGGCAAGCAGTCTAGTCGCAATCCCCAACTACGAGCGTAAGTCGTCCGTCGGAGCGCGCTTATCTCACTTTGGAGCTGACGTATCTCCCGAAGCACCTCCTCAGAGCTAGCGGGCTGCATGATAATCTCCTTGTATTCTAGCTCCCTTGAGTAGGAGGGGTGGAAGAACTTACGAAGGAGCACCACGTAGGCGTCGGCGTTGAGCGTGGCGGAGTCTCGCGAAGCTTTGTAAGTTAGGAATGCACCCAGTGGTAGAATCACGGCACTCGACAGCCACATACCTGCCCAGACGGGAATCTGTCCCCCGTTAATCATCTTCAGACCAAAGGTATCTATGACATAATAGATGATGAAGATTAGCACCGCCAATACCATCGGTGTACCGACGCCTCCCTTACGGACGATAGCTCCTAGCGGAGCCCCGACGAAGAAGAAGAGCAGACAAGCTACCGGGAAGGTGAACTTGCGGTGCATCTCCTGCGCATTGACGCGGTAGTCCGAGGCGGCATCGTCATAGTACGTGTCAGCCATCTGGACCGAGGCGGAGAGCGACCTGAGCCACTCGACTGCTTGCTTGTAGCCCACTACCTTGTCGTAGGTAGAGGCTCTAGCCATCAGCGAGTCTGCTGTGTATGTGGAGGTAGAGGGCACCGCTCTCAGGTCACCCCAATCCATATCCTCATAGTCCAGTCGACGAGGGGAGACCCCCGCGAAAGGTAATCCCGAGAGTTGGTCTTGTCGTGCCCAGAAGGCAGCAGCCTGCAGGTTAGCCCCAGGCATCGCCCCGCCCACCTCAGATTGCATCGGTGGTGGGAGCTTAGAGTGAATCTCAACGAGTACGTCGCGCCCCATCTGGCGTCCTACGCTATCGGTTGCTAGACGGGTACTGTCACTATAGAGAATTAGTTCGTGGAGGTTCTTGCCGACGAACTGAGACTTCAGGTATTCGTCTCCCATCATCTCAAAGTTCGCATCAAAGGGGATGAAGATAACTTTTTCCGTAAAGTGCTCCTTTATGTAGGCGGCTGGTCGTTCATCCGAAGCTTGACTGCCAGGGATGAGTGTCGTCTGACTACTGAGCTGCTCAAAGCTCTCACCACTCCGGAGAGATAAGACCAGATAAAGTTTACTATCGTCCATCAGGAGGCGACCCGTATCAGCCAGTATGATGCGAGGCGTGCGCTGCTCGGAGAGGTCGTAGATCATCACATTGTAGAGGGTACTGGACGCTGGGTCTTTGTCCGCCACATAGATACTGTATCCATCGATACCGTTGAAGAAGATACCCTTAGGTATCTCCAGCTCAGGACGTGCATAGCGCACCGAGAAGAGTATCTGATATACCCGCACGCTTGCCTTCTGTACGCCCCTATCTAGGTAGACGAATAGTCCCAGAGCTATACAAGTCACGAGGATTACCAGGGGCTTCATAATCTTACTCAGTGGCACCCCGGCGGACTTCATCGCTAGGAGCTCCAGTCGCTCGCCCAGATTGCCAAAAGTCATCAGCGAAGCAAGCAGCACTCCCAGCGGGACCGCCGTGGGAAGCACGTAGAGCCCTGCATAAAAGATTACCTCCAGCAGCACCCCTATGTCCATACCCTTGCCGACCAAGTCGTCGACATGCTGCCAGAGGAACTGCATCAAGACGACAAACCAGCAGACCAGTAGCGTAGCCACCAGGAGAGGTAGGAAAGACCTCACCATCAGGGCGTACATAATCTTCGGCCGTAGGCTTATGGCTCTCTGGCGCACAGTCGTAGGGGACTACTTGAGCAACTTACCCTCGCTCTTTAGATCGCTAAAGAGCTTATCCAGCACCGCATTGATAAAGGAGGCACTCTTCGGCGTGTCGTACACCTTAGCCAGCTCAATATACTCGTTGATTGTCACCACCAGGGCTATGTCGGGACAGTGTAGCGCCTCCGCCACCGCCATCTCCATTAGTATCATATCTACCATAGCGACACGCTCCTTCTCCCAGTTGTCTAGGCGAGGCGTCAGTAGCTCATCGTACTCCTCTCGATGCAGGAGCGTCTCCGAGAGCAATTGATGTGCGTAGAGCCTATCCCGATCACTATGAAACATCGGCAGGAGGTCCTGCGGCAGCTCCAGCCCGCTCTTAGCTCCACGGCGTAGCGTCTTGAGGGCAAAGTCCTGAATCGTCACCACCGGCTGACCCGTCAGTGGCAAGACGCGATAAGCGTCGCTTCCTTTGAGCTGCACCACAGTCGCATCCACCTGCTCGACGCTAGGCATCTCCTCAACCTCCAACCGCTCAGCGACAGCCGTCGCATCGCTCCAATAAAACGACGCCTCAGACAAATGCTCGTTGAGCTCAGCAGTGCGAAAGAGGAGCTTGAGCATATTAGCCCAGTAGTCACACTGCTCCTGCATCGAGAGTGTCGAGACATCCTCCGGGAGAGCCTCATAGGCGGGGTCTTGCTCCAGCAAGCCGTAGAGACAGCGTAGGAGCTGATCGCTCGTCTCCCAGCGCACCTGCATCTCGTCAAGCGGATTCTGTATCTCGGTACAGCGAGCTATCTCCTTGACCAAGGACATATCAGAGAGCCGACGTGGGGTCTGCTCCGTTGCGGACTTAAGAAACCGTCGGTCACGTATCTCGAGGAGTTCCCGCTGATAAGCAGCCAGGGCACGTATCAAATCTAGTAGATAGTAGTAGAGGTAGTAGGTGTGACGCAGAGACGTCGTGAGAGACTTGTCCGCTAGAGCTACATCCAGGCGACCGCTAGAGAGAGACTCGTATAGCTGCTGGAAAACGCGGATGCGTACGATAGACCGATTGATCATACTTAGATGAGTATAATAGGAGCAAATAGTATAACGAAGAGCCACAGCCCTCCCATAGACCAGTCCAAATGGAACCCAGAGAGAGGACTCCCCCAGCCGTCACACTCAGACCTGCCACAAAGGTACAAAAAAAGCATCGTGACGCACTCCGCCAAAGCATTATCGCCAGGGCTGACACATTATATATAATGGTCTCATCTATTCCTCGCTGGTCGCTATTGTGTAGCTCCTGACAGAGCGATGATGAGACTGTTTACTTTTGTAACAGTCTCATGATGCGTCACCCCTAGCTAGGCAAATTCACCGCTGACTTGTTAGAATAATTTAGACCCGACTACATATCAAAGCGGCACTATGTCGGGAAAAACGAATTTCCACGTGGATATTTCGAAAATCCCACGTGGAGAATTTTTATTTTCCACGTGGGGAAGAAAAAATTCCTCGGAGGAATCAAATGAAACTTCGGAGGAAATGAATGACGCCCACGTGGAAAATAAAAAATATCCACGTGGAGATTTGAGATTCCCCACGTGGATATTCGAAAAAGGAGGGTAATTAGAGATTAGGGATCGGAGCCATCGGAGGGATCGGAACTATCGGAGGGTGTCGTACAGGGGTGACTCATCATGAGACTGTTGCAAAAGTCAACAGTCTCACAATCTTGCAAGCAAGATTGTCTAGACTTTGCAGAAAGGATGAAGCGCAAGGCGCTGAGGGTGAGGTCTGAAGGGAGCATACCTCCGTATGTGACCGAAGCCGAATCCCGAAAGCAACACAGCGATTCGCCTTTATGCAACAGTCTCATTATATATCAAGCGTCAGCTCTGGTGGGGATGGGCGCGGAAACCTTTTTTCGTATCTTTGTGCTACCCTAGCGGATGGTCAGACGACTTCGCTAGCTGGTAGAGACTGCTGGCTGTATCAGCCGTCTCGTCATATCACGAATCAATAATACATTACCTAGTAATATGAAGATTACAAAAGATAGCTACGTAACCTGCGAGTATGAGCTCTTCACGGGCGAGGGGCAGGACGAGATTGTGGAAAAAGCAACCCCCGAAGCTCCCCTAGCACTTATCATCGGAGCGGGATTTCTCCTCGAGGCCTTCGAGAAGCAGCTGATGGGACTGGAGGCTGGAGATAAGTTTGACTTTACCCTCACGCCCGAGGAGGCTTACGGGGAGGTCTCAGACGCTTATATCCTGGAGCTGGAGAAGGAGCTCTTCAAGAACGAGGAGGGCGAGTTTCACTCCGACATAGTCTACGAGGGAAATGCGGTGCCTATGCTCGACAGCCAGGGCAACCAACTGGTAGGCATTGTCGAGAAAGTGACCGACGATAAGGTGACGATGGACTTTAATCACCCACTTGCTGGTCAGACGCTCCACTTCGTCGGATCGGTTCTTGAGGCACGTCCTGCGACGGATGAGGATCGTCAGAGACTGACTGCGCAGTTCTCCGGACATGCGGGCGGTTGCTGTGACGGCGACGACCACGAGGGTGGCTGCTCTTGCTGTAGCGGTTGCCACTAAGCAAGCACAATGAATAGCTTCGGACGATGGCTGCGACTGACCACCTTTGGGGAGTCGCACGGGGTCGCTATGGGGGGAGTCCTCGATGGCATGCCGGCTGGCTTCACGATAGATAGGGAGGCGGTACAGCACTTTGTCGACCTGCGTCGTCCAGGCTATGCGAGTACTACGACTCAGCGCCGAGAGCCGGACGAAGTGGTCTGGCTCTCAGGCTTGAGTGACGAGGGGCGGACGCTGGGCAGTCCGATAGCTTTCGTCATTGAGAATAAGGACGCTCGCTCACAGGACTACGCTACCAGTGAGACGGGTAAGCCCCTGAGGGCAAATCATGCCGACCTGACCTATTGGCTCAAGTATGGTCTGGAGCCTCAGCCGGGGGGCGGTCGCTCGAGTGGTCGTGAGACGGTGGCTCGTGTCGTGGCGGGTGCTATCGCTCAGCAATGGCTCAGGAGCGTATGGGGCGTCACGGTACAAGCTTTTATCCAGCAGGTGGGACCGCTCGTCCTCGCTGACGACTACACTGCCTACCCCCTAGCGCAGACCTATGAGCGTCTCTGCTATTGTCCCGATGCAGCACTGGATGAGCAGATGGCGACCTATCTGGCGAAGCTGCGAGCTGACCGCGATAGTGTGGGCGGTGTCGTGGGCTGCGTGGTGCACGGGATGCCTGCAGCTGTTGGCGAGCCTGTCTTCGACCGCATACCAGCATTGCTGAGCTATGCGCTGCTGAGTATCCCAGGTAGTCGAGCCTTTGCGCTCGGCGATGGCTTTGACCTAGCGAGCAGACGGGGCAGTGAGTCGCTAGACACGTTGCTCGCTATGAGCGACACGGGGGAGATAACCTTCGAGAGTAATCACAACGGTGGGGCACTCGGCGGCATTACGACGGGACAAGACCTGACGATGCAGGTCGCCTTCAAGCCGACGCCTACGATAGCTCGTCCACAGCGCACGATCACCACTGAGGGCGAGACGGTGACACATACCTTCACAGGTCGTCACGACCCGTGCATAGCACTGCGAGCGGTGCCTGTCGTGCAGTCGATGGTCGCGCTCACGCTAGCGGACCTGCTCATAGGGACCGCACCGAGCGGGGCTCACCGCTGAGCGGACTTGCGCTCACCTCGGGTCTGTCGGGGTACTACCTAAGAGTAGGTATTGAGTGATCGGGATATCATTCGTATCTTTGTCTCTGTATCTAGGAGTACGCTCCTCTATACAGTGCGTAGGCTACAACGGCTACGCACTAGCGCTACTCTGAGATATGCTCACCACACTAACCCTGCATCTATGAACCCTCCTACCCTACTAAACCACCCCTTTGACCCTCATACCTCTCTGAGCAAGCTTATCCTGACGCACTACGACTTGCTGATGGTTATTACCCGCTTTGGCATCCCGCTGGGCTTCGGCGACAAGAGTGTGGATGAGGTGTGCCAAGCGAATGGTGTAGATACAAATACGCTCCTCGCCGTAGTCAATATGCTGACGACACAGTCGGATACAATCCCAGAGGAGCTACTACAAGATATCTCGGCTGAGTCTCTCATAGCTTACCTCCAGCGGTCACACCACTACTTCCTAGACTACAAGCTCCCAGACTTGCGTGGAGACCTTTTCAGAGCTGTCGAGGAGGGGTCGCCAGAGGTAGCAGCACTGATTCACCGCTTTTACGATGCTTATGTCGAGGAGGTGCACAAGCACATGGGATATGAGGACGAGGTGCTCTTCCCCTATGTGCATCGCCTGCTCCAGGGTGAGCGAGACAAGAACTACTCAATCGACGAGTTCGAGAGTAGGCATGACCATATAGAGATGAAGATTACCGACCTGAAGAACATCCTCATCAAGTACTACCAGTCGATGGGAGACTATGCGCTGACGAATGTCCTGCATGAACTGTTTACTACCGAGAGTGACCTGATGTGGCACAACCACATAGAGGACTGTCTCTTTGTCCCGCTCATTAAGCAGCTGGAGGAGAGACTGGCGGAGGATAGCAGTAAAGTCGCTAAAATAAACTGAACCGATGCAACACACGATCCTCATCATCGAGCCACACAAGCTACTCGCGTATGGTCTACAACTAGCACTGCGTCGCGGATTCCCGGACTCCTCGGTACAGCTCTGTGTAGACCTGATGGAGCGAGATGCCCTAAGACAGCATATTACCTTTGTCGCTCCTGATATAATCATCGCCGACCCGCTCCTGACGGGCGTACAGTACCACGCGGACCTGCTCCCTGCGGGCAAGGAGCCGACGCTCATTGCTGTCAACCATAGTCTCCTACCGGAGAACCTCTACAAGGGGTACAGCTTCGTCTGCTTGCCAACGGTTGACCCGCAGAGCTTGATACAGCAGATACAGGAAGCGGAGCAACCAGAGGTCGAGACGGTAGAGAGCGAAGAGTCGAAGCAGACGCCTCTCTCGCAGCGTGAGTGTGAGGTGGTCACCTGGGTCGCTCGCGGGCTGACGAATAAGGAGATAGCTGACATACTTCACCTCTCTCCGCACACGGTCGTCACGCACCGACGAAACATTGCTGCTAAGCTAGACATTCACTCGCCCAGTGGCTTGACTATCTACGCCCTGATGAATAATCTCATCTCTATGGAGGAGGCGAAGGGTATCTGAGCGTAGACGTCTAGGACGTTAAAGATAAGAGGTTAGAAATTAGAGATTATACAGACCGACCGGATAACAGTCTGCTTCTCTAATTTCTAACCTCTAATGATTTAAATATCTAGGGTCTAAGATTTAATCTTACAGGGTGCTGTAACCTCGATTCCAGGTGACCTCAGAGCCATATGTGCGAACTGCCTCGGTGCGGGCGAGAACGAAGAAGTAATCGCTCAGACGATTGACAAAGCGGACGATGAGGTCATCCACACGGCTCTCCTCACGGAGACGGTAGATATTGCGCTCGGCACGACGGCATACAGTGCGGCATACGTGACAGAGTGCTGCGGAGCGTCCTCCAGAGGGGAGGACAAACTCTTTGAGCCGTGGGAGCGTAGCGTCCAGCTCGTCTATCTTGTGCTCGAGCTTCTCAATGTCGGTCGGGTCTATCTGCATAGCGGCGAGATACTCCTCTTGGTCAGGAGGCGTGGCGAGACTACCTGCCACGTTGAAGAGGATGTGCTGGAGACGTAGCAGGAAGTCGTGCGTCTCGTCTGTCAGCTCCTCGGCGAGGAGGACGCCTATGTGACTATTGAGCTCGTCGATGGTGCCATAGCACTCGAGACGGATGTGTCCCTTGGAGATACGCGTTCCGCCAACGAGGCCTGTCGTGCCGTCATCACCACGGCGGGTATATACGGGGCTTTTCTTCATAGTTGTATGTTTCCTTTAGATTAATGTCTGATGCGTGTCCAGAAGTTTTGGCAAGGCAGCTTACGGTCTAGTAGAAGCAGCTGACCACCCCCATAGTCAACCATCATGCCGGCTGCTCTCTGGCGGAAGGGTCCTGGTACCCGTCTGCCGAGATGCCACAGGATAGAGCCACTGCCCCACGTCATCTCCTCTAGCGATGCGCCTTGCCATAAGATGAGTGCACGGTCATAGGTGCGGGCTTTGTCGTACTGCGTAACAAGCTCCGTGAGTGACCACTGGTGGAGTAGCTGCAGAGCGAGTTGCTTCTGCTGGGGGGATAGGAGGTCGGCACCCTCGGGTAGCTCCTCGAGATGCTCTGGGTAGTACGCTACGCCACGCTGGTCTAGTACTAAGGTGATAAGCCGAAAGGCTGTCGGCGAGTGGACGCCATGTCCTAGAGAGGTCCACCATCGTCTGAGGAGCGTAGCCATAGTGTAGTCGGTTAGTCTATGATCTGACTAAATAAAAAAGTTATGCGAAGACAGGCTAATGAAGTCACTAGCTTGCCTTCGCATATCTATTCGCTGTGAGCTCTGATTACTCAGCTACAGGAGCTGTCTCAGCCACGGGAGCCTCAACGACTAGAGCACCCTCGCAAAGCTGCTCCTCGCCCTTGCCGAAGTAGAAGGCATCGCCCTTCGTCCAGAAGTAGACACCCTCCTCGTTTGCCCACTTAACGCCATCAGCGCTCTGAGCGTTCTTCAGCTCATAGACGACGTTGCCCTCGACATCCTTGAGGGTTGCGTTCTCACGAGTCTCGCCAGTGACAGTCAGCTCAAAGTGCTGCTTGCCGTCAGCAGTAGCGTAGTTGAAGACTTCGGGCTCAGCAACTACAGGAGCCTCTACGACCATTGCGGTAGAGTCTACGGTAGTAGTTGCGTCCTTCTTCTCCGTGTTACAAGCTACTAGTGCTAGACCAGCAGCTACGATTAGCATAAACTTTTTCATATTCGTATGATTGATTAAAGTGAATAGCCTGAATTAGTCCCCGCCTGCTGCTCCTTGAAGCGGGAGCCCAGCAGGGCGTAGTAAAGCATATATAGCTCGCCTGCTACGACGAGTAGCCAGGTATAGTGATAACCTCCTAGAAGGTCTGCCAGAACACTCTGGAGGAATGGTAAGAGCGCTCCACCGATGAGTCCCATCAGCAGTACGCCAGAGGCTCTCGTAGCGAGGCTCCCCAGTCCTTTGAGCGCCAGCGAATAGATGGCACCCCACATGACCGAGTGGCATAGTCCCACAGCGATGAGCCAGTAGGGCTGGTTCGTCACGACAGCAATTAGGATGAGGACGGCGGAGAGTACCGTGGCGGTCCACAGCAATGTGCGGTCGGAGACACGGCTTAAGAAGCTACTGATGAAGCGTCCTGCCAGCATCGCTGCCCAGTAGAGTGTAGCGTAGAGAGCGACGGTATTATAGCTCAGCGCAAGGTCGTTTTGACCATATAAGATGATGTTGGCTCCGATGCAGACCTCGACGCCGACATAGCAGAAGAGCGCTATACAGCCGAGTCGCACGCGTCGTATGCTCCACACCGTTTTGAAGCTCACCTGAGCATCCTCACTGCTGGTCGTCCCCTCGATATGCGGGACGTGGAGACGCTTGACTACGTAGGAGAGGATGAGTACGACACCCATCAAGATGATCATCGGCACGATTACCTCTTGGATCTGTACATCCTTCAGATCCTCTACGCCACCGAAGATGACCATAGAGACGAAGAGTGGCGCCAGCATAGTCATCGTTGAGTTACCCACTCCTCCTATGTTTTGTCTCTGTACCGCCGAGGTGCCTGGTACGGCGCAGGCGATAAGATAAGGATTGACTGACGACTGCATGAAGGTAATCCCCGCACCGCAGACGAAAGAGCCGAGCAGGAAGATGAAGTAGCTTGCTGGTAGCTGCACCGACTCTGAGAGCGTGAGCCATAGAGAGGTGTGCATGAATAGAAGCGCCGAGAGGACGAAAAGAAGGATACCTCCTGCCAGCATAATCAAGCCTCGGACAATTGTCATCTTGTAGCCATGCCGCTCCACAAAGCGTGCCGAGGTAGGCCCTAGCACGAGGTACGAGAGGAAGAAAGCGAAGATGAGCAGCGTCGTAAAGCTATTTGTCCATCCCCCTGCGGAGTGTAGGTAAGCACTCTGGATCGGAGCCTGAAACTGCTGATTGATGCTCGTGATGAAGCCGATGACGGTCATCATAATCACCATAGTTATAAAGGGCCCGAGGTAGTTCGGCTTGGGACCTGTCATAGGAGTTGGCATACGAACTTGCTAGTCTATTCCACTGCAAAGGTATAAAAAAAGGAGTCACCTACCACACTTGCTCTGCCCATAGCGCGCTACGGGTCTCCGAGCGAGGAGAGCTTAGTGGTGGGTGACTCCTTATTTATATAGTATCAGATGTCGTACGGTACTGCCCCTGCTGGGCAGTAGGTACGCAGTCTATTTAGTCTCTGTCGTCACGATGCTCACGACGAGGACGGCGCTCACGACGCTCGCCATCATCACGACGCTCACGGCGTGGACGACGCTCTGGCTCTACATAGCCCTCGGGCTTAGGTAGGAGTGCCTTGCGGGAGAGGCTAAACTTGCCAGTCTTGGGGTCGATCTCGATGAGCTTGACATCAATCTTGTCGCCCTCCTTGAGACCTGTATCCTCAATCGTGGCAAAGCGCTTCCAGTCTATCTCGCTGATGTGAAGCAGTCCATCCTTGCCAGGCATGAACTGTACGAAGCAGCCATATGGCATTACTGAGGAGATAGTTCCCTGATAGACCTCGCCTACCTCTGGAGTAGCGACTATGGCGCGCACCATAGCGATAGCAGCGTCGAGCGACTCCTTGTTGGAGCTACTTATCTCGACGATACCACAGTTGTCCACCTCTTCGATATTAACTGTAGCACCGCTCTGCTCTTGGATGCCCTGGATGATTTTACCGCCCGGGCCAATGACCGCTCCGATGAACTCCTTACCGATGCGAAGTGTCTCGATGCGTGGTGCATGAGGCTTCATATCTGGACGAGCCTCTGGTTGTGCCTCCTCGATTTTGTCTAGGATGTGCATACGACCTGCCTTAGCCTGTGCCAAGGCTTTTGCCAAAATCTCATAGCTCAAGCCGTCAACCTTGATATCCATCTGCGTCGCAGTGATACCGTCACGTGTGCCGGTTACCTTAAAGTCCATATCACCGAGGTGGTCCTCGTCGCCGAGGATGTCGGAGAGGATAGCGTAGTTGGTACCCTTGTTCTCACTAATCAAGCCCATAGCGATACCAGAGACCGGCTTCTTCATCTGGACACCAGCATCACGCAGTGCGAGCGTGCCAGCGCAGACCGTCGCCATAGAGGACGAACCGTTGGACTCGAGGATGTCGCTCATCACGCGAATTACGTAGGGGTAATCCTCTGGAATCATACGCTTCAGCGCACGGTGTGCTAGGTTCCCGTGCCCTATCTCACGACGGCTGATGCCACGCGAAGCTTTTGCCTCGCCGGTGGAGAAAGGCGGGAAGTTGTAATGCAGGAGGAAGCGCTCCTTGCCGTAGTTAAGCACATCGTCGACCAGCTTCTCATCGCTCTTGGTGCCGAGCGTCACTGTGGATAGAGACTGCGTCTCACCACGTGTGAAGATGGCCGACCCGTGAGGACCTGGCAGACAGTCCGTCTCGATCCAGATAGGACGTATCTCGTCGGTGCGACGACCATCGAGACGCTTGCCCTCGTCGAGGATCATACGACGCATAGCCGCCTTCTCCATATCGTGGTAGTAGCGGTCGATGATCATACCCTTCTCCTCGAGCTCCTCTTCGGTGAACTGCGCCTTGAACTCCTCGACGATAGCCTCAAAGGCATCGCCACGAGCGTGCTTGTCCGTGCCAGCCGTTGCGACCTTGTAAATCTTGTCGTAGAGCTCACGCTGCATACGCTCTCGTAGCTCCTCGTCCTGCTCCTCGGCGGGGTACTCACGCTTCGTCAGCTTACCGACAGCCTCCGAGAGCTCTAGCTGAGCCTGGCACTGTACCTTGATAGCCTCGTGAGCCACCTTGATTGCTTCGAGCATTTCCTCTTCCTGGACCTCTTCCATCTCGCCCTCGACCATCATAATGTTGTCGAGTGTCGCTGCGACCATCAGGTCAATGTCAGCTCGCTCCAGTTGCTCGAAAGTAGGATTGACGACAAACTCCCCATCAATGCGCGCTACGCGCACCTCACTTATGGGGCCGCCAAAAGGAATATCAGAGACTGCCAGCGCTGCCGACGCAGCTAGCCCAGCAAGTGCGTCAGGCATATCGACACCATCTGAGGAGAAGAGGATAATGTTTACGTAAACCTCTGCATGGTAGTCATCTGGGAAGAGTGGACGCAGTGCGCGGTCCACTAGACGGCAGGTTAATATCTCATAGTCCGAGGCGCGTCCCTCACGGCGTGTGAAGCCTCCGGGGAAGCGACCTATGGCAGAAAACTTCTCTTTGTACTCCACCTGTAGTGGCATAAAGTCTACATCGGGCTTAGCCTCCTTGGCAGCCGTCACAGCTGCGAGCAGTACGGTAGAGCCCATAGTGACGGTGACAGCACCGTCGGCTTGCTTAGCAAGCTTGCCCGTCTCGATGGTAATCGTGCGACCATCGGGTAGGGTAATTGTCTTATTGACCGGATTGATCATAAAAATCGTCTGATTACTTAGTTCTATTTGTCTTATACCTCGATAAAATCGTTCAAAGTTACAAAAAGAAAAGCAGACCACAATACTTTCACACCGCCTCACTTGGGGCACTTCGTGTTGCACTTACTACTGGAAAGTGCCCACAACAAAGCAGTCGGTATGACAGCAATAGATTAGAATCCTGTACAGATGGACGTACAGCACTAATATACAAATAGACTGTCCGGAAGCACTGGTAGTCCTAAGTCTTGTCTGAGGCTGTCAGATAGTGCCTGATCTCTCTTTTGAGGATAGGGCTGTTGTAGCCACTGTCGAAACCCCGAAAAGTATAATGTGCGTTTCTCTTTCATCACATAATACTTATCAAGCAGGGTGGCTACAAATTCGGCAGGTAGTCTACCAGCTTCCACCTCTCGCTTCAAGAGGTCATAAGTATGTGGCTCTATCAGCCTTTGAGGATTATGTAGTAACACTGCGGGCAGGGCTTCCAATAGGTATCCGAAAGAGTCGTTGTACTTCCCTAAGTCTTTGATATACCCATAATGCTCGATGACCCAAATTGCTTTGGAGAAGCAGAGACTATCAGTATGAAGATTAAAAGCCCGACTGTTTGCGAAGAAAAGACTGGAGTTGTCTCTAATACCTTGATCTAGTGCTCTAATCTCAGCTAGTGTTATCGCAATACTATCCAATCGTGTGATCTCTGAGTCAAGCTTTCTCTGAGGATTTGAATTGGTCGCAATAGGTGCACACGCTGTCAAGAGACAAGCGACGATTGTAAGAGCAAGTTTAATACGTCTCATTATGGTCTGTGATTTTCGTTAGTTGAATTATCCTATTCGCTTGCAAAGGTAGACATCTATCTTGACACGTCCAAAAGCTACAAGGGATTGTGATTCTACTTTAAGTACACCTCCTCGAAGTTATACCCCTTTGGGGCTCGTCCTAGTTTAAAAAGATCATATTGAAGTTGGTAGGGGAAGCTTCCCGGTATGAACTTCTTATTGAATAAGCAGTGTGTATCAATACTGCTATCCAATACTACTCCTCCTTTGAGATATAGTTCTATACTTTCCCCATCAAGCATATGC
>UQBE01000015.1 GCA_900539155.1 uncultured Porphyromonas sp.
AATAACTACGATATAAGGAGTTAGAAGGCTTGGTTTACAACCCTCCCTCTCCGCAAGCAAGGGTGTAAATCAACGAGTTACGTGATTTGCACCCTTTGTTACACCCAAAAAGTTTCTCGGTATTTTCTTGTATGGTTTTTGGGGGCAGTCGTAAAACCTTATCCTTGTCAACCAGTCGACAGGAGTGAGCCGAGGACGCAACGGCTTCCGCAAGGACAAGTCTGGCGAGAAGCTCGCCGAATCGGAAGAAGATCTCCTCGAACACCGCACCGACGCATTCGACACCCTCTGCATCAGCTACGAGAAATTCCCCGACCACAATATTGTCAGTGTGCCAGTGAGCGGCATCCTATAACCGCAAGAGTAATTTTAAATAGCGACAAGAGTAACCCGCATTCCTATCACTTTTTCGCATTTATATGTTAAAAACCTTGCACAAAACACATAATTTTTAGCTTGCCTAGCATATGTTTTTGTTTTTTACATAGAGTCAAAATAAAAAATGGTACATTTGCATCAGTAATATATTAGCAAAGTATGGATAAAGATTTAAATAGAATAAAAGTTGTTTTAGTTGAGCAGAAGCGAACTAGCAGATGGCTTGCTAATGAGTTAGGGAAAGACGAAACAACTGTTTCCAAATGGTGTACTAACAGAGTGCAGCCTACACTGGAAACAATGTTTGCCATTGCCAAAGTTCTAAATGTGCCTGTACAAGATTTGCTAACTAACGAACTTAACTAAACTAATGTCGACATATATATTTAAAAAATCAAATATACAAAATGTTTGCGACGCTCAAATGGCTAATACAATAGCTTCATTTGATGGTTGCAAAATGGATGCAGAAAACATCTATATAGACTATACAGATAGAAATTATCTGTGTGAACCTCAAATTGACATAATTCGCGACTCCGACATTCATGCTATTTCAATGTTTTCGGGATGTGGCGGACTGGATATTGGTACTCAGATGGCTGGCGTCAAGGTTATATCAACCTTGGACTTTGATCCAGACACAGTTAAAACAGTGAAAGCCAATAGATTCTTTTCTTTCGCCGACCACCAATGTGAGGATATTCGTAACATTACAGCCAAAAACTATACGGAAATATTGAAGAAAAATAATCCGAATAAGTTAATAATGGTTGGAGGACCTCCATGTCAACCATTCTCTAAAGCTGGCTATTGGATAACTAATGAGAAAAGAGCAGCAGTTGAAGACGAACGAAATATGGTTGGGGAATATATCAGACTCATCTCTGAAATTCGTCCAGATGGAGCAATTCTAGAGAATGTAGAAAGTATTCTTCATCCCACTAATCGGGCAGCTGTTGAGTTCATCGAGAATGAATTGACAAAAATGGGATACCACTTTAAACGAGTACTTGCAAATGCAGTAGATTTCGGTGTGCCTCAGAAAAGAAAACGTGTTATCTTTATGATTAGCCGAAATCCCATAGAGGGAGAACCAACGAGATTATCTCCAGAAGAAGTAGCTAAAGTTAACGTTTTGGACTGGATAGGTAGGTTTGATAGTTCTGAGTTCACAGAAGTAGAAGAGTCTGTCGAAGGGAAAACCTACGGATTTGAACTTTCAGAAGTCCCCCCAGGACATAACTATATGGCATTGTCTGCAAGAAATGGATATCCGAATCCCAAGTTTGTTGCAAATAAACGATTTTGGAATTTCCTACTAAAGTTGCATCCAATGACTCCGTCGTGGACTATAGCAGCTCAACCTGGTCCTTGGGTTGGCCCTTTCCATTGGGATAATAGAAGATTACGGGTTAACGAGGTCGCCGCGATCCAAACTTTTCCAATGGACTATAAGTTTGTTGGAACAAGGAGAACTATACAAAAACAAATTGGTAATGCAGTACCATCAGTGTTGGCAAAAGCCTTTGTTGAACATTTGATTAAATTTGTGTAATGGCACTTAAATTAGTAAGTATATTTTCAGGAGTCGGAGGTATTGATGCAGGTTTTCACGAAGCTGGTTTCGATACTATATTTGCCAATGATAATTGGCAAAATGCTTGTGATAGTTTCAAGAAGAACTACCCCAACGCAGAAGTTGTATGCTCTAGTATAGCAGATGTAGATTTTAAGGCGGTCAAAGAAAAGTATGGTCCAATAGATGGACTTGTTGGAGGGCCTCCTTGTCCTCCATTCTCTAAATCTCGCTTTTATCGCACTGACAAAAAACGTGGAATAGAGGATGAGAGTGGTTTCCTAACCGTTAGTAATTATTTTAGAGCCTTAGAGGAATTAAATCCTCGTTTCTTCTTCTTTGAGAATGTTGCTGGTTTTGTATTCAAACCCCATAAGGCAGCTCTTGAAATGGTACAAGAAGAGAGTGAAAGATTAGGCTATAAGATAGTATATAAAGTACTTAATGCGGCAAATTATGGTGTTCCACAAATCAGAAAACGCTTCATTTGTGTTGGCGTGAAGAAGGATATGCCAGATTTTGAATTTCCAAAAGAAACGCATTCAGAAGAAGGAACTAATGGTACAAGAAAATGGGTAACGTGTGGAGATGTTATATCTGATATAGACTATGACTTGCCTGAGGATAAAGATAAACAAGCTGGTTCTAAGCATAAAGACTTGCTCCCTTTAATTCCTCCTGGAGATAATTATCTTTTCTTCACGGCAGAAAGAGGGTATCCTTATCCTCTTTTCAAGTGGAGGTCAAGATATTGGTCCTTTTTGCTAAAACTATCCCCATTGAAACCCTCGTGGACAATACAAGCAAGTTTCTCTAACAACATGGGACCTTTCCATTGGAAGAATCGATTCCTTCGTATTCAGGAGATTCAACGCATACAAACATTTCCTGACGGATATACATTCCTAGGAAAATTTTCAGATCAATGGAGGTTGATAGGTAATGCAGTTCCCCCAAAATTGGTAGAGGCAATAGCAAAACAGATAAAGAAGCTATATTTCTAAATAACTCAATAATATGGCAGTAGTATATAAAAAAATAGACACCCTTTCGACTGGATTTCCCCTAGTCGAAGGGGACTTCTATAATAAATTTGACTCTGGAAACCTCTTTCAAGATACTGTAGAGAAGTATTTCCCAAATTGCTTTGCCTTTGATGAATTATCTAGAAGGCAAGGAACTGAAATGTCCGAGTCTTTGTTTGAGTGCAAATTCAAAATTGTTGGTTCAAGTAATAAGCCATTCTATATCTATGTAGCGGAAATGGAGGGTGGAGGAAGACCGGGACTTCCAAATGAGCAACGTTTGCAGTTTCGTCATCATGGCAGTTGGTCTCCAGATATAAAAGATTTGGCAATAGCTAAGAACTTTTGTCGTACAGATAATTTAAGTGAAAAGAAATGCTATGTTATCTGTATATACAAGCCTTCGCAAACAGAGGAAGACATTTGCTTTGTAGGTATATATCCTGATATGATATTGAAAGGAGAGCAAGAAGCATATTCTCCCACATCCGTACAAGTAAAAATTGATAAAATACAAGAGGCTTACATAAATGGTGTTTCTATTTATGAAAAAGCAGTAGATAAAAGAATAGTGTCATTTAAGCCCAAATATTTGTTGTGGTATATGAAAAATCGTGATGAACTACATCTTGGAGATATTGAGAAAGCAATGAATAACCGCTTTGAAAACTCTTCTTCACAAGTTTCTCAAATTACAGAATCAGAATACATTAAAGGTAATATTGACTACCTTTCAGCCATCCGCACGAAACCTTTCCTGCTTCTTGCCGGTATCTCAGGCACGGGTAAGAGTCGCATCGTAAAGGAAATGGCATACGCCAGCTGTCCTGACGAGGGCGACCTGCGCCAAGACCCAACTTCTCCCGGCAACTACTGCCTTGTAGAGGTGAAACCTAACTGGAACGACTCTACTGAACTACTCGGTTACGAATCCGTGCTTGACGGCGGCAATTACTATCTGACTAAGTTCGTAAAGTTCCTCATTAAAGCTATGCAACACGAGAATGTACCATTCTTCGTGTGCCTTGACGAGATGAACCTTGCTCCAGTGGAGCAATACTTCGCAGAGTTCTTGAGCATATTGGAAAGCCGCAAGGATGTGGACGGCACCATTAAGAGTGAACCACTTATCCCTGCTGCCATTTTTGAGAAGTACAAGCGGAAACTCCATGAAGTGTTATTCCCAACCAAGGACAGTTCCAAGACAAGTGCGGGCGTGGGGTACTACACAGCCGACGACGGTACTGCCGTATATTTCCACAGCACTTACGCAAAACTGATGGAGGAAGGTCTGCGCATTCCTCGCAACCTTATTGTGGTCGGCACAGTGAATATGGACGATACCACCTACCAGTTCAGCCGTAAGGTGATTGACCGTGCGATGACTATTGAGATGAACGAGGTCAACCTTGATAACATGTTTGACACGGAAAAGCCCGATGCACTCAGTTATCGTGAGGATGTAGTGGATAAGAGTTGGTTCTTCGCTCCATTCGCGCAGAGCAATGTTGCACTCCAGCAAATGAGCGAAGAGCATGAACTGCTTGCCTACAAGATTAAGGAAACCATCGGTCAAACCAATTCCGATGGTACTCAAACACCCAACAGCCTTGAAACCATCCTCGGCAAGACACCGTTCCGTATCGCTTACCGTGTAGTAAACGAGTTGATTCTCCACTTCTACGCCCTGCGCTGGGAGAACAAGGATGCCGAGTTTGAAACCCTCTATAACAAGGCTCTCGACAACATCCTCATGATGAAGGTGCTTCCTCGAATTGAGGGCAACGAGGACTTGGTGAAAGAGCCATTGGCACAACTTGAAACATGGACTGCTGGAGCATATCCTAAAGCCAACGCCAAGATTGAAGAAATGCGTGAACGCCTTGAATGCGCTCACTTCACCAGTTTCTGGCCATAAACAATAGCAGAACATGGATGCGCTGAAATTTGCAGACAAGGCAGGGAATGTGGAGATAACCATCACCACTCGCTCCATTCAGAACTCGCTCCAACGGCTCAAAAGTCGTGTAGGCGAGGATGCAGCCATGCACTACTGTGACTACAAGTCATCATGCGAGGGTACACTACAATTGCCCTATGATGGCAATCTGCCACAAGGCTCTGAGTGGAAAGGGCAGCCACCAGTAATGTTTGAGACCTGCCAGTATAACATCACCTTGCATTTCAGCAACATTGAGGGCGAACCACGCATCATCCATACAAACAAGGACGTGGCAGAGGCATTCCAATGGTATGTCGCAGGTGACGGCGGTTTCCTCATGGCTGCTCTCGACTTCCTCAACGAGCCAGGCATCTTCCGTCTGCAATACGCCTACAAGCCCAAAGAACTCACCGAACGCTTGGCGTGGATAGAGTTCCGTGTGGTATCACCAAAACTCGACACGAAGCGTGACCTCATGCACATGATGAGCATGATAAACGCCGAGTACGAGAACCTTGTGTTCAAGTACCTCACCAAGACGTTCCAGTCGCTGAGCCTGTCGAGCAGCCAGAGCAATGAAATGATTTGGCTCTCCATCTTTAAGGGCGTGATTGACGAGTACATCACGGCACTGGAGTTTGTGACCAACCGCCCCAACACCCGAGGCGAGCGCATCACCTATTACGACCGTGTGGATAAAATCAAGCGGTGGTCGCCCAAGATGCTCAACCAATACGAGGAGCAAAAGGCAGCCAAGACGCTTGACCACTACCTCTTCCGTCTCGACGAGAAGCAGAAGACCATCGACACAAAGGAGAATCGCTTTGTGAAGTACACCGTCAAGCAGATAGGTAAGAAACTGATTGACGTGTTGACACAGTTGCAGCGCAACTATCAAGGTCAGCTTTTGGGAGAGGAACTGGACTGGCTGAGAGGCAAAGGAGAACGTATGCAGAACATCTTGCACCACCGCATCTGGCGACAGATTGGCGAATTCAAAGGTTTTCGTCAGGAGAGCAGTGTGCTGCAAAAGCGCACTGGCTACTCGCAAATATACCGTTTGTGGTACATTCTGCAAAGCGGTCTCGGCTTCTATGAGGGTAGCAACGAGATAGGCGTGCGTCCTATTTGGGAGTTGTACGAACTTTGGTGTTTCCTGAAAATGAAGCAACTGGTGATGGACGTGTTGGAGATAGACCTGACCGACCCTGACCAAGTAGCACTCGTGGAGGAAAACCGTAACACCATGCTCACGCCATTCACCGACAGCACCGTGGAGCACAAGATTACCTACCACAACCGCTTCAAAGACGATGTGGTGGAACTGTGCTATCAGCACACTTACAACCGTCGTTCGGGCGAAGTGCATACCGCTACCACGGAGCAACGCCCCGACATCGTGCTCAACATCCAAAAGGCAGACGGCTTTGTGCTGACTTACCTCTACGATGCTAAGTACCGTGTGCTTGACGATACGAACAAAGATGCCGATAACCTTGAAACAGACTACGACATCTCGGACTATCCGCCACCAGATGCACTCAACCAGATGCACCGATACCGTGATGCTATCTACTATGGCAGTGATCGCTTCGAGCACACTGCCAAGGAGATTATCGGCGGCTACATCCTTTTCCCTGGACGCTATCGCAATGAGAGCGGAGGCAAGACACCGTACTATATTGATTCCATTAAGGAAGTTAATATCGGTGCTTTTCCACTGTTACCTAATGGCGACCACCCCGAAGAAGAGGGTAAGATGCTTCGCGACCACCTCGTGCAGATACTCCGCACCGAGGAACGCTACGAACAAATCAAGGACAGCATACCGCAAAAGGGATTGACCTACACCATTGTTCCCGGCGAGAGCGACCTAGTGCTTGTGGGCTACTACAAGAGTGGGCAGCTTGAAACCATTAAGAAGAACAAACTCTACTATGTCCGTGCCGGCATGGATCAAGGTTCGCTACGTCTCACCGCAGGTTTTGAGCATTGTTACTATGTGCTGCTACACAACACGCAGAGTCAGGAACTATACAAGTTGTCAACCAACGGTCCACGCATCGTGTCAGGTACACAACTGCAAGCCAAAGGATTTGACGCACAACGCGAGTTCTACCTTGCTTTCGACTTGGAGAGCACCGAACCGATTGTGCATGTGCATAAGCCTGACGGCAGTGTGTTCAAAGTGAAAAAGAGTCCGACTCCTTACGCAAAAGATCCATACTTTAAGACTCTCACCGAGTTATTGGAGGACGTGAAGCCTGAGTCAAAGTCAGAGGTAAAGCTATTTGGTGACGTATAACTGTATTCTTTCAAATTAAATGAGTTACTACGAAGAAGAAATAAACTATAACCTACATTTCACCCGCTAATGCAATTTCTCAAGAATGATGTTTTTGATAACTTCATTGGGTGTTTTATAGTTTAGGTTTTAACGGGGTCTATTGTTTAGTAGGTTCTGAAAGCGTCTAAGGTCTGCGTCAGTTAAGTCTTCGAAAGTAGAGGACTTAGGGATAAACTGGCGTCGTAGCTCGTATGGGTTACGATGCTTTTTTTTTGTTTGATGGGCTTCTACCTCTTCAGTGTTGCTGGAGCGAGCGCTGAAACGTCCCAAACGACTTTCCTATGACTGGATGCTGGGTGCTTCTTTCGGTCTCCTTGAGTAGAGTCGTTTGCGGGAGGAGCTTCCGTCTAACGTGGGGGGGGCGACAGGCTGGATGCCCCCTTTTTTGTATCTTTGAGCCATTAATTAGACTACACGCCCAACAACTATGATGGACTCTATCAAGCAAATCTACAAGATCGGTCACGGACCGAGCAGTAGTCACACGATAGCCCCTATGCGAGCCTCTGAGATGTTTCTCTCTCAAGTCAAGGAGCTCCCAGTGGCGCGTCTTGAAGTGACGCTCTACGGGAGCCTTGCCGCCACTGGCAAGGGGCACATGACTGACCAAGCGATACTCTCCGTACTTAACTCTGTCTACCCAACGACCATCCTCTGGGAGCCACGTGTGGAGCTAACCTTCCACCCCAATGGGATGAAGTTCGTCGCATTTGACAAGGAGGGTGAGGAGCTCAAGGAGTTCAAGGTGTACAGCATCGGTGGCGGTACGCTCGCTAATGAGACTTTCAACGAGCAGGTCACGACGCCCATCTACGAACTCTCGACGATGGCTGACATCATGGAGTATCTCGACAAGCGGGGGCTCTCCTACTGGGAGTATGTGGAGCGCTGCGAGGGACCCGACATCTGGGACTTCCTTGCTGAGGTTTGGAAGGTGATGAAGCAGAGTGTGCAGGAGGGGTTGGCCGCCGAGGGTGTCCTGCCTGGTGGGCTACGCCTGCGTCGCAAAGCGGCTGACACGCTAGTCAAGTCCCTAAGCTACAAGGATAGCGTCCGGACTCGTGGTATGGTCTACTCCTATGCCTTGGCGGTCAGTGAGCAAAACGCTGCCGGCGGACGTGTCGTCACGGCTCCTACCTGCGGTTCGTGTGGTGTGATGCCGGCGGTACTCCTTTACCTACAGGAGACACGTAGCTTTCGTGACGAGCGCATCCTGCGCGCCTTAGCTACGGCGGGACTCTTTGCTAATGTGGTACGTACTAATGCCTCTATCAGCGGTGCTGAGGTGGGCTGTCAGGGTGAGGTAGGGGTCGCTTGCGCTATGGCTGCTGCTGCCGCGAGTCAACTCTTCGGTGGTACGCTACATCAGATTGAGTATGCGGCCGAGATGGGCTTGGAGCATCACCTCGGACTTACTTGTGACCCTGTCTGTGGATTGGTGCAGATTCCCTGTATCGAGCGCAACGCTTTTGCCGCTAGTCGTGCGCTAGATGCAAATACCTATGCCAACTTTACCGATGGACGTCACCGAGTGAGCTTTGACCAGGTGGTTGCTGCTATGCACCAGACGGGTAAGGATCTGCCGAGCCTCTACAAAGAGACGGCCGAAGGTGGACTAGCCATCCTTCATGAGAAGTATGGTGGCAAGATACTCATCGAGGACTAAGCCTGTTCACACGCTGAACTAATGAATAAACAGAAGCATACCGACCCGCGCACCCGTACTATCTATCGGGTCACGCTGGTGGGTGCTTTGGTCAACGTAGCACTCACGCTCCTCAAGCTCGTCGTGGGCTTCGTGGGGCATAGTGCTGCTTTGATAGCAGATGCGGTACACTCGCTTTCGGACTTCTGTACCGACATCATCGTGACGCTCTTTGTGGGCATCGCGGGTAAGCCGAGGGATACTAAGTATCGCTACGGATATGGTAAGTATGAGTCGATAGCTACGCTGATCATAGCCACCGTGCTGATGGGCATCGGCATCTCTATGCTACTCAAGAGTGGAGAGGCTATCTATCTCTTCTTTGCTTCTGGGGTGGTCCCTAAGAAGCCTTCGCTCTGGGCCGCTGTGATAGCTTTTATCTCTGTTTTGTCGAAGGAGTGGCTCTTTCGCTACACCAAGAGTGTCGCTGAGCGGGTGCATAGTAATACTGTTCTGGCGAATGCGTGGCACCATCGCACGGATGCTTACTCCTCTATTGCTGTCCTTGCAGGCGTCTTGGGGGCAGCCTTGCTGGGCAATCAGTGGGCGATCCTCGACCAGGTGGCCTGTGCCGGCGTCAGTCTCTTCATCGTCTGGGCGGGAGCACAGCTTATCTCGACTCCTTGGCAGGAGCTGACCGAGCACAGTCTCTCAGAGGAGGAGCAGCAGACGATCCTAGAGATTATCGAGGCGGAGTACCCGGGGCATCATCCGCACAATCTTAATACTCGTAGTTTAGGCTCTGCCATCGCCATCGAGGTGGATATCTACCTGCCTGACGATACACCTGTCATCCTCGCTCACGAGCGAGCTACCCACATAGAGAACAAGCTCAAGGAGCACTACGGCGAGCGTACCCACGTGATCGTCCATGTGGAGCCGATAGCAATGATGAATACAGATCACGAATAGCGAAAAGCCCCCAACTAAGTCAATTTTCCATTCCCATGAAAGCAACCATTCGGATAGTCAATGCGCACTTCTACTCCTATATAGGAGCTCTTCCCGAGGAGCAGGTGCTGGGCAATAGATACATCGTCAACCTCACGGCGACTTACGATGCGACCAAAGCGGTCGCGAGCGATGACGTCGCTGATGCGGTGAGTTACGCTGACCTCTACGATGTGATAGCGGACAAGGTTGGACACTCGCGAGACAACCTCCTCGAGTATGTCGCTGGGCAGATACTCACCGAGATACTAGCCAACTACAAGTTGGTCGACAGCTGCGAGATAACGATTCAAAAGGCAATCCCGCCCATCGCTGGCGTCATCGAAGCTGCCAGCGTCACGCTCGCAGCTAGCCGTGATGATTACGAGTAAAGGGTTACTTCTTTTGATCCTCTAGTCGACTCTGCAGGGCATACATCTCGTCTCGTAGACGCGCTGCCTCGACGAAGTTAAGCTCTTTGGCAGCAGCGTACATCTGTTTGCGTACCTGCTCGATTAAGTCTGGGAGCTTGTCCTGAGTGAGGTCCTCAGCGACGGGAGAAGCGACAGCTATCTGATCCTCGACATAAGCTTCGGCTTGTGCCGAGGTTTTTGTTGTTACGTAGCCCTCCTGCGAGAGCGCATTCGTACGCTTGCTCACCACCTGCGTTGGGGTGATGTTATGCTCCTCGTTGTAGGCTATCTGCTTAGCACGGCGGCGGTTGGTCTCGTCGATGGTCGCCTGCATGCTGTCGGTGATGCTGTCTGCGTAGAAGATGACCAGCCCATGCACATTACGAGCAGCACGTCCAGCAGTCTGGGTGAGTGAGCGGTGCGAGCGAAGGAAGCCCTCCTTGTCCGCATCGAGGATCGCCACGAGCGAGACCTCGGGAAAGTCCAATCCTTCACGCAGGAGGTTCACCCCGACCAAGACATCGTAAGCTCCCTCTCGCAAGCTGTCCATAATCTGGATACGCTCTAGCGTGTCCACGTCGCTGTGTATGTAGGCGCACTTGATGCCCGCTCGTATGAGGTAGTCGCTCAGCTCCTCCGCCATGCGCTTCGTCAGGGTCGTGACGAGCGTCCGCTCGTTGCGCTCCGTGCGTATGACGATCTCCTCCATCAGATCGTCCACCTGATGCTCCGTGGGGCGTATCTCGATAGGCGGGTCTAGCAGTCCCGTGGGACGTATCACCTGCTCGACCACGATGCCCTCGCTCATATTGAGCTCGTAGTCAGCTGGCGTGGCACTGACGTAAATCACTTGGTTGGTCAGACTGACAAACTCCTCAAACTCCAGGGGCCTATTGTCCAAAGCCGCTGGCAGGCGAAAGCCATACTCCACCAAGGTGGTCTTGCGCGCCTTGTCTCCGCCATACATAGCGCGTATCTGCGGTATCGATACGTGGCTCTCGTCAATGACTAGGAGATAGTCATCGGGGAAGTAGTCCATCAAGCAGAAGGGTCGCTCGCCCGGCTTGCGACCATCGAAGTAACGCGAGTAGTTCTCAATGCCGGAGCAGTAGCCCACCGCCTTGATCATTTCCAAATCGTAGGAGACACGCTCGTAGAGTCGCTTCGCCTCAAAGAGATGCCCCTCGCGCTCCAGCTCTGCCGTGCGGTCGCCTAGGTCCCTCTTAATTTCGACAATCGCACGCTGCGTCTGCTCCTCCGTCGTCACAAAGAGGTTGGCCGGGTAGATGCGTAGACTATCCAGTGTCCCCTGGCTCTCAGCCGAGACCGGGTCGATGATGGTGATCCGATCAATCTCGTCATCCCAGAGCTCGATGCGGTAAGCAACTCCCTCGAAGGACTCGATAGCGGGAAAGATGTCGATCGTATCTCCCTTCACTCGGAAGGAACCACTCACGAAGTCCGCCTTGTTATTGACATAGTAAGACTCTGCGAGGCGTCGCATCAGCACGTCCCGCTCGATCTGCATGCCCACCTCCAGCTTGATAATCTTATTCTCGAAGTCATTCGGATTGGCCATACCGTAGATGCAGGAGACCGAGGCGACCACAATTACATCGCGACGACCCGAGAGAAGCGAGGCGGTAGCACGTAGTCGCAGCTTGTCTAGCTCCGCATTGATTGCCATGTCCTTCTCTATATAGGTATCTGTATTAATCAGATAAGCCTCGGGCTGGTAGTAGTCGTAGTAGGAGACGAAGTACTCTACTGCGTTGTTGGGAAAAAACGCTTTGAACTCACTATACAGCTGCGCGGCCAACGTCTTGTTGTGGCTAATGACCAGCGTGGGGCGATCCACCTGCTGGATTACATTGGCGATCGTAAAGGTCTTGCCCGAGCCCGTCACACCGAGGAGCGTCTGATGAGGCAACCCATCACGCACTCCCTGTGAGAGCTGAGCAATAGCCTCCGGCTGGTCGCCCGTCGGCTTATACTTTGAGGTTAGTTGGAAGGACATGGCGCCTGCTCCACTCTAATGCTGTCCGCGCTTCTGCTTATTCTCTATGTACTTGTTATCGAGAGCCCACGTGAGCCGTGGCTCGAGCTTCATAGCCTTGCGATACCATACCTCCGCTTGCGTCTGCTCACCGACCCCTACGTAGCACTCGGCAATCTGCACGATAAGGTTCAGATATAGCCACGAACCTTTGCTCTGTCCCTTGGAAACCATCGCACGCTCTGCACGAAGCAGGTAGTCGATGGCTCCCCGCTTAGCATCTCCCTTGAAGAAAGCTGGCGCGAAGTACTGAGCGTTGCCACGTTGTATCAGACCGATAGCATTTTGCTTGTCCATAGTGATTGAGCGATTCATCAGAGACAGGCACTTATTTCCTACTAGAGGCGCACGTAGCCACGAGATGCCGACACGATAGCTGTAGTAAGCCGATAGGTAGGCGGTCATCTCGGCCTCCTTATAGTCACACTCGATGAGATAGTCGACATGAGCTTTGTACCGCTTGAGGTACTGCTCCGCCTCATTGTTTCTATCACGCAGGATGCACTCCGCTATGTAGCCGTACTCATACTCGACCAGCTCGGCAATGCGTGCGTAGCTCTTATTAGGCTCTGCATGCATACGGTCTACGACTCGCTTCCAGCTATTGATATCACGCTTTACATAAGCCTCGTAGACCTGCTGTCGGTCTGTCGTCTGCGCCCAGCTACTCCCTGCTCCCAAGAGGAGCACGAAGAGCAAAAGTCCCAATATCTGTCTCTGTTTCATACGATCTCTGTTTGTCTAATTATCAACGAAAACTATCCCACAGTGCGGAATAGCTGGAGAAAAGAACTCCCCGAAGAGCCGTCTCATCTCCTTCATATCCCCAAAGATACAAAACTCTAGCGAAGCTACAACGCCCCCCACTAGACTCTTTGACCTCGCGCTGACGCATTATAGTCTGTCTGGAGTCACACACTCATTAGCAACAAGCGAGGAGTAGATGAGTTTACTATATATAATAATGTGTCCGCCCTGCTCTCTAACTTCTAACCTCTAATTACCCTCCATTCTCGAATATCCACGTGGAAAATCTGAAATCTCCACGTGGGAATCCGTTTCCACCGACATAGTGCTGTATCGATATGTAGCCAGCTCTAAATTATTGTGAGACTGCTGACTTTTGCAACAGTCTCAATAAGGGGGAGGATAGACCAAACAAAACAAGTCCCCGACAGAGAAGCTCTGCCGGGGACTTGTCCGATAGTTTGTTGGGGCTATCTAGTAGCCCCTATGTGTAGAGTATGTCGCTAAAGCAACGGGGACTCTGACGGGGTGTCTCTATGCAGGGAGGAATAGACCTCTGACGACACCGAAGGTTAGGATCGATACGAGTAACGCTAGGATGGCGTACAGCTCAGGGAAGACGGCCATGACCATCGTTGCTCCGAAGAGGTTGTTGCCAGCTCCGATACCCTTGATACCGTTGGCGCAGACCTGAGCCTGACGGATAGCTGAGTAGAGACCGACGAGACCGAGGCTGAGTCCAGCAGCGAAGATAGCCCACGCAGCACCAGCACCGAGTGCGCTTTTGTAGATGAGATCCTTGATGAGGGTGTTGGCCATAAAGAAGCCGACGAAGCCGTACAGACCCTGCGAAGAGGGTAGAGCGGAGAGTCCGATGTACTGACCAAGGGCGTCGGGGTTCTTTTTCATAGATCCGATGGTCGCATTACCTGCGATGGTAACTCCGATAGAGGAGCCGATACCTGTGAGGATGACCATGAGGGCTACGCCTCCGTATGCAATTAGTTCGTTCATGTTATGTATATCTGTTATTGATTTGATTATTGCTTGTTTAGTTGACCTTAAAGGGGGTGTAGGGCTTACCGCCACCCTCGAATTCGCTGTTCTTGTAGTACTCCACAAAGGTGAGACGCAGCGGGTGTACGAGCGAGCTGATGATAGCTAGTCCGAAGTTGAGTCCGTGTCCGAAGAGTAGGATGAAGACCATCACGAGCCAATTGAGTCCGACGGGCAGACCCTCAGACATCGAGACCGCTAGGTTGTTGAAGACACCTCCCAGCACGCCACTCGTCAGTCCGATCGCAAAGAGACGGATATAGGAGAGCGTGTCTCCGAGTAGTCCCGAGGCGGTGTTGTAGGTTGCCCAGAGTGAGGAGCCGATGTTGAGGAAGATGTTTTTGCCAGGGCTGTTGTAGAAGACCACTACGAGTCCTGCAGCTATCGCCAGTCCGTAGAATATGTAGGTGACGTAGCTCGGTATCCCTGTCGCAGCCATCGGCAGTACCACAGCCATGATGAGGGCAAAGATGACGATGACCCAGGCGTACGAAGAGAGTGCATACTTGATGCCTCGCTGCTTCTGTACCTTGACGGCTGCCACGGTCTTGGCAAAGAGGATCTGAATGATACCCAGCACGACCGAGAGGAGCATGAGGTTGTCCTGATTGAGGAAGTAGTCATCTCGCACGCTACCTAGTACGGAGCCATCGTTGGCCCATGGCATGACCATACCGAAGACGGTGCCGAGTAGCGAACCGACCACGACGGTGGTGCCTCCGAGCCACTGCGCTAGAGAGCAAATGTCTTTAGTCGATTGCCCCTTGACCTTGCGCTTAAAGATGGTCGCCAAAAGGAAGATGACGAGTCCATAGCCTGCATCTCCAAAGCATAAGCTGAAGAAGAGCATGAAGAAGGGTGCGAAGAGTGGCGTCGAGTCAAGTTCCGAGTAGTTCGGCAGAGAGTACATCCGCGTGATCGGCTCGAAGAGTCGACTGAAGCGGTTGTTCTGGAGCTTGATGGGGATCTTGTCCTCATCGAGTATCTCCTGCTCAACATAGTAACAGGGGAGCTGATCTAGCTCTTGTCGCACCTCGGGGACGATCTTGTTCGGTATCCACCCCTCAAGGAGCATGACTTTGTCATCCGCCTCGCCTGTTGCCTGTAGGAAGGCGTTGCTCATCTGATACTTGTCCTGGAGGAGGAGGTCGTAGCCCTGCAAGTCCCCTAGGTGCTGATCAATAAACTCCTGTATCTCGGTGTCAATCTGCTCGGCACGCTGCTCGAAAGAGGCTAGTCGATCGGCCAGTTCGCTGGCGGTGTGGGTCGGAGCTTTGATCTGCTCCGCCTCGATGCGCTCGGTGCTCTTGTCACCAACGGTGATGAAGTAGTGATGCGAGCGTCGGGTGTCGATGATGATGGCGTTGTGCTCCTCCTCCCAGTACTCTTGGTACTGAGCTGTGGGGATGATGTAGAAGCGGACGGGATAACCCGCTTGCTGGAGCCGCTCTAGCTGCTGGACGTCATAGTCGCCCCACGGCTCCCAGTAGTCATTCTCTCGCTGCTGGCTCTCAATCTGAGAGGCTATCTGGCGGCGATCCTCTAGGAGCGTCTCGATCTGCTGTAGGAGTGCCTCGCCCTCCTCTGCGTTAGCGGGCTTGCGGGGAGAGCCGATGGGCTGCTCCTCAGAGCGCTTGCGAGAGAGTGTGCGGATGAGATCTGACAGATGACGACGCGCCACAACGATATCCTTGATCTGTTCGCTCTCACTGGTCGGCTTGTTCTCCTTAATATGCACGACTCCTAGGTCGCGTAGCTTGAGGAGGAAGCTGTCGTAGTCTTGGTGATAGACTAGGAAGAGGTACTTATCTATTTTCTCTATCATTGTGCTAGTCGCTCTTTTTGTTTGGCAGCACGAATCTCTAGATTGGTGCGCATGATCTTTTGCGAAGCCTTGGAGAGACTCTCCTCATCCTCTAGATAACGTTTAATCTTGAGTATAGCGTCCTTGTAGCCAGGGATCTGAACCTTCTCAAAGAGGTTGACCTTTTGCGTAGTCTTACGACGAGCATACTCGAGATACTCTAGCTTGAGATTGAGAAACTCCGCCTCGATGCCCAGCGTGGCTAGTGCCTTGAGTAGCTCGACCCCCTGAGCAAACCATGAGGGATGGCTAAAGAGGCTAAAAGGCTTCACCTCGTAGTCTATATTGTCTAGCACAGGGACGACCACACCGGCTATCTTCTTTGTCGATAGCTTGACATCGGTGACGCTGACCAGCGTAGGGTCAAACTCGTCCCACAGAGCCACCATATCTTGGTAGCCCTGTATGCCCTGCTCTAGCTGCTCATTGAGAGCATCTATCTCACGGCGAGCTTTCTTGACCTCTAGACGGAGGGCACTCTCCTTGCTCTTGATCGTGGGCAGGGTGCGCTCTCGCATCTTAAGCTGTTTCTGCTGCTGCTGTAGCGAGGTCTTGTTGTACTGAAACTTGATCGCCATCTCTCTCCTTAAGCTTTGTCGACCTTACTATCTGTAGGCCAATACTTGTCCACAAGACTCTGACGTATGCTCACCTCAGCGGGTGTGAAGTACTTGGCAAAGAGACTCCACGCATGGTCGAGCATCTCGGTCGTATTGAGGTTGACGTCGATAGCTAGGAGATCGTTGGCATAGTCCTTAGCGAAGTCTAGCGTACGCTGGTCGTAGTCTGTCAGGTCAAAGCCGTTCTCCAGCTTGGTCTGAGCATTAGCCGCATCGGCATAGAGACGTACACCTGCATTCATCACCTGCGGGTGGTCTTCGCGAGTCTTCTTACCAATAACTAGCTGCTTCAGACGAGAGAGCGAGCGGAAGGGGTCTACGATCACCTTACCGATGGAGGAGTCACGACGCAGATAGAGCTGACCCTCGGTGATGTAACCCGTATTATCAGGCACAGCGTGCGTGATGTCGCCGCCCGAGAGGGTCGTCACAGCAATGATCGTGATAGAGCCGCCGTCGGGGAACTGTACCGCCTTCTCATAAATCTTTGCCAAGTCGGAGTAGAGTGAGCCTGGCATGGAGTCCTTAGAGGGAATCTGGTCCATACGGTTCGAGACGATAGAGAGCGCATCAGCGTAGTTGGTCATATCGGTCAGGAGGACCAGCACCTTCTCATGCTTCTGCACGGCAAAGTACTCAGCAGCCGACAGAGCCATATCGGGGATTAGTAGACGCTCCACAGAGGGGTCTTCGGTCGTATTGATAAAGCTCACGATACGATCCAAAGCTCCCGCGTTGCTAAAGGTCTTCTTATAGTAAAGGTAGTCATCGTTCGTCAGACCCATACCGCCAAGGATGATCTTGTCACTCTCGGCACGTAGTGCTACGAGTGCCATTACCTCGTTAAAGGGTTGGTCAGGGTCCGCAAAGAACGGAATCTTCTGTCCCGTCACGAGCGTGTTGTTGAGGTCGATACCTGCGATACCAGTAGCGATTAGCTCGGAGGGTTGGTCACGACGTACAGGGTTGACCGAAGGACCGCCGATCTCTACATCCTCGCCCTCTAGCTGTGGACCGCCATCGATAGGCTCTCCGTAAGCGTTGAAGAAGCGTCCAGCCAATTGGTCGCTCACCTTGAGAGCAGGAGCCTCACCGAGGAAGATAACCTCAGCATTGGTTGGGATGCCCTCCGTGCCTGCGAAGACCTGTAGAGTCACCTCATCATGATTGATTCTAACCACCTGAGCGAGCTTGCCATTGATTGTTGCTAGCTCATCATTACCCACCCCCGTAGCGTGGAGCATACAGGTAGCCTTGGTAATGTTGGTGATGCGTGTATATATCTTTTGAAAAGCTTGTGTAGCCATTGTGAGACGTTAGATACTAGAGGTTAGATATTAGAGGTGGCGTGCGTAGACTGCTGCTCGATCAGCTGCTCGTATTGCTGCTGGTACTTCTTGAAGTCTTCACTCTGAAACTCCGAGTAGTTCATCTGCTTGAGGTAGTTGATGAGTGTCTTGAAGAAAGAGCTCACCTCGTTGAAGTCCTCAAAGTTCAAGTCCGTGTGACAGATCTTGATCACTCTGTCGAGCATATACTTCTGACGCTCTAGAGGCGTGTTGCAGTCGATATCGTCAAAGGCATCCTGCTGTAGGATTACAAAGTCTATCAGCTCAGACTTCCAGAAGGTCACGTGGTACTCTACGGGGACGCCATCATCACCAAGGATGTTGATCTGCTCTGCGATCTCCTTGCCACGCTGCATGCGTGTCTTGATCTCGTTCACCTTGTCCAGCCAATCAGAGCCTAGGTCTGCCGTGATGTACTCCTTAAGCTCGGGGTACTCGATATACTTAGAGTAGCTGTCGATTGGGTTGACAGCGGGGTAACGCTTACTATCAGCGCGCTCCTGCTCTAGAGCGTAGAAGCATCGGGCCACCTTCTTCGTATTCTCCGTGACAGGCTCCTTGAGGTTACCACCTGCTGGAGAGACCGTACCGATGAAGGTTACAGAACCTGTCTCACCGTTGTTGAGATAGACGAAGCCCGCACGAGCGTAGAAGTTTGCCACGATAGCCGACAAGTCCATCGGGAATGCGTCTGGTCCAGGCAACTCCTCTAGACGGTTAGACATCTCACGCAGTGCCTGTGCCCAGCGAGAGGTCGAGTCTGCCATTAGGAGTACTTTGAGACCCATCGAGCGGTAGTACTCAGCGATAGTCATAGCGGTGTAGACCGAAGCCTCACGAGCAGCCACTGGCATGTTACTCGTGTTAGCGATGATGATCGTACGCTCCATCAGCTTGCGACCCGTGTGTGGGTCTTCGAGCTCAGGGAACTCGGCAAAGATCTCCACCACCTCGTTAGCACGCTCACCGCAGGCAGCCATGATGACGATGTCCGCCTCCGCCTGCTTAGAGATAGCGTGCTGGAGGACCGTCTTGCCCGTACCAAAAGGACCAGGGATAAAGCCCGTACCGCCCTCTACGATTGGGTTCAGCGTGTCAATGGTTCGTACACCCGTCTCTAGAAGCTTGAAGGGACGAGGCTTCTCACTGTAGACCTGGATAGGCACCTTGACCGGCCAGCGCTGTATCATCGTGATGTCATGCTTCTTGCCCTCGGCATCGACGATGACAGCAATCGTCTCCTCGACAGTGTACTGACCCGCCGGCTTGACACTCTCGACCGTGTAGCTTCCCTCCATGACGAAGGGTACCATAATGCGGTGTGGCTGGTGATTTTCGTCCACCTGCCCCAGCCATGAGCCAGCCTGTACCGTGTCACCCGCCTTAGCAATAGGCGTAAAGTCCCACTTTCTAGTCGTGTCTAGTGGGTGGGTGTAGTCACCTCGCTTGAGGAAGACACCATCCATCTTGTCTAGGTCGTGCTGCAGACCATCATAGTTCTTGGAGAGCATACCCGGTCCCAGTGTCACCTCGAGCATGTGCCCAGTGAAAGAGACCTTGTCGCCCACCTTCATACCACGAGTACTCTCGAAGACCTGTACATATACGCTTGCACCGATCACCTTGATCACCTCGCTCATCAGCTCCACCCCGCGTACGGTGATGTAGCATATTTCATTTTGCGATACGGGACCATCGACCTCTACCGTGACAAGGTTAGAGACGATTCCTTTTACCACACCGTTTGTCATTGTATCTATTATTTCTTTTGTTTGCGTTTGAACTCCTCTAGCGAGGTGGTGCTCTCATGCTTGAGCTGAGAGACTATCTGACGGAAGACTTGCTCGCCCGTCTCTTCGTTGAGTGATACCCAGCGCTCCAGTATCTCCAGCTCTAGGTAGTAGGCCAGGAGATACTCAATGTCAAAGGGCTTGAAGAAGGTCTGCTCCTCGAGCCAATCCCAGCGAAGCCGGTCTATCAGCTGCTCGCGACGAGCGATGTCCTCCTCGCGACTGATATTGACCAACTGCTGTATCTGAGGAAAGAGCTCCTCCGTAATGCTAAAGTCTGCAGCCTGCGAAGTGCGCAGATGATGCTGCAGCGTGCCTCCTCCGATGATATACTCCTTAGGGTCGAAGCCCAGCTGCCGACTGGTGTAGGCGGCCAGGATATTCTTGATGTTAAGGTTGAACTCCGCCCACTCAGCTACGAATCTATTCTTCTGATGCATCAGATAGTCGTAGTACATCGCCATAAGCTTGTCCTGCTCTAGGCGTAGCTGCCAGATCGTGTAGGGTTCCTCCGCTTGCTGTAGCTCCTCACGCATCTCAGCGCGCTCCTCCTCTAGCTCCTCCTCCAGCTCGGGGTCGGGGAGGCGCATCTCGATGTACTCCTTGATGAAGTCGGGGAGGTGCTTCGTGCGGGGACGCTTCGTGCGCTGCTGTACAGCTATGATATAGTCAGCCAGCTCCTGAGCATCGATCGTCTCTAGGGGCTCCTTAGGCTCCAGCTCAATCTCTGAGGGATCGTCCTCCCAGTGGATTGAGTCGTCCGAGAGCCACGCATTGATCGTCTCCAAGATCTGCGGTATCTCCTGCTCCATGAGGAGTAGGTCTAGGAGGCGTCTGTCACGCTTGGTGAGCTCCTGTCGTAGCTCCGCCTGTAGCGCATCCGTCTGTATCGGTAGCTTGCGGTCGTCTACTCCAATGTTTGGCAGACCTGCGATGGTCGCGTAGTACTTTGCCATAATGTCTTCGCTAGCGCATAGTTAAGTGGCGTGTAGAGAGTCTCTAGGCACCCCTCACCTATACCTTATATATAGCTTGCTTAGAAAAGCTCCTCCACGAGACGAGGACGTAGGAAGCTCTTGAAGAAGTTGACAAACTCCTCCTCACCGAAGTTGACCTTGTAAGAGCCATCAGCAGGTGCTACGGAGAAGCCAGCACCCTGAGCCGATCCCGTGCGGATCGTCACCTGGCCACTATCTAGTAGTGCCTTAGCGTTGCCGAGCATATACTTCTCCAGCGCCTCAGCATTCGCTGTCTCGATGACCATCGGCTCACCGACCGTCCACTGCTGAACGATGGCGAGCATCAACTTCTGCATAAAGTCTGCATCAGTCGTCATTGCCTTGACATTGTCGCGTACGATGCGATCTGTCAGACTGTCTGCGATGGTACTCTGCGTAGAGCTAACCACCTGCTCAGCGTATAGCTTGAGCTCTGCTTGGGTGTTTTTAGTTAGATCCGCTGCCTGACGCTGGGCATCATTCACGATGCGCTGTGCCTCGGCCTGTGCGGTAGCGACCATCTCGTCGCTCTGCTGCTTAGCCTTGGCTAAGATCTGAGCAGCCTCTTGATTTCCCTTTTCTACCCCTTCGTGGTAGATCTTGTCGGTGAGTTCCTTAATCTTGGAGTCCATCTATATGTAGTCTATGTTTCTTTGCTTGGCTTGTGGAGCGAACCCGCAGTGAGCATCTGCGTGGGGTGTCCGCTCTTACAGTGGCAAAGGTAATAATTTGCTTCAATAATTACAACGGTTAGGGACGATTCCATCTCCACTTCTCTCGATAAAACTCTAGTTTCTTACCGATGAAACTAAAGTTTCTTGCCCTGGAAACTTTGCGCCCTTTCCCAGAAGTGAGATGACATTTCCCGAGAAGTCGAATCACTTCTCCGCAGGCACCTCTACGATTTGCGTGTAGAGGCTAGGAAGCCCCGAGTATCTGGAGAGCTGTGCATCCCTGTGGTAGGCTGGACACTGTTCCGAGTCGTTTGTCGCTGTTCGCTTGGTGGCGGTGCTGTGTCGAGAGAAACGGATTTCCACGTGGATATTTCGAAATATCCACGTAGAGAATTTTTATTTTCCACGTGGGGAAGAAAAAATTCCTCGGAGGAATCAAATGAAACTTCGGAGGAAATGAATGACGCCCACGTGGAAAATAAAAAATATCCACGTGGAGATTTGAGATTCTCCACGTGGATATTCGAGAAAGGAGGGTAATTAGAGGTTAGAGATTAGAGATCCGATCACTCTGATAGCTCCGATGGTTCCGATAGCTAACAGCCAATAGCTAACAGCCAACAGCCAATCCATGGCTGACACATTATATATAGTAACCTCATCTATTCCTCGCTTGTCGCTATGCGTAGCTCCCGCCAGAGCAATTATGATGAGACTGTTGACTTGCAACAGTCTCATAATGCGTCAGCCCTGTGCGGTGCGGGTCTCACACTGGTTTTATTGTTCGCTTTTCGTACCTTTGGCTTCACAAACCATTATCAACTAGTTCCCTATGGAAGTCAATACACCTCCTCCCTATGTGAATCGAACACCGGAGCAACAGAACAGGCCAGTTACAAATGTCTACGTCCAGAATGTGGTACCGAATCAGAACAAGAATTCTCTAGGTACTGCGGGCTTTGCCTTGTCGCTGGTCGCTCTAGTCGTAGGTTGGTTCCCCGTCGTAGGTTGGATTGTATGGGTCTTAGGCGCCATCTTCTCTACTATTGGCATCTTTCGTAAGCCACGAGGTCTAGCCATCGCTGGGGCTTGTATCTCTTTCTTTTGGCTTATAATCTTCGTCCTAATCTTCGGCGTCTTTATGACGGCGGTTGTGGCCGATGGCTACGCTAATCCCTAGAGAAGCGGGATGCCAGAGAGCTGGTCGTGGAGCTGACGCAAGACGAGGAGCGACTCGGGTCCCATATTGAAGAGCAGGTCTAGGATACTGAGATTGGCGACGAAGCCGAGCGACCCGGCGAAGACTTGGTAGTACGGGGCGGAGGCGATAGCCTCTTCGGTCGCTGTGCTGGCGGTGGCGATGGGTGGCAGAAGCTGTGAACACAGGTCAGCTGAGGTACCGACATATTGCTCTGTCTCTTGCCACTGGTAGGGAAGGTGGATGAGTTGGCAGATGCGCGTGATAAGTCGCTTATTGTGCTGATAGAGCGATGTGGATCGGTGCGCTTTGTCGAGGTAGAGAGGTGCTAGGTCGGGTGCGTAGTACTCGTAGTAAGGTGACGCACCGTAGCAGGTCTCTATGGTGTACCAGTGCTTGTGCCGCCAGTTGTCATGCTCAGCGATCTGCACCGACTGGATAGGGCACTGCTGTGAAGAGCCCGCTAGGACGGGAATAGAGAGCTTCATCACCCCCTCGGCACCTACGATGGCGCAGCGATTGCGGTAGGTCTGCTTTTGATAGTACTCGTGTGCCTCAATACGCGTGGAGCTGTCCAGTAGATAGCTCATATAGGCGACTGAGGGAGCGTATGCCGTGGGGAGCACTACCATATTACTGTTGCTGTAATCGCCGAGCGGTGAATTGGTCCGAGGTGGCGCGAGTCTATCGTCTCTGCCGTGAGCGGGGGCTTGGCTAGGAGCCAGTATTCATCTGGTGCCAAGACCACTTCGTAAGTGCTTTGCTGTAAAGGCTGGGGGAGTGGCATGATAAAGGTTTGCCGGCCACGCTTGCCCAGGACCAGGAGTTTGCCTTCGGTAAAGCGCAGGGTATCGCTTGGCTCGCCCACAACTCGTAGCATGAGTTTGCTCCCAGCTAAGCTGTCGGCTGTTAGCGTGAGGAGCACATTGTCGCCTCGATGTGGCTGTGCGATGCGGCTCATCAGGTGGTAGCTAGTACCGCTAGGTGTGGGCTGGCGATAGACAAAGAAGAAGAGACGTCCGACGATGATGAGTCCTACCATGATCATCGGAAGTACCCAGCGTAGCCAGGTGGCTCGTCTCTTCGTCGCTATGTCAGAGTGGCTGCCCATGTATCGTGTGCATCATACGTCTCCAGCGTATCTTGCCGTTCCAGAGACCTAGATCCTTGTCTAGCGAGAGCCAGAGGAGTGCGGGGCGACCTACGATATGGTCTTCGGGGACGAAGCCCCAGTAGCGACTATCGGCCGAGTTGTGGCGGTTGTCACCCATCATATAGTAGTAGTCCATCCCGAAGGTGTAGTGCGTGGCGGGCTCTCCGTCAATGAGGACGGTGCCGTCGGAACGCTGCTCGAGGGCGTGCCCCTCGTAATTGTGTATGCACCGGCTGTAGAGTGCTAAGGCTTCGGGCGTTAGCTCGATGGTGAGCCCCTTGCGTGGTATCTGTAGCGGTCCGTAGTTGTCACGGGTCCAGCCGAGGTCGTAGCCTACAGGGTAGAGGTGGGTATTGGGGTCTTGCGACACTACAATCTTAGTGACACGGTTGTCGCTGGCTAGTTGCTGGCGCATGCTCTCCGTGAGGGGAAGCAGGTAGAGTGCCTGTATGTCGCTCGGCTCAACATCAGTGAGTCCCATCGCCTCGAGGTCGCCCGCAGAGAGCTGTGATGCAGAGACCACATGCTGGTCATCGAGGCTAATGCCTAAATGCTTAAGCTCCTCCGCGGAGAAGTAGCCCCCACGGGTAGCGACCCAGTAGTTGAGCTGCATTTGCTCGGGGCGGTCCTGCAGTTTGCCGTCAATATAGATGTCATTGTTACGTATCTCGATGAGGTCACCGGGTAGTCCCACACAGCGCTTCACATAGTGATCACGACGATCCACGGGGCGGTAGACGATCTTGCCAAAGACCTCAGGCTGAGCTTCTAGCGCAGCCCGTCCGCCATACATCTCTTTGAGGTAATAGTAGTCGGGGTTAGTCACCTTGGTCGTGACGGTGTCGCCCGTGGGGAAGTTAAAGACGACCAGATCGCCACGCTGTACCTTTCGGATGCCCTTGAGCCGCTTGTAGGATAGCTGTGGCTTGCTGAGGTAAGACTCACGGCCGAGGAAGCGGTTTTGCGTTAGTGGCACCTGCAGCGGAGTCATCGGCATACGAGGGCCGTAGGTCACTTTGTCCACAAAGAGGTAGTCACCCACGAGGAGCGTCTTCTCTAGCGAAGAGGTGGGGATGGCGAAATTCTGAATGAAGAAGATGCTGAGCAAATGCACGCCGATGACCGCCCAGAGGAGGTCCGCTAGTAAGGAGACGAAGCCTCTGAGTGCTTTGTTCTTAATGTTGCGATACCAAGACCAATTGATGACCTTGGTAAAGTAATAGTCCAGAATAAAGGGGAGGAAGATGAGCCAAAAGGGCCCCGCCCAGAGGATACAGAAGAGGAGGTAGAGGATCGGTATGACGATGGCTACAATCTTCTGAAAGAGGGTCTTCTCGTGCCAGTGAAGCTTGATTTTCATAGCTTGAAGGGTCTGTGTGGGTAGGACTATTTGTGTAGGATGAGATCACGCATAGACCAGACGCCTACGGGGTGCTGTAGGAGATACTCGGCAGCGAGGGTGGCTCCTAGCGCAAAGCCCCGACGGCTATAAGCCTCGTGGCGCAGTGTTATCTCGTCGATGTCAGAGTGGTAGATGACGGAGTGGATGCCAGGCACCTCGCCCTCACGGATTGCCTCGATGCCGAGAGAGCCATCGTGTGTCTCAAGTCCTAGATGCCAGTCATGTAGCGAAGGAGTCTGCTCGATGAGCCCCTCGGCCAGTGTGATCGCAGTGCCACTCGGTGCATCCAGCTTGTGTATGTGATGCGTCTCCTGAATGCGTGGTGTGTACTCGGGATAGGGAGCCATGAGCTGTGCGAGCTGCTCATTGAGGATCATCATCAGATTCATCCCGAGGCTAAAGTTGGACGCAGCAAAGAGTCCCCCACGACCAGAGCTTTGCACCTCTGCCTTGAGCTCCTCTAGCTGCTCCTTCCAGCCCGTACTGCCCGTGACTACGGGTAGTCCCGCCTTTAGGGCAGCTTGGCAAAGCTGATAGCCACTCTCAGGGGTGGAAAACTCAATGGCGACATCGGCCTCGTGCAGAGAACCATCCTCCAGTAGGGCAGCGTCAGCCTTATCTATACGAGCGACCACCTCATGTCCGCGCTGGGTGGCAATCTCCTCAATCATATGCCCCATGCGCCCATATCCGAGTATAGCGATTTTCATAGTAGTTAGTAGCGGTTTGATAAGCAGGTGTGCGTGAGGAGCGCCTATGTCTCCTCACAGCACACGTCGTGTAGGGTTTTACTTCTTAGCTTCCTTAGTCTCCTTAGACTTAGCTTGGTAGGCAGCGTTGAGGAAGTCGAGGACTTCTTGGGTAATGTCAAAACTTTCGCCAGCATACATCACACCTTCCAGCCCCGTAGAGGTGAGGATTAGGTCGTACTTCTTGTCCGCGTTGAACGCTTTGAGCTGAGCGGTTACCTCATCGTGTAGCGCCTTCTGTGCATCAGTTTGTGCTTTCATAGCCTCCTCGGCATAGCGTTGCTCTAGCTGAGCACCCTCCTGCTGCATAGCGGTGATGCGCTTCTCCTCAGCATCGACCTGAGACTGGGAGGTGAAGAGACCCTTCTGAGCCTTCTCCATATAGCTCGCATAGGCTTTTTGCGCCTGTTGCGCCTTATTGGCAAGTGTCTGCTGATTTCGCTTGAGCTGAGCCTCTATCTGCTTGTTTGCATCGACATAGTACTCGTAGTTTTTGTAGAGCGAGTCGAGAGACACGACACCTATTTTGAGCTGGTGCGTAGGGTCTGCGGTAACTGCCGTAAGGCTGTCTGAAGATGTCGTCTGACCCTCCTGGTTTTGCTTGCAGCTAACGAGTAGTAGCGAAAGGAAGAGTAGCGGGAGTAGGATAAACTTCTGATTCATATAAATATTGTGTTGATTTGACAAAAGGAGAGATGAGGTGAGAACTACTGGGCATCATCCGCTAGGCGGTCGGCTAAGTTTTGCCTTGTGGCTAGCTCCGCCATCTGCTTGTTGGCACAGCCTATACCTCTCTTCTTAAGAGCTTTACTATCCTCTATATGCGAGCTTTGGACACTCTTGTCGCCCTTGACGATCAGTCGCAAAGCGAGTAGAACCACGGCGAGTCCGATGAGGATTATGGATATGATGATGAGTCTCATAGTTTTTCTTAGTATATTTGCAGATGGAGATTGTACTTATTGTACGCTCTCAGTGAGACAAAGGTATGCCTTTTGTCGGACTTACGCACGCATTTGAGGTGACAAACTAGTGTCGTGTGGAATTTAATAAGCATATATTCTAACTTTTCAAAGCAATAAACGATGCAAATAACAGATCTAACTCACATGCCCATCTGGCAGCACTTCTACGAAATTACCAAGATTCCTCGCCCCTCAAAGCATGAGGAGCAGATATTGGCTTTTCTCAAGAAGTTTGCCGAGGAGCATAACCTAGACTATGCACAGGATAAGACTGGCAATATCGTCATCCGCAAGGGTGCTACGCCTGGTATGGAGGACCGCGAGACCATCATCCTCCAGGGACATATAGATATGGTCTGCGAGAAGAATAGTGACGTAGAGCACGACTTCTACAAGGATCCTATCAAGACCAAGATTACCGACGGATGGATTCACGCTGAGGGCACGACCCTAGGTGCTGACAATGGTATCGGCGTCGCTGCAGGGCTCGCTGTCCTGACCGACCCCACCGTAGAGCATGGGCCCGTTGAGTGCCTCTTTACAGTAGATGAGGAGACCGGTCTGACCGGCGCCATGGGTATCGAGCCAGGCTTCGTCGAGGGACGCATCCTCCTCAACCTCGATAGTGAGGACGAGGGCGAGATGTTCATCGGCTGCGCTGGCGGTATGGGTACGATGGCTTTCTTTGACTATAAGGCAGAGGCTACACCTGCTGGGCAGATTGCTCTAGAAGTAAAGGTCAGCGGTCTCAAGGGCGGACACAGCGGTGGCGACATCCATGTCGGTCTAGGCAATGCCAATAAGCTCCTCGTACGCTACCTATATAAGGTCCTCAAGGAGGTGCCTGAGATGCGCCTAGCTATGATTGATGGCGGTAACCTACACAACGCTATCGCTCGTGAGGCTAAGGCTGTCATCACCATCCCTGCCAATCGCAAGGAGGATTTAGCTATCTGGGCAAACGAGATGGACGCTGAGTTCCGCAATGAGCTCAAGAAGGTCGATCCTAATGTCAATCTCCGTGTGGAGACAACCACAACCCCTAAGGAGGTCGTCGACAAGAAGACGGCTGACACGGTCATCCGTACGCTCTACGCTTGTCCTCACGGTGTGATGGGCATGAGCCACTCGCTAGAGGGACTCGTAGAGACCTCTACCAACCTAGCTAGTGTCAAGATGCAGGAGGGCAATGTGATCAGCATCGAGACGAGTCAGCGCAGCTCTACCGAGTCGCTCAAGGAGGATGTAGGCAATATGCTCCTCGCTCTCTTTGAGCTAGCCGGTGCGCGCACAGAGGTACGTGACGGCTATCCCGGTTGGGCGCCTAACCCTGACTCTGAGATCCTAAAGGTTGCTGAGAGTACCTACCGCGAGCTCTTCGGCAAGGACCCTGCGGTCAAGGCTATCCACGCAGGTCTCGAGTGCGGACTCTTCCTCGCGAAGTATCCTTATCTCGACATGGTCTCCTTCGGCCCGACGATGCGTGACGTACACTCACCCGCAGAGCGTATGGAGATCAAGACGGTGGAGATGTTCTGGCGCCACCTCGTAGCGATCCTCAAGAACGCTCCTAAGCGCAAGTAATCACAGCTAAGACTGCTGACCTACCAGTCGGCAGGACTAATAACGAGAAGGCTCAGTCGCAGCGATGCGGTTGAGCCTTCTGCGCTCTAGGAACCACTCGTTGAGCATTGATCGAAGGTGCTTCAGCGACCACTCCGTCAAGGCCCCATTGATAAAGCGTGCAAAGGTAATAAGAGCACCCCTCGAGACTGAACTCTCGTGCGCTCAACGTCGCTCTGTAATCACCCAGCGTCTCAACACTCCATAAAGAAGAGCTTGTCGGATTCAAAGATAGTTGCTACCTTTGTGGCATAAGAGCAGTCGACAGTTGACCTATGATTGTTCGCACGAAGAGCCAGTTTTCATAAGGAAGCTGGCTCTGGTCTTTTAGATCTCACTTTGGTTAAATAGCAGAGCTACATAAATCTGCTCTGTTGAATTCAAGCCCAGTTGTCTGTATCAAAGATAGTTGCTGCCTTTGCGGTAAGAAAGAGCAAGCTCGCTCGGTCTGCCTTTAATTCTAGGCTATATACTGCGTTTGCAGTACGAACCCGGGGAGCTTGCTCTTTTCCTTTGAAATATAATCACTACCTTTGCAGTAGAAGAGGTAAACACTCGAGCTGCCTTTAATTGAAGGCTATATTCTGTAATAGAACGAATTGAGGTTTACTCTTCACGCTTGCTGTAAAGGCAAGAAAGGACGTACATCCCAATGTGAGTCTCACCTAAGCGTCGGGAACGAGGTAAGAGCATTTGGGGTGTGCGTCCTTTTTCTACAATGAGGATTAGCTGGAACCCAGCTATTCTTCGACATAGGGGCTAGTTCTTTCCGATGAAGAGCTAGCCTTCTGCTTTTTACATACGAGGGCATCTTTAGACTTCTATCTCATGGCGAGTTGCTCATCAGAGATATTGTTTCTGTCTTTGCGACAAGAAAGAGCTAATTCACTCAGCTTGCCTTTAATTATAGGCTATATACTGCGTTTGCAGTAAGAACCTGAGGAGTTGGCTCTTTCTTTTTATACTATAAATTTGGCTGTCTCAGGTAGTGTCGCTACCTTTGCAGGCGAGGAAGACTTCAGTTAAACACTGCTCAACCTCGATTGCAGGGGCTAATCCTTTAGTTGAAGGATTAGCCTGCTGTATTTTTATGCCATTCCTTGCTGTGGCAGCGCTGAAAAGGCGAGAGGGGTGCTACCATCCCGGTAACACCCCTCCCTATCACATACACTAAACAAATTACTGTCTCTTCAAGTTGTTGCGATTGATTTAGATGGGGAGCACTCTTTGCGGAGTGTCTTATCATCTGTCGCTAGATCTTGATATCGTGACCTTTGACACAACGGACGCCCTCTCGCTAGACACTCGACCGAGCGTCCCTACAAAGGGCTACTCGTGGTCGTGGTCATGGTCGTGGTCGTGGTGATGGTCGCTGGAAGTGTCCTGCAAAAGGGTGATAGTGCGAGCCACCATCGACTCATTGCCCGAGCGGTCCACGCAGTAGACCAGGAGGTGGTACTCACCAGGAGTCGCATCAGCGGGTATCTTGATGTCGTGGTGATGGATAGTGGCGTTGCGCTGGTTGACGGAGTACTCCTTGTTGAAGGTAAAGGGCTTCGTCTTCTCGTCACCGAGACGTAGGGCTTGGGTGTGATGAGAGTGTCCGTCGAAGTTGTTGTGGATGTCGATTTTGTACGACTTGACGAGGTCATTGTCCGAGAGCTTCATCTCGAAGTGGACGCCCTCCTCATCGCCGATGAGGAGCATCCCATGCTCTTCGGGCGCGAGCAGCTCGATAACGGGCTTGGTAGTATCGGTGGGCTCCTCCTTCTGGCAACTTGTGAAGGTTGTCGCTAGAGCGAGACAGCTGAGGAGTGTGATTGATGCGAAGATTGTTCTTTTCATCATAGTATTGAAGATTTAAAATGATAGATTTATCGTTAGGAGTATGTTGCGTCCAGCCTCTGGAAGGTTGACACGCCTGTAGTAACTCATATGGTCATAGTAGCGACTGTTCAAGAGGTTTTGGATAGTTAGAGCGATGCGGTAGTTGCTCTGTCTGAGCTGTCCGTCGTAGGTCACAGCTAGGTCCAGTAGGGAGGCTGTGCCAGGGGTGGGCTCCTCATTGCGCGCTATGCGATGCTGAGGAGCGATGATGCGATGCTTGAGCGAGAGCGCCCAGTGGGTAGGGTGCCAGGTCAAGTCGTGGCTCAAGCGTGCTGGTGGCGAGTAGGGGAGTGCTAGGCGGTCTGTCACATTGTAGGTGTAGACGTAGTCACCCTGCAGGTGGTAGTCCCACTGCGGGTGCAGATGCCAAGTACCCTCCAGCTCGACCCCTGTGAAGAGTGCCCGTGTGGACTGATAGCGGTATATCTGTCCCGAGTGGGGCAGTATAGACCACTCACCCGAGGGCTGCAGGTAGATGTAGTTGGTAAAGTAGGTTACAAAGGGAGATACCGTGCAGCTCCACGAGTCATTATGAAAGCCCACCTCGCTATCTAGTAGCCACCCCTGCTCACTGCCGAGCGATGGGTCGCCCACCTCGTGGCGAAAGGTGCCATGGTGGATGCCATTGGCCGCAAGCTCGTAGATGCCTGGTAGGCGAAAGCTCCTGCCCAGATTAACCTTCCAAAGCCACTGCCGATTTATCTGCCAAGCTAAGCCGACACTACCCGACAGGTCGTGCCACCTGCGCTCGCCCTCCTGACTGCTGTAGTAGTACTGCGCCAAGGTTGCCGAGGACTCGCCACGCTCCTGGAGGTAGTCAGCTAGGTAGGGGTCGTGGTAGGGACTCATCGCTATGTAGCCTAGATCGTAGCGCAGACCACTGGTGAGGTGTAGCCCCTGGGCTATGCGTCCCTGATAGGTCAGGCTCACGCCACTCGTCGCCCGCTGGTAGTCTGGTAGGAGGAAGCCGTAGCCTCTCCGCTTGTGCCACTGGTACTGACCATCAGTGGCTAAGGTCCACTTGCCACCCCACGGGGCGTAGTAGTTTGCCAGCAAGCGTGCTGAGATGGTTTTGAGGTCAAACTCAAACTCCAAGTCAGCGTCCTGCACGGGTCGTGGCATCGTCCCGTAGTGGGTGTGGAAGGCGCTAAGCTCACGGCGCAAGTTCTGCTGCCAGCCTAGCTCACCGACCAACTGCCACTGCGGAGAGACTCGCCACTGCAGGCTACCTTGTGTAGAGATCTGACGCACTGTGCTGTAAGGTAGCTCGATGTTGTATCGGCTCTTGTCTGGCAGCACACGCTTTAGGTCTGGCACACCATGCGCTCCTGGGAAGAAGCCACTGCGCTCGCCATTGACAGAAGCTTGCAGAGAAGCTTTGATTTGCTCTCCGAGCCATTCGTAGCGTAGTTGCGAGGCGTAGGTCTGTGTGGCACTGTTTTTCAACCTACGATTGTATATAGGTATCCAGCGCGTGAGATAGGTGATGCTGTCTGCCGTCACATTGCGGTCGCCATGATACTGACCGCTCATACGTAAGCGGATGTGGTGCGCTCCGTGCAGGTAGCCCATCATGAGACTACCTCCACCGCCCATCGTACTGCTTTGCCCCATCATGGTATAGGAGCCGTAAAAGCCTTGCTTGTGAGGAAGTGTAGCAGACTGTCTCACGATGACTCCTCCTAGGGCGTCACTGCCGTAGAGGAGGGAGCCGGCGCCCTTGATTACCTGCACAGGGTCCTGGTCGAAGGCATCCACCTCCAGCCCATGGTCGGCACCCCACTGCTGCCCCTCCTGCTTGAGTCCGCCATCGACATAGGCGATGCGGTTGAAGCCTAGACCACGGATCACTGGCTTGCCGTAGCCAGAGCCGATAGAGATGACATTGACTCCAGGAAGGGTGCTCAGCGTCGTGGCAAAGTTGCCCGTGAAGTGCTGCGTCAGATAGGTGCTGTCGAGCCATTCGATCGTTTGACCGAGGCGAGCCGTCTGGAGTCGCTTGCTATTGGCCCGCACCTCTACCGTCTGAAGCATTTGGTCGAAGCTGTGAGGCTCCACCGCTACGCTATCAGGTCTCGAGGCGGATGACTCAGCGAGAGCGACCGTCGGAATGAGATATAGTAATAGATAGCTAATGTATCGACAATACATCGCAAAAATGTTATTAACCAGTGAGTGGTAAGGAAATCGCGCATACCACTACGCCGACGGCTTCGCTCGCTCACTACGGAGGAAGCAGGTGTACGTAGGGGATTGCGTCTCAAAACTGATGTCTAGCAGAGCTAGGGGAGGGGAGCGACATTACGGTCACTCACACCCTTGGCGGTATGCCAAGGTAAGCGTACCAAGCGGAGCATAAGCATAGAGCTAAGCCGCTGGAAACCACGTCGTCGATAGGTGTGTGGCTAGCAGTATCTCACTGGTGGGGCTCTTAGAGCTTTGCCCTCTCTCAGGGCTAGGTGTACAGCTTCGGGTTGCAGCTCGGGAGCGGGGGTATCCCACTCGTCCACTGCAAAGGAAGGTGCTACGGCACACTGGTCGGTGATGCCGAGATGAAACTCGCAGACGGGGCAGGTCACACTATTAACTAGATGTACCGCCGAACCAGTCTCCCCTTGCTCCTCATCCTCTGTGTGGGACTGAGAGGCTACATAGTTTCTTGCCGAAAAGAGCTCAGCATCGTGCTGGTGCACAGCCTGTCCCATCAGAGCCAGTATGTACACTAGCCCCAATAGCAAAGCCGTCATTCGCGTCGGCATATCAATATGCGTGACTCTTTTCATAAGCTGTATCGCTGGCAAAGATAGTAAAAAGATTTTTCCCCGCAAGCGATCCATTCATTTTAAAGCAGCAGTTCTGCGGTAACGCTTGGATTAAGGAATAGAACAAGGGCTGACTCCACCAAAAGTGAAGTCAGCCCTCTTTAGAACTACTTTTCAATCAGTACGTCTACTACTGAATGTCTAGTTGTAGTGTGACTGGCAGGTCGAAGATTTCTTTGTTTGGTTTAACATCATCACGAATCTCCATATACTTATTCCAAGAAACATTCTTATTCTTAAGGATAGCTCCCTTATCGATAAACTTCATACGGATAGTAATCGTAGGCTTACCGCCACCTATCACCTCCGTTGGTAGTCGGTCAATAATGAGCGTAGGCTTGCCCGTTTCAAACACTTTAAGGTTAGCCCACGCCTCCTTGTCGTTAGCTCGTATGAGATGCTCCGTGGTATAGTCGCCCTTATAGCCGTTCTCTATGAACTCCATAAGGGAGGGGAAGCCAAAGAGGACAATTGGAGTCAGGTCACTTCCTACGGGGTACTCTGCCCCAAAGCTGGCATTGTCACTCACGATAGATATATCTTGAAACTCCCAGTAGAGAGCCCGATCAGGGATATAATACTTGGTGTACTTCTTCTTAAAATATAAATCTTCACGATGGACGACAGGGATGCGACGATAATAAGCTGTATCCCCTATCTCATCACCAAAAAACCAGCCATTGTCTGTATTCATTCCTGTGAGGGTAAGATAGTCGACATTGCGAATTTGACCATCCACGACCCGACACTTGAAGGTGCGTGGTCTCAACGCTTCAGCCTCTGTCAGCGTGTCTAGACGACTCCTAGATTGGTATTCGTTTACAGACAAATAGCATGGGGATAAAGTCTCAAAAACAAAGTTCCTGCAACTAACCTCGCTCTTGGGCATATAGCAACTAGTTACCCCCACTGCTAGCAAAAGTGCAGCTGATAGGGCTACAAGAGCATTCCTAATAATTCGCTTCATATTACCTTTCGTTTAACGGGTTGAGTGTTAGGATTATTTCGAGATGTAGAATGTAGAGATATCGTAATACGCTCCCTTGGGGTGTGAACTCCTTAACTCGGAGTCTTTCGTTCCTTGCTTATCATTAATCACTATAGGATAAAACCAACCATTTTTGTAGCCATCCCACCCCCAAGTACAATGTATGTACGTAGCGTCTATCACTTCAGTCTCATAAGGTTTTGGGGTAGCACCTAGACTTTCGATTACGTGTCCGCTCTCTTTGTGTACTCTCTGAGCGAGACCATCTACAACCCAATAGTGTGCTTTTTTACCATCCTCACCTTTGCTCCAACCGAGTAAGATAAACGGTTGATGTTTGGTACGCAAGATGTTACAAACCTCAAATGGTTTATAGTCCTTTTCGTATCTAACTGAGAACCCCGCACGCCTCAAGTATCCAGAGATGTTTGCAGGGGTACTCATTGTAAAACTTCCCGTAGACCAAATATGAGCATACGTCCAAGCATCTTTTACAAGGATGCGTAATTCATTGAGTAACTCTGTGTCTTCAGTAAGACCTGTGTCTTCTGCTCGATCCTCGTTGTACTTAGCTTTAAGCTTTTTCCAATCCACGTTAGACCCTCCAGCTTGCATTTCGTAGTGAGAGAGTAGCGTGACTATTGCTATAGGACCACAACCAGCCGCAATGTTTTCAGTTGTGATAGACCATTTATGTATGTAGCTGTTAAATGGATACTCTTGTCCAAAATATTGATAGGTTTTGGGGACAAATATCCATTCTGTATGAGGGGAAGACTGGTGTTCAATCTGATATTGTGGAAATTCTCGTAGAATTGGGTCTTTTGGAGGCAAATTCGGGTCTGATTTCTTATGATCTCCAACAAACCCTTGATTGGAAGAGCTTGTACGAAAGATTTGAGCCAAGATGGGATTCTCCTCTGCATCTGAAAAGTGTAGTGATGATTCGTCCGAATGTCCAATCACATTCATCTTCTCTCCCCCTCCGTCTCGAAAGAGCATAAACCCCCCATCGGTGAAGTTAGCCAAATAGAGTTTTGTGTCAGGGGAGTCCGTATCTGTAGAGTCCAGCGAAGAGAGTATTGGCTCCTCACCATTGCGAAGAGTGCTCTCATAGAGAGAGGAAAAGAGTTGCACTGTACGCTCCTCTATAGAAGTATTTGGCGCCATCTTTCTCTCTTGAGGAATTTCTTTCGAGATGTCAATGTCATCAGCAGTACGAGCACATGAGGCTACGGAAAGCAAAGCTACCATACAAAATAGCTTTGCTAAAGCCTTGAGGTTTAAGAATTGATGTCGTTTCATTTCGTTGCAGATTTTTAGTTGTTGATATTCTTGTGGGCAAACATAATAAAAAAAAAAGTATATAAGCCAAAATGGCTGGTGAAATGAACGAGATTGAGAGAAACTTGCGTCTCATTGGCTAGCACTTCTTTTTTTAGTAGCTTTGTAACGTCGTGGTAACGGTAGTGTAATTGAGCCAATCTACCTTTGCACTGTGTCTTGGTAGGATCCTGAATGGGCTACTTGTTGCTATGACATCAGGTATTATAGTTAATCTGACACAACAATTGTTCTATGACAAATAAGACTTATCGTCTACTCTTCACACTACTAGCACTCTCTTGGGGTCTATTCCTGACAGCTGCTTGCCAGCCCAATGGACAGCAAAGAGGTGCCGAGCAGCCTCAGAGTGAGACCAACCAGACATTTCTAGCATCGCAGCAGGACTACGACCTGCGTGTCGCTGGCACCGCTTGGGAGGCGGGCGACCAGATAGGTATCTACGTGCGTCGCACAGCGCAGAATACGACCTGGTCGGCTGAGCAACTACAGCATAGCAACCTGCACTACAAGACCACTCGTGGTGGGGGCATCGCGACCTTCGACCCCGCTGACGACCAGCAGAAGGTGCAGTGGGACTCGTCGAAGAAGTATGACATCCTCGCTTACTACCCCTACAATGCTCAGACGCAGGGGGGCAAGATCGCTTATAGCGTCGCCAATCAGGCTTCGCTCAAGCCACTACTTATCTCGGACAATCTCTCAGCCATTGCGCCCGATGTCGCAAAGCAACTAATCTTTCGTCAGGCACTCACCTCGCTCCGCTTTGAGATGCGCAGTGAGGATGGAGGCTCTCTAGAGGGTGTCCAGGTGCGCATCGTTGGTATGCCAACGACAGGTACGCTAGACCTCTTGAGTCGTCAGTGGCAGGTCGATGACAGCTCTACGGCTGAGATATCTGTGCCAGTCACCGTCTTGGGCGCTACCGCTACGGCCACTGCGCTGATACTACCTATCGAGACGACCACGAGCGAGATGAAGGTGCTCTTCACCCTGCCCAACGGACGTACCTACACCTGGCCACTACGTGAGGGACAAAGCCTCCTCTTGGGACAGCAGCGCACCCACACCATCACGCTCAAGGATACCGGTACGGGCAAGGTCACAGAGGTTGGCCGATACTTAGAGCTACCCGCCAAGAAGAATCTTCCCAACACGATGGAGGTGCAACACATGCTCCCGAGCAACCGCTCGGCACGCAACTACTTCCTACTATATGATACACAGCTTCACCTAGCTCACTATGTGGCTTATCCACTCTACAAGGACTTGATAGAGAAAAAGGCTGATCGTACTAATGCTTGGGGCTATGATCCGAATATCTCTAAGGCGTATCAACCAAACTTGAAGAGGTCTTATGTAGAAGACTACTCAAAGGGGCACCAAATCCCTAGTGGGGATCGACTCTCCTCTCGGGCGGACAACGCCAGCACGTTCTACTACTCCAATATGGTCCCTCAAAATCAAAAACATAATGGTGGTATCTGGCAACAACTAGAGAGCGATGTACGCAAGCTTGCTGAGAGTGTCGACACGCTCTATGTAGTGACAGGCGTAGGTTTTGACAATACAAACTATAAGTATGCTCATGACACAGAGGGTATGGCTTGCCCGATACCGGACTACTTCTATAAGGTGGTCGTATGGCGCGACAACCAGGAGCGCTGGCACTCCAAGGCGTGGTGCATACCGCACGAGGGCTTCTCAGGAAAACCTAACAACTACCAGACTACGCTCCGTGAGATGGAGGCGAAGACAAGCTTTGACTTCTTCCCTAGGCTCAATGATGTCACCGTACTTGATAACTAATCCGTAGCCGACCTACTATTATGAATAAGTTACTAACGACAATATCTATACTACTCACGACGCTACTCCTCGCTACCTCTTGTACCAAGGAGCAGTCTCGCTGCTCCACTTGCCCCGATGCAGACGGTGCGCAAGCTAAGGACTACATAGTCTTCAAGAGCAACATACGTCTCGGTGGCAAGGAAGTACGCGCCACGGACGAACGCTTTGACGTGAGCGATCAGATCGGTGTCTATGCACGTGGAGCGGAGGAACGCAATAACCTGCACTACCACGCCACCCCTGGGGGAGAGATAGCCATCTTTCACCCCACGACCACGTCTGACCGCATCTACCCCAGCACTGTCAAGGAGCTAGACTTCTACGCTTACGCGCCTTACCGCACAGCCGTTCAGAAGGGGATCATACACCTGAATCTCATCCAGGAGCCCATCGACCTCCTCTGGGCTCATCACCGTGAGGTGGCACCTCGTGTAGATAAGAAGGAGTACACGCTCCTCTTCGGGCACGTCCTCTCACGCATCGTCTTCACCATACAGGGACTTCCCGCGGGTGTGACGCTGCAGTCGATGCAGCTACAAGGCATGGTCGTCGAGGGCGACTTTGACGTTCTCACGGGCGAACTACGCACACCGTATAGTTCGAAGGAGACGCTCCCGCTCACCGTTGGTGCTGACAAGCACTCTGCCTCGTCCCTCATCCTCCCTAAGGATATTGTGGACGCACAGCTACAGCTCACGCTCAGCAATGGGCGCACCTACACCAAGGAGATCAAGCAGCTAGATATCATCAGCAACAAGATTTACTACTACAACATCACTCTCGACGAGCAGCAGGGAGGTATCTCCATAGACCTTGTCAATGGACAAATCATAGACTGGGAGGACGATGGCACCATTTCCAATATCGTTGCCACGCCGACCGAAACGCCCACTCCCACGCCAGAACCTAAGCCAGCTGGTGAGAATATTTATAATGTAGACCTCACACAGGTAGCTCGCGCACTACCGCTCAATGATGACTTCGCCAAGGGGGGTAAGGACCACGATCCCTTTGCACTCCCAGGCTGGCTCAACAAAGCACTCGTCGGTTCGCGTGACTTCCAGAAGCGCTCTTACGGCGATGTACACTATGCTCAGGCCAGTGCCTATAAGTCTGCCGATCCAGTAAATAAGTGTGTCCTCATCACGCCTCGTCTGCAGATGACAGCTGGCTCTAGCTATACGGTAGAGCTAACTTACAGCTCAGGACACACCAACGGTGCTACCCTTACTGTCCAGCAGCTAGACAAGGATGGAGCACTCGTCAAGACCCTAGAGGTCATCAATGACACCACAGCCCCAGATAGCTATGGCAATCAGCACTACAAGAAGAGCTACGCTATCGCAGGCTCTGCTGAGGCTGGCTACATAGCCCTCCTCTACGAGGCTTCTCAGGATCCTCTCCACTCCACGACTTATCAAGTCGAGGCTTTAACTGTTAAATAGCAAACAATCAATAATCACTTAAATACTACAAGACATGAAGAAACTACTTGTCGGTGCACTCGCACTACTCGCACTCACGGCCTGTAACAAGGACTGCAAGGATGCAGCACTCCAGCAGGAGGCGATGCAGTTTGGGTCAAACATCCCAGCGCTCAACCTCCGTATGGCGGGCAATGCCTTCGAGGCTAACGATGCCATCGGTATCTCTATGACTGGTGACGCTACCGCTACCAACGTACAGTACAAGACCACGGCAGGAGGTGCTACCGCCACCTTCGCACCTGCCGCTACTGGACTAACCTTTGCCGAGGGGCAGACGGTCAACTTCGTCAGCTACTATCCTTACAGCGCTAATGCTACGACCGATCTAGCTATCGACCTGACCAACGCTCAGACCGATGTCCTCTACTCCAATAACCTGACAGGTATCAAGACAGCTAAGGACGCTACGGGTGCTAACCACGTACTACAGTTTACGCACAAGCTAGCTCTCGTGAGCTTCACCATGGTTGGTCTACCTGCTGGTACGACTATCACCTCAGCTCAGCTAGAGGGCATCGTCACCACCAGCTCAATGAAGATCGCTGATGGTACGCTCACCAACGGTACGACAACGGCTACGCAAAAGCTACAGCTCGCTGCTGGCACCTTCGCTCCAACGATCGTCATCCCTGCTACCAATGCTAATGCTAAGCTGGTCATCAAGCTCAGCGACGGCAAGAGCTACAGCTACACCTTCCCAAGCCTCGCTCTGCAGTCTGGCAAGAACCATAAGTTCAACGTCACACTCGCCTCTGGTGCCATCACAGTAGATCAGGTCAATGGTCAGATCTCTGACTGGGCCGTAGTAGATGGTGATGACATCACCGTTAATCCCGATGGTGGTACGGAGCCTACTCCCGATCCCGATCCAGAGCCACAGCCCACAACCGGTGAGCTACTCTTCCCTGGTGCTAACTTTGAGGACTTCGCTGCTTTCACGGGTACACTAAATCACTATGGAATAGGTACCTACTGCACAGAGGCTACTGGTGCTGGTCGTACGGGCAATGCGCTCAAGGTAAGTGGTACACTGGCTAAGAATGGATTCTTCTTCAATGTAGAGAACAAGAGTGGCAAGGAGTTTACAGGCAAGTCCAAGATTACCTTTTACGTCAAGGGTACAGCCACTGGCAAGGGTATCTCTATCAACCTATACCCTGCAGATAATACGGTATCAGGGCTAACGCAGCAAGGCTACTACGCTTACAACCTGGGCAACATTAACAACGCTGACGTTACTATCCAAGATGCTTCTCATGAGGCTAAAAATCAAAACGACTACGCTGGTAGTGTCAGTGCTACCGACTGGGTTAAGGTAACGCTCGACATTGAGGGCAAGGCTCTTGCTAAGAGTGGTAACCTCATTGCCTTCAAGGGCGGTAAGGGTGGCGTCTATGACCTCCTCATCGACGACATCACGATTGAGTAGTCAGTCACACCAGCGAGCCTTCGTCGCCTAGCGCGAGAGGTCGCCCGCTAACGAATAAACGTAGGGACGTACGGCATCGCGCCGTGCATCCCTACGTTCGTTTTGAGACTGTTGACTTTTGCAACAGGCTTATAATGCGTCACCCCTAGCTAGGCAAATTCACCGCCGACTCGATACAATAATTTAGACCCGACTACATATCGATACGGGGCTGTGTCGGGAAAAACGGATTCTCCACGTGGATATTTCGAAATATCCAGGTGGAGAATTTTTATT
>UQBE01000016.1 GCA_900539155.1 uncultured Porphyromonas sp.
CCGCCATCCCTGGCGTCAAGGGCAAAGTCAGCTACGACCCCGCCACCAAGACGCTCACCCTCGAGGATGCCTCCATCGATGGAGGAGAACGTCACGGTATATGGTCAACAGATGAGCTGACTTGTGTCGTCAAGGGGGAGGTCTCCATCACTTCTAATTCTAATTGGGGCGCAATGGTATTCGACAAGAATGCCATTATAAAAGGGAATGGACAGCTCACTCTAAAGTCAGGAGGATGTGGTATCTATACTGGGGTTGCTCTACTTATTGAGGGTTGTACAGTCTATGCCGAAGGCGTTTGGGCAATCGAAGGCAAGAATGGCACATCTGGAGAGTCTCTTACAATCAGAAATGCATCCGTCACGGCAAAGGGTACCGGAGGCTCCATCCGCGACCTCACAAACTTCAAGCTCGAGGGGTGTGAGATCACGAAACCCGCAGGGGCTGTCTGGAATGCCAGCAAGCACGCCGTCTGCGATGCCTCAGGCAATGTCATCACCGACGAGGTGGTCATCACACCTGTACCTGTAGAGGAGTACGGCCTCAATATAGCCGGCGTGGAGGTCACCTCGGCGAACTGCTCCGACCTCACCGTCATCCCTGGCGTCAAGGGCAAAGTCAGCTACGACCCCACCACCAAGACGCTCACCCTCGAGGATGCCTCCATCGAAGGTATATGGTCAAAAGATGAGCTGACTTGTGTCGTCAAGGGGAAGGTCTCCATCACTTCTAAGAATGATTGGAGCGCAATGGAGTTCGATAAGAATGCCATTATAAAAGGGAATGGACAGCTCACTCTAAAGTCTAAAGAAAGAGCTGGGATCCATCTACCCGCTTCTCTACTTATTGAGGGTTGTACAGTCTATGCCGAGGGCAATTGGGGAATCGCTGGCGAGTCTCTTACAATCAGAAATGCTTCCGTCACGGCAAAGGGCACCGAGGGTTCCATCTGCGCCCTCGCAAACCTCAAGCTCGAGGGGTGCGAGATCACGAAACCCGCAGGGGCTGTCTGGAATGCTGAAGCGAAAGCCGTCTGCGATGCCTCGGGCAACGTCATCAAGGACGAAGTGGTCATCAGCCCGAAGGGTGGCACGGCGATCGACTTCGTCACGCCTGAGCAGCTCCCCGCGGATGGTGCTATCTACGATATGAACGGCGTGCTACGCTCCGAGCCACTCGATGAGCTACCCACAGGTGTCTACATCGTCGGTGGCCATAAGGTCATGCATGTACGGAGATAGCCGTTAGCTATTGGCTGTTAGCTGTTGGCCGTTGGCTAGGAACACGAGCACTCCGATAGCTAACAGCCAAAGGCCAAAGGCCAACAGCCAACAGCATTCGTAGTAGCTGTTTGAAGTTCTGAGGGGAGTGCGTAGCCAGTCGGCACGAGAGTTCCGCCCCTACGCCTCCTCTCAGTTTTCGACAGACAGCTCTACACACCTGACGCAATACACTTCAAAAACTACAACAGAGCCATGAAACGAAAACTACACTTTAACGTGTGGTCGGACACAGGCATCATAATGCAAGGGAAAAGCACTCCCTTATATATACGACTATCACTTTAAGCAATATATGACTATGAAAAAGCAACTACGCATTGGGATCTATATCCTACTAGCCACACTCCTAGCGAGTGTCGCTGTCGCACAGGAGCCTACTACTCCGGCTCTGCGCTCTGGACAAAAGGGCGTGATCACCATGACCACCTCTCTTAATGTTGGGAAAGAATTCAATCTGACTGTCAAAGGTTCAGACATCTCCATTGTAGGCCTCGAGAAGAAGACCGACAGCACCTACACCATCACGAGCCAGACGATCAAAATCGAGGGCGAGGTGCAAAGTCTGAAATGCCCATCGAATATGCTGACCAGCCTTACTTTGGAGCGTTGCTCCTCCCTGACTGAGCTGATCTGCCGTTGGAATGATAAGATAACTAGCCTAAACCTGTCGTCTTGCACCGCATTGACCAAGCTTGACTGTTACGGACTTTATGCGACTACCTTAGATTTGTCGCACAACACTGCATTGAAAGTATTAAACTTTAACGGTTACAAGCTGACCAGCCTAGACTTGTCGCACAACACCGCATTGACCGAGCTCACGTGTTCTAATCTTACTGTGCCCTTAGACTTGTCGCACAACACGGCTTTGACCAAGCTTGACTGTTCTGGGTTTGCTGCGACCACCTTAGACTTGTCGCACAACACTGCATTGACCGAACTCCGCTGTTCCGCCACTCATCTGTCCAGCCTAGACTTATCGCATAATAAGGCACTGAAAGTCTTCTACTCAGAGGAAGTTAGTATGACCAAGCTAGACTTTTCACACAACACAGCACTGGAAGTGTTGGTTGCTAATGAAGGTCCACTGAAGAGCTTGACCCTCCCCACGAGCAAGACGCTGAGAGTTCTTGACTATACACAGACTGAAGTCGGGGATATAGATCTCTCTAACTATCCAGCCTTAGAGGCGCTTTGGTGTGGAATCAATGACTTAACGCATCTGGACGTGTCAAACAATAGGCGCTTAAAGATCCTTGCCTGCTTTACCAACAAACTGACCAGCTTGGATCTATCGAATAATCCTGCCCTAGAAACGTTGTATTGCAATGAAAATCAATTGACCAGTCTAAACGTGTCAAATCTGCCTGCCCTTACATTCTTGGACTGCTCTGATGGCCAGCTGACTAGCTTGGATCTATCGAATAATCCTGCCCTAAAAGAGTTGTATTGCTCTAATAATCAGCTAACCAGCTTGGATCTCTCAAAGCAGACTGCTTTGGAATTGGTCTGGTGTTATAAAAACCTTCCGACCACGCTAGATCTCGCCAATTGTCCCAATCTAACTATCCTAAATTGTAGTAACAACTTGCTGACCAAGCTAGAGCTCGCCAATTGTTCCAATCTAACTAAGCTAAACTGTGAAAACAACTTGCTACCCAAGCTAGAGCTCCCCAGCTGTCCAAATTTGAGCAGTATAGATTGCTATGGCAACTTGATTCTGGCAAACGAGATGACCAACCTCGTGAAAGCTTTGCCGGACCGTAACGATAAGCCAAGTTGGAAAGGTTGGTTTAATGTATTTGACTCTAGTTCAAGTGATGAGAAAAATGTTTGCTACACCTATCATGTGGACATCGCCAACGCCAAGGGTTGGGCTGTAATAGAGCAAACGGGAACAGGAAATGGATTCTATCGAGGTAAGCCCACGCCAACGTACGAGGTCACGATCTCAGCAAACGAAGAGGGTGGAACGATCTTGACCGCAGGAGCGAAAGACTTAAAGATGGTACCCTACGGTACGGACCTATTTATCGTCGACAATCCTAAAGAGGGGTACGAGCTTACCGCTCTCACAGCTAACGGAACGGATATCCTAGCTACGAAGAAGGTCTTCATCTCGGGTCACACAATAATCAAGGCGACCTTTACTAAGAAGCCAAAGACCTACAAGGTAACACTGAAGCCTACCGAGCACGGCACGATCACTATCAAGGAAGATGTCGATCTCAACGCTGTGCCGGAAGGAACGAAGTTGACGGTCGTAGCTCAGGGTGCCAACGACAAGTGCGAGCTCACCAAGCTTACGGCAAATGGTGAGGACATCCTCAAGGATAAGACCTTCACCGTCACAAAGGACACAGAGGTCATTGCTGAGTTTGTCGACCACACGGGCATTGATGCAGTCGCTGCGGATGCGCTCGTCATCTATCCTAACCCTGCTAGCGAGTCCGCTACCATCACAGGTCTAGCACCTGAGGCAGCCGTAGCACTCTACACGCTAGATGGACAGCTGATCACGCGCCTAGCTGCTGACCGCTCGGGTCGCCTACAGATAGACCTCACCGCACTGAGCGATGGTACCTATCTCGTAGTCACCGAGGGAGCTGCACAGCGCCTCGTCGTCAAGCACTAACGCGCACGATCTGACAGACGATAAGTTTGTCAGACTACAATAATAGAAGAGCTCCGTAGGACTAGTCCTGCGGAGCTCTTATTTAGAAATCGGAGTGTGTCGGAATAGATCGGACGTGTCGGAGGGGATCGGAGTGTATCGGACGGGTAACGATTGTAGGGACGCACGGTCTGTGCGTCCGTTGTATCAAAACGTGACGAGTAGTGACTGATATGAACATCGTTATACGTCTCGCTTTAACGGGGACGGACGCACAGACCGTGCGTCCCTACAGGAGTCGTCTCCGTGCGCCCCTACAATCGTTATACGTTGGGGGCGGGGACACCATCGTGGAGCTGGACGGGGGCATGCTCGACGTTGAGTTCGTCGTAGAGGTCTGCGTCGAGGAAGCGCTGCAGGACCTGTGCGCCTCCCTCGACGAGGAGCGACTCGATGCCCTGACTATGCAGGAGCGTGAGGAGCTCGCGCACCTCGCCAGTCGTGGCGAGGCAGGAGACGTGGGGCGGATATTGTCCGTCATGCACTTGCTCGAGGAGTGCAGGCGGGAGGAGGATGATCGTTGGTGCGGAGGCGTCTTGTAGCATACGCAGCTCGGGGCGAGGTAGCCGACTGTGACACCGGAGGAGACGGATCGGCTGACCGCCACTACCCGATCGATTGGTCAGGAGCGGGCCGTCCAGCTCTTCCGTGGCGATCTCTTCGCTTGGTGTCAGGGGAAAGGTATCCCCGCCAAGCTTCCCCCGATAAACCTTTTGGTGAGCAATCCGCCCTACATCCCCGAATGCGACAAAGCGACGATGCGCCCCAACGTACTCGAGGGAGAGCCTCAGGAAGCGCTCTTCGTACCAGACGCTAATCCGCTCCGATCTCTAATCTCTAACCCCTAATCTCTAATAACATATCTTTACAGGGAAATTCGTCCGATTTCCTCCTTTTTCGAATATCCACGTGGGAAATCTCAAATCTCCACGTGGAGAATTTTTATTTTCCACGTGGGCGTGATTCATTTCCTCCGAAGTTTTATTTGATTCCTCCGAAGAATTTTTTCTTCCCCACGTGGAAAATAAAAATTCTCCACGTGGAGATTTCAAAATATCCACGTGGAAATCCGTTTTTCCCCGACATAGCGCCGTATCGATATTTTTGGCTTTTGGCTAGAGTCATCGGAGGTGTCGGAACCATCGGAGCCATCGGAGTGGATCGGAGTGATCTGAGCCAACAGCTAACAGCCAAAGGCCAAGAGCTAACCTCTTTTTCGTATCTTTGTCTCCATAATAATAAGTATAAGCATCAATATGGCATCACAAGAAGACCTCTTTAAGAAGATTGTATCCCACTGTAAGGAGTATGGGTTTGTCTTCCCCTCATCTGATATTTACGACGGACTGAGCGCTGTCTACGACTATGGTCAGAACGGTGTAGAGCTTAAGAACAACATCAAGCGATACTGGTGGGAGGCGATGACACGCCTGCACCCCAACGTGGTCGGCATCGACTCGTCGATCTTTATGCACCCAGATATATGGAGGGCTTCGGGACATGTGGATGCTTTCAACGACCCACTGATTGATAATAAGGACTCCAAAAAGCGTTACCGTGCGGATGTCCTCATCGAAGACCAGATAGCCAAGATAGAGGGCAAGGCGGATAAGGAGATTGAGAAGGCGCGCAAGCGCTTTGGCGACTCCTTTGACGAGTCACTCTACCGCACGACCAATCCTCGTGTCAAGGGCTACCTCGAGCAGGCGGAGGCTCTGCGTCAGCGCATGGCTAAGGCGCTCAACGATAACGACCTTGAGGAGCTACGCCGGATTATCGTCGACGAGAAGATCGTCTGCCCTATCAGTGGCACGACAAACTGGACGGAGGTGCGGCAGTTTAACCTCATGTTTGCCACCGAGGTTGGGTCGACAGCTGAGGGTGCCTCGACAATCTACCTACGTCCCGAGACGGCGCAAGGTATCTTCGTCAACTACCTTAACGTGCAGAAGACGGGACGTATGAAGCTCCCCTTCGGTATCGCACAAATCGGTAAAGCCTTTCGCAATGAGATTGTGGCACGTCAGTTTATCTTCCGCATGCGCGAGTTTGAGCAGATGGAGATGCAGTACTTTGTCCAGCCAGGCACTGAGCTAGAGTGGTTTGAGTACTGGAAGAAGCTACGCCTGCACTGGCACTACGCTCTGGGCTTCCCACATAGCGACTACCGCTACCACGACCACGAGAAGCTGGCTCACTATGCCAACGCAGCTACTGACATAGAGTATCTCATGCCTTTCGGCTACAAGGAGGTGGAGGGTATCCATAGTCGCACGGACTTTGACCTATCGCGCCACGAGGAGTTCTCGGGCAAGAAGCTCCGCTACTACGACCCCGAGACGAAGGAATCCTATGTCCCCTACGTCGTCGAGACCAGTATCGGTGTGGACCGTATGTTCCTATCGGTGCTCTGCGGAGCATACAAGGAGGAGCAGACGGAGAGTGGCGAGACACGCGTAGTCCTCTCACTACCACCCGCACTGGCACCGGTCAAGCTGGCTGTCCTGCCACTCGTTCGCAAGGATGGCCTGGATGAGAAGGCGCATGAGGTAGTACGTTTGCTTCACTTAGACTTCGCCTGCCAGTATGACGAGAAGGATAGTATCGGCAAGCGCTACCGCCGTCAGGATGCTATCGGTACGCCTTACTGTATCACGGTGGACCACCAGACGCTCGACGACAACACGGTCACGCTCCGCGACCGAGACACGATGCAGCAGGAGCGCATCGCTATCTCTGAGCTACACGACCTCATAGCTGAGCGCACCAGTATCAATACCCTACTCAAGAAGATCGAAGATGAAATATAATCTCTCCCTCAGAGTAGCCCTCGTGGCACTACTCTCCCTAATCCTCGCCTCCTGCGAGGACCCTATTGACGCATCTACTCAGTGGCGCATCACCAATGAGAGCGCATTTAATGAGTATAGCTCTAAAGAGGAGTACCAGAAAGCCTCCATCGAGGGCTCATCGGCTTACGTCTATATGAAGTGGCTCGCCCACGGAGATGGTAAGGAGTATCCTATCGAGACTTCACGCTTCAAGTGCCACTACGAGATGAGACTGCTCGTGGGCGACAAGGTCGTAGACGGTAACTACGGCTCGGAGCGTCCAGCGGTCTTTGCAATTAACCGAGGCCTGAAGAACCAACTTGTCGAGGGGGCCCGCATAGGTCTCCAGCAGATGGTCGTAGGCGACGAGGCTGAAATCATCATCCCCTGGTACCTCGCCTACGGAGAGAGGCGCTCTGGCGACATCAATCCTTACACGGCGCTGAAGTTTCGCGTCAAGCTCGAGGAGATTATCCCCGAGGGGCAGCGCTCCGCCGTATCACACGACTGAATCTATCAACCTTTAAATCTACACAATGAAGATACTATTAACCAATGACGATGGGGTCCACGCACAGGGAATCCGTGAACTAGCCGAGACGCTCTCCCAGATAGCGACGGTGACGGTCGTCGCCCCCACGGAGCCCCGCTCGGGTGCCTCCTCGCAGATTACCTCTCGCACGCCACTACGCCTCTCTCTGATGGAGGAGAGCGAGCAGCTGCCCTACCAGCTATACAGTTGCTCGGGTACACCTGTGGACTGTGTCAAGCTGGCACTCAACACGCTCTTTGCCTCTGAGCTCCCTGACCTAGTGGTATCGGGGATTAATCATGGACGCAACGATGGTATCTGCGCTATCTACTCTGGGACCGTCGGTGCCGCCATAGAGGCCGCCATAGCACGTATACCAGCGGTCGCTTTCTCGCTAGCTGACCACAGCGACAAGTGCAACTTTAGCGAGGTGTGCGCCTTCGCCAAGCAGCTTGTCCCGCAGGTGGTGGAGCGCGGATTACCGCACACGACGATGCTCAATGTGAACTTCCCGAAGGCGCCAGCCAAGGGTGTCAAGTGGGCTCCTCAAGGTACGGGACGCTTCGTCAATGAGTATATGCGTGCCGAGACGCCGCACGGATCACCAGTCTACTGGATGCAGGGCGACCAGGTCGATCCCGACCAGCGTGTGGGGACAGATCACTACTGGCTCCTGGAGGGCTACGCTACGATTGCGCCCCTACAGGTGGATATGACAGACCACCCGTTTCTCGAGCGGTCAGCTAAGGAGTGGACACTAGAGCTCTAGCGTCTACGCTCTGGTAGGCTATGAAATATCTACTCATAGCTGGCGAAGCCTCTGGCGATGAGCATGGAGCGCGACTGATTGCCGAGCTGAGGAAGGTCGACTCTGCAGCGACCTTTGCTTTCATCGGAGGTGACAAGATGGCGCTGCAGGCGGGTGTCGCCCCACTTTACCATTACCGTGAGATTGCGGTGATGGGCTTTACAGCAGTGCTGCGCACTCTGCGGAAGATACGACTGGCAGCACGCTTACTACAAGAGGAGATGCGCTCGAATCCCCCAGATGTGGTCATCCCGATTGACTACGGGGGCTTTAATCTGCGCTATACGCTCCCGCTGGCGCATCGCTATGGCGTGCCGGTGGTTTACTACATACCGCCTAAAGTGTGGGCATCGCGTCGTAGACGTATCAAGCAACTCAGACGATACACTGACATCTGCTTGACGATTCTTCCCTTTGAGGCGGACTACCTCTCGCAGCGTGGCGTCAATGCCCGCTACGTGGGCAACCCAAGTATGGCGAGTGTGGGCGACTTGCTGGCAAGCAATGCTAAGCTATGTGACACAAATCGGCCCTACATAGCACTGCTACCGGGTAGTCGTGAGGCTGAGATAGCCCGTAACCTGCCGATGATGTGCCAGGCAATTGACCTCCTGCCAGCTCCCTGGCGAGCAGTCATCGCAGGAGCGCCAAGCATCGACCGAGCGCACTACACACCCTATCTCAGCGAACGCATAGAGCTGGTCACCGATAAGACGCTACCGCTCTTGGCTGGCTCCTCAGCTGCGCTGGTTACCTCTGGAACGGCAACGCTAGAGACGGCACTTATTGGCACGCCGCAGGTGGTTGCTTATCGCCTTCCTGCGGGACGCTTAGCTCGCTGGTCTTTCGACCACCTCTTACCGATCAGCTACTTCTCACTGGTCAATCTGATTGCAGAGCACCCCGTCGTAGAGGAGCTACTCGGTGACCGGATGACACCGCAACGACTCGTGCAGGCTCTCGTCCCGCTCCTCGACCGCGAAAGTGTTGCCTACCAAGCGCAGCAACAGCAATACCATAACATACGACAGCACCTCCGTGGCGAACTGGTCGCCGCCGAAGGTGCTGCTGAGATTATCTACCACGCCCTCACGACGCAGTGGGAGCCCGACCGCTGGACTGGAGACGTAGAGGATTGACCTCTTAGTCTGGGGCCGCTAGACTGGTGGGTCCGCTAGAAGTTCAGCGTGAATCCCATATCCAAGCCTATCCGATGTATCAGGTTTGCGTCTGAGTAGATGCCCATTTTGTAGTTAACACCAGAGCGCCACGCCACGCGTGGTGTGATGGCGTAGGCGACACCGCCCCCGACACCGATGGCTCCTCCGACAAAGTTATAACCAGAGAAAGCAATCATTTGGAGACCTGCGAAGGCATCCAAGTAGATGTTTATGTTACTTTTGGAAGGGAAGTAGTAATAAACCTGTGGACCAAGGCCGAATGCTCCCAAGCTCCCTGTTCCCTCGTAGTAGAGCGAAGCCCCTACGGATAGGTTATCCTTGACGAACCAGCCGATGGAGGGGTTCAGTAAAACGTTGAAGACTCCGAAGCCATCACTGCCTGCGACTGTTGCTAGGCTAAGCGTTCCCGCAACTTCACGGCGACCGGTCTCGCGCTGTGCCTGTAGCGAGCAGACGCTTAGCAGGATTACGACTAGAGCAATAAGTAGTCTCTTCTGTTTCATAATCATTATATTGTTTGGTGAGTAAATAATTTCTGACCGTAAGCCTCACTGATTGTGAGTTCCCTAGGCTGCTAGCTTCGGAGTCAGCACGGTTGTGTTGCAAAAGTACAAACAATTTTCTTCTCACCTAAGGCAGTAGCATCCACGGATGAGCTAAGTCTTATTGGGAGCTGGGGAAGAAAGCGACCTCAAGAGAGGGAGAAGCTCTCGGCTACTACCTAGCAGTCTATGGCTTGCGTCGGTAGACTTGTGCTGAGCGGGCGGGAAGATAGAGGCGTAGCTCGGTGCGTCCCTCGGCATTGCTGCGGGTATGATGCCGGACGGAGCTGTCGATACGTCCGAATCCTCCGCAGGCGACTGCGTCGCTGTCGAGTAGTAGTTCATACTGACCCGTCGGCACCCCCTCAATGGCGTAGTCGCAGTAGCTCTCTGTCGGACTGTAGTTGAAGGTAAAGAGGAGTGCATCCCCTCTCATGAAGGCGATGAACTGTCGCTCCGTATGACTATGGTAGCAGTAGTCTGGTAGCTCAGCAAAGCAGGGCTCGAGCTGGCAGAGCGCGAGCATCTTCTCGTCAAAGTGAGCCAGCTGTGCGTACCTCAGGAGTCCATTGGCCCGTAGTGACCACTGACGGCGAGCGTATTGGTAGGAATAGCCATTTCCCTGTCGAGGGAAGTCTATCCACTCGGGATGTCCGAACTCATTTCCCATAAAGGTCAGATAGCCCCCGCACATCGTAGCAAAGGTCATCAGGCGAATCATATTACAGAGAGCGATGCCCCGCATGACTCGGTCGTGCCAGTCGCTCTGCTGCATGTGCCAATACATATCGCTATCGATGAGCCGGAAGATGATGGTCTTGTCGCCGACGAGCGCCTGGTCATGGCTCTCGGCGTAGGAAATCGTGCGCTCCGTGGGACGGTGGTTGCGCAGTTCGTACCACATATTCTCGGGGTTCCACGCCTCGTCTGGTTGCTCCTTGATTAGTTTTATCCAGTAGTCCGGCACATTCATCGCCAGGCGGTAGTCAAAGCCGTAGCCCCCGATGGCAAGGCTCTCGCAAAGCCCCGGTAGACCGCTCACCTCCTCAGCAATGGTGGTCGCTGAGGGCTTGACGGCGTGAACCAGTTCGTTGGCAAGGGTTAGGTAGGTCAAAGCATCCCGGTCTATACAGCCATCGTAGTAATCCTCGTAAGTAAGGAACGACCGCTCCAGTCCGTGGTCGAGATAAATCATCGAGGTGACCCCGTCGAAGCGGAAGCCGTCGAAGCCATACTCCGTCAGCCAGTAGTGACAGTTGGAGAGGAGGTAGTGAACCACTTCGGAGCGCCCGTAGTCAAAGCATAGGGAGTCCCACTGCGGGTGCTCACCTCGGCTCCCCTCATGGAAGAAGAGCGTCCGTGTCCCGTCGTAGCGAGCTAAGCCCTCTGCCTCATTGCGCACCGCATGCGAGTGAACTAAGTCCATAATGACGTAGAGCCCCAGGGCGTGCGCCTCGTCGACGAGACGCTTCAGTTCGTCGGGAGTTCCGAAGCGACTGGAGGGCGCGAAAAAGTTGGATACGTGGTAACCGTACGATCCATAGTAAGGGTGCTCCTGAACCGCCATGATTTGCAGCGTATTGTATCCCGAAGAAACTATATAGGGTAGGCGTTCCTTGCGAAATTGCTCGTAGGTAGCTACCCCCAGCTCCTCGCCGCTCATCCCGATGTGGCACTCATATATTAATAGCGTGTCGGGTCGCTTGGGCGATGGTGCCGTCATCCTGTAAGGCTGCTCGGGCGACCATACACGCGTACAAAACGAGTAGTCGCGAGGGTCCTGTACGACATAGTTGGCATAGGCGGGAATACGCTCTAGCTCCTCGTCGGCAGTGCAGATGAGAAGCTTGTAGTAGTCGAGATGATGTAGTGCCGTGGCGGGTAGCTCGAGAGACCACTCGCCACTCGGTGTGCCCTCGCTGGAGTGTAGCGGGGTGAAGCGGTAGGCATCTGCTTTTTGCCAACCATTAGCATCGCACAGCAGGTAGATGGCTCGGGCTGCTGGCGCATATTCGCGAAGCACCCACCCAGTCGTAGTGCGGTGTAGCCCGAAGTACAGATGTCCACAGGCCCATGCGGCCAGACCACCCCTCGTAGCTAGCGTGCCGAGGAAGAGCTGTCGACGCTTCTTTATATAGCGTTGCCACGCCCGAATCTCCTCGTAGTGTGGAGCAAGCCACTCATCTTGTTGCGCCCAGAGCGGGGTCTCTCGGTCAGAATTAGCGGAGTGGGGATTACGGCTATCGGGAAACATAGTCAGATGCTTTTACCAAGGTAAGGAACAGTCTGCTCAGCTGGTCTCTGGAGCGTGGGCAGTTGTAGCATCGCCTCGTCAATGTCTAGGATTAGGTAGGCGGGCAACTCGCTAAGTAGCTCCTGCTGTGCAGGCGTCAGCGTAGCCCACGCGTCGTAGGCGATGAGTGCGAAGTCGTAGTGACTGAACTCCACCTGTCCAGTGAAAGTCTCCGACGACCAGGTCACGCGTGAGTTAGGCTCCGAGAGCGGATTGGTCAGGTGCCCCGTGAGAGACATCAAGGTGATAGGACTCTCTACGTCCCTAGTCACCTGCTGAGCTATGGGCAGTAACTCTCTGTCCTCTGGCCGCTGCATCAGCACCAGAGGATGAGCGATTTCCGTCTGCCCGTTGTCCACATAGATACCGACTGTGCAGGCTGCTTCCTGAGCGAAGGTCTCTATAAGCTCTTCAAAGGAGTGCGAGCTCTGCTCTTTTCTAGCTTGACGGCGACGCCCAGTCACGAGCTTCCACCTGCGGGTCAGCTTATCACTATAGGCGACTAGGTCGCGGTCTTTCTTGTCTTGCGAGAGGTTGACACTCGCCCCGAGGAGGAGTAGATTGCTCTGTATATGGTTGGCGTGAGAGAGGACCGCTTCGGGGACTGAGTCGGCGATCTCATACTTGCGCTCCACTGCAAGGTCCAGCTGCTTAGCCATCTCCATAGGAGCTGCAAAGCTACTAGCATAGTAGTGGTCAGCATCGATGGTGCTAATATCGGTATCTGTGGTAACGTGCATCAGCGTACAGGCCACCTGTGGAGAGGTACCCCCGCATAGACGATGGAAGAGCTCTAGGAGTGTCACACCCGTCTCGGCACGCCCGAAAGAGATGAGCACATGACCCGTCGACTGCTCCACGCTCTGTGGGTTTTTCTTCTTCTTAAGGAGCCAGTCTATCAGTTGCAGCATCGGTGCCGTCATGATGGTGGTCACGAGCGTCATCATCACGAGAATGGCAAAGAGAACTGGCGAGAGAACCCCCAGGTCTAGTCCTATACGTAGCACAACCAGCTCCATAAGCCCGCGCGTATTCATGTAAGCACCGAGGTAAAGGCTCTCACGAGGTTGGATGCCACAGCAGCGTGCTGCCATAAAGGTTCCTCCCATCTTGCCGACGACCGCCACAAGCGTGAAAAGCCCGAAGAGCCCCCACAGCTCTGGCGTATTGACCAAACCCAGCTGCGTGCGCAAGCCTGAGCTAACGAAAAAGAGTGGCAAGAGCAGGAGAAGTGCTAGGTCTTCGATCTTCTCTTTCACGATGACGCGAAAGTCAAGGCTCTCCGGCATTATAAGTCCCAGCATAAAGGCGCCGAAGAGCGCATGCATACTCATGATTTCAGTAAAGTAGGCACTCGCCATGAGCAGTATGAAGATAAGCCCCATCAGCGACTTAGAGAGTACCTCACGGTTCCTCACCCGACGACCGAGGAGTCCGAAGAGTGGGCGCAGGATTCCGAAGATAACCCCCAGGTAGAGTGCTAGAAAGAGCAAGTTGTAGAGCGCACTGGTGAAGCTCCCTCCCTGACTGACTGCCATAATAGCCGCAAGCATAAGCCACGCGACGATGTCTCCCATAGCAGCCGTCGAGAGCGCTAGCCGTCCCAAATGGCTATGCGCGAGTGACCGCTCCTGTATGATGCGCGCCAAGACGGGGAAGGCCGTAATACTCAGAGAGATGCCTACAAAGAGAGCTAGCGACAGGAAGCTACTCCCCTCGGCAACTATATCGGGATGCGTGTAGAGACTATAGGTGAGGATGACCCCAAGGATAAACGGGATGATGATACCCGACTGACTAATCACGAGCGCTTGCTGAGCGTGCCCCTTGAGATCCTTCATCCGTAGTTCCATACCGATGGTAAACATGAAGAGAATTAGCCCAAACTGACTCAGCAACTCCAGGTTGCCCAAGCTGTGCTCAGGGAAAAGCGTTTCCATAGCCTCCGGCCAAACCGCACCCAGCAAGCTAGGACCCAAGAGGATACCCGCGAGGATCTCTCCGATGACCGTCGGTTGTCGCAGGCGAGCGAAGAGCCACCCCACGACACGTACCACCAGCAGGATGACCACCAACTGTATGAGCAGCATCCCAATGTCAGACGCCATGTGACCTCTTACGGAGCTGAGGAAGGAGTCCCACGCCGTCGTCTCAAGCCCCACAGCGGGAGAGGGTAGTAGCTCTTCGCCACCACCATTCGAGAGCGCTCCCGTCGTAGTAGCGACAGATGTCTGCGTTGTAGCGGTAGGGGTAGAGTTCCAACGCCTATCCGTAGCACCGACCCACCAGAGGATTGCCACGAAGAGAGCCATCAGTCCACCGTAGAGCCACCAAGCTCGCCGTCGTTGTTGTGTATTCATCGAGAGTACGACTAAGGTCCTTGTAGTAGCGAGGGAGCCAATCGGGCGCACCCCCTCACCTGTGAGGACAAAGATACGAAATTAGCACTTAGCCCTTAGGGATTAGAAACTAGAGGTTAGAGGATGAAAAAGTAGATGCTGGAGAGTTGGTGCGTAGCAGTGCAACGAGCAGCGACCGTGCCCCCCCTACAAGTCGTTACACGTCACACCACACCCGTCGAATGAGACTTCCGCAAAAGTCAAATCTCATTTGCGGAGAAGTCGAGCGACATTTGCGGAGAAGTGAAATCACTTTTCCAGAGAAGTCAAATGACTATTGCGGAAGAGAGTTTTGTTCTGTGGGGTCAAGCCAGAGGGTCATCAAGCAGCGCTGGCAGTCGGTCTCGACACGAAGGCGGTCGCTCCCACGGACGAGGTAGAGGGGTAGGGCGAAGGGAGGCTTGCGCCCTGTGCGTGTGCAGTAGCCTAGCTGATGACGCAGGCAGTGGCGAGTGAACATGACCGGTATGGCGCCCTCGGGCCGCTCGACCTCGAGTGCGGAGGCGATGGCCCCTGTGACGCCAAGCTGGCGGTATAGCTGAGCAGCCGACGCGTTGGCAACGTTGTAGGTGAAGTCTAGCGTGTCGGGAAGGCCATACCGCTCACGAGCCTCTGGGGCGGTATGGGCGAGAGCTTCGAGACGCTTCGTCTGGAGTTCTCTCCCGATTTTGTCTCGCGCTTGCAGTGCTTGCGTCTGACAGAGCTCCAGTAGAGCCTTGCAAGCGTCTCGGCGCAATGCGGTAAGGAGAGAGGGTGGTACGAAGAGCCCCTCGAGCTGTAAGGTGATGCTCTCGGTACGGTATGGGGTGTCGCCTAGCTTGGCGAGGGTACGCTCTAGATGCTCGGTGTTGCCCCTCTGGGCTGGCTCTAGCTGAGCCGGCTGGGTAATGGAGACCGATAGCTCGGGAGCCTCAGCGAGCTGCATCTGGAGTGTGAGCCGTGTGGGTTGCGCCTGGAGGGTAAAGAGTACGGGGAGTGTGCGCAGGGAGGCATCAGGGCGTAGGAGCTGGCTCTCGAGCTGATGGTCGCGATTGCGCCAGAGGGTGGCACTACGAGGTAGCGCGAGTGGCTGTGAGAGCCGCAGGCGATAGTGGTCGGGCTGGGCTAGTGAGGTCACCTGGTTGACCTGCGCGCCGAGGAGCCGTCTGTCGGAAGAGTAACCGACGAGACCATCCCCATTAGCGAGCTGGAGGTCGCTGCGGAGGAGCTTGACAACTATTTCGCGCCCCTTGCTGCTGAGGACGGTGCCGATGGCTTGACCTAGGCTCTTATTACTATAAGGCGTGATGCTGTCGACCGGTATGGGACGACCTAGCGGGGTATTGTAACTGGTGAAAGGACGTGCAAAGGTCGCCTCGGGCTGAGGGGTGAATGCGAAGCGCTCCCTGCCCCACGAGGGACGCTGGAACTGGTCGCCACGACGCGCCAAAATCTCGTCGAGCAGCTGGCGGTAGTGGGCTGTCACATTGCGCACGTAGGGGATCGCTTTGAGGCGCCCCTCTATCTTGAAGGAGCTAATACCGGCGTCCATCATTTGCTCGATAATCTCGGAGCGGTTGAGGTCTCTTAGTGAGAGGAGGTGCTCCCCCTGACGAAGCATTTGCCCCTGAGCGTCGACGAGGTCATAGGTCATCCGGCAGTACTGGGCGCACTGCCCTCTATTGGCACTGCGCTGCGAGAGCGCCTCGGAGATGAAGCACCGCCCGCTGTACGAGACGCAGAGCGCACCATGGATGAAGGCCTCCAGTCTCAGCGAAGTCTTGTCGCGCACCGCTGCTATATCCTCTAGGCTCCACTCACGAGGTAGAACAGCCTGCTCGAAGCCTAGCTCGGAGAGCATCTGGAGCTGTCCCAGTGAGTGGTTGTGGCACTGTGTGCTAGCGTGCAGCGGTATGGGCGGAAGCTCCTCGCGGAGTAGCCCTAGGTCTTGGATGATTAGTGCATCGGCACCTACCTCGTAGAGCTGATGTGCTAGCGCGACTGCGTGAGGTAGCTGGCTATCTGTGAGGATTGTGTTGAGAGCGACGTAGACCCGTGCGTGAAAACTATGGGCGGCACGGCAGAGCGCTCCTATATCCTCTAGCGATACCCCCACAGCACTCCTCGCACCATACTGAGGTGCCCCCACATAGATGGCGTCGGCTCCGGCGGAGAGTGCCACCAGTCCACCCTCGAGTGAGGAGGCTGGTGCTAGTAGCTCTATGTCACGACGTATAGACAAGGCGCAGGGAGAGGTGCTAGAGGCTAGAGCTTGGAGCCAAAGGCTAGGTCGCCGGCGTCTCCTAGACCAGGGACGATGTAGGCATGCTCATTGAGCGCGGGATCGATGACGCCCACCCAGAGCGTGACGGGAGCGTTGTCGTCAAACTGTGACTGGAGGAACTCTATCGCCTGTTGGCTCGCCACGATAGCGACCATATGCGTGTGTCGCGGGACGCCACAGCTCTTGAGAAGTGCCTGCCAAGAGAGATGCATAGACCCACCAGTGGCTAGCATCGGATCGACGAGGAGTAGCTCTTTGTTCGTTAGGTCGGGCGCAGCAACGTACTCGACATGGATGTCAAACTCGTCGCCCTCCTTGACCTTGCGATAGGCCGAGATAAAGGCATTCTCTGCCCTATCGAAGAAGTCTAGGAAGCCGTGATGTAGTGGCAATCCAGCACGTAGGATGGTCGCCACCACGAGCTGCTCATCCAGCACGGCTGTGGGAGCGGTGCCGAGCGGAGTCTCTACGGAGCGTGTCTGGTAGTTGAGCTGCTTGCTGATTTCGTAAGCCATAATGTGGCCTATGCGCTCGATGTTGGTTCTGAAGCGCAGAGGGTCTTGCTGTATCTTCTTGTCCCGTATTTCTGAGATGAAGTGGGTCAGGAGTGACGGTTGGTCAGATAAATTATGTACCTGCATGAGCTGGGCTGATGTATAGTTGGATGCTTAAATTAGGCAAATATACAATATCTTTGTCGGATAGACGTTTGATTTGCATAGTGTATCTGCACTCATTTTGAAATTTGTGTTGAAGTATTCTCGAGATAGTCGTCAGACCTATAGGCTAGGTCGTCGCTGCTGGCAAGTGGGGCTCCTGCTCTTGTTGCTGGTGGTGCCGATGGCTCTGCCGATGCAAGCGCAGACGGCACGCCCGATGACACGACCCTATGCCGATCATAGACGCTTCAACTGGGGCTTTCACGTGGGGGCGCATGTGGAGGATTTGGTAATTGACAATATGGGTCCGACGGAGACGATGCCCGAGCCTCTCTATGCAGCGGTGCCGAGCTACAGCCCAGGCTTTAGCGTTGGGGTCATCGCCAACTATAATCCGCACATCGACTGGAGCATTCGTCTACTGCCTACGCTACACTTTGGGGAGCAGCGACTGCTCTTCCGCACGAACGACGAGGGGACGCTCGAGACAATGCCGATGCGAACGAGCCAGATTGAGTTGCCTCTTCTAGTCAAGTATAGTTCTGTACGCTTCAATGATACGCGCCCCTATCTGATTGCTGGAGCTTATGGTCTGCTTCATATGGGACAGAAGAAGGGTGCCCCCCTGCAGTTTGCTCCGCTCTCGGCTGGCTGGACCTTTGGCGTGGGGTGCGACATCTACCTGCGCTACTTCAAGCTCTCGCCAGAGCTGCGCTTTGACTTTGGCTTTACGGACCTCATACGGCACCAACGCCCTGACCTCGACGAGGGGGCTAGTCGTCGCTACACGGACGCACTGCGTCGTGGCACGGGGCGAATGATTATGCTGACTTTCTGCTTCGAATAGACGTCTGGCTAGGAGAAGACGGGCAGGGCTGACGCATTATATATAATGAACTCATCTACTCCTCGCTGGTAGCCCATGACAGAGCTATTTATAATGCGTCAGCACTAGCTAGGCAAATTCACCGCTGACTCGCTACAATAATTCAGCCCTGACTACATATCGATACAGAGCCGTGTCGAGAAAAAGTGATTTCCACGTGGATATTTCGAAATATCCACGTGGAAATTTTTTATTTCCCACGTGGGGAAGAAAAAATTCTTCGGAGGAATCAAATGAAACTTCGGAGGAAATGAATGACGCCCACGTGGAAAATAAAAAATATCCACGTGGAGATTTGAGATTTCTCACGTGGATATTCGAGAAAGGAGGGTAATTAGAGATTAGAAATTAGAGATTAGAGGTTAGAGGGCAGGGGTGACACATTATATATATGTAGTAACCTCATCTACTCCTCGTGTAGCCCCTGACAGAGCAATTATAATGCGTCACCCCTGAGAAGACGGGCGGGAGCTTTTGTAGAGTGTAAATTTCTTTGTACCTTTGCGCCTAGAAATGCATCGTCGTACTCATTGTCGCCCCGCAGAGGTGGGGCATTGGGTGGCGAGGATGTTATGAATGTCTCACAAATAACCTCATAAAAACAGATGTACCTAGACAGTACCAAGAAGCAGGAGATCTTCGCTCAGTACGGAGCCTCCGCACAAGACACCGGAAGTGTCGAGAGCCAGGTGGCTCTCTTTACCTATCGTATCCAGCACCTGACGGAGCACCTGAAGGAAAACAAGAAGGACTTCTCTACTTCTCGTAGCCTTAAGATGCTCGTAGGTAAGCGTCGTCGTCTGCTAGACTACCTCGCTAAGAAGGACATCGAGCGCTACCGTAAGCTCATCGCCGACCTGGGTATCCGCCACACGACTAAGTTTTAAGTCGGTGGGGTAACGCCCCCTCGGTGACTAGGCTACTGACGGAGTGACTCTAGATAGCGATCTGGAGCGGAGTCAGAGCCACGACTGACTAGCAAAATGGCATCGACTTTTTCGCAAGAGAAAATTAATTTGCGAAAAATCTTCCCAAGCTATTGCAGATTCAAAAAGTTTTCGTACCTTTGTACTCACAAATCGGCAGGGCGCCTTTCCGTCGCCTTCCTATGATAAGGTAGATGGACTAGTCTCATAGCTCCAAAGTCTTCGGTAGACCAGCTATAGAGAGTGTCAGAGGAAGCCTCCCGATATGCGGAAGTAGCTCAGTTGGTAGAGCACAACCTTGCCAAGGTTGGGGTCGCGGGTTCGAGTCCCGTCTTCCGCTCTCTGTTATTTTATCTTGTACAGAGATATTGGTTTAGAGTAAGAGCAAGATAGGCATAGGAATCATTCCTATGCCTATCTTTTTTTGTTTATACTTTAGATGGTTGGGGAGACAAGCTTAGCTGGATGGGGAACTAAGCTTAGGGGAAATGGACTTGTCTGTCGGGCTGACTGGCTACGCGCGCTTACGATAGGTTAGGATGGCGGCTCCTGCGTTGACCACGGCAAAAACGGAGAGTGCCGTCAGCTCGCGCCACAGCTCGGTGAAGGCTACTGGCTTGAGGTAGTAAGTGCGCATCAAAATGCTGTAATGCGTGAAAGGATGCGACACGGCTAGGGCACGTGCCCACGACGGCATTCCCTCGATCGGTGTGAAGAGCCCACCGAGGAGGATGAAAAACATCAAGACGAAGAAGAAGGAGAACATCGCTTGCTGCTGCGTATGCGCAAAGTTGGTGATGAGCAGTCCTAGTCCGCTCATAGCAAGGACGTAGAGCATGGTGCCGACGATCATCATCCCGACATTGCCTTGGGGCCATAAGCCGTACAGCAGTCCGACGATAGGATGCGCCAGGAAGACCATGAATATCGATATGACGATATAGGGGAGTGCCTTGGAGAGCATGAAGACGAGCGGGTGGATCGGCGTGACATTCATCTGCTCGATGGTGCCGACCTCCTTCTCCTGCACCATATTGAGTGCTGGGAGGATGAATGCGGTCATAGTAATGAGCATGGCGACAAGGCCAGGGATGATATAGTTCTTGTAATTCACCTGAGGATTGTAGCGATTGACCTCGACGATGCGGAGCGGTATGGTGGCTAGCTCCTCTATTCCGGTGGACTCGTTGAGCTGAGCGACAAACTGCTGTACGATCTGCTGCGTGTAGCCCCCGGCAACGGCACCTTTTGTAGCGTTAAAGGCGTTGATTCGTGCTTCGATCTGAGCCTTCTGATAACGCATGAGCTGCTCCTCAAAGCGTGGCGGGATCGTTATGATGAGATCGGCCTCGCCATCCTCTATGAGCTTCATACCTTCCTGAAGGGTGGGGGGGAGCTGGCCCTGCCAAGCGTTGACAAAGTAGCCTGAGCTAAAGAACTGCTGCTGTAGTCTCTGTGAGAGCGACGTATGATCGTGATCGATGACGACAGTCTGCAGATTCTTGATATCCGTAGTCGTAGCAAAGGGGAGGAGTAAGAGGACGACGATAGGATACATGACGACCATACCGAGGAGTAACCCGTTGCGAAGGAGGTTGTATATCTCTTTGCGTATGAGAGCTAGTAGCATAGGATATTAGGGAGGGTTTACTCTAGTTTCTTCTTAAAGTTGAGCAGTGCTAGGATGACCAGTACGACGCTCATGCCTGTCATGATGAGCGACTCCCATAGAATCGAGGACCAGCCGAGACCCTGTATCATCAACTTCTTGACCGCTATGGAGTACCATGTGGCGGGGATCGCACGGGCGAAGTATTGTAGCACTATCGGCATACTCTCGATCGGGAAGAACATGCCCGAGAGCATCGCTACGGGAAGTAGTAGTCCGGCACCACTGATGAGCATGGCGGCGGTCTGATTGTCCGTTATGGTGCTGATGAGCATGCCGAGGAGGAGCGACACGAGGATGAAGAGGAGCGACACGAAGAAGATAGCACTCACCGACCCTAGTAGTGGCACTCCTAGCACGAAGCGTGACAAGAGTAAGATGGTGACCACGTTAAAGATGCTCAGCGTGAAGTAGGGGACTGTCTTAGAGAGCAGTATGGTGATCGGATTGACGGGCGAGGTGAGTAGGACCTCCATAGAGCCAAACTCCTTCTCCCGAACGATCGAGACAGAGGTCATCAGGGCGCAGATGATCATCAGGACCAAGCTCATGACGCCTGGCACGAAGTAGTAGGGAGCCCGCATCTCAGGGTTGTAGAGTAGCGTCGTGAAGGTCTCTATCTGATAGGGCCTTCGCTCTGCCATACGCATCGCCATGAGTGCGCCAAACTGCTCTAGGTACTCCTGCACGGTCGTATAGATAAGCCCCTGTATCTGTGCGCTGATGAGCGCTGAGGTATTAGGATCGCTTGCATCAAGACGGAGCTGCACGGTAGGCTCAGTGCCTGCGAGCAGCTCTTTGTCTATATTGCTTGGCAGGACGATGATGACGTGCGCTGCGGCTGTGCGTAGTGCCTCGTCCATATCTTTGTGCGGTGTAATCAAGCTGACGGAGCCTACTGCGTCGCTCTGGTCAAGGTGAGTGAAGAGTCTCTCGACAAAAGGGGTGCGCGTCGGTGTCGCCACGACCACATCGATCTGCTTCACCTCGGAGGTGAGCGCAAAGCCGAAGGCTAGCACCAAGACGATGGGCATACCTATCAAGAGCATCAGCGTAAGCGGATCCCTGAAGATGTGGATGAACTCCTTGCGGACGAACTTGAAGAAGACGCGCATGCTGGCTGTTGGCTGTTGGCGATTGGCTGTTGGCTAGTGCTCCTAGTGACACTAGAGCCACTAGGAGACTAGATAACTATAGTTTGTAGAGGAAGCCTGCGGCAACCTGCTCAGCAACCTTACGACCTGCTACCTCCTCGAGTAGTCTGAAGGCAAAGGGCAGTGCCAGCGCCGGACCACGTCCCGTGACGATATGTCCGCACACCTCTACATTGGCACCTGTCAAGACGAAGCCTGGTACCTGCTCCTCAATGCCTGGATAGCAGGTCGCACGCATCTTACCATCACCGATACCAGCTGCGCCCAGTACTCGTGGAGAGGCACAGATAGCAGCGATCGTACCGCCCGCCTCGTGCTGAAGACGTATCAGCTCGAGGAGCGGCTCACACTCGTTGAGCTTGGTCATCCCGCCAGGTAGGGCGATAGCCTTGGGGAGCGTGCCGCTCTGTAGCTCCTCGAGGAGCATATCTGCTTGGATAGTCACATCATGCGAGCCTCTTACAGCGAGAGAGCCTGTGATAGATACTGTGGTAACGGGTTGATTGCCACGTCTGAGTACGTCAACGATGGCGAGTGCCTCGACCTCTTCGAAGCCCTCGGCGAGGAAGACTAGTATGTTGTTCATATTACTCATGCTATTTGTTGTGAAGTTGTTAGATAATTAAGAGTCTCTTGTCAAGGTTGCTCAGCAAGCTAGCCCTTGACATCAAAGTGATAGGTGATTGTGCCCTTTTGGTTAGGCACACCACCCAAAGCATTAAAGCGTGTCTTGCGAGCTGCCTTGACAGCCGCCTCTCGGAGTGCACTGTCTACCACGTTGGTACCACGCAGGCGCACCTTAGCGTCAATCACCTGCCCAGCAGCATTCACCGTGATCTCGACGACGACCGTACCACGTATGTCGGGGACGCGTGTCGGCATGACAGGTCGTCCGCCATTGCCCACAATCGAGCGCCCGTCGAGCGACCATCCAGCGGAGGAACCAGCCCCCCCCTTGTCAGCGACACCACTACCTGCGTCGCTCTTGCCCGTACCAGACTCAGAGCCTGTCGGCTTCTTACGATCGAAGAGTCCAGCCACCTTGTTATCCACATCACGTTCAGAGGGACCAGTAGGCTTCTGCACGGCTTGGGGCTTCTCTTTTGTTGACGTAGCTCGTGCAGGCGTAGGCGTAGGACGTGGGGTAGGGGTAGCCTCAGGAGCCTTAGGTGCTGGTTGCTGAGGAGGTGCAGGCTGTGCGCTCTCAGAGGCAGCAGAGGCAGGACGAGCAGAGGTAGATGCGGCAGCCACCAAGTCTCCTTGATGCTCAATCTTGTCGCCAAAGTCTGGGTCTACACCTACGGAGATCCATATCTCCTTATCTCTCGTGTGCTTTTGCTCAGAGGCATCCATACTGAGCCAAAAGAGCAAGCCCACGACGAGTAGATGTAGCAGTAAGGCTACACCTCCAGCGATCCATCTATCCGAGCGAACCTTAGACATCTCTCTCTGTCTCGTTATCTTGTAAAGCTTCTGTCGCCAAGATCATACGTAGTCCAGCGGTAGCCGAGGCGTTGAGTACCTTGACGATCTCACCATACGACACCGATTTGTCGGCGTAGAGGACTACGTAAGGATCCTCCTCCTCGTCGTGTGCAGCTCCTATCTCGTAGAGTCTAGCCTCTAGCTCCTCGACAGGTAGCATCGTCACTTCAGGTGCGCTCTCTGTGGATATGTAGTAGTAGCCCTCGGCATCGATGGTGATGCGTGCCACCGGCTCTTGCGTTGTGGCGGTCGACTGCGAGGAGGGTAGATTGACCTTGATCGCATTCGGTACCACCAGCGTGCTGACCACCATAAAGAAGATCAGTAGCAGGAAGATGACATCGGTCATCGATGCCATGCTAAATACAGATATATGCTTACTGCGTCTCTTGATACTCATGAGCTTAGCATTAAGGGGTGTAGCACAATCGTTTACAGTTCGTTGATTACGTCCATAAAGTCTAGCGTATTAGCCTCTAGACGATTGACGATGCGGTTGATCTGTCCGACCAAGTAGTTGTAGAGAAAGAGCGTCACGATACCGACGATCAGACCGCCCACAGTCGTGACCAGTGCTTGGTAGATACCGCTCGAGAGGAGCGATACATCGATACCGCCAGGCGCATTAGCTAGGTCAAAGAACGCCTGCACCATACCGGTCACCGTACCTAGGAAACCAATCATCGGAGCACCCGCAGCGATGGTCGCTAGTAGGGGTAGTCCACGCTCGAGACGTCCTACCTCGTAGGAGCCTACGTTTTCGATAGCGGGAAGTACCTCAGAGGCGGGCTGGCCGAGACGCTTGAGTCCCTTTTCGATCATACGGGATTCGGGGGTGTTCTTTTCTTTGCAGAGGGCTATCGCACTATCTTTGCGCCCCATCTGGAGGTAGTCTTTGATGCGTGCGATAAAGGAGTCGTCAGGACGATTGACCTTGCGCAGCTCGATATACTTAGCTACAAAAACGTAGATAGCAGCGAGCGAGAGGAGCAGAAGGACGATCATAATCCATCCGCCAGCGCACGCCAGCTCCCATAGAGACATCGTAGCGGGTTCGGTAGTTGTCTGCTCAGCTACTGTGCTGGCAATCTGAAGTATAGGATACATAAGTTATTCTTGCAAGGGTATGTTTATGAGTTAGCGTGAGCTTGTTTGAGATACTGTGCGATGGTCTCCTCGAGGCCTAGGTAAAGGGCATCGCTGATGAGTGCATGTCCTATGGAGACCTCATCTAGTGGCGTCACATGCTGGACGAAGTAAGCTAAGTTGTCACGACTCAGGTCATGACCCGCATTGACTCCTAGACCGACACGGTGAGCCACCTGGGCAGCCTCCGCAAAGGGAGCAACGATCATCTTCGGATCGCCACTCTGCGCCATCTGCGACGCGTAAGGCTCCGTGTAGAGTTCCACACGATCAGCACCGATCTCTGCGGCAGCCTCTATATGTCGTGGGTCGGTACCGACGAAGAGCGAGACACGTATGCCCGCCTGCTTCAGACGCTCGATGATTGGCTTGAGCAGGTCACGACAATCATCCACGGCCCAGCCACTGTCGGAGGTGAGCGCGTCAGGCTTGTCCGGTACGAGCGTCACCTGCTCAGGACGTACCGAGCAGACGAGGTCAAGGAAAGAGTCAGAGGGGTAGCCCTCGATATTGAACTCCGTGGTGACCACCTCTCTGAGGTCTCTCACATCCTGATAAGTGATGTGCCGCTCGTCAGGCCTTGGGTGTACAGTGATGCCCTCGGCACCAAACTCTTGGCAGCGACGTGCTGCTAGTACTACATTAGGCGTGTCTCCGCCACGTGCGTTGCGGAGGGTCGCTATCTTGTTGATGTTAACGCTTAGTCTCGTCATCTGAAAAGTCAATCTACATTTCCGATGCTACAAATATATAGCTTTCTAGCGAAATAGGGCGCAGAGGACACCTTTCCGTACATTCCGCCCGTTCTTGCGAAATTGCATTAGCGGGTAGAATGTACGCGTACCTTTTTTGTAGTTATAAAGTTTTTTGTTACCTTTGGTTAGGAAACGGTTGTTCTCGTCTCTCTCGCTACACTGTTAATTCTCACGAATTTAGTCTGTGCTGAGCGAACTTGTCAGGGCTACTCGTGTGGGCGTGTAGCTGGGGCTGAGAGTCTTGTGCCGTCTTCTCTAGAAGCTGTGGGGGGACACCCTAGTGGTGTGCTTCTGATACACTAAAACTAAACAAAGACTGCCTATGCCTTTATTTAACCCACCTGAGCATCTCTCTTGCCACCACTATGCGACGCACGCCAATAGTGGGTGGCTTCTCGTCTCTGCCTCTGAGCAGAGCACCTATCGTGGAGAGACAGAGTACCACGTAATCCTCTTCTGTACGAGTGGCTCCGTGCGCATAGCTGCAGCGGATGAACTGTATAGGCTACAGGAGGGTGAGATGAAGTTTATCGCTCGCGGCACATCGGTGCGAGCCACCCTGAGTAGTGATGCGGAGTTGCTGGTCGCCTACTTCGACGTTATTGACTTTGTCTGTGACAAGATTTCACTGCAACAGCTGGAAGAGTTCAAAGAGACGGTGGACTACCTCCCGAAGCCTATGGAGGTACGTGGCGCGATTCACTCATTACTTGCGACGCTTCGGATATACCTTGGGGATCAAGCGCAGTGCGCCTACCTGCACGAGCTTAAAGTGAAGGAGCTCTTCTGGAATCTGCGTGCCTACTACAGTCGTGAGGAGCTAGCCTCGTTCATCTGGCCTATACTGGGCGTGTCGAAGTTTCACAATGATGTGATTAACGCATTCTCCTGCAATGCTAAGGTCGCTGACCTGGCGGAGCGGGTGTTTATGTCTACGTCGACCTTTTACAAGCGCTTTAGGGATGAGTTTGGTATGCCCCCAGAGCAGTGGGTGCGTATCCAGAGTAACAAGCAGATTCTCTTCTTAGTACAGGACAGCGACCTCTCCATCGGGGAGATAGCGGCTCAGCTGGGCTTCACCTCTCCATCTACATTCTCCCGCTACTGCACGAACAACTTCAATCTCTCTCCCACGGCACTTCGCCAGAAGCTTCAGGAAGGTACCTCTGCTGATGAACTCCTCCAGGCGAGCTATGAGGAGTAGCTAGGCTTGTGATAACAGATTAAAGTATCCGATGTCAGAGTACTACATCATTCGCAATAATAGTCCGGCTGGACCCTTTACGCTAAAGGAGCTGGCTGCGATGGCTATCACGCCCGATACGATGGTCTGGGCTGAGGATATAGTTGACTGGAAACCCGCTTATCAGGTGAGCGAGCTGAACTATCTCTTTGCTTCCACGACGGCACAGACGCCTCCTCCTTATCAGGAGCCATCTAGTCGGGCGACTGAAGCTCCTCGCTACGACACTGCAGGCCTAGTGGATTGGCCATCGGCTCGTCCTCCTATGCCACCGACCTATCTCGTCTGGAGTATCCTTGTGACTATCTTTCTTTCTCGCATCATAGGTATCATTGCGATTGTCTACTCTATACAGGTCTCCTCTTACTACCACGCTGGCAACTATGAGGGAGCAGCCTATGCTAGCCGTCAAGCACGCCGGTGGGTTAGAGTCCCGGCGTTCATCTATCTAGGGCTGTTCCTAGCATTTCTCATTGGAGGACTAATTGGATGGCTCACTAACGGATGAATCAATGGGACGAGACAGATAGAGACGCAAACAACTCTTTCAGCTATCTGCTAACAACTTCGAAAATGCTACCTTTGTGGTGTAATAACCTAATCAATCTTCGATGAATCAATACTACATCATCCGCAATGAGCAGCAAGCAGGCCCCTATACTCTAGAGGAGCTTGCCTCGATGGCTATCACACCTGACACGATTGTCTGGACTGAGGGTATGGCCGACTGGGCTCCGGCCCGTGAGGTGAGCGAGCTACAGACGCTCTTTGCCCCTACCGCACAGACGCCTCCTCACTATAGCGCGCCTACTTACGGCATGCCCACGGCACCACATTACAGCAGTGCACCGCAGTATGATAGTGCCCCTCAGTATCATAGTAGTGCGCCACAATATAATAGTGCCACACCGCAAGGGGCTCCCGAGCAGCGTCCTCCTATGCCACCTAACTATCTCGCCTGGAGTATAGCCGTGACGCTCCTCTGCTGTCTCGTCGGCGGAATCGTTGCTATCGTCTACTCTACACAGGTCTCCTCACGCTACCTGATGGGCGACTATGAAGGTGCTGAGGATTCTAGCCGTAAGGCGCGCACGTGGATCATCGTCTCTGCTTGTCTTGGCTTCGTCTTTTCGATAGCTTATGCGGTTCTCTTGATTGCTACAGAGGCATTCACATCTTATTAAGTCTCGGGCAGTCAGTCACTGCGTCTGAACAATCTTCATCAGGTCGAGGAGTCGCGAGGCTTCTCGGCCTGATTTGCTTTAGAGCCTAAACAGAGCGGTCCCCCTACCAGAGCCAGGCGGCTGAGGATAGGGGGACCGATGATGGAGAGCCGTCTCAGGTGGAGACGGGTAGTGCTAGTGGACTATAGGAGAGCGTCTAGCCCACGCTTGAGGTCTGCGATGATGTCCTCGACATTCTCCAGCCCGATGGAGAGACGTACCATGCCCTCGCCAATGTCTGAAGCAGCACGCTCCTCTGGGGTGTAGGGCGAGTGGGTCATGCTAGCGGGGTGCTCGATGAGGGTCTCAGCATCGCCTAGGCTCACGCAGAGTGTGGCGAGGTGGAGCGTATTCATCAGGGTCCTACCAGCCTCTAGACCGCCCTTGAGCTCGAAAGCTATCATAGCTCCTGGCAGACGCATCTGCTTCTGAGCTAGCTCATACTGGGGAAAACTCTTGAGCCCTGGGTAAGCAATGGAAGCGACAGCGGGATGCTGCTCGAGGAACTCGGCCACTCGCTGTGCGTTGGCGCAGTGACGCTCCATACGTATCTCTAGTGTCTTGAGACCACGAGCGATCAGGTATGCCTCAAACGGTCCGAGGACGGAGCCTGTCATGTCTTTGACAGCAAAGAAGCGTACTTGGTCTATGTACTCTTTTGAGCCAACTACGAATCCGGCGATGACGTCTCCGTGTCCGTTGAGGTACTTCGTAGCGGAGTGTACTACTACATCCGCTCCCAGCTCGAGTGGACGCGTGATGAAGGGGGTGCAGTAAGTATTGTCTACCATGAGCACGGTACCTTCCTGACTGTGCGCAATCTTGGCCGCACCTGCGATGTCTGTCAGGTACATGTTGGGGTTCGCCGGTGTCTCGATGTAGACGAGCTTGGTATTCGGACGCATAGCAGCCTTGATTTCCTCCAGATTGCGTGCATCGACGAAGGTCACCTCGACGCCAAAACGAGAGAGCCCGTGCTCCAAGAATGAGTAAGTACAGCCGTAGAGTGTCTTACCGGCAACGATGTGGTCGCCAGCCTGTACTAGAGGGTAGATGGCAGATGTGATGGCTCCTATACCAGAAGAGGCGCTCACGCACGCTTCGCCTCCCTCGAGTGAGGCGACCTTCTGCTCAGCAGCTGTGCAGGTGGGGTTGCCTAGACGGGTGTAAATGTAGCCGTCCTCCTCAAGTGCGAAGCGTCTGCCGCCCTGCTCTGCGGAGTCGAATACGAAGGTAGAGGTCTGATAGATAGGAGTAGCCAGCGTCCCGTGCTGATTGTGCTCGCTACCAGCGTGGATGGCTCGCGTAGCGAAGCCCATCTGCTGTAGTTCTTTTGGATCGATCATATGCTTTTGTCTCAAAGATTTTATATGCTCTACGAAGGTACGAAAAAAAGCGCACGGGGACCCCATTTGCAAGCCGCCCCTCCTCCTTTCTCGAATATCCACGTGGGAAATCTCAAATCTCCACGTGGATATTTTTTATTTTCCACGTGGGCGTGATTCATTTCCTCCGAAGTTTCATTTGATTCCTCCGAAGAATTTTTTCTTCCCCACGTGGAAAATAAAAATTCTCCACGTGGAGATTTCGAAATATCCACGTGGAAAACCGTTTTTCCCGACACAGGACCGTATCGATATGTAGTCGGGTCTAAATTATTGTAACAAGTCAGCCCTGACCCGCCCCTAGCGGGTGGATATCTTATGGGCTAGGGGAGTGGGAAGTTTTTTAGGGTTTCTACCCCTTTCTGCGCGAAGGTGGAGTACCCTCGTCAGAGGGGCGTCTGGGTGTGTGAATAAGGTACGTTTTTCGACCAAGTGAAAGATAGTTTGCAATCTGTCCGCTAATTTAGTACAGCCTCGCACTAACAGCCCGTTTCTTCAAAAGGGTTTGCTTACATTTGCGCACAACTATCAAATTACAAGCATTATGATCAATTTACGTAAGCTACTTTTTCTCCCCTTGGTGAGCATGCTCTTCTTGCCACTGATAGGGGCAACTGATGAAACTCCGGTGAGCTCGGACTCGACGATGGTCTACGAGCTGGACGAGGTGCGGGTACTGACTAGTCGTCCACTCCTACGTCAGGCGGGACTCCTGATGAGCACACCGGGCGCGATGAGCCTGGTGACGCCGACGATGCTCCGAGAGTACGATATACAGCACCTGTCAGGCCTGACCGCTGTGGTACCTAATCTCTATATGCCTGACTATGGCTCTCGCCTGACCTCCCCAATCTATATGCGTGGTATCGGGACTCGTAGCGGGGGACAGTCGACAGCTTTCTTTATAGATGGGGTGCCGGTACTCAATAATTCAATCAATCGCTACCTGCTCGGCATAGAGTCTATCGAGGTGATGAGCGGTGCTCACAGTAATATCTACGGGCGCAATGCTATGGCTGGGACAATCCTGCTGACCTCTCGCTCACCCATTGACGATCCAGCGCTAGATGTGCGCGCTAGGATGGGCAACCATGGTATCATAGAGGGGAGTGCTCGACTGGCACACGCTTTCAACTCTAAGGTCGGTGCCGCCCTGGGGGGCTATTACAATAGAAATAATGGTTTCTATACGAATGCTTTCGATGGCCGCCCCGCTGATGCTGAGGAGGCGTATGGGGCTAACCTTAACTTCGAGTGGCGACCCGATGCTTCGCAGAGGTTGCGCCTAGCAGGTGTATGGGATGGAGTACGGCAGGGTGCTTTCCCCTATGCTATGATTCACCCGAAGAGTGGCGAGACGATGCCTATCAACTACAACGCGCCTGGTGCCTATGACCGCACCATCGGTGAGGCACGCCTTGCTTATGGCAAGAGCTGGAACGAGATACAGCTCGACCTGACAGCTAGCTATCAAGCGCTCAGAGACAACATGATGATGGATCAGGACTACACGCCTCGAGATATCTTTACGATCAATCAAAAGCAACGTCAAGATGCTGTCACCGCCGACCTCATCCTGCGCAATAAGGAGCAGATGACCTACAACTGGACGCTGGGGCTGAATGGTATCTACCAGATGAATCATATGGAGGTGCCCGTAGCTATACGTCCCGAGGGACTGATGGCTATGATACAGCCAGGGCTAAATAAGGCAAACAAGAATGACAGGGTGCCTGTACTCCTGACGGTCGATGCCTCTAAGGAGCGGGTCAACCACAATCTCTTTGACAAGCGTAGCTACGGTGTCGCACTCTATCACGAGAGTAATCTGCACGAGCCGTTTGGCTGGACGGGCTTCGACCTTAATCTGGGCGTACGCCTTGATGCGGAGCGTCAGTCGATGGACTTCGATAGCGACTTTAGCCTAGGGCTAGACGTGGCTCCTAAGAAAAAGCCCGAGGCGAAGCAGCACTTTGATGTGACTAGTCGCCTGAAGGGTGAGGGAGGCTATCAGGACTTCTTCCAGATCCTACCGAAGCTCTCACTGAGTTATCGCCCCACGGGTAGCAGCTACCTCTTTGTCGCAGCCTCTAAGAGCTACAAGACAGGTGGTTACAATGAGCAGATGATGACTGAGGTGCTGATGCAACAGGCTCAGCGCGAGATGATGGCGCTGGTGATGTCTCAAGGTAAGCAGCAGCCTCAGGTACAGACGGGCGACGCTAACCTAGCAGCCTTCAAGCCGGAGCATGCCTACAATCTAGAGCTGGGCGGACGTCTCCTGACGCTACAAGATAGGCTCTTCGTGTCGGCTACGCTCTTCGGCTCGTGGATACGAGACCTACAGGTAGCTCGCTTCGTCACGACGGGTACGGGTCGTACGACGGTCAATGCGGGTAAGGCGCTCTCACTCGGTGCTGAGACGAGTATCAAGGCACGTCTATGGCGCTCGCTAACAATCTCAGCACAGTATGGCTATACGCATGCTACTTTCCAGGATTATCTGACGAGTCGTGCTAATCCTCAGGGAGGCGCACCGATAGAGGTGAACTATGAGGGTAACTACATTCCCTACGTCCCAGCGCATACCTACGCAACTATGCTCCAGCTGAATGAGCCTATCCAGACTTCCTGGCTCAAGGGCGTACTCGCCTCTGTGGAGCTTCGTGGCAATGGTCCCATATATTGGGACTCGGAGAATAAGCATCGCCAAGATCCCTACATGACACTTGGTGCTCGCCTTGGGGTACGCTTCCCCTATGTGACGGTAACGCTTTGGGGTCGTAACCTGACGGATACGCGCTATGCGACCTTCTACTTCCAGTCGTTTGGCAATTCCTTCCTCCAGCAGGCTCAGCCACGAACCTTTGGTGCTGACCTCTCTTTCCACTTCTAGAGAGGCCTTCGGTTAGTCCATTTCGCAAAAATAGCCACCCACTCATCATAGAGAGGGTGGCTATTATTATATGTATAGGGGGCTTGTCAGTCGGCAAGCTGGAGTGTGCTGTCTCCCTTTGTGCTAAGTGCTAGGCAGAGGACGAACATCATCCCGATGAGGTACTCGGGGAGGAAGCTCACGACGTCTATATTGCAGAGCAGGATGAGCAGAGCAGTCAGCACGATGAGGGAGCTATTGCGCTGGCGCCGTGCGGTCCAAACGGTAGAGCCTTGGATGGAAATCCAGAGCAAGAGCCCGATGATACCACTCTGCACGAGCGACTCCATATATCTATTGTGAAAGTGGTAGAGGTATAGCAGATCACCAGTCTTCTCCAGGAGGTTGTAAGTATAGTCCAGTCCTCCTCCAATCCAGATGGGGACCTCACGGAGGGCTTGATAGCTCATCTGCAAGAGATCGTTGCGGATGCCCCCTCCTAGATATCCCTCTATGAGATTAGGAGAGGTGGTATATACAATGGTAAATAGGATGCTACCTGCGAGCATAAGGTAGGTGACGACGAGGTGGGGCTTACGTCGTGTGACTTTGAGCCAGTCTAGGAGACGGCATACCACGGCATACGCTACTAAGAGGAGTGCCATCAAGAGTAGATAGCGCGCCTGCAAGGCACAGGCGTAGAGGATGACCCCCAGGAGTAGGCACTCAGCCTGGATGCGTAGAGAGCGGTCGCTACTACGCATGGTCATCACGATGGGAGTCAAGAGGAGGATGCCGAGGAAGGTGTAGTGGGTGAAGGTGAAGGGCATCAGCATATGGGAGCTACTAACGACAAAGCCAGCTTCACCTAGATAATGCTTATTTAGCGTCAGTGTGATAAGTGGGCTACTGCCACAACTGATGAGTAGTGCATAGAAGAAGGTTAGGAAGGTCACGATGTAAATCCATCCGATACGTAGAGCACTCAGCCAAAAGCCACGCATCAGTCGCTGCGAGGGTCCACTATAGATGAGGAAGCAGAGAGGAATGGTTAGGAACCAGCTCTCATAGCGCCAGTACTCCAGTGCGCGCGCTCGATTGGTGGACCACCCCAAGGCAACGATAGCGGTGTAGAGCATGTAGAGCGCGACACAGAGGACGAGCGGGTAGAGCGGCCTAGCACGAAGGGTTTGTAGGAGGTCTCCTTTTCGCCTCCAGCGGTTGTCGATAAGCATTCCGAGGAGGAAGGGCGTTAGTAGCCCGATATAACTAGTCACCACGCCCAGCAATAAGTTCGCATACCCTAAGCCAAAGCAGAGAAGAGGAACGAAGTGATGTCGGTAGTCTAGCTTGGCTCGAGAGGCGTGCGCTGAACACTTTTCCGAGAGCCAAGGCAGGAGTAGGACTCCAATGACCAGCGTCAGGCTCACGGAGAGGAGCAAGGGGGTAAAGCTAAGTACATCTATCGCCAGAAGCGAGTCTGGGGTGTGTCGAGGATAGACCCCCGAAAGGGCGACGATGCCTGTGACGATGAGTGCGATACCTACAACAATTAGGTAGGTGTAGCGCGAGAGACAACTCACTAGACGGCAAAAGGGCGTGCGTGTCTCTGTAGCGGATGGATGGGATGACATACTATATATAGGTGTTACTCTTAGTGCTAGTTATGACAGCGTGGCGAATAGGTCACACCCGCAAAGTCGTGCGGGTCGAACCGCCACCGCCGATGGCTCCATAGCCAGCGGTGTGGTGCTAGTCGGATGTTCTCCTCAAGGAGCGTCACATACTCATCGATGAGCTGGTACTGTCGCTCGCTCGAAGGATGCTCACAGAGCAGGCGGAAGGTGCCGACCCACTGCTTCGCTTCTGTGTCAAGACGAATCTGGTAGAAGACGAGCGGTATCGCCAGCTTGGTGGCTAGATGACTCCACCCTGTGATAAACGGAGTCGTACGTCCCAAGAGCGGTGTGGCGTATCGAACCAATTCATAGTCGGGCGTCTGGTCAGCGAGTAGACAGTATATCTGCATACGGGAGCTGTCCTCCTGAGTCCGATGCCGTAAGATGTCACGAGCCAGCTGCTTCATCTCGATACAGCGGGCGTAGTGTCGCTCTCGCATCTCATGGGTGAGCTGGTCAGCGACTGGATCGTGTAGCTGCTTGTAGATGACATGCAGCTGATAGCGGCTCTGGTCTAGGTGTAGTGCCGAGGAACCCATCAGCTCCCAGGGACCAATGTGTCCCAAGAGGACGAAGAGCTGTCGGTGCCCTGCCTCGTAGAGCTGGTCCAGTAGCTCCGTCTGCTCGAGACGAAAGAGCTGGCGCACCTGCTCATCAGAGCCGTAAGCGTAGCGCGCCTCGTGAAGCATCAGCTCAGCTAGATGTCGGTAGAAGCGGCGAGCGATAGCCTTTTGCTCTGCGGGCGAGCAGTCAGTGAGGGCTAGTCGAATGTTTTCCTCTACCACCTGACGTCGGTACTTAAAGAGATGATAGAGCAGCCAGTCGAGGGTAGGGACTAGTACCTTGTCAACGAAAGAGCGGGGCAAGCAAGCCAAGCCCCGCACTGTAGAGCGCATCAGCCGAAGCCTTAGTCGCTGCCAGCGTGTGAGCTGCTTACTCTGCGTCATCGTCCATCAGATCACTATAGTCCTGGTAGAGAAAGTCGTTGTAAGGGTAGCGCTGTACGTGGATTGCCTTGACTCGCTCGTAGAGTAGTCGGCGTAGCTCGTCCATCCCCTCGCCTGTACGTGCCGAGATAAAGGTGCAGTCCTCTCCCATTCGTGCCATCCAGCTCTTCTCTAGCTCCTCGCGTGTGCGGTTAAGCTTGGTCGCAGGTGTCAGGTCGTCTGGATCTTTAGGGATATGCTGGTAAGCATCTATCTTGTTGAAGACCAAAATCTGAGGTTTGTCACCCAGTGCGTCAATCTCTCGGAGCGTTTCGGTGACGACCGCTATCTGGTCCTCAAACTCGGGGTGGGAGATGTCCACAACGTGCAGGATAAGGTCTGACTCGCGCACCTCGTCGAGGGTACTCTTGAACGACTCCACCAGTTGTGTCGGAAGCTTGCGTATGAAGCCCACCGTGTCGGCTAGAAGGAAGGGCAGATTGCCCAGGACGACCTTGCGAACAGTCGTGTCGAGCGTTGCAAAGAGCTTGTTCTCGGCAAAGATATCGCTCTTGGCGAGTACGTTCATCAGCGTAGACTTACCTACGTTGGTGTAGCCGACGAGGGCGACACGCACCATCTTGCCACGGTTCTGTCGCTGTACGCTCTTCTGCTTGTCGATTTTCTTGAGTTGCTCCTTGAGCTGTGAAATCTTGCGTAGGATAATCCGTCGGTCGGTCTCTAGCTGCGTCTCACCCGGACCACGTAGCCCGATGTTACCACCACGTTGCCGCTCGAGGTGCGTCCATAGTCGGGTCAGACGTGGCAGCATGTATTGGTACTGCGCCATCTCGACCTGCGTCTTGGCGTGTGCCGTCTGTGCTCGCGTGGCAAAGATGTCGAGGATGAGCGAAGTGCGGTCGAGGATGCGGATGCCAAGCCGTCGCTCTATGTTGCGCAGCTGATTGGGTGCTAGCTCATCGTCAAAGATAGCCAGCCCCACTTCGTGGGCAGAGACATACTCGGCGATTTCGTCGAGCTTGCCCGTGCCCACAAAGGTGGCGGGGTGCGGTGTGTCGAGACGCTGTAAGAAGCGCGCCACCGGTTCCGCACCCGCAGTCTCAGAGAGGAAGGCTAGCTCATCAAGATACTCCTCGGCCTGCGTCTCCGACACGTCGGGAGTGATGAGCCCCACGAGGATTGTGCGCTCACTGGACTGAGAAGTCTTGATAAACTCTTTCATACAGAGGACTAATAGATCGCGTACGACTTCTCACGCATCGCCTGGTCATCGGCGAAGAGGTGTACCCAGGGAATCTTTGCCGCAAGGAAGTTGGCGGGGTAAGCCTTCGCCTCGGGCAAGAGATTGATAATGTGTCCCACAGCGTGGCGCACGTCCTGTCCGAGTGCGAGGAAGACCAGCCGCTTAGACTCTTCGAGTGCTTCGAGTGTGACAGTAACTAGATGACGCTGCTCGCCCTGCTCGGAGGTCATCTCGTTAGGCGCAAAGACATCGTCTGAGATGTACAGCTCCACTTGGTCGGGATAGACCCCAGCGAGGTGACCATCCACACCCATCTCGAGGAGGGCTAGGTCAAACTGCGGACGACCGTCTAGATGGCTTACACGCTCTGCCAGATGTTGTTGCAGCGCCGTCGCAGCCTCTGCAGGTTCCTGTGTCGACTCCTCCACAGCGTGGATATGCTCCGCAGGGATCTGTAGCGGATCGAAGAGCAGACGTTGTAGTAGCGTGCGATGCGCCAGGTCGGCTTCGCCCAGCTGCTCGTGAAGGAGGTAGAAGTGTACCCGCTTCCAGTCGATACGACTGCGCCAAGGCTCTGAGGTGAGTGCCTTTGCCAAGATCTCCGCATGCTCCTCTAGTGAGAGTGCTAGATGAAAGTCGCCTTCGGTCGCCTCAACGGCCTCGGCGATAAACTGTGCGAGCTGCGTCGTGACTAGCTCAGGGGTACTGTATTGATGATAGTTCATAGAGTGTATGCTAGGTTAGTAGTTATAAGATAAAGTATTGTGACCATCATCCTTAGTAGGCAGTTACTCCTCCCAGATGATGTCATCTATGAGGTCGTGATCCTCCTCTACTTTCAGCTTCGGTAGCGGGTTATCTGGATCATCGTCCTCTTGTGTCGTGCGGTCGTTGAGTGGTTGGCGCAGGATCTCGTTCGGGTCATGTAGTGAGGGTGCGTTAAGCTCTCGCCATATTAGGTCTTTGAGCTCAGTCAGCCCCCGCTGCGCCACGGCAGAGATAAAGATGATGGGGACCTCCTCTGGTAGCGTCTCTGAGACTAAATCTAGAAGCTCGCTGTCAGCCATATCAATCTTGGTGATAGCGAGGATGTGTCGCTTGTTGACTAGTCCTGGGTTGTACTCCTCCAGCTCACGGCATAGCATCTGATACTCGGCGATGATGTCGGGGCTGTCGATAGGCACCATAAAGAGCAGGATTGAGTTGCGCTCGATGTGTCTGAGGAAGCGTAGTCCTAGCCCCTTGCCCTCGGCAGCTCCCTCGATGATGCCGGGGATGTCCGCCATGACAAAGGAACGGTTGTCTCGATAGGAGACCATCCCGAGATTCGGCTGTAGCGTCGTAAAGGGGTAGTCCGCAATCTTAGGCTTCGCTGCTGAGAGAGCTGCAAGGAGCGTCGACTTACCCGCATTGGGGAGACCAACTAATCCCACGTCCGCCAGCGTCTTGAGCTGTAGCACCACGAGACGCTCCTGACTCGGTTCGCCAGGCTGTGCGTAGCGAGGTGCTTGGTTTGTTGAGGTCTTGAAGAAGTTATTGCCCTTGCCTCCACGTCCGCCTGGGAGGAGTAGGTGCCGCTCACCATGCTGCGACACATCTAGGATAAACTCACCCGTCGTGGCGTCATGTACGCTTGTGCCACAAGGCACCTCGATTACTATGTCGGGCGCATCAGCACCCGTCTGAAGCTTAGCGCCGCCCGCCTCGCCACTCTCGGCGATGATATGACGGTTGTAGCGCAGGTGTAGGAGCGTCCAGTAGTTTTGGTTGGCCTCTATGTAAATGCTGCCACCACGCCCCCCGTCACCTCCGTCAGGGCCACCCTTGGGGATGTACTTCTCACGACGAAAGTGTGCCGATCCTCTCCCGCCCTTTCCAGAGCGGAGATAGATCTTGACGTAGTCTACAAAGTTGCTCTCACCTGCCATTGGTTTACTTGTTGTGCTGTAAACTCTGATCGATAGCGGCAAAGATAGCCTCCGAAATCTCCTCTATGGATCCGGCACCGGCCACCTTGTAGTGTAGCCCTTTACGATGGTAGTGGTCTACGATGGGAAGCGTGCGCTCATTATAGACACGTATGCGGTCGGCAATGACGTCTGGCGTGTCATCGGCGCGCCCCTCTATCTTGGCGCGATTGAGAAGACGACTCTTGAGCTCCTCTTCGGGGACGGAAAGCTCGATGAGACAGTTGACGCTCGTATGCTCTTTCTCAAGTAGCGAGTCTAGAGCCTCCGCCTGAGCCACGGTACGGGGGAATCCGTCGAAGATCACGCCTTCGACGCCAGCTGGGAGATGATGTAGCTCGTTTGCGATGAGGTCTATAATCGTAGCGTCATCTACTAGATGTCCCTGGGAGATGATACTCTGCACCCGTCTACCTAGAGGCGACTGGCGAGCGATCTCCTGACGCAGGAGGTCTCCCGTAGAGATATGCTCTAGTTGGTAATGCTGCTCTATGAATTGGCTCTGAGTACCCTTGCCAGCACCCGGTGCGCCGAAGATTATTACGTGAATCATTGCTTTTGGATAGAACTTGGTTTAGATGGTCTCTCCGGACCGTATGATTATTCCTCTGTGAATTTACTCCTTTAATATATAGATGTCATCGAGCATACGTCCACGCTCGTTGTAGTCGAGGCCATGCCCGACGATGAAGCTGTTGTGTATCTCCATCCCCACATAGTCGGGCTGGATAGGGCACTGGAGTGCTTCTGGCTTGAGAAGCATCGTTGCTATGCGCACCTCGGAGGCACCGTCTGCGAGAAACTTCTCCTTGAGCTTCATCATCGTAAAGCCCGTATCGATGAGATCCTCTATGATGATGACCAGACGACCCTCTAGGGGAGCTGTCACGGGCATCACTTCTTTAAGCTGGAAGGTGCTCCCCATCCCTGAGTAGCTCGAGTAGCGAGCGAAAGCCACCTCCGCAGACGTGTCTATCGCCTGTAGAAGCTCAGCGGCAAACATGAAGCAGCCGTTCATAATGCAGACGAAGAGTGGATCGCGTCCCTCCGTGTCGTGGCGTATCTGCTCCGCCAGCCGCCTTGTAGCAGCGCGTAGCTGCTCGCCCTTGATGTATGGGACAAAGGTCTTGTCGTGTACTATAATCTCCTGATCAGTCATACTGTAAATAACAAGCTGGTGGTCTCTCACGCAAGAGACCACCTATTTATATAGTAGTGTCGTAGCACAAAGGTACAAAAATAGGTGATGCACCGCCCTACCGCACCACCTCGTCACTAGACAAACGCTTCGACCCGCCCCTTGACGAGTAATCCGCTGTAGGGTCTTGACAGACGCTCTGATAGCTCTGACACCCTCCGATAGCTCCGATCTCTAATCTCAGCCCTCTAATCTCTAACTTCTAACCTCTAATTACCCTCCTTTCTCGAATATCCACGTGGAGAATCTCAAATCT
>UQBE01000017.1 GCA_900539155.1 uncultured Porphyromonas sp.
ATCGGAGGGATCGGAACTATCAGAGGGTGTCGTACAGGGGTGACTCATCATATATTATATAATGAGCTCATCTATCTCTCCACTCCTCGCTGGTCGCTATCTGTAGCTTCTGACAGGGCGACTATAGAGACTGTTGCATAAAGGCGAATCGCTGTGTTGCTTTCGGGATTCGGTTTCGGTCACATACGGTGCAGTCAGAGCGATCCAACAGCCCCTCTCTTTCGCGCTCTAGTTCGGGCGGATTCCTCTTCTAACTATCAAGCTGTTATATTATTGAATAGTGTTACCTTTGTGAGGCGAGGGCGGGGAGGGACGACAGCTATTGCGCCTCAGTAGGATGTACCTCCTTCCTCTTTGCTTTGCGCAACGATTGAAGGTGTCATAGAGAGATAATGTAAAGAGATGCAGTACCCATTATTGTCGGAGTATGTCAGTGCGATCACACATGCGAGTGAAAATCTAGACCAGTTGAAGCATCTAGAGGTGGTGCAGGACGAGCATGGGGAGCCGTACCGCAGTAGCGGAGCCTTTGCCGTGGTTTTTAAGATGCGCGATCCTCGCACGGGGCAGCTCTATGCGCTCAAATGCTTTACTGAGGAGCAGGAGGGACGTGCAGAAGCTTATCGCAAGATCGAGGAGGAGCTGGAGGTGGCTGGCACGACCTACTTCACCTCGATGCGCTACTATGAGCGGGAACTCTTTGTCGATAGCAGCGTGAGTAGCGAGTCGGAGTTCCCAGTGCTGCTGATGGATTGGGTTGAGGGGTGTACGATGGAGCTGTACATCCGTGAGCATTATCGTGACTCATACGCTATGGAGATGCTCTGCTGCCGCTTCTGCCGACTAGCAGCTTACCTGCGCAGTCAGCCCTTTGCCCATGGCGATGTGAAGCCGGACAACATTATGGTCTCCGACACGGGTACGCTCACGCTGATTGACTACGATGGAATGTTTGTGCCCAGCATGCAGGGCGAGAGTTCGCCAACGCTAGGCACGGAGGAGTTTCGTCATCCGCTTCGCACTCCTGAGCTGTTTGACGCTACAATCGATGACTTTGCGCTAGCCTCCATTGCGCTCTCGCTACGAGCCATCGCCTTAGACTCGCAGTTGCTCGACCAGTACGGAGCTCCCGACCGTCTCCTCTTCAGTGCCAGCGACTACCGCGACTTAGCACAGAGCCAGGTGATGCAAGCGATCTGGCATCTCGTCGGGGATAAGGATCTCTGCAAACTTGTGGGACTCTTCGTCTTAGCGCACGCAGAGCAGAGCCTCGCCAGCACCTCCTTCCAGCTCCTCTCCACGACCCGCCCCGAGAAGCCCGTTGTCGTACCACTCTCCACCAAAGTCACAGACGAAGACCTCGCCGAAGCCTACACCGATGAGTATGGCGTCATGTTCAGTCCTGACCGCAAGCGCCTACTAAGTGCCCCTAGAAATCTAGTCTCCTATACGATACCAGATACTGTTACGACAATCTGTGACTGGGCTTTCTCTAGCTGTTCTCGTCTTACCTCGCTGACGATGCCCGACTCTGTCACCACCATCGGAGAGTGTGCATTATTAGAATGCTATCATCTTGCGAAGTTCACAATTCCTGAATCCGTTACTTCTATTGGGGATAATGCATTCGGAAAATGTATTTATAACCATAGAACAACCAAAACTAATCAGAAATATCCGAGTGTAAATCTTTAATTACCAGCATATTCTAAAATTTAACACTTTTCGGTTGCCATTTGTCGCTTCCCAAATTTCCACATATTTTTGAGACGTATTTCTGACGTGGAGAATTTGCGGGGCTTGTTTTTTGTCACACCGTGCAGACAGTTGACAAGGGTTTACAACCGTTTACGACAAGCGACAATAACCGCCCCGATATGCGGAAACAGTCACACTGTGTAGAAAAGCGACAATGGTTGACTTCCGTTCACATCCGTTTACCATTTCAGAGATATAGGATTGAAGAAATGAACCATTAAACGATAAAACGGTATGAAAGCAACCAGAAAATGCAGTTTTTGCGGCAAGTCCTTTGTAACCCGAAGCGGTATGCAAAGATATTGCAGTGAGGCTTGTCAGGCAGAAGCCAAACGAGCCAGAGTGATGCAGAAGAACAACCTCTTCAAAGTCGCCCAACCCTTGATGGAGATACAGCATCAGGAGTATCTCACCTTTTCCAAAGCAGCCATCCTCATGGGCTGTTCCCGACAGTACATTTACAAACTTGTAGCCATCGGCAAGCTGAAAGCCTCACGCATCAGCAACCGCATGGCATTCATCCGCAGAGCCGACATCGAGCAGATGTTGGAGGGCAATCCCTATCACCGCATCCTGCCCGGCAACACCTCCACACCAAGGAAATCATCTTCATCTTCCTTACCTGCCAAAAGAGAAAAAAGGGAAAAGGAAAGCGAAGAAGTGTTGGACTTCTATTCGGGCGAGGAGGTGATGTCCCTTTTTAAGGTAAAGCAGTCATGGCTTTACACTTCCGCCAAGCGTAACCATATCCCCATCTGCCGTATCGCAGGAAAGAACTATTACAGCAAGAAGCATATTGACGAGTTTTTCGGTGTGGCAGTTGATATTAGCGAAATTACCGACTGGCTACTGACCGAGGAGGTGGAGGAACTGTTCGGCATGAAGCCGACCGCACTCCGTGCCTACACCTATCGCCATAAGATACCCACTAAAAGAGAGTACGGGCGTACCTATTACTCCAAATCACATTTGAACGAACTCCGCAGAACTGACCTTGTGAACGATGAACGCTACTATACCGTTGAGCAGGTGCAGCAAATCTATGGTCTTTCGTCAGCCAACATCTGCCATATCGTCAAGGTGAAGCACATCGAAAAGATAAAGGTGGGTGTGAAAAACCTGCTTTTGCGCTCAGATGTGGAGCGTGTCATGGCTGAAAGGAACAAATAACCGTGAAAAATCGGGATTATCGAAAATTATTTCAAAATGATGTATCGTGGAGGTATTCACGGATATTTCACGTTGTTCCTTTGCCATCGGAAACATGGATACAACTCCAAAATGTATACAACCAATTAAAACATAATTATTATGAGTAAATGCAAAACAGTTACCTTGCGTAAGCGCAAGATTAAGAACGGGACACAGTATTCACTATGCCTTGACTACTATCCCGGCTACCGTGACAATGTCACCATGAGAGTGATTACACGTGAAGCCTTAGGAATTTACATCTTCGCCAAACCTGCAAACCAGCAGGAACGGGACTTCAACGCACGCATGATGAAGAAAGCGGTCATCCTGCGCAACCAGCGCTACGAAGCCATTTTCAATGAAAACAACGGCTTTTTTGACAAGACCAAGATGAAGGGCGATTTCCTTGCCTATTTCAAAGGACTGGCTGACCGCAAGAATATCAAGTGGCAGCACGTATACAAGCATTTCCAGCGGTTCGTGAACGGCAAATGCACCTTTGAGGAGGTGGATGTGGATTTGTGCCGCAAGTTCATGGAATACCTGCTTGATGCACCCCAATCCATCCACACCAACCAAAAGCTGCACATCAACTCCGCAGCAGGCTATTGGTCAACTTTCCGTGCCGTGCTGCACACCGCCTACCGTGACAGGAAGATAAAGGAGAACCCAAACGGCTTCTTAGACCGCATCGAGTGCATTCCCACCATCAGGGAGCATTTGAGCCAAGAGGAACTGATACGGCTTGCCGAAACACCCTGTGAGGAGGAGGTCTTGAAAAAAGCTTTTCTTTTCGCCTGTCTTACGGGACTGAGAAAGAGCGACATCAGACAGCTCACGTGGCAGCAGATACAACCATACACCAACGGCAGGATGTTCGTTACCACCCGTATGCAGAAAACCAAAGAAATAGTGCATAACCCCATCAGTGATGAAGCCTATGGACTGCTGGGAGAACGGGGCGAGGGACTTATCTTTGAGGATTTCAAGGACAAGATGCTGCAAGGACCACTCCAACGGTGGCTCACGGCAGCAGGGATAACCAAGAAAATCACCTTTCACTGTACCCGCCACAGCTTCGGAAGCCTGCACGTGGAAATGGGAACGGACATGGCTGTCATCCAAGCCTATCTCGGACATAAGAACATTACCACCACACAAATCTATTCCAAGATAGCAGCGCAGCAGATGTGTCAGGTGGTGGACAAGATAACCTTGAAGCGCAAGGAGGCATAAATGTCTCACATTGACAGGTATTCAGAGGGGCGGTTATGGCTACAAGGCTATAATCGCCCCTCTATGTTTTTGGCTTGATGCCACCATTTATAAGCCCCTCAGAGTATGAAACAGAGTATGATATGATGACATTTCGTGAAATACATTGAAAAAGACCGTTCTAACCGCAAATAACGGGCAGTAATTGGGAAAAATAGCATTAACTTTGCACAAAATAATACAGGAACATTCAATCTCTCAACGAAATATGGAATCATCAATCAAGGACAAATACATCATCTTGGGCTTTGTCGGCTTCGCCATCGTCCTAATATCTTCCATTGCCACGCTGGTAATAGCGGACAGCTTCAACCAAGACAACTTTGTCAGGTGGATAGTATTCGTATGCTGTAACCTGTTGGGATGGTTGCTCTATCTCTCCTTTCAGACACTTATCTTTGATACATACGAAATCTACAAAATCAAGTTCGGCAAGAAAGAAACGATTGCCGAAGCCATAGAGGTGCAGGAAGAACTGTCACAAAATACACTTGAAGAAGCCACATCTGTGCCTGGACCTACATCAGTCCCTGAGCCTGTACCCGAATCATCCCCGACAAAAGAAGAGACACTTATCCAAACACAACCGATAGAGCTTACTATCGCCCCGGATCTTCACGAAAAGAACCGTGCCAATTACGCAAGCAGAGAGCAACGGGAAAAGGAAGAGCGCATCCGCATGGTCATGGAGTATTGCCATTATTACCTGCCTCGCATTGCCGACCAAGAAACCGTGAACCACATCTGTACTGAGGTGGACAAATGGATGAATCTTAACACTTATACCCCGAAGCCCATACAAAGACCGTTTACCAAAGACATCAACAACATTCCACTCCGTCACTTCGTATGGAATATCTCTGAGCGTTTCCTGTACAAGAGATACTACAATGGGGATAACCGTGCCAAGTTCATCAAAGCCCTTTTCCCGAAATCGTTTGCTGATACAGACTTATCAACCATCAAGAATTTCAAGGTAGAGCCGTTAAAGACGGAAATTCCCATTGATGAACCCGAAAACGGCAAACTTGATTTCCACTATCCCGAGGATTATGTGCGGAATTAGGATAATCACGACACCAACGACAACCATCCGGTAACTCATAACCGCCTGTTTTACATCGTTTCCCGAGTAATTTTACCCGTCATTTATGGCTGGGCTTAATTATTCGGGAATTATTTTGCAATGACGTGTCGTGGAGATATTCACGGATATATCATTTCAGTCCTTTGCGCCAAGTCTTACAAAAGAGACGAGTACGCGAATGGAAAAATCAATTCTTACCTTCAACGACCTCCCCGAGGTTGTCGCTCAGCTTCGAGACGAAGTGATGAGCCTGAAAAGCCTGCTCGCCGAGCAGCGCAGTGTGAACAATGCCAAAACGGTGGACACCCACGTGCCCATGTCTGTGGACGAGGCAGCAGAGTATTTAGGTATCCCTAAGGGTACGCTCTACATGAAACTGTCAGAAGGGACAATCCCTGCCACCAAGCCCGGCAAACGCTATTGCCTTTACCGTGACGAACTGGACAAGTGGCTGGAAACCGCCCGAAAGAATCCCATACCGTTGTCAGACGAGGAACTGAACAAGTCCTTATCCTCTTCCCACCGTCGCAAGCCCAACCCACGTAACTGGTGAATGATATGGAAGAGGATAAGAACTATATCAACCTGATACGTGGCGACCTCACAAAAGCATCCCAAGCGCATAACGGTATGCCCGACAGTGTAGGCATGATGAATATCAAGACGGCAAACCAAACCATTCTTGAAGCATCGTTATTGCCTACGCCCCGTGCGCTGTGGGACAGCTTTTGGTACGAGGGGGAACTCTCCTGCTTGTTTGCCGATTCCAACGTGGGCAAGTCCATCCTTGCCGTGCAGATAGCCGACCGCATCGCCCGAACCGACAATGTGCTGTATCTGGACTTTGAACTGTCCGAAAAGCAGTTCCAGCTCCGCTATACCAACGAGCATGGAGAGCTCTACACCTTTCCCGACAAAATCTATCGGGTGTCTATTGACTGCAACCAGCTTTTGGATGCCAACTTTGAGGAAGCTATCATAGGCGGCATTGAACAGATGGCTGTGCAGACCGACTGCAAGATTTTCATCATTGACAATCTTACCTACCTGTGTTGCGCCATGGAGAAAGGCGATGCCGCAGGACGGCTGATGATTCAGCTGAACAATCTCAAAAAGAGATATGCGCTCTCTATCCTTGTCCTGGCACATACGCCCAAACGCTCTTTGGATTGTCCCATCACATCCAACGACCTTGCCGGAAGCAAACGGCTCTACAATTTCTTTGACAGCGTGTTCACCATTGGAAAAAGTGCCCAAGACGGAGGGCTTCGCTATGTGAAGCAGCTTAAAGTGCGCTATGGCACGTTCTCTCATGATGCGGATAATGTAATCGTTTACGAGATTGACAAGGTGGATGCTTTCTTGCAGTTCGTGTTCAGGGGCTATTCCACGGAAAAGGAACACTTGAAAAAATTGGGCGACAATGAATCAAGCCAAAGGGATTGCCAAATTCTGCAACTCTCCCAATCGGGCAAGTCCGTCAGGGAGATAGCCTCACAGGTGAATTGTGGCAAGTCCACCGTAAACCGTATCATCCAGCGCAGCAAAGAGAGTAAAAACGCAGGTGTCCCAAGTGTCCCACTGTCCCAACCCTTAGAGTGTGGGACAATGGGACAGGATGGGACAGCCGACAATCAACCATCAAAAACGGACTAAGCTATGGGCAATTATTCATTACAGAAGTATAAAGGAACGGCAACACGGCATACCTGCCCCAAATGCGGAGACAGGCATTCTTTCGTCTATTACGTGGACGAAAATAATGTGCCGTTGCATCCATCGGTCGGCAGATGTAACCACGAAAGCGGTTGTGGGTATCACTACACTCCGAAAGAGTATTTTCAAGAGCATCCTGAACACAGAACTACCAATGATTTCTCTTTTGACAGGCAAAGAGCAGAGCAGAAGAAAGTGAAGCAGCAAAGTAAGCCGACAGCCATCGGCTATATTCCCCCTCACTATGTGGAGAAGTCGCAAAGCGAGCGTAGCAATTTCTTCCGTTTCCTCTTCACACTCCTTACTTCCTACTATGGCGACAAGGCGAAAGAGGTGTTGAAGCGGTTGTTGGAGGAATACCGTTTGGGGGCTACCCGTGACGGCTCTGTTATCTTTTGGCAGATAGACAGGACGGGCAAGGTACGCACGGGAAAGGTGATGCAGTACAATCCCGAAGACGGACACCGTATCAAGGGAGGACAGACATCGGCAGTGAACTGGATACACAGCATATTGAAAAAGCAGCGTGTGTTGGCAGAGGATTGGCAACTATCCCAATGCCTTTTCGGGGAACACTTGTTGAAAACGCATCCCGACAAGGTGGTGGTCTTGGTGGAATCCGAGAAGAGTGCCGTTATCGGTTCTGCTATCTTCCCCGATTATGTATGGCTGGCTACGGGTGGTAAGAGTCAGATGAGAGAAGAGAAACTCCGTGTACTGTCAGGGCGAACCGTGCTTCTCTTTCCCGATGCCGATGCTTATGCCGAGTGGAAACAGCGAGCCGAGAGCATGTACTTTTGTAAGGTGGTGGTTTCGGACATCATCGAAAGGAATGCCACCCCGAAACAAAAAGAAGCCCATATCGACATAGCCGATTGGATTATCTTTCAGATACGGGAGGGCAAGGTGATGAGTACAGCCAACCACTTGGTCGAGGCTGAGAGAATCCTCCAGCGGATGATAGAGAAGAATCCCGTCCTGCAAAAACTGATAGACGATTTAGACCTTGTGCTGGTCGGTGCATCTCCAATCGGCAACGATGATGAAAAACCTCCCTGACGGAGGAGAGCGGAAGCCGTAGGCTGGAGTTTGCAGACAATGGCTTGCCATTGATATAGCCCACTATAACTACACGCTCCGCTTACGTAGTTGTGGGCTCTCCCGAGGGGATTAGGGTTTTACCCTAATGACCCACTCAGGGCGTTTCTCCCCTGAGAACCCAGAGCAAAGAGTGACCCTCTCTTTGCAATCTCCGCTTATGGGTTGCACCCCTAAGAACCCCATGCGTTTACGGACAGCGGAAAAGCAAACAATAAAGTACAAACCCAAAAAACAAGTATCTATGGCAACAAAATCAAGCATACATATCAAGCCCTGCAATATCGCATCGAGTGAGGCTCACAACAGGAGGACTGCCGAATACATGCGCCACATCGGAGAGTCCAGAACCTATGTGGTTCCAGAACTCTCCACCGATAATGAGCAGTGGATAAATCCCGACTTCGGCAGTCCGGATTTGCGGATGCATTATGACAATATCAGACAGATGGTAAAGGAAAAGACCGGACGTGCCATGCAGGAAAAGGAGCGTGAACGCAAAGGCAAGAACGGTAAAATAGTCAAGATTGCGGGATGCTCCCCCATACGTGAAGGAGTGCTGCTTGTCAGGTCGGACACCACACTGGCAGACGTGCGTAAATTCGGTGAGGAGTGTCAAAGACGCTGGGGAATCACACCGCTGCAAATCTTCCTGCACAAGGATGAAGGGCATTGGCTGAACGGTCAGCCGGAAGCGGAAGACAGGGAAAGCTTCAAAGTCGGGGACAGATGGTTCAAGCCGAACTATCATGCCCATATCGTTTTCGACTGGATGAACCACGAAACAGGAAAGAGCCGAAAGCTCAATGACGATGACATGATGCAGATGCAGACCCTTGCATCCGACATCCTGCTGATGGAACGCGGGCAGTCAAAGGCTGTCACTGGTAAGGAGCATCTGGAACGGAACGACTTTATCATTGAGAAGCAGAAAGCTGAACTGCAACGCATGGATGCAGCCAAACGGCACAAAGAAGAACAGATAAATCTTGCCGAGCAGGAACTGAAACAGGTGAAATCAGAAATACGCACTGACAAGTTAAAGAAGACAGCCACCACGGCAGCGACAGCCATAACTAGTGGAGTTGCTTCTCTTTTCGGGAGTGGAAAACTGAAAGAACTGGAACGTGCCAACGAAAAACTGCAAGACGAGGTTTCAAAACGGAACACCAATATTGAAAAATTGCAGAGCCAAGTACAGCAGATGCAGAAACAGCATGATACGCAAATCCACAATCTCAGAGAAATGCACAGGCAGGAACTTGACATGAAAGAAAAAGAACTGTCACGGCTCGCCAGAATCATAGACAAGGCTTTCAGGTGGTTTCCGATGTTCAGGGAAATGCTGCGCATGGAAAAGTTTTGTGCCATGCTGGGATTCTCTAAAGAAATGACTGAAAGTCTTATAGTCAAAAAAGAAGCCCTGAAATGTAGCGGTAAAATCTATTCCGAGCAACACAGGCGGAACTTTGATATAAAGGATGATATTTTAAGGGTGGAAAATGACCCTGACGATGAAAGCAGGCTGAACCTGACAATAAACAGGAAGCCGATTGCCGACTGGTTCAGGGAGCAATGGCACAGGCTTAGATATGGAGCAAGAGTGCCGCAACAGGAAGAAAGAAAAAGTAGAGGATTCAAATTATAATAGAAGCAATTTGATTAGTAATCTAAAAGCACTCCGATAACGATTAGAGTGCTTTTAGATTGTTTATCATTAATTATCAAAGCAAGTGCAGTTTAAGATTTTACTGAAGTTTGCATTAATAAAGAATATACTACAGCTGATATATGCGCAACATATTGTGACGCTTGTGATTCATTTCCCTTGAAATCCTTAACAAATACCGCTAAGGTATAACTGATATTATTAGGCAGACATATATAGGCAACATCATTGTGAGCTGCAAGAACACCATTTTCATTAACATAACCTGAACCTGTCTTATGCGCTATAACAACCCCTTCTTTATCAAGAAGTGGAGCTGCTATCCTATCTACACCTGTTTTGCATTCTTTTAACGTATTCTTAATGAAACTTTGTTTCTCATCATCGATAAGACCTTCAGTAAACAAACGATTCATCAACATTGCAGCACCAAGAGGAGATGTATAGTTAGAGTAAGCCTTGTTATGGTCAGCCGACATTTCCTCTTCCGTATAAGCTATCTGAAAACTTGAACGAGGAATGAGTGTGGCTATAAAACTATCTGTTTGAGCGACATTAACCATATCCTTAAACATAAGGTTGCTTGCATTGTTGTCACTCTGAGTAAGAGTATAACGCAGCAAATCTCTCACTGTCAATGATATGACTGGCCCTGAATAATCTTTCAGCATAGGACTCCAAGTCTTTGGGTCAAGTTTATCCCTATTTATATTTACTAAGGTATCAAGTGAAATTCCTTTATTGTCAAAGTCATTACAAAGAGCTAATGCCTGATGAACCTTAAACACACTCATCATAGGATAAACACTCTTATTATTGACCTTAACCGTATCTCTGTTATTAACAATAACCGCCACACCAATTTCGCCAGGACAAGCTGAGACAATTTGAGAAATGCTATCAGTCAAAACATTTGTTAAAGGAGGATTTGCGCTATCTTTTGTCGCTGATTTATGGAACAATGAAAATACCAAGATGAAAATGCAAACTAAAGCTATACTCAAAACTACGATTTGTTTTTTTCTGTTTTTTTCCATGTTTATATTATTTATATTTGTTTGACGAGAATATCTTTATTTGCCGACAAAGGTACATAACTTTACGGAAAAATATGTTTCTAAAATATATAAATCAGGGCAACCGCATCAAAATGTCAATAACCTGATAATCAATACTTGTCGATTTTGTATTAATAGGGATAAGTGGGGTGGATACAAGGATGAGAAGTTTCAACAATTTACAATATCCCCCCTTAAAAATGCATAATTTTGTATTTGTCTGAATAATAGCCTGTTGTCAAAAATCATGTTTCTTAAAAAATATTACCCGCAAGGGAAATTTGAATTATATGGGGCAAAAAATCAATTTTTATGGGGTAGTAGTTTCGATTTGGACCAATGGTTTTTTTAGGAAAATGGACAATAAGGGAGAGGAGGAGGTTGAAAACTACGTTTGTTTCCTAAGCTAACGTTATTTTGATGCGGTTGCCCTGTATATAAATAGACAGCTGTGGGGAAAATGTGGGGAAAAATTAGATAATTAAAAAGGCTAAATGACTGAAAATAATCACTTAGCCTTTTAATCCGTACCCAGACCCGTACTTCGTAATTGCTGCGCCCATCATTCAAGACTGTCAAATCGGGTCTTTCCTGTCAAGCCAATGATGCCTATGCGTATGCCAAACACATGGATTACGGATTTCTCGTTCCGTGAACAAACACTTTATCCGCAACTCTGCTATGTGGTGTATTGGCTTAACTCCATTTCTATGGGCAACACTTTTGTTGCAGATTTCAAGCAGCTTTTATCGAAATACCCATCAGTAAGAACTCGTTTATTAGGCTTTCCTCATAATTGGGAACAAGAGCCTTTGTGGAGATAAAATAATTGCCCTGTTTCTTAAAAAGCACTGGGGCAAACCAGCTCCGTCTTTAATTGTTTCCAATAAATGGATTGTTTCAAGCCCCTATAGAAAGAGAACAAAAATTCCTGTGTGAAAATTAATCTACGACAAGGAGCAAGCAAGGAGCAATATCAAACAAAAATCAATACCTTTGCAGTACATATGAGATAGACCAAAACAAAAGTGGAATATCGGAAACGAATAGCAAGGAAAAGAGAAGAAACGACCCAAGTTGATGTCCTTTTTGAGTTAATAATCAATAAAAGCGTTAAATCTTCACCTTTTAGAATGTGCAATTAAAAATAACAACCATATTTCTGACTTATTATCTATAAAATATTGAGTAATAATCGGTTGTAAATACTAATGTTGTCGTGTCCTTCCTTCGTTGACGATCCCCGACTCTGTTACTGCCATTGGAGACTTCGCTTTTGGGCGTTGCGAGAGTCTTACCTCGTTGACGATTCCCAACTCTGTCACCTCCATTAGAGATTGGACATTATCTTGGTGCTTTAGTCTTACCTCGTTGACAATTCCTGACTCTGTCACCTCCATGGGACAAGGAGCTTTATATGGGTGCGATAATCTTAATCAGTCCACTAGAGAGGAACTGGAACATAGATTTGGTGAGCGAATCTTTTGGTACGTGTGTTGACAGAAAGATTGCAGCGACATGACTATTGCCGAGAATAGGTGCAGCAAGAGAAATTATTACAAGTCTAGAAGCATATGAGTGTTGCTTTAAGCTTAATACTACCGAACGAGTGCTACAACATAGATGATAATAAGCTAGCTCTCGAGGTGTTTAACCAAACTATAGATAGAGTCATCAGTTACTTCGGAGGTCGGAAGCAGTTTGTCTCTGAGATTACTGTCCATAACTCGGACTCGGACGATTGGGGTGAGTATGAAGATCTAGAGGATGAGTATCCTGCGTATAGCTTTGACATACCATTGCTTAATGCATCTTGTCGTATGAGGCAAGGCTTTTGGGATATTTGGATCAACGCTAGATACAAAGATTACTTCTGGCCTATGGAGTTTGATAAGCATGGCTATCCCTACTTATGGGCTCGCGACGATGCCTTTGATGCGGCTAGGATATTTGGTTTTACGGAGGGCTGGGTCTGCGATGAGTTTCACTCGTGGAATAGTGAGCTAGTTGATCGTGAGGACAGCAGCTTCGCTTGTTGGCTGACATTCGGGGCGGACGAAGAGGATGCTAAGGTTCATGAGTTTGACATCAGCATGTTCGGAGGAAAGGCTGATTTAGCAGATTATGAGACTAAGTATCACGATTCATTCAAAGAGTGCTTTGCTCTGGTTGAAGAGTTTGAGCAGCGGTTCCCTCAGTACAAGCTCCTTATGCTGGGACGTCCCAGCACCCCTTGGAGTCTAGTCGCAAAGGGCGAAGAGCTATTTGTAGTTAATCGAGCGACAGGTCAAAGTCTTACAGACTTCCCGATAGACAATTGTGAGGCTTGCTATAATGGTGCTGGCTTTACCATATTCAAAGGGGAGGCTAGTGCCTTCTTTAGTCCATCAGGAGAGCAACTGACAGACTACCGAGTAGGAGCCTTCGAGTGGAGCTGGAGCGAAGTGACGCTCTTCAGACAGGTTATTACGGATGTGGCATCAGGCGCACAGTTTTACAATGATGGCACTGAGGCTGACGAAGAGCCGCAATCTTGACAAGAAATAGAAGAATTGGAGTAGTATGAGTAAGCAAACGAAGAGTCAGCGGCTCGGTGTCATCGCCGACCTACTGAGGACCCACGAAGTAACAGACCAAGCGATGCTCCTCGAGCTATTGCGAGGACGTAACATATCCATCACGCAGGGGACGCTCTCGACCTACCTCTCTGAGCTGGGTGCCACCAAGGGGGTGCGCCCGGGCTCCTTCAAGTCGTGCTATCAGCTCCCCCTGATGCCGCAGGCTGACGCAGTCACGACGCAGCCTACGGGACTGATCTCTCCGACGGTTGGCTTCCGCTCGTATGCCCTCTCGGGGCAGATGCTGGTCATCCGCACGGAGCCTGGCTTTGCGCAGTCTATAGCGACCATCCTCGACAGCTCCTTGTCGTCGCTCACGCTCGGTAGTGTGGCGGGGTACGACACCATCATCGTAGCGCTTGCCGAGGAGGCGACCGATGGCGAGGTGATCGACTGGCTACACCAGATCATCCCCGAGTCTATCCTCGCGATAGGGAGGGGAAGGCGTGGTTGACTTGACAAAATCGTTCTTTCTTATGACAAATTCCTCCAGCAGGCCTCTTCTTTAATCTAGAAACACTACATTTGTCGCAAATATCAGCTAGTGTTGATGAATATGGATACAGAATCTACTGGTACAGCGCAGAAGTCCCGTGGGGTGCTTCGCTGGTTTTACGACCTTTATCGTGACGGGTTGCGGAGTCAAAGCCGCACGAGCCGTCTGCTGTGGATTATTGTAGCCATCAAGCTCTTTATCATGTTTGCCATCTTGCGTCCTATCTTCTTCCCGCGAGTTATTGCGGAGCAGGGAGACCGCGAGGCGCAGATCGAGTTCGTACAGCATCAGCTTACGGCACCTGTCATCGACACGCTTCATCAAGACAATCACTAACTTAACTATATAGCATAATGAATGTAGATGCTTTACTCCTCTGGTCTAGATTGCAATTTGCTCTGACCGCATGCTATCACTGGCTCTTTGTGCCGCTCACGCTCGGACTGGGTGTGATCATGTCAATAGCCGAGACTAAGTACTATCGCACCAATCGCCCCGAGTGGAAGCGTTGGGCTATGTTTTGGCAGAAACTCTTTGGTATCAACTTTGCCATCGGCGTCGCCACGGGACTCATCCTCGAGTTTGAGTTCGGTACCAACTGGTCCAACTACAGCTGGCTCGTAGGTGATATCTTCGGAGCTCCGCTAGCTATCGAGGGTATCCTAGCCTTCTTTATGGAGGCGACCTTCATCGCTGTCATGTTCTTCGGGTGGAACAAGGTGAGCCGTGGCTTCCACCTAGCCTCTACCTGGCTAACCGTCATCGGTGCGACTATTTCGGCTGTCTGGATTCTTGTCGCTAACGCCTGGATGCAAGACCCTGTCGGTATGGCCTTCAACCCCGCTACCGTACGTAGTGAGATGGCCGACTTCTGGGCTGTGGCATTCTCTAGTACAGCGGTCAATAAGTTCTGGCATACGACTATCTCCTCTTGGGTGCTCGGCTCTGTCTTTGCGCTGGGTATCTGTGCCATCTACATCCTTCGTGGCAAGCACAAGGAGTTTGCACTGGCCAATAGTCGCATCATCGCTCCCTTCGGACTCGTCGCTGCCTTGCTCACGGTCTTCACGGGAGATACCTCTGGCTACAACGTGGCTCAGCGTCAGCCTATGAAGCTCGCTGCTATGGAGGCGCTCTACGATGCTGGCGAAAGTACCCCCGAAGGTAAGACGGCAGATGGCAAGGGCCTAGGGCTCAGTGCTATCGGTCTGCTCGACTGTGACAAGCTCACGCCACTCGCTGAGGAGCACCAAGACCCATTCGTCTTCAACATGAAGATGCCTTCTATGCTCTCATGGCTCGGTACTCGCTCTACCGATGGCTATGTACCTGGCATCAACAACATCCTAGAGGGTGGTTACTACGATAAGGATGGCAACCAAGCACTCTCTGCCGATGAGCGTATGCGTCGTGGTAAGGTAGCTATCGAGGCGCTCGCTGCTTATGGCGAAGCGCAGAAGGCTGGTGACGCTGCCGAGATGGAGCGTCAGAATGCGATCATACAGGAGAACTTCGACCACTTTGGCTATGGTTATGTACAGGACAAGGCGGACCTCGTACCCAACGTACCGCTCATGTACTACTCCTTCCGTATCATGGTCGGCTGCGGCTTCCTCTTTATTCTTGTCCTCCTCCTCATCTGGATCTTGCAGCGTAAGAAGAGTGCTGAGGAGTTTGCACGTTATCGTTGGCTACACATCATCACGGTCATCTGCATCCCGCTAGCGTGGATCGCCAGTCAGGCTGGATGGGTCGTCGCCGAGATGGGTCGTCAGCCATGGGCTATCCAGGATATGCTTCCGCTGAATGCAGCTGTCTCTAAGCTCGCACCCGCCAATGTGATGACCACGTTCATCATCTTTGCCGTACTCTTTACGATCCTCCTCATCGCAGAGGTGAGCATCATGGTCAAGGCGATCAAGCATGGCCCTGAGTCTCATCTGAATGATGTAGAGCAGCTCTTTAGCAAGCGTGAGAGTAAGTAATCACTAACCCCATAGACACACTATCATAATGGACTACGCATTTCTACAGCAATACTGGTGGTTTCTAGTCTCACTGCTGGGAGCCCTGCTTGTCTTCCTGCTCTTTGTGCAGGGCGGACAGACCTTTATCTTTGCAGCGCGTCGTGACGAGCCGCTGCAGCGCATGCTCGTCAATTCGACGGGTCGTAAGTGGGAGTTTACCCTCACGACGCTAGTCACCTTCGGAGGTGCCTTCTTTGCCTCCTTCCCGCTCTTTTACTCGACCAGCTTCGGTGGAGCTTACTGGGTGTGGATCTTGATCTGCTTGACCTTCGTCATACAGGCTGTCTCGTACGAGTATCAGTCTAAGCATGGCAACGTATGGGGCAAGAAGACCTTCCAGACTTTCCTCTTTATCAACGGTGTCTTGGCTCCAGTGCTCCTAGGTGCTGCGGTCTCGACGCTCTTCACGGGCGGTAACTTCATCGTGGACAAGAGTGCTATCTACGACCTCGGAGCCTCGATGCAGACCATCTCCGTCTGGCAGCCTGACCCCCTCACAGGGCTACAGCTACACGGACTGGAGGCTATCTTCAACCCCTGGAATGTGGTACTCGGTGTGACGCTCCTCTTCCTCGCACGCACTACGGCACTCCTATACTTCATCAACAATATCGAAGATGAGGTCGCCTACGAGCGTGCTCGCAAGAGCCTGCTACCCAATGCGGCTATTTTCGTCGTCCTCTTCGTCGCTTATGTCGTCTTCCTCATGGTAACCAAGGGATATGACGTCGACCCCGCCACAAGTGCCGTGAGCCTAGTACAGTATAAGTACCTGCACAACTTCCTCGCTATGCCCCTGATTCTCGTCGTCTTCCTCGTGGGTGTGGTACTCGTCCTAGCGGGCGTGATCCTCACGCTGGTCAAGAAAGGCTTCCGCAAGGGTATCTGGCTCGAAGGTGTCGGTGTCGTCCTAGCTGTCCTAGGTCTGCTCCTCATCCTCGGGTACAACAATACCGCTTACTACCCCTCGATAGCAGATATCAATAGTTCGCTGACGATCCAAAACAGCAGCTCCAGCCCCTACACGCTGAAGGCTATGAGCATCGTCTCGCTGCTAATTCCGTTTGTCCTCGCCTACATCTTCTACGCATGGCGTGCCATCGATCGCAAGAAGATCACCCGTCACGAGATGGGTCAAGACGAGGAGATCAAGTACTAGTCACGGTGACTGATCCCGCTCAGTAGGGTCAGCAAACGAACCTTAATAAAGGGGGGGCACTTAGACCAATGAGTCTAGGTGTCGCCCCCTTGCTTTGCGCTTGAATGGGGCGGTGAGTCAGTGCCAACATAGGTTGGCACTCCAGTTCCATGCGGGTGAAACTCCAATTTCCTAGGTAAGAAACTCTAGTTTCATAGGTAAGAAACTCCAGTTTCATAGGGGTGAAACTTTTGTTTCATCCTAGTGGTACTGATAGTTAGCTTGAATTAGCATACAGTAGCTGAGCGAGTATATCGGGACTGTTGCAAAAGTCAATAGTCTCCTGATGGGACGGCAATGAGGTGGCAGAGGGTGGAGGATAGGGTGGAGGATAGGGGGGAAGAAAATGGGGAACTCTAGACATACGACAAGCCCACGAAAGTCTCTTTCGTGGGCTTGTCAAAGCGTGGAGGAGATGAATGGTGCCTGAGGCTTCTACTGAGAGTCTCTGCTGTAGATGGAGTCGGGGTAGGTCGCCTCGACGAAGAAGAGTGCACGAGCTGGTGCTGCTGAGCCTGCCAGTGAGCGGTCTTCGCTCAGGATGAGCTCTTGGATAGAGTCGGGCGTGCGCTGTCCGTAGCCTACCTCAAGGAGCGTCCCGACCATCGTGCGCACCATGCCGTGGAGGAAGCGATTGGCACATACTTCGTAGCGCATAGCATCCCACAGCCCCGGCATCTCGACCTGCTCCCAATGCGCTGTGTAGACGGTACAGCGGTTGTGCTTCGTCTGTGTGTGTAGCTTGCTAAAAGAGGTGAAGTCGTGTTCCCCAATGAAGTGGCGACAAGCTTCGTTCATCAGGTTGATGTCTGGGAGCGTGCGCCGTTCCCAGCAATAGTTGCCCCAGAAGGGGTTGCTACAAGCCGAGATGTAGTAGTGATACCTTCGTGAGGTAGCGTCAAAGCGGGCATGCGCCGTCGGAAGGACTGGTGTGATGGAGCGAACGGATATGCCCCCACGTAGGATACCGCACAAGCCTCTCTGTATCTGCGCTAACGGGGGGTGGGGGAGGGGTAGGTCTGCATGCGCCATCATGCTGTAAGCGTGTACTCCAGCGTCTGTGCGGCCTGCGCCTGTGACTGCTATGGGCTGGCGAAAGAGTATGGAGAGGGCGCGCTCTAGCTCAGACTGCACCGAGACGCCACGAGGCTGTATCTGCCAGCCACAATAGCTGGAGCCGTCGTAAGCTACCTCGAGAAATACACGCTGTACGGGAGCCTTCATAGCTTCAAGGATAAGTAGCTATCAAGACTTAGAGGCCGCACTACGCTTAGGCGCAGCCTTCTTGGCAGTACTAGTCGTCTTCTTGGTCGTAGTCTTCTTCTTAGCCGTACTAGTGGCCTTCTTCGCTGTCGCGCGACCTTTCTTCGGGGTCTCCTTATCTTGCTCGGCGATGATGGCGACGACCTCGGCGTATGTTAGTGCTGTGGGGTCTGCTTTCTGCTCCTTGGTGAGCTTGTAGTTCTTCTTGCCCACCTTGATGTAAGCGCCCCAGCGCCCATCGCGTATCGCAATGTCGGGGTCCTCGGGGAAGGTCTTGAGCAGACTGGCTGCATCCTTGTGTCGTTTCTCCTCGATGAGCTCGACAGCTTCCTGCAGGGTGATGGTCTCGGGAATGAGTCCGCTACTCTTGGGGATAGAGGTAAAGGTGCCTTGGTGGCGTAGATAAGGGCCGAAGCGACCTACGGCGGCGACTACATCGCTACCCTCAAACTCACCAACTGTGCGGGGTAGGTCAAAGAGCTTGAGCGCCTCCTCTAGCGTGATGGTCTCTATGAGCAGATTGCTCGGGATGCTGGCGAAGCGAGGCTTCAGGCGCTCTCGCTCCTCCTTAGGCAGAGAGCTGTCGGGCGTCTCTCCGATCTGAACCATCGGACCGTAGCGACCGATGCGAGCGATGACCGGCTTGCCACTGACAGGGTCGGTGCCTAGGAGTCGCTCGCCTGTATAGCGCTTGGCGCCTGACTGGCTCTGCTCCTCGATGGTGGGGTGGAACTTGTCGTAAAATGTCCCGATTAAATCTTGCCACTGAGCCTCTCCCTCGGCAACTTTGTCGAAATGCTCCTCGACATCTGCCGTAAAGTTGTAGTCGACGATGCGAGCGAAGTTTTCCATAAGGAAGTCGGTTACCACGATGCCCATATCGGTGGGAACTAGTCGTCCGCGGTCACTGCCGTAGCGCTCCTTCTGCTTGTGCGACTTAATGGCTGTACTGCCTGAGCTGTGCTGCCAGACGAGGTATAGCACATCACGGCTCTCGCCCAGGCTCTCGCCACGACGCACGTACTCTCTGTTTTGTATCGTCTGTATGGTCGGAGCGTAGGTAGATGGACGACCGATGCCTAGCTCCTCCATCTTGCGAACGAGGGATGCCTCGGTGTAGCGGGGCTTGGGCTTGGTGAAGGCTTGACGACCCTCAATCTCTAGTAGCTGCAAGGCATCTCCCGCCTGTAGCTTGGGCAGCTCATTGCCACTAGCATCCTCCTCGTCATCACGGCTCTCTGTGTAGGCACTGATGAAGCCATCGAAGACAATCACCTCGCCACGAGCCTCTAGACGAATGGGGTCTGCTCCCTCTGTGGCTATCTGCGCTATGGTCCGCTCGATGCGCGCATCGGCCATCTGACTAGCGAGTGTGCGCTTGCGTATGAGGTCGTAGAGAGCCTGCTCCTGCTTGGTCCCCTGTATGGTAGCGTTGCGTAGATAGGTGGGGCGAATAGCTTCGTGCGCCTCTTGTGCCCCTTTGCTCTTAGCGTGATAGCGCCGGCGCTGATAGTAGTCTGCGCCCCACTGCTCCAGGATTACTGTCTCGGCATCGTGGAGGGCGAGGCTGGAGAGATTGACAGAGTCGGTACGCATATAGGTGATGAGTCCTCGCTCGTAGAGTGTCTGCGCTACACGCATCGTGTTGGAGACGCTCATGCCGAGCTTGCGAGAGGCTTCCTGCTGTAGGGTACTGGTGGTGAAAGGCGCCGATGGTGAGCGACGACCGGGCTTCTGCTCGACCTGCTGCACAGCAAAGGTGGACTGCTCCTCGATGGCACGCTGCATGAGCTGGCGGGTGGCTTCCTCGGAGGGGAGGTTGTCGATGTGTGTCGCTGTGAATGCTTCTCCACCCTTGGTCTCTAGGCGTGTCGTGATGGCAAAAGAGGTCTCTGGCTGGAAGGCTAATATCTCGCGCTCGCGCTCCACAATCAGGCGCACGGCAACGCTCTGCACACGCCCTGCCGAGAGTGAGGGCCCGACACGTCGCCAGAGGACGGGCGAGAGCTCAAAGCCTACGATGCGGTCCAAGACACGGCGCGCCTGCTGCGCATCGACGAGGTTCTCGTTGATAGAGCGAGGGTTTTGTATAGCATGCTGTATGGCACTCTTGGTAATCTCGTGGAAGGCGATACGATGTGTCTCCTTGTCTTTGAGGTCTAGCACCTGATAGAGGTGCCAAGCGATGGCTTCTCCCTCACGGTCTTCATCGGATGCGAGCCAGACGATGTCGCTCGCCTTGGCAGCTTTGCGTAGCTCTGAGACGATACGCTGCTTGTCTGCCGGAATCTCATAGATGGGTGCGAAGTGATGCTCTAGGTCTACACTGAAGCTACTCGGCTTGAGATCTCGTATGTGCCCATAGCTCGAAAGTACTTTGTAGCCATCACCGAGGAATTTGCCAATCGTCTTCGCTTTTGCGGGGGACTCTACTATTACTAAGTTCTTCTGCTTTGCCATATTCTCACGCTATCAGAGACTGCTACCTCAGTCTCAATCGGTGCAAAGGTACTCTTTTATAAGGAAACGAACGCTTTAGCAGAAAAAGAGAAGGCGTCCGTCAATCTAACGAGTAGATTGGCGGACGCCTTGACATTTATATTATATAGTGTAAGGGTCGCTCTGGGCTAGTTGACCTTGATTAGACTATCCATACCACGCTTGATAGCCTCCTCGTTGAGGGGGATCAGCTTGTGGTGACGCTCAGGCAGAGACTTCTTGAGTCCTGCAATGATGCTCTCGAGCTTAAGCATAGGAGCAGCCTTGAGCATACCACCGAGGATAATCATGTTGAAGATCTTGTCGTTGCCCATCTCGAGGCTCTGATCCGTAGCTGGCACCTCGTAGATGTTGATATCCTTACGGTCAGACTTGTGCTGGATAAGGGCTGGGTCGTAGATAAGGATGCCGCCCTTCTTAACACGAGGCCCGAACTTGTCGAGTGAGGGTTGGTTGAGTACGATGACGACATCATACTCGTTGACAACGGGCGAGCTGACGGGCTCATCGCTCACGATGACCGTTACGTTACTCGTACCACCACGCTGCTCAGGTCCGTAAGAAGGCATCCACGATACCTCCTTGTCCTCCATGATACCAGAGTAAGCAAGTATCTTACCCATAGAGAGTACGCCCTGACCTCCGAAGCCAGATATGACTATTTCGTAATTCATAGTTGTTCCTTTCGTCTGATTAGATTTTCATTGTAACCACCTCGTCATCGCTACCCTTAGACTCGACATCCTTGATGTCGCCGAGAGCGTACTTGTCGACCATAAACTTCGACATCCACTCATTAGCCTTAGCGGGAGTCATCTTCCAGCCTGTATTGCAGGTTGAGACGAACTCGACGACGCTTGTACCCTTGCCAGCGAGTGAGTTCTCAAAAGCCTTACGTAGAGCCTTCTTAGCCTTACGTACAGCACCAGCTGTATGTACACTCTGACGAGTGACGTAGCAGGTACCATCTAGCTCAGAGAGGATCTTAGAGATGACGAGTGGATAGCCGTTAAGCTCTGGCGTACGACCATCAGGACAGGTGACTGTCTTCATACCGAGTAGTGTGGTAGGAGCCATTTGACCACCAGTCATACCGTAGATACCATTGTTGATAAAGATGATGACAATGTTCTCACCACGGTTTGCAGCGTGGATCGTCTCAGCTGTACCGATAGCAGCTAGGTCACCATCACCCTGATAGGTGAATACGAGCTTATTAGGGTATAGACGCTTGATAGCAGTAGCTACAGCAGGCGCACGTCCGTGAGCAGCCTCCTGCCAGTCGATGTCTATATAGTTGTATGCGAAGACGGAGCAGCCCACAGGAGCTATACCGACGGCCTGGTCGCCCATGCCCATCTCCTCGAGGACCTCTGCAACCAGCTTATGCACGACACCGTGGCTACAGCCGGGGCAGTAGTGCATTGTGTTATTATTGAGTAGACTTGGCTTCTGGTAGACCAAGTTCTCTGGTTTGGTTATATCCTTTATATCCATAATATTCGTTGTCTATTACTGGTTATTGATAGGGGAGTGGAGAGCTTACTTGACGAGCTTCGTACGCAGAGCGTTGAGGACTTCGTCTGGAGAGAATAGCATACCACCCATACGTCCGAAGTGCTCTACAGGGCAGCGCCCATTGACGGCAAGTCTGACATCCTCGACCATCTGACCAGCATTGAGCTCGACAGAGAGGAAGCCCTTGACACCACGCTCAGCGAGCTTAGTGATTACCTCGTATGGATAAGGCCATAGCGTGATAGGACGTACGAGACCTACCTTGAGGCCCTCTTGGCGAGCTACCTGAACGACCTTCTGGCAGATACGTGCAGAAGAGCCGAAAGCTACGAGTACGTAGTCAGCATCCTCGGTCATCGTCTCCTCGTAGCGTATCTCGTTCTCCTCAATCTTACGATACTTCTCCTGGAAGCGTAGGTTGTTTTGCTCCATCACAGCTGAGTCAAGCTCGAGAGATGTGATGATAGAGCGCTTGTCAGGTGTATGACCTGTGGTAGCCCAGGGGCAGCTAGCAGCGATCTCCTCATCAGTGTGACGAGGCTTCTGCTCGGGTAGTACGACCTTCTCCATCATCTGTCCGATGATACCATCGCTCAGTATCATAACTGGGTTACGATACTTAAACGCCATATCCATACCGACACCAACGAAGTCGACCATCTCCTGTACAGAGTAAGGCGCTAGTACGATGAGACGGTAGTCACCATGTCCACCACCCTTGGTAGTCTGGAAGTAGTCAGCCTGACTTGGCTGGATTGTACCTAGACCAGGACCACCACGCATCACGTTGACGATGAGTGCGGGTAGCTCAGCACCAGCGATGTAGCTGATACCCTCAGCCATGAGGCTGATACCAGGGCTAGATGAGGAGGTCATGACACGCTTACCAGCGCCAGCACCTCCATATACCATATTAATAGAAGAGACCTCGCTCTCAGCCTGAAGGACGACCATACCGGTCTTCTCCCAGGGGCGTAGCGACATCAGTGTCTCGAGGACCTCTGACTGAGGTGTGATAGGATATCCGAAATAGCCATCCAGTCCGTTGAGGATTGCCGAGTGTGCCAGGGCTTCATTGCCCTTCATCAGTTTTACTTCTGCCATGATAGCTATGGGGGATTAAAGGGTTACTTTATAGACGCTGATACAGCCGTCGGGACAAACAACGCCGCAGTTGGCGCAGCCAATGCATGTGTCGGGGCTACTCATATAGCAGTAGTGATACCCCTTGTCGTTCACCTCGTCTGGGTGAAGCGAGATACTCGCAGTAGGACAAGCTACGACGCAAAGGTTACAACCCTTGCAGCGCTGCTCGTTGACTACGATTGCTCCTCTAAATTTTGCCATGTGTAGTACTTTATAGATATTGTACCCTTCCCCCGTCACCGACGAAAGTCGAGTACTGTGATACAATTAGTTTTCTTCGACCTCAAAGTTACAAAGAATATTCGTAATACCTACCTTTAGGTAGAGAAAATGTTTGTTTCCTCGGGTTACTCTCTGTATGGGAGGCATTTCGAGGGAACTAATCTCCTTAAAAAACAACTAGAGACCGTAGCCCGGGGGGCGACAGTCAGGGCTGACGCATTATATATAGACTATTGCAAAAGTCAATAGTCTCATAATAATTTAGACCCGACTATATATCAACACGGCACTGTGTCGGGGAAAACGGATTCTTCACGTGGATATTTCGAAATCTCCACGTGGAGAATTTTTATTTTCCACGTGGGGAAGAAAAAATTCCTCGGAGGAATGAAATGAAACTTCGGAGGAAATGAATGACAGCCACGTGGAAAATAAAAAATATCCACGTGGAGATTTGAAATTTCCCACGTGGATATTCGAGAAAAGAGAAAATCGGACGAAATTCCCCGTTAATTAGAAGTTAGAGGTTAGATATTAGAGGGCAGGGCGGACACATTATATTATAATGAGTTCATCTAATCCTCGCTTGTCGCTATCTGTAGCTCCTGACAGAGCAATTATGAGACTACTGACTTTTGCAACAGTCTCATTTGTTGTCTTCTAGGAAGCCCACTCTTTATCGCTGAGGAGGTTCTTTTCGGCTTTTGGGGATAGCCCTCTAGCAGATATGTCAGTGTCTTTGCAAAAGAGAGCATTTGTCGTGTCAAGATGGGTGAGACTACTCCTGTCAGGGCACCCTCGCTGAGACGCTGGATGTGCGCTTCACAGTGGTGAGTAGGGGAGATGTGGTATCTGCACACTTTTTCGTACCTTTGCCCCTAGAAGTGGATGAGTCACTAGTTCTATCCTCCCGCAGTGCTGTGACCATATGACGAGTTGCACCATCATCAGATAGCACTTGCGGAGAGCTATAGTTCGCTACGGCTGTCGATTTGGATACGCCTCGACCTACCTACCCATGATCGAGCCACCTGTCCGAGGTCATGCTGGTCCGACTCTCTGCTCCACCCATTTCACTTATTACATACCTTACCTAAGGGCAACCTCTATCGTAGTTAGCTTGTCTCGCTCTCGAAGGGTTGATTTGCCCGCCTCTATCATCTGACTTGTAGGCTCCCGTCTTCGTAGGGACAAGTGCGTAGAGAGATAGCCTTTGTGGCGAGCGGTAAGGAGCATTTTTACCAAGCAAAACAACATCGTACACACCATGCAGAAGTACACCATCGTGGATCTCAACGGGATGACAGAAGAGCAACTCAACGACGTTGCCTCCCAGCTGGAGATAAAAAAGGTCGCCTCTGACAAGAAGGAGGTCATCTATCAGATTCTAGACGCTCAGGCTGAGGCCGTCGCTACACAGACGGTCGAGCAGCAGGGCAAGAAGCGCAAAGAGCGTCAGAGTGACTCGCGTAGTAACCGGTCTAACGCCAAACAGAACAAGCGCACCACCAAGGCGAATAAAGGTGATGCAAACGAGCAGCCGACCGAGATGGACCGCCAAGAGGCTATCGCTATCGTAGAGCAGGCGGCTGCCACTCAGTCGGAGGAGAAGGGGGGAGAGAGCGACGCTAAGTCTCAAGAGCCTGCCCGCCCGAAGCGCAATAATAATCAGCGCAACAACAATAATAATAAGGAGCGTAACAATAGAAAGAATAAATCGCAGGAGGCGAAGCCGCAGCCAAAAGATGAGGACAAGCACTCCGCAGATACAGCACCTCAAGCTAAGGAGGACCACGAGGAGACTGAGGAGAGTCCTATGGTCTTCACCCACCCCGACGCAGACACTCTGCTAGGCGAGGTACTCAGCGAGTCTCACAAGGAGCAAAAAGAGGCAGACACGGCAGAGTCTGGACAGAAGGGGCGACAGAGCAACAAGGGCAAGGATAAGGAGGATGAGGTCGCTTACGACTTCTCCGATATACTGACGGCTAGCGGACTGCTGGAAGTCGTTCAGGATGGATATGGATTCCTCCGTAGCTCTAACTACAACTACTTCCCCTCACCAGACGACATCTATGTCCCAGCAGACATTATCAAGAAGTGGCACCTCAAGACAGGCGATGTCATCGAGGGTAGCATTCGTCCACCGAAGGGTGGCGAGAAGTACTTCCTCCTGCAGTCGGCACTGCTCGTGAATGGTCGCCATCCTAAGGACAATCTGGATCGTGTCTCCTTTGATATGCTGACGCCACTCTTCCCCGAGGATAAGTTCAAGCTGGAGTCTCAAGGCGTAGCCTCCGTATATGACAAGACGGCTATGCGTATTGTGGACCTAGTGACCCCGATCGGCAAGGGTCAGCGTGGGCTTATCGTTGCTCAGCCTAAGACAGGTAAGACGATGCTTCTCAAAGATATTGCCAATGCTATCTCGAATAATCACCCAGAGGTCTACATGATTATACTCCTTATTGATGAGAGACCAGAGGAGGTGACCGATATGGCACGCAACGTCAACGCAGAGGTGGTTGCCTCGACCTTTGACGAGCCTGCCGAGCATCATGTCAAGCTGGCTGAGTTGGTCCTAGCTAAGGCTAAGAGTATGGTCGAGAGCGGTCACGATGTTCTCATCATGCTTGACTCGATTACCCGTCTGGCTCGAGCTTACAACACAGTGCAGCCTACCTCGGGCAAGATACTCTCGGGTGGTATTGAGGCGAATGCGCTCCAGAAGCCGAAGCGATTCTTCGGAGCTGCGCGCAATATCGAGCACGGCGGTAGTCTCACTATCCTAGCTACCGCCCTAACTGAGACGGGATCTAAGATGGATGATGTTATATTTGAGGAGTTCAAGGGTGCAGGCAATATGGAGCTACAGCTCGATCGTCGCCTTTCGAACAAGCGCATCTTCCCATCTATCGACATCCTCGCCAGTAGCACTCGTCGTGATGACCTCTTACTGGACGCGACGACTCTACAGCGCATGTGGATTCTTCGCAATCACCTCTCGGATATGAACACGGTGGAGGCGATGGAATTCCTCAAGCAGCGTATCGAGCTGACTGAGACAAATCTGGAGTTCCTCGCCTCGATGAACGACTAGTCTCTCGTCTCTTGGCGAGAGCTACGGGTACTTCCGCTTCGCACCAGAGGTTACAAAGTTCGTGGAGAATGCTTAACTTTGTGGTGAGAAGCGGAAGCCCTTATCCTCTTCTTGAGGCTACTCGCTTTTGTAGTAGCACTCTTTTGTAACTGTCTCACTAGCTTTCACACCCTAATGTACCGCATCGGAGAGATTTTAGAGCAAGCCTTACTACTGCACGACTGTGTTGTGTTGCCTACGATAGGAGCATTCATCGTGGAGCATACGCCCCCTCTCTATGACGAGGCTCTCAATGTCATCACACCAGCTGGGCAACGTATCTCGTTCAACGCCGCACTGGTCAGCCGAGATGGCATCCTCGATACGCTCTACGCTCAGACACTAGGGCTCTCGGTACGCAGAGCACGTCTCGTGGTCGACTCCGACGTGACTGTAATCCGACACCACCTCTACGAGACAGGCTCCCTGACACTCGGCACGAGTATCGGAACTATCACGCTACAAGAGAGTGGCGAGCTCCTTTTCCTCCCCACCCAAGAGCAAAAAGGTCTCAGATCTATACACTCTTATGGGCTTTACCCACAGGGTTGTCTGCTTCCCGTGGTTAAGCTCTCCACATCTATAGAGACGGAATCGATAAGGCAGAAACCTGCCGACCGCAAATACTGGACGATTCGTGTCAACCGTACAGCGACCAATTGGGCTGCAGCCGTAGTTATCTGCCTCTTGTGCTTACTGCCTATCGGCTCAGACAGACAGACGGATCGCTATAGTGCGGGCTTCGTGCCCTATGGCTGGCTGGACGACTCGGCTCGAGTGACTGAAGAGGTGGCTCAGCCCAGCGAGACAAAGGCGGAGCTTATTGAAAATAATTCCTCAGTAGAGGCTGTCACGGAGAGTTCGCAGAGCGTCGTCAAGGTCTCGACCACTCCTCAGCTACTCCTCACACATGCCGAGGCAGCGGAGCGAGGAAGTCACGTGGTCGTTGTGGCGGTATTCAAGAGCAAGAGTCGCGCACAACAGTTTATCGACGAAGCAATTGCAGGCGACCGCTTGGTGGCTGGTGAGACACTACAAGTAGTTCAGGAGTCTTCTCGTTGCCTAGTTATCGCTGGTGGTATCTGCTCGTCTCAAGAGCAGGCTGGTGAGTTGAGACAACGCATCTCAAGTCAGTCCGAGAGCTTCTCTGGGGCGTGGGTTTACGAGCTTTAGTACGAATCGGGGAGCATTCGGGCACTTTCCCTCACGCATATCATATAGTCTCTAAGCTTAGTAGCACACTTCTCACAGCAACGGTGTGAGCAGACGCATCACCCCGTGGGCGATACGTCTCCATAGCTTGTTCTGCCGTGGAGTGACTTGATGGCATAAGGCGAGTGTCTCCTCGTACCGCTTGACAAACTGCTGTGCGACCTCCTCGGAGTAAATGACAGTAGTCAGATCAAAGTTGTACTCAAAGCTTCTAAAGTCTAGGTACGGTGTACCCGTGACTGCGCAACCCTCGTCTATTATAGCGTAAGTAGCCTCACGTAGTCCCTCATAGTAGTATATCTCCACGCCAGCTCTTAGTAGGTCAGTGAAGAATGCGTGCGAAGCCTTTGGCGCCAACCAGCTACGACCACGGCGAGGTAGGATGATTCGCACCTGAACACCTGAGAGAGCGGTCGAGATAAGTGCTTGCTGGATACTGGAGGTGGGAATCAAGACTGGCGACTCAATGTAAAGCGACCGACGAGCCTGCAGGAAAGCATGTGTGAGAATCATCTCTAGAGAGGGGAAGTCGTCGGTAGGATGTGTCGGAAACGTCTGCACTTTAATCGGCTCAGCGGTCCACTCTTGTGGTGCTATGGTAGGGGAAAATTGCTGAGGCGAGAGCAGTTGCTGTGTCGCCACATACCAGTCTAATGCGAAGCTATACTCCACTTGTCGGACCGCTTCGCCGGTCATACGTAGGTGGCTTGTCGCTAGGGGGAGGACCGCATCGGGCATACGTGAGAGCTCCGAGAGCAAGACATTGCCTCCAGTAAAGCCCACAGCGCCATCCACCACTACTAGGTTGCGGTGGTTACGATAGTTTACACGGCTCGTAAGCAACCGGAAGCGTACAGGGAGAAAAGTAGCCACCTCCCCGCCCATCTGCTCCATCCGCTTGCGATAGCGACGGCTTAAGCTTCGCGAACCCACATCATCGTAAAGCCAATAGACAGCCACGCCGTCCTGAATGCGCTCTGTCAGCAAGTCCAGTAAAGTGTCTAGCCACGGTCCCTCTTCAATACGGTATAGCTCGATATAAATGTAGTGTTGTGCCTGAGTGATTGCTTCCCGACAAGCAGAGAGCCACTCCCGGCTGTCGTCATAGTGCGTCAGCTCATTTGCAGTCGTGAGTGGCGTACTGGTCAGTCGCTCTATAAGAGCGGACAGTGAGTGGAGCTCACGGTCTGGCTCATTCTGGACCTCTGTGACGGGTACCGCTCTGGTCTCTAGAGGAGCATCTGAGAGTGCTTCTCTCACCTCCACGTCAATCAGTTGCTTGCGTCTCAGCGAGTAACCGAAGATAATATATAGTAGAAGCCCCACGATAGGGACAAAGACGACGACCAGTATCCACGGAATCGAAGAGACCGCACTACGCTCCTCTCCGAGCAGGATTGCAATCCCGCCGATGACCGAGAGCAAGTAAAGAACGAAGAAGAGCTGAGCCATCGCTAGATAATCGTTAAGTCATACGGATGGCTCTCGCTGTAAGCCTCGGCACGAGCCATAATGTCGTCGAAGCATTCCCCACGGGTCGTTCGCCCATTCTGAACAGCGACCGCCTCAACCACGCCCGAAGCGCACTTCACGCCGTCGCTACGTACGATGATTTGGTCGAAGATAAGCTTAGCACCCTCACGTCTGGCACGTAGTGCCGTGTGAAAAGTGTCTCCACTTCTTAGCGAGCGATGATAGGTTATTGAGACTTTGTAGACGAAAAGATCAAGACCCAAGTCGTGCATCTCAGCAAAGCTATCGCCCAGTGCCAGCCAAAACTCGTGACGTGTGTGCTCCATATAGCACTGATAGTTGCTATTATTGACTACTCCCTGGAGGTCACACTCGTAGTCTCTCACCTTGAGCGTGAGACCATACTGGTATTTGATTGGTTGTTTCATATGATATATGTAAATGTCTTTGGCAAAATGTTTCTGGTGTAGGCTCCACTATCCCTTGAAGTGTTGCACCTCTGTGCGCTCTTTAAAGAGATAAAGCCTGTCATTCGCTCGCACCTTGCGCGGTACGGGGATGGAGATGCGTTGCCCCTTGGTAGCACGAGAGACCGGCTCCAGTTCGTAGCGAATCTCCGAGAGCGTCATATCAACCACACCCGTCGTTGGTCCGATGATTAGGATACGATCGTCCAGTGCCAGCTCGCCACTCTCTACCTCTACCTCGGCGACTCCTATCTTGCTAAAGTACTTAACAATGTGAGCTACGTACTCCTTCTCACGTACTGCACTAGAGCCGGCAAAAGGTGTCCACTCGCCTAGCCGCTGACCGAGATAGTAACCATCCCAAAAGCCTCTGTTGAAGACCTCCCGTAGCCGCTCATCCCACTGCGCTATCCGAGCTTCATCGTAAGTACCCGCACAGACAGCGTCGATAGCCTCACGGTAGCACTGCACCACCGTAGAGACATACTCCGGGCCACGAGCACGACCCTCTATCTTAAAGACCGTGACACCCGCCAGCATCATCTTATTGATGAAGTGAATCGTCTTCAGATCCTTAGGCGACATAATGTTCGGGTGCGTTACCTCCAGCTCTACCCCTTGACGGTCATCGTAGACACGGTAGCCACGACGGCAGATCTGTGCGCAGCTACCACGATTAGCACTGGTAGCCTGGTGGTGCAGACTCAGATAGCACTTGCCCGAGACTGCCATGCAGAGCGCCCCGTGGGCAAACATCTCTATCTCTACTAGCCGTCCCGACGGCCCGACAATCTGCTCCTCAGCTATCTTACGTCTGATTGCAGCCACCTGATCTAGATTCAGCTCACGAGCCAAGACCACCACATCGGCAAACTGCGAGTAGAAGCGCAAAGCCTCCCAGTTGCTAATGTTGAGCTGCGTAGAGAGATGCACCTCCAGCCCCAGGCGGTGCGCCTCCATCAGCGTTGCCACATCTGCTGCAATGACTGCGGAGACCTGCGCTTGTCGCGCATGAGAGAGTATCTCTCGAAGTAGAGGCAAGTCCTCATCATAGATGATTGTATTGACCGTTAGGTAGCTCTTCACGCCACTCCTCCGACAGGTCTCCACGATACGGTAGAGGTCATCTGTTGTAAAGTTGTACGCAGACTTAGCACGCATGTTGAGTGCCTCAATGCCAAAGTATATACTATCCGCCCCAGCACGTATAGCCGCGCTCAAGCTCTCATACGACCCCACAGGAGCCATCACCTCATAGCGACTAGGGTCACGCAGCTCCTCGGGGAGCGTCACCAACTCACGCTTTATGATCGAGTCGGTCGTCTCTATTCTCTCTGCACGTTCATTCATAAGGACAAAGATACAAACTTACCCTCAAGCGACCGCATCCGTCGATCCACACGCTAGCACTCCATTTTTCCAAAAAGTGTACATTTGTACTCCACACTACCCATTGCTTACGCCCCCCCAATGACACACGACCTATGATCTCGCGTATCTATACAAAACAACCATCGACCCTACTCAGTAGTCTAATCTTATGTATCATAGCTCTCTGCGCTCCTACCACGATGCGGGGGCAGCAGAGCGACCGCGTCTGCGACAGTACTCAGATGCGCTGCGGCTTAGTACTCAGTGGCGGTGGAGCTAAGGGACTAGCACACATTGCGCTCCTCGAGCTGATTGACTCACTGCAGATACAGGTGGACTACCTCTCTGGCACCTCTATGGGTGCCGTCGTGGGCGGTCTCTACGCGACGGGCTACAGTGCTGCGGAGATCAAAGAGATGGTGCGTCAGGAAGACTGGGGGCGTGTCTTGAGCAATCGTCTACCTTACGACAAGGTGGATATGTGTGAGAAGGAGGACTACGGGACTTACACCTTAGAGTTCCCCATGCGTCGAGGTGTTCCTAAGATTCCCTCTTCACTTATTGAGGGGCAGTACCTGATGGAGGTGCTGATGCGCTACACCTTCCCCGTGCGGCATATCAAAGAGTATGACCAGATGCCAATACCGCTACAGCTCGTAGCTTCAGATGCTGGGAGTGGCGGAGCCTGCGTGATGACCTCCGGGGCGTTACCACTCTCTATACGAGCTAGTCTAGCGATCCCCGCCGTCTTCGCACCCGCCATTGTCGATGGCAAGCTGCTAGTCGATGGCGGTCTCGATCGCAACTTTCCCGTCGAGGAGGTGCGTGCTATGGGGGCAACCTTCGTCATCGGTAGCTATACGGGAGCTAGATTGCGAAATGCGGAGGAGCTAGAGCACAGCTCTATCGGTGTCATCCAGCAGTCCTATGCCCTCCTGACTAAAAAGGAGGTAGAGCGTCAAGTAAGTCAAGTAGACGTGATGCTAGACTTCTCTCAAGCACTCAGAGACTACACCTCGGCAGACTTTGGTCAGCGTGAGCAAATCATAGCCCTCGCTGAGGCAGAGGCTCACAAGCTCTTGCCTCAGCTCATCGAGCTTAAGGCGCAGCAAGTCGCACAGGGCATCAACTATCAGAGGCGACAGCTCGCCACCGTCTCCATCCCGATCCAGCAGGTCAAGATCACGGATCAGTGGGGAGCGCCCCTAGAGCAAGCCGAGACGGAGTTCATTCGCAGCGTGATCGGGAAGGATCTCTCGCTCCTCGACTCCGTAGACCTCCTCCAGCAGCGCATCGACATGCTCATGGGCTACAATCGCTATGCGCAGGTTTACTATACCTATGAGTCTGACTCGACTGCCACGGGGGGCAACGAGGTGAACACACTACACTTCTTTATCAAAAAGAAGCCACAAGCACTCCTCCGCGTCGGAGCTTACTACGACCCTTACGAGTCTGCAAACATCATCCTCAACACCTCACTCAGAGACCTACTCCTATCTAACTCACACCTCTCAGCCAAGCTCGCCATATCACAGTACCCCAAGCTGCGGGCTAGCTACTACAAGTGGTTTGACGATAGCTACTCCTACTGGGTCAGTCCCTACATCTCCCTACGTCTGGATCGCAATGACGACCTCCATCTACGCTACCTCTCGCAGATAGAGAACCATACCGAGGCAACCTTCTATCAGGGCTCCATAGCCACTGGCTTGAAGATGGGCTATGCCCTGTCACCCCAGTCTGAGATAACACTCGGCGTGCAGTACGGATTGATGTATCTGTGGCAACCGCAGACGCCCTTTGACCATGAGAAGACAGGAGCAGCACAGGCGGCCAACCCTGAGCGAATACCCTTCAACTACTTCAACCAACTCATGCAGGCTGACAAGCGACCTAAGCTAAGCTACCGCCACGGCACCTGGACGATGAGCCTAGCTTACCAGCAAAACAGCTTGAATCGGAAGGCTTTTGCTACCCGAGGTAACCACCTCGCCCTAACGGCTGAGCTGACGCTAAAGAACGCCTATGCGCTCTCCCCACTCTCTGAGGATGCCACGGAGAGCCAGAAGCAGATTCACAATATGCTCAATCCCGAGGAAAGTTTATCCCCCCAACAGGGGCCTCTACTACATCTCTCGATCTATGAGCACGTAGTCGCTCCACTGGGACGGAGGGTAGCACTACACGGTCGCCTCTTCGGCGGGGTCAACTTAGACCTCGGCAAGCCTTGGCGGGAGAGCTTTCACTACGACAGTTACCTCTTCTTGAGTCAGAAGTTTCACCTCGGGGGCTTTGCCAATCTAGGTGTGGACAATCAGACCATCTTCTCAGGGCTACGATACAGAGAGTACCCTGTCAACAATCTCGCAGCTCTCTATCTAGGCATCCAGTACACCCCGATCAAGTCTCTCTACATCACGCCACACTTCAGCGTCGGCATGGACATCCAGGCACCCAATGTACGTGATAGTGACCTCCTCTACGGAGCGGGCATAGACCTTGACTACGACTCCCTGATAGGTCCTATCAAGCTCTCTTTCAGTCGGTCGAACGTCCTCCGTGCCTCACGCTTCTTCTTTAGCCTCGGCTATGCTTTCTGATAGTTGTGCACACCCTTTAAGGCTGCTACCGATTATGGCACGATGATGAGATCACACCATGCGACTGTTGTAAAAGTCAAGAGTCTCACAATAATTTAGACCCGACTGCATATCAACACGGCACTATGTCGGGGAAAACGGATTCTCCACGTGGATATTTCGAAATCTCCACGTGGAGAATTTTTATTTTCCACGTGGGGAAGAAAAAATTCTTCGGAGGAATCAAATAAAACTTCGGAGGAAATGAATGACGCCCACGTGGAAAATAAAAAATATCCACGTGGAGATTTGAGATTTCCCACGTGAATATTCGAGAAAGGAGGGTAATTAGAGATTAGAAATTAGAGGTTAGAGGGGATGGGTGACACATTATATAATGAGTTCATCTACTCCTCGCTGGTCGCTATGTGTAGCTCCTGACAGAGCAATTAGAGAGGCTATTGCATCAAGGCGCATCGCTGTGTTGCTTTCGGGATTCGGCTTCGGTCACATACGGAGGTATGTGAGCTTCAGACCTCACCCTCAGTGCCTTGCGCTTCATCCTTTCTGCAAAGTCTAGACAATCTTGCTCGCAAGGTTGTGAGACTGTTGACTTTTGCAACAGTCTCCTTTATGCGCCATACGAGTGTAGTGGCTGCGATGAGCAGGAGCAAGCCGAAGATGATTCTGTGGGTGATACGACCTGTGGATTGCTGCTTCGTCACGACCTCCTCTTGACGCTCGCTCTGCTGCTGGGTTGCATTTGCTCGCGTAGCCCGCTGCTGCGCTATGCTATCTCGCTCCTGGACGACACGTCGTCGAGCATGTAGGTAGCGCACTGCCGCTTGCTCCGGCCACTTCGCACCCAGTAGCGAGTCAATCGTGAGTCGCGCGACCTCGCCCGGTGGTATGATTGTGTCTACTAGGAGCAGCTCCCACTCCTCAAGAGAGCTATCTCGATTACGCTGCGTAGCATCACGCACCGCCAGCTCACTATGCTGCTGTGACTGCTCCTGTGACTCCGCGCTGGAGCGGTGTCGCCTGCTACCACAACTCAGTAGGAGACTGGCGGTGAGTGTGAGTGCGAGTAGTGTTGTCTTATTGAGACCGTTGCATAAAGGCGCATCGCTCTGTTGCTTTCGGGATGCGGCTTCGGTTACATACGGAGGTATGCTCCTTTCAGACCTCCCCCTCAGCGCTTTGCGCTTCATCCTTTCTGCAAAGTCTAGACAATCTTGCTTGCAGGATTGTGAGACTGTTGATTTTTGCAGCAGTCTCTTACTGCCTCGCATGGTACTTGTACTTATAGTCTAGCCCGAGGAGAGCTCCCGCGAAGGTCATCACCTCACCATAGGCAACCAGCACGGAGCTGTCGATGACTCCCAGTGGAGGAACCGTAAAGCCCGCTGCGAGGAGTCCGATGCCAGATATTGAGAGGAGTACCGCTAGGTATAGCTGCTTATTTCCTTGGGGTCTTATCGTTTGTGCCATAGGGATAGATACTCTTTGAATGCATCAAAACAGGGACACGCCTTCATCCACTCGTGCGGCTCTACGACGCCGTTGTGGTTGAGGTCGGGACTCAGGTCCCTATGTCCTACAATCCGTGCGTTCGGGTGTATAGCGATCAGTGTCTGGAGTAGCTTGAGCATAGCGGCGCGCTGCTCAGGGGTACGTGTATCCCAGGGCGTGCCGTCGGGTCTCAGTCCGCCTTCGTAGCATACACCTAGACTACACTGGTTGTAGCCGATAGCATGCGCCCCAGGCATGGAGGGCGGTCTCATCGATTCGATCACACCGGCACGTGTGATGTAAAAGTGGTATCCTGCCATGGCAAAGCCTCTGGCGCGGTGGTCTTGGTCTAGCTGCCAGGCACTGTAACTCATATTACTGCGTGTAGCACTACAGTGTATGACGATATATTTGATGTCGTTTGGTGTCATAATAGGGGATTAGATATTTAGGAATTAGATATTAGGAATTAGAGGTTAGAGATTAGAAGTTAGAGGAGATCGGTGTCTCTAGTGCTTCTAGAGTCTCTAGTGCCACTAGAGTCCAACCTCTAATCTCTAACTTCTAAAATTTAACCTCTAGGGTCTAACTCCTAGAGTCCGATATTCTCTTCGTTTGGCTTAGAGCCGCCGCCCGTCTCGTTGCCAGGGGTAGGCTTGCTAGGATCAGAGCCCTCACCTGAGGGGTTGCTAGGCTTATTGGCCGACTCG
>UQBE01000018.1 GCA_900539155.1 uncultured Porphyromonas sp.
TCCACGTGGAGATTTGAGATTTTCCACGTGGATATTCGAGAAAGGAGGGTAATCTAGAGAAGTCAAATGACATTTCTGGAATAGTCAAATGACATTTCTGGAGAGAAGCTTTTTCACTTCGGAAGCTTTCTCAAATTATCTCAGAAGGTAGGGTAAAGGCGTCCCGACGAACTAACCTTTTTTGTCCAGAGATGATTGACGACTACACCTCATTGATATCCGTATGCCTCTAGGGAGCGGTACTGTAGCTCATCGGACGAGATGAAGTCACGCCCAGGAGTACGGTGGCTCCCAGGCGTGACTAAGACAAAGTAAGTGGATGCGGGGGTTACTCCTGCATCAGTGCTTCTATATCTACTTTTGGCTTGGCACTGGTACGCTGCCTAGCGTGAAAGGCTTTGTAGAGGGCGGGTACGACAATCAGCGTCAGCAACGTGGAGAGCGCCATACCGCCGATGATGACCCACGCCATACCGGTACGTAGCTCGGCACCTGAGCCACGTGAGAGCGCTACGGGGAGCATACCGATGATGGTCGATAGTGCCGTCATGAGGATCGGGCGGGTACGGAGCTTGACCGCTTGAATGAGTGCTTCGTCTACGGACAAGCCTTCGCCACGAGCTTCGTTGGCAAAGTCCACCAGCAGGATCGCATTCTTAGCAACGAGACCGATCAGCATCACCATACCAAGCATAGCGTAGATGCTCATAGCGGTATTGCTCATAGCCAAGGCTAGGAGCGCCCCCACGATAGATAGCGGGATAGCGATCATGACGACGAGCGGGTCTGTCCAGTTGTTGTACAGCAAGACGAGTGCTAGGTAGATAAAGAGTAGAGAGAGGAGGATGGCGGTGGTGAGGACGCTCATCGAGTCTGACATCTTCTTCATATCTCCAGCGGTCTGTATCTGTACGCCTTGGGGCATCTGCTCCTCGCTGAGCTGGCTCATAAACTGCTTGGCGATAGCGCCTGCTGGCACGCCGTAGGCTTGTGCGCGCAGGGTCACCGAGCTGTTGCGGTTGAAGCGCTCCAAGCGACTAGGCCCGATGCCGAGCGTGACATCGGCAAACTGCGACAACTGTATTAGGTCGCCTTGTGGATTGGCGACGGTGAGACTTGCTACATCTTCGATGGAGCGACGAGAGGCCTTGTCGGCACGTATATTTATCGCATACTCGTAGTCCCCCTGCGTGTAGCGAAGCTGGTCATTGCCCTGGAAGTTGGTCTGCATCATACCCCCCACGTTGTCTAGCGTTAGCCCTAGATTGGACATCTTATCACGATCCACCCGCACGAGGATCTCGGGGGTAGCGTTTTCGACCGAAAGGGTAGGCTGTATGACTCCAGGGACGGAGCTCAGAAGTGCCAGAGCCTTGTCCGCATAGCGAGCCACGGAGTCCTTGTCCGCCCCTGAGATGATGTACTCGACAGCCGCCTTGGAGACGGTGCCGGTCATGCTCACACTATAGACGTTGACACGCGCATCAACGAGGTAGTCGGTCAGAGGCTTGCGGATACGAGCCACGTAGGACTCGGTACCTTCGGGCGTCTTCCGGAGCTTGACATCTAGCTCAGCGAGGTAGGGGGTCCCTTTGCTGCTCTGGCTGTTGTCACTCGTTAGTCCGACCATGGTCACCACTTTCTCTACCTCGGGGCGCTGCATGAGCCACGTCTCAGCTTTGCGCACGAGCTGGTTAGACTCAGCCATAGAGATGTCCTTAGGCATCTCAAGCTGTATGATACACTCCTGGCGGTCCATGTAGGGCTGGAACTCAAAGTTGATAAAGCCCAAGGGGAAGAGGACCAGCACCGCAGCCATCAGCACGACAACGATGCCTGCCAAAGCCCAGCGATGGCTTAGACCCCAGCGTGTGAGTGACGAAATGCCCTCGGCAAAGCGACTGATGCCACGCTCGAAGCCCGTGAGCATATGACCCAGCGGACGGTCGCCACGTAGTGGCTGTATATTGCCCAGCCTAGAGGTGAGCAGAGGTACCAAGGTGAGGGCAGCGAGTAGGCTGAAGAGGATGGAGATGACGATGACTCCGCAGAACTGACGCAAGATGTCCGACACCAGCGAATTGGTGAAGATGATCGGCAGGAAGACCACCACGAGGACGAGGGTCACAGAGATGACCGTGAGACCGATCTCGTTGAGTGCGTCCCAAGTGGCTCGGACACGGTTCTTGCCCATCTCCATATGTCGGTAGACATTCTCGATGACCACGATAGCATCATCAACGAGGACACCGATGACCAGTGAGAGGGCTAGGAGCGACATCATATTGAGCGTGAAGCCGAAGATGCGCATACCGATGAAGGAGGAGATGAGCGATACGGGCACCACGACCATCACGATGAGCGCATTGCGCACGTTGTGCAGGAAGAGCAGTATCACGAGCGATACGAGTAGGATCGCTAGGAGCAGGTCGGTCAGCACGGAGCTGATGGCATTGCGTGTGAAGGTGGTCGTATCTTGAGCTACCTCCACTTTGAGTCCCTCAGAGGCGTACTGCTCTTCGAGTGTCTTGATCTGCTTGCCGACAGCTTCGCTCACCTGGAGCGCATTGGCATCGGACTGCTTGAGTATGTTGAGTAGGATCGCCTCCTGACCATTGACGCGTCCCATCTTGACGGGATCTTTGACGCCGTCTACCACCTCAGCGACATCCTCTAGACGTATGGGTGCGCCAGAGACGTTGCGCAGGATGAGTCGGCGTAGCTCCTCGATAGAGGTGATTTTACCCGAGAGACGTACGGCCATCTGCGTCTGGTCGCTCTGCAGGTAACCTGTCGGGAAGTCGAGGTTGGACGCTCTGATGGCACCCTGCACCATCATCGGTGTGATGCCAAACTCCTGCATGCGCCCCTTGTCAAGGTTGATCTGTATCTCACGCTCTACACCGCCGACGAGGTCTACATTGGCGACGCCCTTGATGTGAGATAGCTCGGGGACGATGCGCTTGTCCACAAGGTCGTAGAGCTCTGTGGAGCCGATGTCGGCTCTGGCGGAGAGGATCAGGATAGGCTTCTCGTCTACTGACACCTTAGAGATACGAGGGGCAAAGACTTCGCGAGGTAGCTCGGCACGCTTGGCGGCGAGACGGTTTTGCGCTTCGGTCATAGCTTTGTCTATGTCGGTACCAAAGTCAAAGGAGACCATGATCATCGACATACCCTCGAAAGAGTAAGACTGCATCTGGTCAATACCCTCCATGCTGGAGAGCACCTCCTCGGCCTTTTGCGTTAGCGAGTTCTCCACTTCGCTAGGCGATGCGCCTGGGTAGATGATCTGTACGTTGAGCAGAGGCGGTGTAAACTTAGGCATCAGCTCTGCACTCAAGCTTTTGAAGCTCAAGTACCCCAGCACGGTCAGCAGTATGAAGAGTACTGTGACGTAGATGGGTCGTTGGATAGATAACTTTACGATTTTCATGCTGTGGTCCGCTAAGTCACTCGTTGATAGTCTTGACGGGAAGTCCGTCCGATACGTTGATGAGTCCGGCTACGATGACGCTGTCGCCAGCTTGTAGCCCGCTCAGCACCTCGATGCGGTCACCGATGAGAGAGCCAGCAGTGATTGCTTTCTGCTTAGCCACGCCCTGCTCTACTACATAGACGTGAGCGTCCTTGACGCTGCCGACGATAGCGCGGCGGGGTATCAAGATACCGTGCGTCTCCTGCTGATTGCCGAAGGATACGGAGACATACATACCAGGGCGAAGCCCCTCGGCGCTTTGCTTGTCTAGCGTTACATCCACGGGGAAGGCGAGCGCGTGGTTTGCCTTGTCACCTACCATAGAAATCTTGCCCGTGATCGTTTGACCAGGATAAAGCTCGCTCTCCACGGAGACTGTCTGTCCCTTGGTGAGTTGCAAACGCTGGCGCTCGGTCACGAAGCAACTAGCCTTGAGCTGCGAGTCATCGACGATGTCAAAGAGCTTCGTGCCTGGGTTGACATAGCTGCCGACCTCTACGTAGCGCTTGTAGATTTGTCCTGAGATAGGCGCCTTGATAGAGGCATCGGTAAGGCGACTGCGGCTAGATATGTACCGTCCTTGGGCAGCGACCATCTGTGTGTGCATCGTCGAGAGCTGCTGGTCGGTCACACCGCCCTGATCGTGCGCTTGCTGAAAGCGCTCGTAGTCCTTCTTGGCCGCTTCGTAAGCCACACGACTAGACTCGGCATCGGCTCGGAGCGTCTCGGCATCGAGTTGTACGAGGAGCTTGCCCTTGGAGACATGGTCGCCCTCGTCGGCATAGAGCGAGACGATGCGTCCGCCAAGGCTGGAGACGAAGGATAGATCTTTGGCACCCTCCACGAGTCCATTGGCGGTGAAGTCTGCGGTATAGTCGCTCTCGCTGACTACCTCTGTGCGTACAGCCACGGCCGACTCCTCAGCGAGGAGGGCTTCTGTCTTGGCGGTGGTGGATTTCTTGTTCAGTACTAGGACTAGTACGATGAGTCCGATAGCTAGCACGATGGTTATCGGTAGATAGACTTTTCGTTTCATAACTAGATAAATGTGATGCTATTGAGTTGTTCTGTTATTCCATAAGGTCTCTGATCTCGCCCTTGCTTTTCTTGAGATCTATGTAGGCTTTGATGTAGTCGCCGAGTGCGTTGGCGTAAGACATCTGCGCCTGCACGAGCGACTGACTCGCATTGAGCACATCAGAGAGCGAAGCTACACCGAGGGTGAAGTTTTGCTGTGCTAGGTCGAAGACCTGTGCTGCGAGAGTTTGGTTTTCCTTTTGCAGAGATATCGTCCGCTGAGTGTCTTGTAGCTTGAGCGAAGCGTTGAGATGCGCCATGCGGAGCGACTGGTCGAGAGAGCGCAGATCCTCCTGAGCTTTGAGCAGATCCATGTGGCTCTCGCGCACCTTGGAGAGACGAGAGAGACCGCTAAAGATAGGTACTCGCAGGCTCAGCCCCAGCATCGCTGTCGGGTAACTGTACTGCGTGTTGCCACCGCCAAAGAGCTTGTCGCTCATGTAGTTGTACTGCGCATTGAAGGCGAGAGATAGAGTAGGGATGTAGTCATACCGCTTAGAGCGCTCCTGTAGTTGCGCCATCTTCTCACGCTCTTGCAGCTGCTGGTAGGCGATATGCTGTACGGGGTCAAAGGTAGTTGCGCCACTCTCGGCGATCTCCTGCTGAGCTAGCTGGTCTAGGTCTAGCGGAGCTATCACAATCGGCTCTGTAACCTCTAGTCCCATCTGTAGCTTGAGGAGGTTCTTCTGCACCTCCAGTCCACTCTCGATGGCTGCATGCTGTGTCTTGAGATTGGTCAGGTTGACCTTGAGACGATCCACGTCTACTTTTTTGATCAGACCACTGGAGTAGCTAGCCTCCATCGTGCGGAGCATCTTGTCCACTAGCTCTACACTATGCCCCATCTGCTCGGCCGCATACTGCGTGACCTGAGCTCCATAATATAGTGTCGCCGTCTGGGCGATCACATCCTCCTCGGTCGAGGTCGCAGCCAGCGTCGCCATACGCTCGGAGACCTTGGCAATGTCGAGCGTGTTGAAGAGCGACATGTTGAGTATCTGCTGATTGACAGCAACTCCAGCATTGGCGCTGTACTGCGTGCCCATCTCGATGGTCATGTACTGCGAAGCGTTGGGGTCGCGCATCTTCTCGGGGAGCATATTGTTCATAAAGTTTGGCATGATGAACTTAGCCTTCTTAACGTTGTCATTTAGCGCAGCCGACCCGCTGATCTGAGGCATCAGAGCTCCGATCACCTCTTTGCGTGCCTGCTTAGCTTTCTCCTGATCATAGGAAGACTTCTTGACATTACTATTGTGCTGCACAGCATAGTTGAGACATTGCTGTAGCGAGTAGCTCTCCTGAGCATAGCCTGAGGCTACGAGCAGGAGCAGGCTGATGAGGAGTAGCCCAGTGCGACGATTAGATTTTATCATGATTGTGGTGTGTAAACTAATTCCCTTGTATCGAGACGATAGCCCGCAGGTGATACTGTAGTATGGAGGCGAAGTAGTTGCCCGAGGGCAACGGCTTATTGCGAATCACTGCCTGTATGTAAAAGCCAAATATCGAGTAAGACATATACTCGCATACGAAGGGGATGTCTAGATCGGCCCTATAGAGACCCGTCCGGACGCCCCGCTGTAGATTGGCCGTCATCTTCTCGCCGAAGTAGTTAGACCCCATGACATGCTCCAGCATCGCCTGGTCGGGATTGCTACGCATCAGGTCGGAGAAGAAGACGGGGTTCAGCGTTACGAAGAGCTCGTCTAGCTGTGCGAAGCACTTTGTCAAGCTCTCTATGGCACTCACCTCCTCGTCATCGAGTATCGAGAGCACACGCTGGAAGTCTCCCGAGATAGCGTGCACGCACTCCTTGAGCAGCTCCTCCTTGGAGCTGAAGTTATTGTAGAGGGTCTTCTTCGTGATCCCCATCTTGGTAGCCATCTCATCGAGCGATAGTCTGAAGCCCTCTTGCTTGAGTATGCTGATCGCCTTGGCTACATAGTTATCCTTGCGACTATTTGTATTCATACGGTCTATATTTGAGACGTTTCCATTTGTAACTAGAACTGTTTCGTCTTACATTACGACGCAAAGGTACACTTTTTTCAATACAAAAGTGTAATTCGTATATTTTCTCCAGAAGAGTCAGATGATATATCAGCACTGTTTGGAGTCTATGAACCTAGTCTGGCGAGGTGATACGGCAAGAGACAATGCATTTGTGCTGAGTGAATTGATACTTATAGTGAGAGCTCTCAAGCAGCTTCACCAGACGCTCTGAAAAGCCTTATGGAGCAATGAAAAACTCGTCCGCAAGGAGGCAATGCTCTCTCCAGAGAGCGTGAAATCACTTTTCCGGAGAGGTGAAATGGCATTTCTGGAATAGTTAAATCGCCACTGCGCAAAGCATTTGCACTCCTCCTGTGGTGGCTATCGGATGGTGCGCGGGGAGAGTCGCTTGCGCCCGAATAATCTGGAGAGGTGATGGTCATTTGATGCAAAATAGCTACCTTTGAGACGAGCTATCCTAAGAGGCTCATCAATACATTAACATAGAATCAAGAGAGACTATCATGCCAACAGCTCCTAAGAAAGCCCCCTCTGCCCAGACAGAGCACGAGACGACACGACAAGAGACCTCATCACAGAGGAAAACTGCTAAGCCACAGCGCACCCACGCGCAGGGCAAGCCTAAGACCACCTCTCGGAGTAAGAACTTCGTCCTAGATACCAACGTCATCCTGCACGACTACGAGTGCGTCGACAAGTTTGAGGACAACGATATCTACCTCCCCATCGTAGTACTCGAGGAGCTGGACAAGTTTAAGAAAGGCTCCGACCAGATTAACTTCAACGCTCGCGCCTTCGTCCGTAAGCTGGACGAGCTGGCTGGTGCAGACTTCTTCGAGCGTGGTGCGGACCTTGGGCAGGGGAGAGGACGCCTCTACGTCTATCTAGGCAATAAGCCCCACGAGCGTGTGGCGCATGCTTTTGGAGAAAACATCCCAGACCACAAGATTCTCAGTGCTACACTGCACATCGCTGAGGCAAACGAAGGTGAGCAGACAATCCTCGTGAGCAAGGATATCAACCTGCGCATGAAGGCTAAGTCGCTCGGCATTCCGGTAGAGGACTACTTCAACGATAAGGTGCCTACTTTCGATATCTTCGAGGAGGCTCAGCCAGTCTTTGAGGGTATCGATGCGGAGCTCATCAATCGTCTCTACGACAATGAGCAGGGCATCTCACTCGATGACCTAGAGTTTGGCAGTAAGTTGCTACCCAATGAGTGCTTCGTCCTCAAGAGCGACCAGAACAGTGTGCTGGCACGCTACAATCCCTTTGAGGCGATGGTGCAGCGGGTGGACAAGTACACCCACATGGGGATTACTCCTCGGAATGCGGAGCAGGCATTCGCCTTCGAAGTCTTGATGGATCCCAACGTACTCTTGGTCGCCCTCTCGGGCAAGGCTGGTACGGGTAAGACACTCCTTGCACTAGCCGCAGCTTTAGACCAGGCAGACCGCTATGGACAGATTATGCTAGCGCGTCCTATTGTTGCCCTTGCCAATAAGGATCTTGGGGCTCTGCCTGGTACGGAGCAGGAGAAGGTCCGTCCCTATATGCAGCCACTCTTCGACAATCTCAATGTGATTAAGTCACAATTCAAGGGGGGCAAGCAGCAAGCTGAGCTGGAGAAGCTACAGCAGGACAACAAGCTCATCATCGAGGCACTCGCCTACCTGCGTGGTCGTAGTCTAGCGGATGCCATCGTCATTGTAGATGAGGCGCAAAACCTCACCCCACACGAGGTCAAGACCATCATCACACGTGCTGGTGAGGGTACGAAGATGATATTCTGCGGTGACGTGGAGCAGATTGACTCGCCCTACCTAGATAGCCAGAGCAATGGTCTCGCCTACATGATTGATAAGATGCGCGGCGAGACACTCTTCGCACATGTCAATCTGATTAAGGGCGAGCGCAGTGAGCTAAGTGAGCTGGCTTCACACCTTCTATAGTGCTATACAGACTAGTGCTACTAGCATCGTCAGTAGCACTAGTCCAGATACTTCAAATCTCTAAAATATGAAAGAAACTACATCTCCCTCCACGCCTCATGATGGCGCTCGTGACGGAGCGGTCGAGGGGCTCTCGCTCCTAGGCAATAAGCGCACCGTCTACGCTCAGGACTATGACCCGAGTGTGCTGGAGGCTTTTGAGAATAAGCATCAAGACCGGGACTATCGCGTACGCTTCGAGTGCCCCGAGTTCACAGCTCTCTGCCCAATCACGGGTCAGCCGGACTTCGCTACTATATATATAGAGTATGTTCCAGACGTGCGTATGGTCGAGAGCAAGAGTCTCAAGCTCTACCTCTTTAGCTTTCGCTCTCACGGAGCCTTTCACGAGGATTGCGTCAATATCATTATGGATGACTTGATTCGCTTGATGAATCCTAAGTATATTGAGGTGACGGGTGACTTCTCGCCTCGAGGGGGCATCAGTATTGTTCCCTTTTGCAACTACGGTCGTCCCGGCACGCCCTACGAGTCGTATGCTCGTGAGCGTATGCTCTCCTTCCACCACTAGCTCGCCTGCTGTATGAAAGGGGCTAAGCGAAAGTACCTAACCATCATCAATCCTCACTCAGGGACCAGCCGGAAGACAAACATCCCTGAACTAGCCTACAATATCCTCTCTGAGAGTGATAGCGAGCTCTACTTCGTCTACACCAATGACCAGGGGCATGTGGCGCAGATTATAGACGATGTGGCGGGACAGGGCTTCGATGTGGTAATAGGCGTCGGTGGTGATGGCACAATCAATGAGGTGGCAGATGCCGTGCGTCCTACGAGTATGACTATGGGAGTCATTCCGATGGGTTCGGGCAATGGTCTGGCGCGCTCACTAGACATCCCGATGGACCCCGAGGAGGCTCTCGAGGTGATACGTCGTGGCTATGTCAAGCGAATCGACTGCTGCGAGGCAAATGGGGTCCCGTTTTTCGTGACCTTTGGGGTCGGCTTTGACGCTCAGGTGACGGCTAGTTACGACCAGAAGAGCTTCCGAGGGCCACTCTCTTATGTGCTCTCGACCGTTGATCAGTTTATCAAGCATAAGTCCTCGCTCTATCGGCTCCACCTCAATGGCGAGGTGATTGAGCAGAAAGCCTTTCTCGTGACTTGTGCCAATGCGGACCAGTACGGCAACAACGCCATCATAGCTCCAGAGGCTGAGCTGGATGACGGGCTCTTTGACGTGGTGGTCATCCGCAATATGTCGCTCCTGAAGGCGCCTAGGGTGGCGATTAATCTCTTTACAAAGAATATCAATGAGAGTGCCTCCATCGACATCTATCGCACCAACCACCTCATCATAGAGCGAGAGGAGGAGGGCTATGCGCAGGTGGACGGTGAGCTCCTCGAGCTAGGTCGTCGCATCGAGATTACAATCCAGAAGCAGCAGCTCCCCATCCTCGTACCGCTACCCAAGAGCTAGCTCCAAGACGAAGCTTCAGCACAAATGGGGCTTTAGCACAAACACTAATCTATAAAATAAGAGCCTACCCGCTGCTTAGCGAGTAGGCTCTTACTTTGCGTGTAGCGTAGTCGTCAGTCACACATCGGTGCGACTGACTCCTTGCTTAGCGGTGTATGTAGCGAGTATTCAGACGAATCGTCTTGCCTGGTTCGGGCTTGTAGTCATTGCCAGGCCAGAAGTCTGCGAGAAGAAACTCGGTGCCCATTCCCGTTAGCTTTATTATATGGAGAGAAATCTTGTGCTCTGCATTGTAGTAGTACCAATACTTGTTGTCAAACTGATCCTTGCCTAGACCAGTGTACTGGTAGCCTGCCTTCTCGAGTACTGCCCTAAGCTCCTTGTCGATACCCGTCTTAAACTTCTTGTAAGGGTTGATTGTTAGAGCACCCTTATTATAGACATTCATATTGTCCTTGGTGGCATCCTTGGCGGCGCAGTAGTGATAGCCATTGATGACCGCTGCATTAAACTTAAAGGTGTCCTTAATAGCGACTTGCAGGCGGGTAGAGCCATAGTCTATATTGCCTTCAAGGTCATTGACGGGCGGGGAGTAAGTGACATCCTCTCCCTTGGCCATCTCACTAGTGTATATGGAACCAGCGGGAGTCCCTGGGGTAGGTACGTCGGCGGGGTTGAACTTCTCACCAAAGTTGTAGGAGGGGAAGATACTGGCATCATCTGCGATGTTAGGTGCAGACGGCTTCTTCTTGGCACTGAAACTAAAGGCGATGCCGTCCGTAGCCTCCATAATGAGGACGGTGTAGTAGTCGTTTTCGCTACTGAAGGTGTTGCCACCGACAAGCGTCTTCGTGGGTTTGCTAAATCCATTGCGTACAAACCACTCGTCGACATCGGGGTTGCCCTCAATCATATCGGCGGTGAGCGCATAGCTGAGTGCTAGGATGCCAGGCTCGTAGGACTTGCCCTCTAGGGTGTAGCCCTGCGGGAAGTAACTGACTAGGTTGAAGTTGCCCTTGTTCTTGTCCTTAGTGACAAAAGTAGCACGCTTAGGATCATTCAGAGCCTTCTCCTTTCTGAGTCCTAGAGTAGCCTCATACTGACGAATCTCATCTAGAGAGGTATCCTCGGCGAGCTTGCTGGAGAAGGGGAAGTCCTTGAGCGTCTTGTCTAGGTTCACCTTGGCGACAGACCCAGGCATCGGAAGGAAGGAGAGCTGCGCATAGCCTGCTACTGTACCCTTTGAGACGCCGACGATGAGATTGCCCTTGCGGTACATCGGAGACTTGCTCGTGCTTTCGTCCATAGCCTCGAAGCCGTCATTGATGGTCATAAGGTCAAACTCTCGTCTGACCTCTCCCTCCTGGGTGTAGACGAGCTGCTCATCGACGAGCACGGTGGATATCTGGAGCTTACCCTCGCCAGAGTTACCGATGAGGTAGATGCGTAGTGGCTGCTTGCCACTCTTGTCCTGAGTGTTGAAGACGTAGTTCTTGAGCTTGTTGCCCTTTGCGTCGGTGATTACTTTCTCCGTCTGTAGCTCGGCTCCGTGGGCTGCCTCCCATTTTTTGAGAGCATGCTCTCCCTCCTTAAAGTCCACGAAGGGGATAGGTAGATGCTTTAGGTTGCCATCAGCATCTAGTTCATAGATGGGAGTGTACTCGCCCTGCTGTATGGGATCCTCTTTGTTGGGACCTTTCTTGTTGGGATCGCCACCATCATTAGGACTATCTTGGTGACAGCCAACCAGCCCAATGCAAGTTGATAAAATCAATGCTAGGGTCAGATAAATTCGCTTATTCATAGTATTCTAACCTTGTTGGTGTATATATTCAGTGTATCTCCTAGTGAATAAAGAGCAAGAGGAGGCACTCCACAGCCGATGATTGTCCTCATCCAACTGGAGAAACAGTCCTCCCCCTGGCAGACAAAGATACAAAAACAAAGAGAACTATGTCTGTCCGCCAAACGGTTCCTCCGCTGGAACTCGAAAGTTCCTGCGCTGGAACTAAAAAGTTCCCGCCTTGGAACTAAAAAGTTCCAAGAGGGGAACCATTTTTGGAACTCGTATGTGTTACGTAATCAGTGCGATGCGAGCGTTGCGGAGGGGGCGACTGCTTGATGGAGACCCCACGGAGATGGATTAGCGGGAGGGCGGTCGTTATGGCAAGACAAGACGAATAACGATGCGACCTGTAGCGATTTGCGGCATTGAGGATAGGGGAGTAATGAGCCGCTATCCACGAATTGTTGTATTTTTGTCCAGACACTAAAATGTAACCTCTCAACGTATGAAGATAGCAGTCGCAGGCATGGGCTATGTGGGACTCTCGATGGCGGTACTCTTGGCACAGCACCACGAGGTGGTGGGCGTGGATATACAGCCCGAGCGGGTAGACCTAATCAATCAGCGTAAGTCACCGATACAGGACGACTACCTCGAGGAGTACCTGGCGACACGACAGCTCCGGCTGCGCACTACGCTAGATGCCGAGGAGGCTTATCGGGGGGCGGACTTCGTCGTGGTGGCCACGCCGACCAACTATGATTCGGTGCAGAACTTCTTCAACACCTCTGCCGTCGAGGCGGTGGTCACTGCGGTACGTGCCTGCAACCCCTCTGCGACGATTGTGATTAAGTCGACGGTGCCTGTGGGCTATACGGCTCACCTGCGCGAGTTGATGGGCTACGACGATATCCTCTTTGCGCCAGAATTCCTGCGTGAGAGCAAGGCACTCTACGACAACCTTTACCCTTCGCGCATTATCGTGGGGTATGACAAGCAGAGTGCGCATCAGCGGGAGCGTGCAGAGCGCTTTGCCGAGCTGATACGTGAGGGAGCCATTCGCCAAGACATGCCTGTGCTGCTGATGGGTACGACGGAGGCTGAGGCGGTCAAACTCTTTGCCAATACCTATCTAGCGCTGCGGGTCTCTTACTTCAACGAGCTGGACACCTATGCGGAGCTTAAGGAGCTAGACAGCAAGAGCATCATTGAGGGCGTTTGCCTAGATCCTCGCATTGGCGACCATTACAACAATCCCTCCTTTGGCTATGGTGGCTACTGCCTGCCTAAGGATACGAAGCAGCTCCTCGCCAACTACGATGCTGTGCCACAAAACATCATCGGCGCCATCGTGGCGAGCAATCGCACACGCAAGGACTTCATCGCAGATCAAGTGCTGAAGATGGCGGGCTACTATAGTTATATGGAGGAGAATCAGTACGACCCGACGCAAGAGCGTGAGTGCGTCATCGGCATCTACCGCCTGACGATGAAGAGCCACAGCGACAACTTCCGCCACTCCTCAATCCAGGGGGTGATGAAGCGCATCAAGGCTAAGGGGGCCAAGGTGATTATCTACGAGCCTACGCTGGCGCAGCATACGACCTTCTTCGGGAGCCTTGTGGAGAACGACTTAGCGACCTTTAAGGCTCGCTCTCAGGCTATCATTACGAACCGCTACCACACCGACCTCGACGATGTCGCTGAGCGGGTCTACACACGAGATATCTTCCGCCGTGACTAAAGCGGTGGGGGAATATACGCTCCCTTAACAGATCCTCAACATACAAGTGGTACATTTGCCTAAATACCATTGTATCGCAACTTATGGGCAAAACAACGAAACGCAAAGTGAACAAATTCCCTTACATAGATCGAGATGTAAGCTGGATGTCCTTCAATCGGCGCATTCTCCTAGAGAGTGCCCGAGAGGATGTCCCGCTGATGGAGCGTCTGAACTTCTTGGGCATCTACTCAAACAACCTAGACGAGTTCTTTCGTGTACGTGTGGCTTCGCTACGGCGTATCGCAGAGGACGAGGAGCTGTCAGCACCGCAGCGCAAGGAGGCGGAGCGGACGCTGCGCAAGATTTACAAAATCAATAAGGAGTATGCTGAGACCTTTGAGGAGAACTTTCAGCAGGCACTGGATGATCTCGCTGAGGAGGGCATACGAGTGGTCAACGAGCGGGAGCTGACGCCTCGACAGGAGGAGCAGGTCTTTGACTTCTATATTAGGCAGCTGGGTGCAAGTACTAATCCGCTCTCGCTGCGCAAGATGGACTTTTCGGCAGATCAGATAGAGGAGTCGATCTACCTAGCGGTGCAGATGAAAGAGCTGGAGCCGGGGAGTGACAAACCACTGCGTCAGAGCGTCGGCATCATCAAGGCTCCGGTAGAGAAGTTCGGCCGATTTATCCGCATCGCAGACGATGAGGAGGGGAGAGTCTGCATCATGTTTCTCGATGATGTGATCCGCTTCAACCTTAAGTATATCTTTGCGGGCTTGCGGTGCAACGACTTTGAGGCTTACACCTTCAAGTTTACCAAGGATGCGGAGATGGACATTCGCGAGGAGGATGTCGATGTGGGTGTGGTGCAGCGTGTCTCTAAGGGGCTGCGTCGCCGTCGCAAGGGCGAGATGCTCCGTGTGGTCTACGATGAGGAGATGCCAGCGACGCTACGCAACAAGATCTTTCGCAAGGCAGGGCTAGACAGCAACGATGCTAAGGTGGCGGGCGGGCGTTACCACAATCTACGCGACTTGATGGACTTCCCTAAGTGCGGTCGCCAAGACTTGTGCAATCCGCCACAGATGCCTATCCTGGGCGATGGCATTGACTTTACGGAGAGTATGATCGATCAGGTGCTGCATCGAGACCGGCACTTGCACTTCCCCTATCACAGCTTCAACCGCTTCTTGCGCCTCCTGCGTGAGGCAGCTATTAGCGATGAGGTGCGTGGGATTAAGTGTACGCTCTATCGTGTTGCCAAGGACTCGAACGTGATCAACGCCCTGATCGCTGCGGCTAAGAATGGCAAGAAAGTGACGGTCGTCGTGGAGTTGCTGGCGCGCTTTGATGAGGAGAGCAACATAGCCTGGGCTAAAGAGATGATCGAGGCGGGCATCAATGTGCTCTTTGGTCCTGAGACGCTCAAGATACATAGCAAGCTGGTCCATATCACGACCCGACATGGCGATATAGCCTGCATCGGTACGGGCAATATGCACGAGGGTACAGCCCGCGTCTACACCGATGTGATGCTGATGACGGCCAATAAGAATGTGGCGAGGGAGGTGGCAGATGTCTTTAAGTACATCGAGAAGCCTTACCTAGACACCCACTTTAAGGAGCTGCTAGTCTCGCCAAATGATATGCGTCGTCGCTTTACCGCTCTGATCAATCGGGAGATTAAAAACAAGCTTGCGGGCAAGCCTGCCTACATTATGGTCAAGGTGAATCACATCGTTGACCCCGCCCTCATCAAGCGTCTCTACGCAGCCTCTCAGGCGGGTGTGGACGTTGACCTCTTGGTGCGTGGTAACTGTTCGCTGGTGCCGGGTGTCAAGGGGGTAAGCGAAAACATTCGTGTCTACGGCATCATAGATCGCTATCTGGAGCACTCGCGCATCTTTATCTTTTGCAATAATGACGATCCGCTCTACTTCATTGGCTCAGCGGACTGGATGCAGCGCAACCTAGATCGTCGTATCGAGGTGGTGGCTCCTGTCTACGACAAGGAGATACAGCGAGACCTGCATCACATCGTGGCGTGCGGACTGCAAGATGTATCGCAGGGACACTACGTCAATAGTCACGATGGGCGTCCTCGGCGCGAGGAGTCCCCAGCACCATGGTATCGCTCGCAGACCGACCTCTACGCTTACTACCTACAGCAAGACATAGACACTGATACGAAGATATGAGAAAGCTCAACCTCGCCGCCATCGACATCGGCTCGAATGCCGTGCGGCTCCTCATCAAGTGCGTCAATAGTGACCTCTCTGAGCAACCGCTCAGCAAGGTGCAGCTCCTGCGTGTGCCACTCCGACTGGGCGAAGATGCTTTTATCTCTGGACAAATATCTAAGAGGAAGCAGCGTGATATACTCTCTCTCATGAAGGTCTACAAGCATCTGATGAAGATATATGACGTAGCTCACTACCGCGCCTGCGCTACCTCAGCGATGCGCGAGGCGAGCAATGCTCAGGAGATTGTGGACAAAGTGCTACGTAAGACTGGTATAGAGATAGAGGTAATCTCAGGGGAGGAGGAAGCATCTCTCGTGGCGCAGAGCAAGATACACCGCATCGTCACGACTGATCGTAACTACCTCTTTATGGATGTGGGTGGAGGTAGCACGGAGTTAAACCTCTATGTGGAAGGAGAGCCTGTCGCCACACGCTCCTTTGACATCGGTACGGTGCGTATGCTGAGTGGGGTAGTGCGAGATGCGACCTTCGAGGCTTTTGACCAGTATCTCTCGGAGCTGTATAGTCAGTATGGAGCTGCGACCATCGTTGGTACGGGTGGCAACATCAACCGGCTCGCTCGGCTCAACGGCACGACCGACCTCGCTAAGCCTGATACTCGCTTTATCTCTGCTGAGGCACTGCAAGAGATCTACGAGACGCTGGCGGCACTGACAGATGAGCAGCGGATGACACGCTTCAATCTCAAGCCCGACCGCTCCGATGTGATTGTCCCAGCGGGGGAGCTTTTCACCAGAGTCGTCGCGGCTCTGCACGCCGACCAGGTGATCGTGCCAACGATTGGCGTGGCGGACGGCATTATCGACCAGCTTTACCTGAAGATAAGAGACTAAACTTGTATCTTTGCTCTTGGTAAGGCTACGGCTCTAACCTTGTACTGAATGAATCACCCTTTAACCTACCAAGAAGAATGATACAACCCTTTACATACTACAATCCCACGAAGCTTGTCTTCGGCGAGGGACGCATTGCTGAGCTTCCTCGGCTTATTGATCCACACTACCGCATCCTCCTCGTGATGGGCGGTGGTAGCATACGAAGCAATGGTGTCTACGATGCCGTCTGTCAAGCACTGGAGGGTCGCTCGGTGACCGAGTTTTGGGGCATCGAGTCCAATCCTACGGTCGAAACGATCCGTAAGGCAGTCCAGCTGGGACGTCAGGAGCAGTGCGACTTTGTCCTAGCCGTGGGCGGTGGCTCAGTCATAGATGCGAGCAAGCTAATCATCGCTGCTATGTGCAGTGACCAGGACCCTTGGGATATAGTCCGTGCTGGCAAGCATCGGGGCGAGCATCTACCGCTCGGTGTCGTGCTCACGATTCCCGCTACGGGATCGGAGATGAATAGCGGCGGGGTCATCTCTTGTCGTGAGACGCAGGAGAAGTATTCATTCTCGAGCAAGCATCCACAATTTTCCATCCTAGACCCTCGTGTACCGACCTCTCTACCGCCTTATCAGGTAGCGTGTGGTATAGCCGATACCTTCGTCCATGTTATGGAGCAGTACATGACGACGATGCGCAGTCCACTCCTGATGGATCGTATGGCTGAGGGGGTGCTACACACGCTCATTGAGATCGCCCCAGGGCTGACGCACAACCATCAGGATGTCGACCTGATGGGCGAGTTCATGCTCTGCGCCACCGTCGGGCTCAACGGCTACCTCTCCTGGGGCGTAGACCAAGACTGGAGTACACACTACATAGGTCACGAGGTGACCGCCCTGACGGGACTGACGCACGGACATACACTTGCTATCATCCTGCCCGCCACGCTACAGGTGATGCGCCATCTGGGCAAGCAGGACAAGCTCCTCCAGTACGCTACTCGGATCTGGGGCTTGACCCCTCAGGCGTGCCAAGGAGAGGAGCACGCTGTCACGGCAGCTATCGAGGCGACGAAGCAGTTCTTTGCCAAGCTCGGTCTCTCGGTCACGCTGCACGATGCGGAGGTTCCTCATGAGGTGATCGACGAAGTGGTGCGTCGCTTTACGGAGCGTGGCACCGTGCTAGGAGAGCATCAGAATATGACGCCCGAGATAGTGCGACAGATACTAGAGCTGGCTTACGAATAAGTCGCTTCTGGGAGAATCTGTATCTTTGTACTCCAGAAAGCTCGACGCACGCCTCGTGCTGACTAGTGCAAATGCTGGTCGACCCTAGGAGCGTCTCTTCCCAAAGAATTAAGCATATACCACTTTTCAAACAACAGATAAGCTAGACACACTATGCAAAAGAAGCAGGACTGGAAGTCCTATTATCAATCACACCTGACCAACCCCCTAGCAGCCCTCAAGAAGGAGCTCACTGAGGGGTGTAACATTGTCATAGGTCATGCGGCTGCTGCGCCAGATACAATCCTCAAGAGTATGATGGAGCATGTCGCTGAGCTACCCACAGGTAATATCTTTCACGTCCTGTATTATGGTGCTGGGTACCAGTTTACGCCTGAGATAGCGCAGCACTTCAATCTCAAGATTAATTTCCTTGAGACAAATGCGCGTAAGGCGTGCCGTGCAGGGCTGGTGGACTTCTTCCCCTGCCACTTCCACGAGGTGCCGGGGCTCTTTACCGAGGGCTTCTATCCAGTGGATGTGGCTATCGTGCAGGTGACACCACCCAATGAGGAGGGCTACTGCTCCTTCAGTCTCTCGTGCGACTACACCAAGCCCGCGGCCGAAGCTGCTCGGGTGGTCATCGCAGAGGTCAATGATCAGCTCCCCTTCATCGGTGGCGACAACCTGATTCATGTGACGCAGCTAGATTATATCATAGAGGTGAGTACGGCTGTCCCCGAGGTGCCACCCGCTGTGCCAGGTGAGATAGAGCGTAAGATTGGAGAGATATGCGCTTCGATGATCAAGGATGGCGACACGCTCCAGCTCGGTATCGGAGCTATCCCCGATGCGGTCCTAAGCAACCTCACAGATCGCAAGGACCTAGGTATCCACTCGGAGATGATCACCGATGGTGTTATGAAACTGATGCGCCAAGGGGTCATCACGGGTAAGTGCAAGACGCGCAATGCCAATAAGGTGGTTACAGCCTTTGCCATGGGAACGAAGGAGCTGTACGACTTCTTCGACCACAATGAGGATGTCGAGATGTATCCAGTGAGCTATACAAATGACCCCTTTGTCGTGGCAAGTATCGACAATATGGTCTCGATCAATTCCTGTCTGGAGATTGACCTGCTCGGCCAGGTCAATGCGGAGAGCATCGGCTACAGCATGCTGAGTGGTTCTGGCGGTCAGGTGGACTTCATGCGTGGTGCTAGACGCTCCAAGGGCGGTCGCAGTATCCTCGCTTTTGCCTCTACGGCAAAGGGTGGTGAGATTAGCCGTATCGTGCCTATCCTAGCCGAGGGCGCAGCCGTGACCACGGGTCGCAACGACGTGGACTATGTCGTCACAGAGTTTGGCGCAGCACGTCTGCGTGGTAAGACGGCTCGAGAGCGCGCTGAGGCGCTTATCGGCATCGCTCATCCTAAGTTTAGAGAGATGCTTCAGGAGGCTGTCATCAAGCGCTGGGGCAAGTAGTCGTAGCTTACCGATCATTATATGCGAGTCTTCTCTAGTAGCGACACCAGTATCGTTGCTCAGAGGAGACTCGCTTAGCTTTTTGAGAAAACTAAAGAGCCGTATCGCATGAATGTCCGTATAGAGCCTAGCTGGCATCGGGTGCTGGAAGAGGAGTTCGGGAAGTTTTACTTTGAGACTTTGACCTCTTTCGTGCGCTCGGAGTACCAGACGAAGCAGATTTATCCGCCAGGAGGTCAGATATTTCGAGCTTTTGACCTTTGTCCCTTTGAGGATGTGCGGGTTGTAATCCTCGGACAGGACCCCTACCACGGTGTGGGGCAAGCCGAGGGTCTGGCCTTTTCCGTGCCAGAGGGTGTCGAGGTGCCCCCCAGCCTGCGCAACATACTGACCGAGATTGCTTCCGACTTAGGGCATCCGTCGCAGATTGTCGGGGGCCATCTGACGCCCTGGTGTAGTCAGGGCGTCCTCTTGCTCAATGCTACGCTCACGGTCGTAGCACACGAGGCTGGCTCGCATCAGGGACACGGGTGGGAGACCTTCACCGACCAGGTCATATCCCTCCTGAGTAGTCAGAGAGAGCACCTGGTCTTTATGCTCTGGGGTAACTATGCACGTCGTAAGCGAGCACTAATAGACCGCCGGAAGCACCTCATCCTCGAGGCACCTCATCCTAGTCCGCTGTCGGCTCATCGGGGCTTCTTCGGCTGTCGGCACTTCTCCCAGGCGAATGCCTACCTACAGCGACACGGCTACGAGCCTGTCAACTGGTGACGCTATCCCCCTCTGCTAGTGACGCGGGGCAAGACACCTAGACGCTACTCATCACGGGAGCAAAGGCAAATAGACCTAGAGGGGCAAAACTTCTCGTGGGGAATGACAACTTCACTTCTGCGGAGCTACGATTTGACATCTGCGGGGAGGGCAACTAATCAACGAAAATAAAGAAACATCAAAATTGGTGTAAACTAACTGATAATATGCAGGAAACGGCATAATTTGCATAGCCCAAGTTTCACGCCCTCCAGACGAGACCGAAATAGCATAGGGGGGGGACCCCAGTTTTTACAGCAAATATTTAGGGGCGATTGACCCGCTTGACAGCTATTTTACACTCATCGTCCTCCAAAAACGTTTAGGACACTATTGCCATATCATAGTATTGTGGCACACCATCACATAATTGTTTACCTTTCATTCGTCCATTTGCGCTCTTTGGAACTATATACCTTATAAGCATCAAACCCCATACAAAAATAAACCTTATATGTATTGCTGTCAACTTGCTCATAATAAGGGCCATTAGACATTGTTTCCTTTTCGCCTAAAGACTCTATGTTACTTGGCAATCGTTTATGAATGCTTCTGTAGTGCTCTATCTTATCTATAAGAACTTGCCCTTCATCTTCATATATTTTGTTTTCTCTAAACTGCATATAACGAACTCCACAAAGCACGACAAGAATTACAACCAAAAAGATAAGAACCTTCTTCATATTCACGATAGAGGAGTTATTGTTGCGACTTTACTACGTACAATGATTTGTGGCTTGTTTAAGCGCACTCAACTCGACTCAATTTAATTCTATCTTGTGCGATTTGACTATTTTATATTCCTTGCTAATAATCAACATATAGGCATACTTACGCAGGCTCGTCGCCACAATAAAAGAGTAGTCAATCTGCTTTGTAAATCTCTGGAGCTCGAATATCTCTGCTAGAAGTACTCCATCCATAAGGTAAGAGAAGAAAAGGCAGTACTTACTACTGCTTGACAACTTTCTGAAGTTACTTTCAAGGATGTCTGAATGAAAATCACCTCGGGAGAAGTTTTGCCTTTTTATCAGCATTTCCTTTTGTTCCTGAGTTTCAGCCACAGGGATATAGAAGAAGGAGTCTAGATCGTGAATAATGCTTGAAACTGCAATGCTATCTATATCCACATTTAGATCTCTTGAAATATAGTCAAGGACATTGTTATACAGAGTTATACTGTCATTCGTTTGGCATTTTACATAACCAGAAAAAGAAAACAACACGACAATATATAGCAGGAGTCTTTTCATCATTTCGGAGTTTCAATTCTTATCTGTTTTGAATCGTCAGGTGGATTACTGCTGGTGGTAATTGTTCCGTCGGGTATTACCCTCGTCAATCTTTTATTTGTTCATTCCGCTCTTTAGTGCTACAATATTCCTTTAATTTACTTTCTCCCATATCTCTCCTTGCCAAAATAATTGACCTGAGTCTTTTATATAAATTAGCTCTTGACAGTAAGGCTCAAATTCAAAAAAACACCGGTCAAAGTAGGGCAAAAAGATTGTTAGATAGTCGTATTTTTTCGTATCAATAGTTTCGTTGAAAATATCAAACCATATCCTTCCCTTATAAAGTTTCGTTCCTGCGATGTTAGCATTTAAGTTGAAGTCAATTTGATTTGTAGTACTCCCTTTTTTCTCATCCCAAAGATACTCTAATTTAGATAATACGATGCGTGGATTATCTGTTGTAACCGACTTATTGTTGAGATAGTTAAATGTCAGGTTTAACGTTACGGGGTGGAAGTCTGTAGGAAAAAGTACTTGTATATACAAACTATCCTGGGAGTATTTGTTTTCCTTCTTAATTTCATAATCAAATCCCCTTTGCTTTATATAGTAATCTTCACTTGTTATTTCCAGCAAATTGTCTTCTATTATCGACCATCTGCCTTTTGAAGCATAGCTACATTGCTCAATTACAGGGGAAAAAGAGATGTCTGCTTTATTTAAAGTATATGTTCCATCCTCATTAATCTCTATGCTTGAATAGTTTTTGTCAGATAAAGCTTGGTACAGCTTATTACTCTTTAAGTAATAAACTCCTGCAATATCTCGGTTTCTTGATTCTTGCCCTTTTACCGAAAAGCAATAAAGAAGTTGAGACACGATTATTAGCATAATAAACAACTTTCTCATTTTGTCTTATCTCTTAGATCTCCGTAAACTTTCACACCATCAGGGGGTCTTTATATTCATTAATGTTTCGTGACAATAGTGTCCTAAACGTTTTGCAGGATAAAGAGAAAAGGGCAGGTTTGTAATTGGAAAGAAAGCACAGCTAGTGGGAGCTGTCACAAACCACCCTTTTCAATGGCAAATATAACACTATTTGCACAAGTAATCAGACTCATACCTCGAGAAATCATCCATCATCTTTTCGATAAAGAATGTTGTCAAACTCACTGATGTCGACATAGAGAGCAAGTCAAAAATCGACATGAACAGTATCATAAATACAGAATATGTTAGAATCAAGGTTATAATAACTTTGGCTAGTATAGAAAAATTCTTATATGTCATACTATTTGTCTTTTAATACGGTCATATCTTGACTTATTCTAAAAGGACCTATCAAGATATGACCATGTCGTAGCCACTCTTGTTCACATAGTCGTAGCTGTAGGACTTGTAACCACGCACATGATCCACCAGTCCACCGAGATTGTAAGAATGCAAATCATTTACCATGGCTTTATCTTTAGATATCCAAAAGACCTAGGGTACTTTTCTATAAAATAGCTAATATCGCATTTTTCTTGACTATCTATTCCTATTAGGAGATACCCTTTGACACTTATTTTTTTTGATTGACTTAGAAGTGTAAGGGCTTTGAAAACAAACACGTCACCTTTTTCCCGTAATATTTCTAGTAAAATTTGTCCATGTTCTGAACCTGTTGAACAAGTGGAAAAATAATCTATGCTTAAGAAATGAGATAAGTCCTCTACGTTATTTGAATCCAAAGACTGATTCAATAATCTTACATACGAATTATAATGTCCTGTTCTTACAAGCTCTTGTTTTAATTCTTGAGGTATTGCTATTCTTGGCTCTAATGTACAAGAATAGCAATGCCATAGAAATAGAAAGCAGAGGAGATATTTATTTTTCATCTATCTCGAACTTTTAGAATGCCAAACTTAATCTGCTTACCAGGGAAATACTTATGTAATCCACGATTGTCGGGGACTTTCTCCGTTTTTGTATGACTTATCATATTATGAATTATATGCCATTCCTGTTCCCTTTCCTCAGGGGATAGCGTGTTGTTTCTACAAACCGTAACACAGCCCCAGCTTACATTTCCAGGATGAAGATAGAGCCAGCTTCTTTCTTTGCCCGCAATCAGGTCATCACACAGAATCTCGAATGGACCAGTTTTTGAGCGAGATGAAAATCATCGGACAGTGATAGTTCAATTTATTCTTAGGGGAATGTCGAATTTTCTAACAGAATCAATAAAAGACAAAGAATCCATTGGCCCGATTAACCCATTAGTAATAATAGGATAGGCAATGCCATTTATGTATAAAACAACGGAGTCCTGCTTATTGTGATGTATTGGCATTTCTTTGTCGATAATCCAATAATTGGTTAGACTTGAACTATTTTTCTTCTCCTGTACATTGCGTGTTATGGAATATCCTTCGGTGAATGCAATAATCCATTTTGTATTGTATTTATATTTCGTCACTCCAAATGGAAGTACAAAATACTCCGTATTACCATCTCTATATAATAAACTTTTGTCTGATGTGATTATAAACCCACTCCCAAGTTCTTCAGATATACCCCAGTTCAGTGGGTGTATTATTATAAAATAGGATGCAATTCCAGCTCCTATTATTAGCAACATCTTCAATAATTGTTTCTTCATCGCACATTCCAGTGTCAAGTGCAACACAGTTACAAATGTAGGAAAAAAAACGGCGTAAAGGTCAGAATGGTTGGTGACGTACCAGGGCTGACGCATTATATATAATGAACTCACCTAGTCCTCTCTGGTCGCTATTGTGTAGCTCCTGACAGAGTGATTATGATGCGTCATTCCTAGCTGGGGAAATTCAACGCTGACTTGTTACAATAATTTAAACCCGACTAGATATCAAAACAGCTCTATGTCGGGGGAAACGGATTCTCCACGTGGATATTTCGAAATATCCACGTGGAGAATTTTTATTTTCCACGTGGGGAAGAAAAAATTCCTCGGAGGAATCAAATGAAACTTCGGAGGAAATGAATCACGCCCACGTGGAAAATAAAAAATATCCACGTGGAGATTTGAGATTTCCCACGTGGATATTCGAGAAAGGATGGTAATTAGAGATTAGAGGTTAGAAGTTAGAGATCGGAGCTATCAGAGCTATCGGAGGGGGCGGAGCCATCAGAGGGTGGAATGTGCGGACGGGTAGGGGAGTGATTGCTATTTGCGTAGTAACTGACGTTTTATTAATTTTGCACTGCTAAGTAACTAAGCAATTTCACAGAATAGACTAAATATATATGGCTACAACAGCAGACTTTCGCAATGGCATGTGCCTAGACATCGATGGGCAGTACTACTTCATCGTAGAGTTTCTCCACGTTAAGCCAGGCAAGGGCCCAGCATTCGTTCGCACGAAGCTACGCAATGTTGCTACGGGTCGCATCATAGACAAGACTTGGAATAGTGGTGTTAAGGTCGAGGAGGTACGCATCGAGCGCCGTCCCTATCAGTATCTTTACAGTGATGATATGGGCTACCACTTCATGCATCCAGAGACATTTGACCAGATTGCTATCAATGGCGAGCTAATCGAGGGTGTCCGCTTCCTCAAGGAGGGGGATATGGTCGAGGCTATGGTACACGCTGAGAGCGAGACGGTGCTGACCTGCGAGCTACCAGCACACGTAGACCTGCGCATCACTCATACGGAGCCTGGTATCAAGGGCGATACAGCAACGAACAGCCTCAAGCCCGCTATTGTAGAGACCGGTGCTGAGATTCGCGTACCGCTCTTTATCAATCAGGACGATATGGTCACGGTGGATACTCGTGACGGCTCCTACGTGGGGCGTGTCAAGGAGTAGACGGACACCACTCTTTATATCCCTAAAGCAGTCGCCCCGCGCGCTGTGGGGCGATGCTGCAGAAGCCGTGTGGTTCTTGATATCAGAGCTACATGGCTTCTCCGAATCTACCGTTGAGGTCACACTATAATATAGTATGGGTCAGATACCCCGTCAAGCAGGGATAGCCGTTCCGCTCTTTAGTCTGCGTCGTCACGGCGATGCGGGCTGTGGTGACTTTGCCTCGCTGGAGGCGTTTGCGCCGATAGCTGAGCGGATGGGCGTTCGTATCATACAGCTGCTCCCCCTGGAGGACACAACGCTCTATGGCGATAGCCGTGACTCTTATCCTTATCGTCCACTCGCCTCGACGGTACTCAACCCAATCTACATAGCGGTGGATCAGTTCCCTCCGCTCGCGGACCAGCAACTAGAAGAGGAGCTACGTGCAGAAGCTCAGCAGTTGAGTGCTCAGAAGACTTTCGACTATACGGCTGTATGGCAGCTCAAGCGACGCTGGCTGTGGGCATCCTTTACGGAGCAGGCGGACGCTTCGCCATACTTCACCGACATGATCAACCGCTATGCTAGGTTGACGCTCAAGTATGCTACTTTTAGTCGTTCCCCCATCTGGCACTACTGGGTCTGCATGCGAATGGCTCTAGACCTATTGCCCGACCTCAACCGTGAGGAGTGGGACTTCTGGGATGCGATGAAGCGGGTCAAGGAGCTGGAGCAGGAAAACAAGCGTTTGGTCGTCTGTACGGGCAATTTCTACGCTTACTGCTATATGGTGGCGCAGCGACAGATGCGCCGTGCCGTAGCTACGATCCGTCAGCATGGGCTGGCGCTCATGGGCGATCTGCCCGTAGGGGTAGACCCACATGCGGCAGACACGATTGCCTACCCGGCCCAATTTAACAAGCGACTCTCTTGCGGAGCTCCTCCCGACTACTTCTCTCCCGATGGGCAGAACTGGGGCATCGTAACCTGTCGCAGGAATTGGAAAACGCTATGGCAAGAGCGCTTTGACTATCTAGAGCGCTTCTATGACTACCTGCGCGTAGACCATGTGCTGGGCTTCTTCCGTATGTGGTCCATACCACGTGACGGTCGCTCTGGGATGCTGGGTTACTTTCTTCCCTCACGACGCTACTTAAAGCGGGAGATCGCAAAGTTAGGACTCGCCGAGACATTACGACCAGAGTGGATAGCGCCGAGCAAAAAGCCTGTGACGACGCAAGAGGTGCTCTGGATCGAACGTCTCGATGCGGGCTACGTGCCTCGCTATGATGTGGCGAGTGCCGCACCCTTTGCGACGCTGTCGCCCGATTTGCAGGAGCGCATGCGGGCTGTCTGCGAGGATTACTACTACGGCGGCAATGAGGAGCTGTGGCGCGAGCGTGGACTGGAGCGCCTAACCTTCCTGAAGTCCTTGACCTCAATCCATCTCTGCGCCGAAGACTTAGGAATGGTCCCCCAATGTGTCTACCCCGTCCTAGAGGAGCTCGGCATCCTCAAGCTATACGTGGAGCGTATGCCTAAGAGTGCCGGCATTGAGTTTGAGGCGGCTCCCTACTTCTCCGAGGACAGTGTCGGCACCACCTCGACGCACGACTGCGAGCCCCTGCGCCTCTGGTGGCAGCAAGACGAGGCGCGCTCGCGACGCTACTACGACTACTTCCTCGCTGATTACGGCGTTCTCTACGACACAACGCTGACACCTGAACTAGCGGAGGTTATCATCCGCAGACATCTCGAGAGCCCCTCGCGGCTCTGCATCCTGCCGATACAGGACTGGCTGGCTCTCCACCCCTATCACTGCGCTACGGTCACGCCCGAGAGTGAGCGTATCAATGACCCTAGCAATCCTCACCACGTCTGGGACTACTCCCTACCATACGCCATTGAGGATCTACCCACTGAGTGGCTAGACCAGATTAGACGCTTGGTAGTCGCGAGCGATCGTGCGCAGGACTAACTACTCCTTACTTATCAAACAAGCCGTTACCACAATATGCGAAAGCTTACTCAACAAGAGATTACACAGCTTACATCCCAGGGTTGCCAAGCGCAAAACTGGAAGCTCATACAGGTTCATAAGCAATTTGACGCTAGTCGCTGCCAGCAGGTGCACTTTATCGGCAGATGTCAGATTGGAGACAACCGCGGGGAGCGTCCCTCGGACGATGGTAGCTACACCGAGCCGTATCGTATCGCCCACGCACGCCTCGTGAACTGTACCATCGGGGACCGCGTCATCATCGACGGCATACGGGACTGCATCGCGCACTACGATGTCGCCAATGATGTCGTCCTCCACGACATCGCTACGCTCAAAGTAACAGGCGAGACCGCTTTCGGCAATGGAACCTCCGTGGAGGTGCTCAACGAGACGGGGGGGCGTGAGGTACCCATCTGTGACATCTTGACAGCTCAGACTGCTTACATGCTTGCTATGTATCGTCACGATAAGGAGCTGCAAGCTACGCTCTCCAAGCTCGTCGAGGATTACACCGCCACAGTCCGTTCGAACCGTGGTACCATCGGTGAGCACTCCGTGCTGAAGCATTGTGGCATCATTACCAATGTCAAGGTAGGACCTTACAGCTCCGTCATCGGAGCCTCTGTCCTAGAGAACGGCTCCATCAATAGTACCGTCCTAAGCCCCACGCGCGTCGGTTACGGAGTAATCTGTCGGGACTTCATCTTTTCAGGAGGATGTGTCGTAGCAGACGGCTCCAACGTCTCTCGTAGCTTCATAGGACAAGGGTGCTCGGTGACCCATCTCTTTAGCGCACATGACTCGCTCTTCTTTGCCAACTGTCAGTGCGAAAACGGGGAGGCTTGTGCCGTCTTCGCTGGACCCTTTACCGTCACCATGCATAAGAGTAGCCTACTAATCGCAGGTTACTACTCATTCCTCAATGCGGGTAGTGGCTCCAACCAGAGCAATCACCTCTACAAGCTCGGGCCCATTCACCAGGGAGTCGTAGAGCGTGGTAGTAAGACCACCTCGGACTCCTACATCTTGTGGCCTTCACGCATCGGAGCTTTCAGCTTGATTATGGGGCGTCACGTGGATCATATCGACTCGTCAGACTTCCCCTTCTCCTATATCATAGAGAATGATAACCAAACCTACCTCGTCCCTGGCACAAACCTGCGTAGCGTCGGCACCATCCGTGATACGAAGAAGTGGCCCAAGCGTGACAAGCGTCACCCCGAGGAGAAGCTCGACTGTATAAATTACAACCTACTCTCGCCCTATACCGTCGGCAAGATGTACAAGGGCTGGTGCAAGCTCAAGGCACTCGAGACGCACCTAGGCAGTGCCAATGCGACCTACATCTACCACGATATGCACATCCGTCACAGCTCCCTCGTCAAGGGATGTCGCTACTACGAGATGGGCATCGTCAAGTTCCTCGGCAACTCTCTCATTCAGCGCATCCAAGACCAAGCACCCAAGACGAAACGCGAGCTCGTCGCCTCTCTACAGCCTACCAGCAATGAGGGACTCTCTGACTGGCTGGACCTAGCTGGTATGATAGCCCCCCGTTGGCTCGTCCGCGACTTAATCAATCAGATTAAGGAGGAAAAGATTCAGAGCCTCCAAGAGGTCAATGTGGCTATCCGAGCCATCCACAGTCGCTACTACGAGATTGAGTGGCACTGGGCGTATGACCTCCTCCTCCGCTGGTACGACATCGCACCTAAGGACTTGACTCTCGAGCGAGTTATTCAGATTATTCAGGAGTGGCGGGATACAGTTATCACACTCGATGAGTACCTCCTACAGGACGCACATAAGGAGTTTGAGATGCTCACGCAGGTAGGCTTCGGCATAGACCTCAGCGGGGAGCACAACCGGCGCAGTGACTTCGAGCAGGTGCGTGGTAGCTACGAGGATAATGCCTTCGTCGCAGAGGTTCATGACCACATAGAGCGCAAGGGACGCCTCGGCGACACAATACTAGCACAGATAGACGCCCTCCCTGAGTAACCTAGAGGCTAGAGATTAGATATTAGAGGTTAGAGGCTAGAGGAGGTGGGCTAGTGGCACTAGTGCTTCTAGAGTCTAACTTCTAACCTCTAATTTCTAACCCCTCAGACAGCAAGATAATTAGTACCTTTGCAGGAGAGCCGAGCTGACACGAGAGCGAGGCTTCGTCACGTATTACACTTATCACAGAATCTATATGTCGCTACAGTGCGGTATCGTAGGACTACCCAACGTCGGTAAGTCCACTTTGTTTAACTGCTTGTCGAACGCTAAGGCGCAGTCGGCCAACTTCCCCTTCTGCACGATCGAACCCAACGTTGGGGTCATCACCGTGCCGGATGAGCGTCTCAATAAGTTGGTCGAGATGGAGCACCCTAAGCGGACGGTGCCTGCCACGGTAGAGATTGTCGACATAGCAGGACTGGTCAAAGGTGCTAGCCAAGGCGAGGGGTTGGGCAATAAGTTCCTCTCCAACATCCGCGAAACTGATGCGATCATACACTTGCTGCGCTGCTTCGACGATGACAACATCACGCACGTCGATGGCTCCGTAGACCCTGTGCGGGATAAGGAGATTATCGATACGGAGCTACAGCTCAAGGATTTGGAGACGGTGCAGACGCAGCTCAAGAAGTCCGAGCGACAGGCTCAGACGGGTGGCGACAAGCAGGCGAAGATCCGGGTAGCGCTCCTCAAGCGTATCGAGGAGGCACTGCTGCAAGGGCTTAACGCGCGCTCGGTGACGCCGGAAAACAGGGAGGAGGAGCAGGCGTTGCGAGACCTTTTCCTCCTAACGGCTAAGCCCGTTCTCTACGTCTGCAATGTCGACGAGGCAAGTGCCGCCACGGGCAACGCTTATGTGGAGGCCGTTCGCCAGGCTATCGCTCACGAGGATGCGGAGCTACTGGTCGTATCGGCGCATATCGAGAGCGAGATAGCAGAGCTGGAGGAGTATGAGGAGCGTCAGCTCTTCCTACAAGAGCTAGGGCTGGAGGAGACGGGCGTCAACCGCTTGATCCGTGCCGCCTACAAGTTGCTCAACCTCGAGACCTTCTTTACGGCTGGTGCTGATGAGTGCCGTGCCTGGACTTTTGTCAAGGGAAGCAAGGCTCCTCAGTGTGCGGGCATCATACACACCGACTTCGAGCGTGGCTTCATACGTGCTGAGGTGATTAAGTATGAGGACTACGTGCACTACGGCTCCGAGACGGCTGTCAAGGAGGCTGGCCGTATGGCGGTCGAGGGCAAGGATTACGTCGTGCAGGACGGCGACATCATGCACTTCCGCTTCAACGTATAGCACTTCTAGTACAAAGTATTAACACCGAAATAGAATCAACCTATGCCGGACAAAATAATTATCGCAGACTTTGGGTCGCAGACCACACAGCTCATAGGCCGTCGTCTGAGAGACCTCAACACCTACTGCGAGATAGTCCCTTACAACAAGATCCCGACAGACCTGACGGGCGTCCGAGGCATCATCCTCTCGGGAAGCCCTTACTCGGTCTATGCTGAGGAGGCTTTTACCGCAGACATAGCAGCCATCCGTGGGCGGCTACCGATACTAGGTATCTGCTACGGAGCGCAGTTGATGGTGCATCAGAGTGGAGGTGCCGTGGAGAACTCCAATACTCGTGAGTACGGAGCCTCTACGCTACAACTGGTGGACAAGGGCGACCCGCTACTCGCGGGGCTCTCGCCACAGCACACGGTCTGGATGTCGCACGGGGACACCATCACCCGCCTTCCCGAGGGCTTTAAGGTAATCGCCTCGACGCCTTCGGTGCAGTATGCCGCTTATAGGATAGAGGGTGAAGAGACGTGGGGTGTACAGTTTCACCCAGAGATACATCACAGTGAGGAGGGTACGAAGCTTCTCGACAACTTTGTCACGCTCTGTGGCATCAAGGGCGAGTGGTCGTCTGAGTCTTTCATCGAGAGCAGCATCGCTTCGATTCGGGCTCAAGTAGGTGACGAGCAGGTCATCATGGCACTCAGCGGAGGCGTGGACAGTTCGGTCGCAGCGGTCCTCCTACATCGTGCTATCGGTGACCAACTCACCTGCATCTTTGTGGATCACGGGCTGATGCGACAGGGCGAGGCGGAACAAATCTTGGCTGACTACAAAGCACTCGGGCTGGGCTGTATCAAGGTCGATGCGAGTGCGAAGTTCCTCGGAGACCTAGCAGGCGTTCGTGATCCGGAGGCTAAGCGTAAGGTGATCGGCCGGGACTTCATCGAGGTCTTTGAGGCTGAGGCTAAGAAGCTACCGCAGGCTCGTTGGCTGGGGCAAGGAACTATTTACCCAGACATCATCGAGTCTATCAACATCACGGGCAAGGTGATCAAGAGTCATCACAACGTGGGCGGGCTGCCTGAGCGTATGCACCTGAAGCTGGTGGAGCCGCTGAAGCATCTCTTCAAGGATGAGGTGCGTCGTGTCGGCTTGGCACTCGCTATGCCACGACACATGATATTTCGTCATCCCTTCCCAGGGCCTGGTCTAGGCATTCGTGTGCTGGGCGAGGTGACTCCTGAGAAGGTCGCTATCCTCCAGAAGGCTGACAAGATATACACCGATATGCTCCGCAAGTACAACCTCTACGATGAGGTGTGGCAGGCGGGAGCTATCCTACTGCCGGTGCAGAGCGTAGGCGTCATGGGTGACGAGCGCACCTATGAGTACACGGTAGCTCTGCGTGCGGTGACGAGTGTCGATGCGATGAGTGCTGACTGGGCTCGGCTACCGTACGACTTCCTCGCAGAGGTCTCTAACGAAATCATAAACAAGGTGCGTGGCGTCAATCGTGTCTGCTACGATGTGTCGTCCAAGCCACCCGCAACGATTGAGTGGGAGTAACGCTTCGCTCAGTCTATCTACTTAATATCTAAATCAATATGTCCACTTATCAAGCTACCGATAGTCGCAAGGTGACCACCCGACGACTACTCGAGATGAAAGAGCGTGGGGAGAAAATCTCTATGCTTACCGCTTACGACTACTCAGCAGCACAGATCATCGATGCTGCGGGTATGGATGTGATCCTCGTAGGCGACTCTGCTAGTAATGTGATGGCGGGTAATGTGACTACGCTACCTATTACGCTCGACCAGATGATATACCACGGCAAGAGCGTGATGAAAGCGGTGCAGCGTGCGCTGGTCGTCGTAGACCTCCCCTTCGGCTCTTATCAAGGCAACTCTAAAATCGCCCTAGAGAGTGCAATCAAGGTGATGAAGATTACCCACGCTGATGCGATCAAGATAGAGGGCGGTAGCGAGATCCGTGAGTCGGTAGAGCGTATCCTCTCGGCTGGTATCCCGATTATGGGGCACCTCGGGCTCACCCCTCAGTCGATTAATAAGTTTGGCTCTTATGCCGTACGTGCTAAGGAGCAGGCGGAGGCTGATAAGCTGCTGGCTGATGCCCATCTCCTCGAGGAGCTAGGTTGCTTTGCACTCGTACTGGAGAAGATCCCAGCGCCGCTGGCTACCAAGGTTGCCTCTGAGCTGACGATTCCAGTCATTGGCATCGGAGCAGGTGGTGGGGTAGACGGACAGGTCCTCGTCATGCATGATATGCTCGGCATCACGCAAGGTTTTAGTCCTCGCTTCTTGCGTCGCTACGCCGACCTGGGCTCTATTATGACCGAGGCGGTACAGCACTACATAGCGGATGTCAAGAGCCAAGACTTCCCCAACGAGGAGGAGTCTTACTAGTCTCCACAGACTACACATATATATAATACGTAACGAAGGCACTATCAGCCAGTGAGCTTGGTAGTGCCTTCGCCTAATTATGAAACATCTCGTATAGTCCCTCACTAGGGTGCAAGCCGTTGGAACGAACCGCTCTTGCGACTTTATGTGGGGATTACTCGTTTCCTCGAATCTCTGGTGTGGATCTACTTATCAGCATAGTGTCCTATCATAGAGATGAGAATGACTAGTACTTCATCGTTGTCTATGCTGTAGATGAGTCTGTTTTTCTTGTCGATACGTCGAAACCAGATCTCTTTGTCTTTATAATGCTTTAGCTGCTCTGGCCTGCCTGTTCCAACCCTAGGGTTCTGCTCTATCTCTGTTAGGAGCTTGATGACTTTTCTTACGGAGGCTTGGCTCCAGTTCTTGGAGATGAAATTGTAGTCGCTCTCAGCTCTTTGTGAGAAAAGGATTTGAAACATAGGATTACTCAGTCATCCCAGCTTTGGCTTTTAGCTCTTTGATAGAGTAGCTCTTGGTACGTCCCTCTTTGTAGTCTGCTAGAGCCTCATCGATCATTGCATCTAGCTCTTGATCGTTGTAGACTCTATCGCTTTCGGATAGGGGTACGATGCGAAATGATCCATAATCACGTGTGTAGAGGATTATATCTCGCCCATCTAATGCTTGTTTTAAATATTTGCTTTGGCTCTCTCTAAAGTCTCTTGCCGATATTGTAATCATAGTGTTTGTGGTGTGTCTTTCATGGACACCAACTTGGTATCCACTGCAAATGTACAGACAATTTATAATAGACGCAAGAGGGTGTTAGAGTTTAGCCCAAGTTTCACAGGAGGGAACGTGTAACGGTTGCTGGTTGCGGGCGGTAGCAAAACAGGCTTTCTAGACCTCGGACAAGACTGACAGGGTATCGTTTTCGCTATTGTTGTGCCTATACAGACCGAAATGAGTACTTTTGTGGAGCGCCTTCTGCTTGTGCAAAGAAATTATCTCCCTCTAGCTATTTTATGTCAGCAAAGCAAATCTCCATCTTGATCCCCACACGCAACTACGACTGCTGTCCGCTCGTTGAGGTTCTGCACCATCAGCTGCAGCAGGCGCATATAGAGGGGGAGATTATCCTCGGGGACGACACCTCCGACCCTCACTACGCTCAGCTCTACGACACCCTCCAGCGGGAGGGTCTCATACGGCTTGTCCGCTCCACGACGAATCTCGGAGCGGGGCGTATGCGCAACTTCCTGGCGCAGCAAGCCGAGGGTGACCAGCTTCTCATCATCGACTCAGACACGATGCCCATCTCCGACAGCTTCGTCGAGGACTACCTGCAGGCAGCGCATAGCGATAGGGTAGTGGTAGGGGGCTTTTGCTATCCCACCGAGCGACCCTCCAGAGAGAGACTGTTGCGCTATAAGTATGGACATCAGGTCGAGACACGTAGTCTCGCCGAGCGACAGCAGGCGCCATCAGACGCCTTCGTCAGTATGAGCTTCTTGATACCTCGTCATATCTTTCTAGAGGAGGGCTTCCCCGCACAGATGGGCATGGGCTACGAAGATGCTTACTTCGGCTATCGGCTAGCTGAGCGGGGTATCACCATCACGCACATTGACAACCCCGTCATCCACGCACTCAAGGAGACTAGCGACCAATTCCTCGACACCACCGAGCGTTATGTGGAGAATCTCTACCGACACCGTGACCTCCTTGCGCCCTATCCCATACGTCTCCTCCAGCTCTACCTACGACTAGAGCGCGCTAGGCTCGTTCCCTTCCTCGGTGCTTTGGCTCCGACGCTCAAGCCCTTGCTACGGCGACAGCTCACCTCGCGCCACCCCTCGCTACGCCTCTTCGCTCTCTACAAGCTCCTCCACCTCTGCACCCTGCGAGACTGAGGCTTAGAGTGAAGTCCTCCCCGAAGAGTCCCCCGCCCTGTAATCTCTAACTTCTAATCTCTAATTACCCTCCATTCTCGAATATCCACGTGGGAAATCTCAAATCTCCACGTGGATATTTT
>UQBE01000019.1 GCA_900539155.1 uncultured Porphyromonas sp.
AGGGCACTTCTCGGGATTTGTCCAAATACAGCAGAATCCGATATGGTTTCTCCAATATTTGGCAGATTTTAGGATCAAGCGCAATCCAAAACGTCGTTTCGTGGTCTACTTGACACTAGAATGTACGTGGATCTGTTGTTCCCTACCTATGAAACTGAAAGTTCCTCTGTTGGAACTAAAAAGTTCCAAGAGGGGAACTTTTTTTGGAACTCGTATGTATAAAGATTTCAGCACTATACGACTGGTGCGTACGACAACTTCCGCTCGGAGGTGACCCACAAATAGAGACTGTTGCATAAAGGCGAATCGCTGCGTTGCTTTCGGGATTCGGCTTCGGTCACATACGTAGGTATGTGAGCTTCAGACCTCACCCTCAGCGCCTTGCGCTTCATCCTTTCTACAAAGTCTAGGCAATCTTGCAAGCAAGATTGTGAGACTGTTGACTTTTGCAATAGTCTCAAATAAAGATTATCGGACAAAATGAAGGGGCTATACCGCAACGTAGCGATATAGCCCCTTCTTTTGTATTGGTTGTGACTAGTCGGAGAGGTGGAAGTAGCGCCGCACCGCCTCTTCGTCGCGGGTGATCTGCTTGCGCAGCGCGTCGAGGCTCTCGAAGTGTAGCTCTTGGCGAAGTCTGTCGCAGAGGGAGATCTGCAGCTCCTGACCATACAGCTGGTACTCCTCGCCGCCCATCAGAAAGACCTCGATCATCGTCTCCTCCTTGGCTAGCTCGAGCGTGGGGCGGGTCCCGATGTAGAGCATGCTCGGTATATCTTGCTGCTGGCTCGCTCCAAAGGGGTCGATGGTGGTACGTGCCATATAGACGCCTGCGGGGGGGAGTGCTTTGTAGGGCGAGGGTACCTCTATATTTGCAGTTGGATAGCCTAGTTTGCGCCCGATCTGGAGCCCCGTCTTGACCTTGCCCAAGATGGTGTAGGGGTGTCCTAGCTGTCGCTCCGCCTCGGTCACGGCTCCAGTGTCTATCCACCGACGTATGGCGGTCGAGCTGATGGGGTCTTGGCTCGTGCTGTCTCCCAGGGTGTACGCCTCTCCTCTGATGCAGCGTATGCCGTAGCGGTGTGCTATCGCCTGGTAGTCCGCAAAGTCTAGTCCCTTGTCATGCCCGAAGTGGTGGTCGAAGCCCACGACGAGTGTGTGGATATGTAGCTGCTCGTCAAGGTAGGTGCGGAGAAACTCCTCGGCACTCATCTGCGAGAGAGCTGCTGTAAAGGGGATGACGGCTACTCGCTCTATGCCCATCTGGTGCAGGAGTAGCTCCTTCTCGCGCTCTAGCGTGATGAGGCGAAAGGGTCGCTCGGGATGCAGCACCAGCTGCGGGTGTGGCTCGAAGGTGACGACCCCTGAGGTCAAGTGGTCTCGCTCAGCTATCGTGAGGACTTGGCGGATCAGTGCTTGGTGCCCTAGATGCACGCCATCAAAGGCTCCCATGGCAACGACTAGATGTCTCATAGACTCTGCTCTCTGCATGAATGAACTGCTCTAAATGGTGGTGTGCCGATGGTTAGCGTATCCAGGCTTGAGGATTGAGCTTGGTGCGCTCGTGCCATACTTGGAACTGCATGACCCCATACTGTCCCCCATCGTCACTCGCTACGGTGCCTAGCACTTGACCTGTCTTGACCTTTTGCCCTGCTCGGACTGAGACGTTCTGTAGGTTGGCATAGACGGTCAGATAGTTACCGTGACGTATGATGATCGAGTTGTGGTAGCCTGGCACGACGAAGACCTTGCTGACGACGCCGTCGAAGATGGCGACTGCCTCGGTACCACGTGCTACCTGTATGTCGATACCGCCATTGCGTGTTTGTACCATAGCCAAATCGTCGTGCTGCTGGAGACCAAAGCGTCTGATGACACGGTAGCGACCCTTGACAGGTGCAGGGAGCCGTCCCTTGTTGGCTGCAAAGGAGCTAGCCAGCTTACGCTCTGCAGCGTCCATCGCATAGCCGTCCTTAGTCTCGGCGCGACGCTCCGCCTCTTTGGGCACCTTCTTGCCCTTCTTACGTGCCTCACGCTCGAGACGCTCACGCTCTTCACGCGCCTTGCGCTCTGCCTCGGCTATCTCCCGAGCTATCTGATCTTGGATGGCTTGGTTGAGCTGCTCCGCCTTGCGTTGCTGCTGCTTGAGCTTCTTCTGGAGTGACTGACGCTCAGTAGAGAGCTCCTTGACCTCGGAAGCAATGCTCTTCTGTTGCTGCTCTAGCTTGACACGCTCCTCGGCACGTAGCTGTAGGAGGGTGCCTTTTTGCTGTTTCGTCGCTATGAGTTGGTTTTGGCTCGCCTGCAGTTCCTCACGGGTGGCGTGTAGCTGTGCGGCGACCTCCTTGTGTGCTCTCGCATAAGCCGAGAGGTAGCGCACACGGCGTATGCCCTCGTCAAAGCTGGAGGCGGAGAGGATGAAGAGCAGTCGATCCTCAAAGCGGGGACGCTGCTGGAGTGCTTTCAGCGTCTTGGCGTACCGCTCCCGGCTTACCTCCTCCTCTTGCTGTAGCTTGCCTATCTGTGTGGCTAGCGAGTCGATGGAGACGTTGAGCAGAGCCACCTCTTGGTCTAGTAGCTCGATGACCTGCGTACGATCTTTGATCTGCTGACGAACGAGTTTGTCTTGCTTGTTTTTTTCCGAAAGGCTCTGACCGAGGGATTTGATCTCTTTGTCGGTCTTCTTGATCGCATTGAGTAGCTCGGTACGTTGCTTCTCAAGCTTGCGTACGGCGGCAGACTTCTTGGGTTGCTGTGCCAAGAGGAGGGTGCCTGTGAGCGTGAGTAGGCAGAGGGTATAGAGTAACCGTCGGAGGTGTGACATAGGTCGATGGGGGAGTGGGGTGTGCGATATAAACTAAAGGAGCTTGAGTAACTCGTCTAGGGTCATGGTCGTGTAGCCTCCCTGAGGCTCGGTGAGACGATCTTGCAGTTGAGCTGGCGTGAGCTCTTTGCTCTTGCTATACTTTAGCTGTATGGAGAGACGCTTGCGCGGTGTGGAGACGAGAAGATGGGTCATGTTGGGCTTGCTGGCTCCTTTCTGGTAGTTGTACCGTCCCTGCAGATAGCCACTCTTGTTTTGGTCAGTGGAGGCGATGCGGATGGTGCCTAGCTGGCATTGCGGATTGACCATATAGTCGGCAACCCAGGGCTTACCCTTGAGGCTATGGAGTGAGGTCTCTAGAGCACCATGCCCGACTACGTACTCACGGTCGGCTAGGTAGGTGGGTTGCCCCAGGAGTAGGTCACGCAGGAGCGTGTACGACACCTCAGCATCCAGTCGCTCGCTCAGCTCGTAGTAGCTGATGGTGACCTTGGCATCGTGCATCATATCGTAGAGAGCGATGTGGTCGGGGAGGATGTAGATGCGGAGTGCCTCCACAAAGGGCAGCGGACGAGCCGAGAGCATCACGCCATCGCTCTGACCTACGAAGAGATCTATGCGTGTCGATAGTTGCGAGTCGCCTAGAGATAGATCGGCACTAGCGATGCGATGCTCAGGCGTGTGGCTGATCTGGAGGATCTGGTCCGAAAGCCACGAGTCGCCTAGAGCGCAGCCTCCTGCCTCTGCGACTGTGGGCACCTTTGCGGAGCTAGAGTGGCTAGCGCGTGTGCCACAAGCTAGGAGCAGTAGCGTGCTACTGATGATGAGGAGGGTAGATCTTAGGGAGTGTCTCATGATAGGTCTATAATATATAGTGTATCACAACTAAGGGGTCAGCGCATCGATCTTCTGTTGAAGCCCCTCCGTGGGTGCTAACTTGTAAGCTCGCTGCCACTGCTGGAGCGCAGCCTGTCGATCACCACCCTGCAGATAGGCGTCGCCAAGTCGCTCGATATAGCCCGCATTGGGCTTGCCTATTTGCTCAGCTCGCTCTACCGCTTGCGAGAGCATGAGTTGCGCCATAGTCGTTTGCCCCCGAGCTAGGAGGATGGTGCCGTAAGTATCGAGGATGTTGGCCTCTTCGGGGGCTAGTCCGTAGGCTGTCGCGGCTAGTTGCTCGGCTTTTGCTAGGTAGCTGCTGTCTTGCGGTGATAGGGTGTAGAGGTAGTAAGCGTAGTTGTTGAGCAGGATAGCATCTCGGGGGAAGAGCCGCTCGGCAATCTCAAAGATTTCGAGTGCTTGTGCCGACTGCTCCTGCTTTTGATAAATCAGCGAAGAGTAGAGGAGTAGCAGGCGTAGCCCTTCGGTCGCTTCAACGCCTTTGGCTGTCTTGAGTTTGGTCCAGTCTAGCTGGCTATTGATTGCTTGCTTAGCTTCGTCTAAGCGGTCTCGAGCGATGAGTTCGCCAGCGTAGAGTGCCAGTATCTGAAGGTCTGCGGGGTAACGCTTTTGCGCCGAGGTGAGGTAGTCTAGTCGCTCCTGCTCTTTCATCTGCGAAGCCTGTACGACGACGGCACTGTAAGCGGTCTTGGGGTTGTCGTAAAACTGCTTGAGCAGTTGCTCCGCCTGCGCTTTCCCCTGTTGTGCCAAGACGATGAGGTAAAGGTCGGCGAAGAGCTTCGGGTCGCTCGGCTCTAGCTCCGCAAGGCGTGTCAAGGCGGGGATAAACTCTGACGGTATCTGGCTAATGTCTGAGAAGTCTGGCAGCATCATAGATATAATGCGTGCCGAGACGGGAGAGATGCTGTCTTGACGCTCTAGGTAGTGGTGGAGGTATTCGGCCGATTGCTTGGTATCTCGGCGCGCAGCGATTAGCTCGGCACGCGTCACCTCGATGTAAGCGTCTGGTAGGGAGAGTGTCCGCTGGAGCTGCGCCAGACCCTTCTCTATCTGATCGTCTAGCCTTAGTGCGTTGAGTGCTTCTAGACGTGTGTGGTGATTGCCCAGATTGCTCGGCTCCAGCTCGACGAGTCGCTCCGCGGCTTGGAGCATACGCTGGTAGTCTCCCTGCTTGGAGGCGGACTGAGTGATGAGGCGGTAGTAGGTCTCTCGTTGCTGAGTGTTTGTGAGCTGCGTCGTGTCGAGTTGCGCTATCTGCTCTAGTAGCTCTTGGCTCTTGTTTAGTATTGCTAGGCTCGTCAGATGGACTAGCAGTATGTCGGGGTGGCTGGATACCTCTCTCGGGAGCAAAGCAAAGAGCGAGTCCGCCTCATCAATCTCTCCGCTACTATAGAGGAGCGTGAGGTAGTAGCGTACGAGCTCTTGATTGGCGTGAGCCTGGTCACTTTTCTTAGTGAAAAGCGTCTGGAGTAGGTCTTTAGCTTCGCTTTGCCGACTTGTCAGGTCAAGCCAGCTGGCTAGCGGTACAGCCGTCCGGACCTGCTGGTCGGGATAGGCGTCGTAGAGGTAGTAAAGATAGCCGATAGCTGGCTCCTGCGATCCTGCGAAGAAGAGGATGTTGGCGTAGTCTTCAATCTGCGCGTAGGCTGTCCCCTCCGTCTCTGTAGACTGCGCAGAGAGTTTAGCAGAGCTAAGCCCTAGCAGAGCTAAGAAAAATAGCAAGAGTGTCTGACGACCGATGCTTTTCATACGCCCGTATGTCCAAAACCGCCATCGCCTCGCTGGGTGTCCGAGAGGCTCTCGACCTCGATCCAGTCGCACTGCTCGTGGCGAGCGAAGACGAGCTGAGCAATCCGCTCACCGGGAGCTATCTCCACCGTCTCCTGAGATAGATTGATCAGGATTACCTGTAGTTCGCCTCGGTAGTCTGCGTCGATCGTGCCAGGCGCGTTGAGTACGGTCAGCCCCTGCTTGAGAGCTAGACCACTGCGTGGACGCACCTGCCCCTCGTAACCAGCGGGAATCTCCATGTATAGACCTGTGGGTATCAGTCGACGCTCTAGGGGTGCCAGCGAGACGCTTTGCTCTAGGTTAGCGCGTAGGTCTAGCCCCGCAGAGAGTGCCGTAGCGTATTGAGGTAGGGGATAGGAAGAGCGGTTGATAATCCGAATAGAAAGCATGAGTAGCGTTGGTATAAAGGTTATTGCTGTGGCGGGTCGCACCACTTGCCGTCACTCTTGATGAGCTCAATGAGGCGATCCACAGCTTCTGCCGAAGGGATGCCGTGTACGAGTCGCTCCTGTCCACGGTATAGGTCAACCTTGCCGACACCTCCCCCCACGTAACCGTAGTCAGCATCGGCCATTTCGCCAGGCCCATTGACGATGCAACCCATCACGCCGATCTTGAGATTAGGTAGATGCGCTAGTCGCTGCTTAACCTGCACTACCGTCTGCTGCAGGTCGAAGAGCGTACGCCCACAGCCTGGACAGCTGATGAACTCGGTGTGGGTCATCTTGATACGCACCGCTTGCAGGATACCATTGAGCAGGGCTAGGCGAGCCTTAGGACTCATAGCCACTGCTGAGAAAGCGACCGCATTACCGATCCCCTCTAGCAGTAGGGAGCCGAGCTGCGTAGCGCAGTCGATTAGAATGTCGTCATAGCCTCTCGCATGGGATGCATAATGCAGCAAGATGCGAGGCATCGCACCTCTTCCCGAGAGCTGCTCCACGGCATAGCGCACCTTATATATATAGTCCAGCTCTGCGCCTCGTAGCTCTAGCCAAGCGTGTCCGTCCCAGTGAGCTGCAAAGTCCTCTAGATGCTGCAAGAGCCGATCCAGAGGCGTGTCTAGGTCTATGACCTGTAATGTCTGTCGCTCATCGGCGAAAGCCAATTGCGTCTCCTCAAGTCGAGCATCAAAGCCCACGTCGAGCGCTGTCCCGTCACTGTCTAGCGTCAGCACAGCGGGGTATTTAGCTAGTTTCGTAGCTCCCTGTGCTTGGTCACGAGTTACGGAGCGATAAGTGTGGTTAGCGTAGATTGGTCTAGTTTGGTCAAAAGTGGCCAACTGGTCGATGTATGCGATAAGCTTCTTGCCAAAGCGAAGCTCTGCCTCAGGTTCCTCGCTCAGAGAGACTCTCAGCGTGTCGCCCAGTCCGTCAACGAGCAGACTAGCAATGCCGATACAGCTCTTGACACGCCCGTCCTCACCAGCTCCTGCCTCGGTGACTCCGAGGTGCAGCGGGTAGTGCCAGTCTAGCGCATCCATACGCTCTACCAGTAGCCGCACGGCTTGCGTCATGACTAAGACGTTGGAGGCTTTCATCGAGATGACTACGTCACGCATCCCTAGACTGTCGCACACCTCTAGGTACTCCATGCAGGAGGCGACCATTCCCTCGGGCGTGTTGCCGTACTGAGCTAGGATGCGCTCAGAGAGGGAGCCGTGATTGACCCCAATGCGTATAGCTCGGTGACGAGCCTGTGCTTCGCGAACGAAGCGTCCAAAGACCTCAGCGATCTCCGCCCGTGCCGTCTCATCGTCTAGCGCGGCCTTCTGATGAATGAAGTTGCCCGGGTTGATACGCACCTTGTCCACATGCTTGAGCGCCTCAAAGGCGGGGTCGCTCCTAAAGTGTATGTCTGCCACGAGAGGCATACTACACCCCTCGGCGTGTAGTCGCTCAGCAATCACGCCTAGATTGGTAGCCTCGCGCACGCCCTGAGCGGTGTATCTAAAGAGTTGACATCCCTCGCTGGCACAGCGTAAGGCTTGTGCCACACAGAGATCGGTCTCCATCGTACTCACGTTGGCCATGCTCTGTAAGAGCAGTGGAGACTCGCCTCCTAGACGAGCCTCGCCGACAGGTACGGTGTAGCTATGGCGACGCTGGTATCTACAGAGAGACATATGAATAGACAGTGGGGTAGGTGTGTATAAAAGATAAACGAGTAGGGGAGGAGGACAAAAGATCTATCGCCCTCCGCCGCTACATCGTCCTATCGTTAGTTCGTTTTGTATTTATAGTCAGAGATCTGAGCTAGCTCTTTGTTAGCCTTGACGATCTTCTCCTTGAGCGAAGCCTTCTGAGCTCTCACTCGCTGAGCTATCTCAGGATCGCCTAGAGCGAGCATCTGAGCCGCTAGGAGAGCTGCGTTTTGAGCTGCGTTGACTCCGACCGTTGCTACGGGGATGCCAGGAGGCATCTGTACGATAGCCAGCAGAGCGTCTAGTCCCTCTAGTGAGGCATCAATAGGCACTCCAATCACAGGCAGGGTAGTCATCGAAGCGATGACACCGCATAGGTGTGCGGCCATACCAGCGGCAGCTATGATGACACGTACACCACGCTCCTCGGCACCTCGTGCGAACTCAGCTACCTCATCGGGTGTACGATGGGCAGAGAGTGCGAGTAGCTCGAAGGGTATCTCCAGTGCCTCCAGTTGCTTGGCGGCACGTTGCATGATGGGTAGATCACTCGTGCTACCCATGATGACACTAACGAGAGGTTTCATCTGCTCTAGCTCTTACTTACCGATCTTCTTTTGATAGCCAGCAGCATCCAGTAGCTCGTCAGCCTCTGCGGGGTTTTCGATAGCTATCTTGATAATCCAGCCCTTGCCGTATGGATCCTCGTTGACCAGCTCAGGAGCATCCTCTAGCTCTGCGTTGACCTCTAGGACCTCACCCGTCATAGGCATCATCAGGTCAGAAACGGTCTTGACAGCCTCGATAGAGCCAAAGACCTCGTTGCGGTCGATCTTCTCACCCTCAGTGTCGACGTCTACGTAGACGATCTCGCCTAGCTCGCTCTGAGCGAAGTCGGTGATACCGATGACAGCCTCGTTGCCATTGATGCGTACCCACTCGTGGTCAGCTGTGTACTTTAGTTCGTTTGGGAAGTTCATACTAGTTTATTCGTTTAATAGTTAGGATTGTTCTTTCAGTTGTTATCACTTCTTGTCGAGCGTCTCCTGCCAGTGCCAAGCACGTCGCAGGCTCTCCTCGATAGGTATCTCAGCGTGCCACTGGAGCTCCTGCTCGCCGTAGCTCGTGTCGGCCCATATTTGCTCTATGTCGCCCGCTCTGCGGTCGCCCATACGGTATGGCACCTTGCGCCCCGTGGCGCGCTCGAAGGCCTGTATCAGCTCCAAGACGCTCAGCCCACGCCCCATGCCTACATTATATATATAGTGAGCAGGAGTCGCTGCCTCTACATCGCTACGATGCAGACGTCGTAGAGCCGCTAGATGAGCCTGCGCTAGGTCCATCACATCAATGTAGTCACGGATGCAGGTACCGTCTGGCGTGTTGTAGTCATTGCCGAATACGACTAGCTCCTTGCGAAGCCCTGCCACCGTTTGGGTCAGGAATGGGATAAGGTTTTGCGGTGTACCCACAGGCTCCTCACCAATGAGTGCTGAGGGGTGCGCTCCGATAGGGTTAAAGTATCGTAGTATGACCGCTTGTAGCGGCATACCACTACGTACGGAGTCTATGATGATATCCTCGTTGATGCGCTTCGTATTGCCATAAGGCGAGGTAGCATCTTGACGGGGTGCCGACTCGGTGATAGGCAGGTGCTCAGCCGTGGGCTGTCCGTAGACCGTACAGGAGGAGGAGAAGACCAGGTGCTGCACACCATACTGCTCCATGCAGCGTAGGAGCGTGATGAGCGAGTTGATATTGTTGTCGTAGTAGCGTAGTGGCTGCTCGACTGACTCGCCGACTGCCTTGTGCGCTGCAAAGTGGATGACTCCCTCTATCTCTCCCCTATGATGCTCGAAGACTTTACCCATAGCGGCTGCATCGGTGCAGTCCACCTCGTAAAAAGTTGGTCGTGTCGAGGTAATCTGTGCAATCGCATCAACCACCTCACGACGTGAGTTCGATAGGTTGTCCACAAGGATGACATCGTATCCCGCCTCCTGCAGGACTACCGCAGTGTGGGAGGCTATGTAACCACAGCCACCAGTTAGGAGGATAGTCCTCTGGGTATGTTTATGCATCGGCATAGTCTCGTGCTATTCAAATCAGTTGTTAAGGCATACGAAGCCGTGGCTTTGCCTCCTATCTGCAAAGGTAACGAAATTTGTCGTGAGACGGACCGCCTTTGCCAAGACACCAGGGCTGACGCATTATAATTGCTCTATCAGGAGCTACACATAGCGACAAGCGAGGAGTAGATGAACTCATTATATAATGAGACTATTGACTCTTGCAACAGTCTCACAATGTGTTCCCCCCGCCCTCTAACCTCTAACCTCTAATCTCTAATTACCCTCCTTTTTCGAATATCCACGTGGAAAATCTCAAATCTCCACGTGGATATTTTTTATTTTCCACGTGGGCGTCAAACAATTCCTCCGAAGTTTCATTTGATTCCTCCGAAGAATTTTTTCTTCCCCACGTGGAAAATAAAAATTCTCCACGTGGGGATTTCGAAATATCCACGTGGAAATCACTTTTCTCCGACACAGCACCGTATCGATATATAGTCGGGCCTAAAATATTGTAACAAGTCGGCGGTTGGTTTGCCCAGCTAGGGGGTGACGCATCATAATTGCTTTTTCAGAAACTACACATTAGCGACAAATGAAGAAAGAATAGAGAGGTTGATGAGCTCATTCTATATAATAATGCGTCAGCCCTGGGAAGAACTCTAGAAAGAGCTACATCTTTGTTAGACTTTTCTTCTTACGGCAGGGCGGAGGGGGTGGGGCTATGACCTTTTTCGCTAACTTTGCTGACGTATGAACGGAGATCCATTTGATATACGCGAGGAGCGTACGCCCCCGCAGAGTTTGTCTGACCTGCAGCAGGAGGAGCAGTTGCGCCCCTCCTACTTCGACAGCTTCCGAGGTCAGGGGCATGTTGTGGACAATCTGAAGGTCTTCGTCGAGGCGGCTCGTCGCCGTGACGAAGCACTCGACCACGTCCTCCTCTATGGTCCTCCAGGACTGGGCAAGACGACTCTCTCGCACATCATCTCGCACGAGTTAGGGGTCGGCATGAAGATTACTTCGGGGCCTGTCTTGGAGAAGGCGGGAGACTTAGCGGGATTGCTCACTTCGCTAGAGCCTCGTGACGTGCTTTTTATCGATGAGATCCATCGTCTGAGCCATACCGTGGAGGAGTATCTCTACTCGGCTATGGAGGACTTTCGGATTGATCTCATGATTGACAAAGGGCCAGGAGCGCGCTCCATACAGATTGACCTCAACCCCTTTACACTAGTGGGGGCAACCACGCGTAGTGGTCTGCTGACGGCTCCGCTACGGGACCGCTTTGGCATCAACCTACACCTAGAGTACTACGACGTGGATACGCTCACAGACATCGTACTGCGCTCAGCTCGCATACTAGAGGTGCCATGCGAGGAGGAGGCCGCTCGGGGCATCGCCCTGCGTAGTCGTGGCACGCCTCGTATCGCCAATGCCCTCCTGAAGCGGGTGCGAGACTTTGCACAGGTCAAGGGCAACGGGGTGATCGATAGCGATATTACGACGGTGGCGCTCGAAGCGCTGCACATAGATAAGCATGGACTGGATCATACGGATCACAAGCTGCTGAAGACCATCATCGACAAGTTTGACGGAGGACCCGTCGGGCTGACCACCATAGCCACGGCGATGGGCGAGGACCCAGGCACGATCGAGGAGGTGTATGAGCCGTTTCTCATTCAGGAGGGCTTCATACAGCGTACCCGTACGGGACGACAGGCGACACGCTTGGCGTATGCTCACTTGGGACGTGCCTATCGACAGGATTTGCCTCCAGAGGCGTCCCTTTTTGACTAACTAAAAGCCGTTTCCTCCTGCGCGATGTCCTCACTAGAGATACCAGCCTCAAACTTCGTAACCAAGCGGTACACGCTGACCGAGCTACTGAGCTCGTTGCAGCGCTGCATTGATCGCTATTACAATCGGCTCTACTACGTGACGGGCGAGGTGAGTGGCTACCGTGGACGCAGTCAGCGGGGGCATTGCTACTTTAACCTAATAGATAAAGTGTCGGACCCGCTGCACCCAGAGGCGGGTGGGGGAGAGCTATCGGCGCAAATCTCGGCCGTGATATGGGCTAGTCGCTACAATCAGATCGCTCAGCACTTCCAGCTGGTGACGGGGCAGCCGCTCACGGACGGGATCAAGATATTGGCGCTCGTGGAGCTCAAGTATGATCCACGCTACGGGCTGCAACTAGACATACAGGACATCGATCCGAGCTACACACTGGGAGAGGTGGCACGACAGCGACGTGAGACGCTCCAGCTCCTAGAGCGTATGGGGCTGATGGAGCGCAACAAGCAGCACCCGATGCCGAGACCTTTGCGACGCATCGCCATCATCTCCTCACCTACGGCTGCTGGTTATCAAGACTTCACGAGGCATCTGGAGGAGAGTGCGGTAGCTCCTTTTATAGAGAAAGCGCTCTTTCGAGCCACGATGCAGGGCAAGAGTGCGCCGCAGTCTATCGTTGCAGCACTCGAAAGGGTGCGCCAGCACGAGACGCTCTTTGACCTTGTGGTCATCATACGAGGCGGGGGTGCTACGGCTGATTTGGGCACCTTCGATGACTTTGCCGTGGCGCGTGCTGTGGCGGAGTTTTCGCTCCCTGTCTGGAGCGGCATTGGGCACGATCGGGACGAGAGCGTCGTGGACTTAGTTTCGCATAGAGCCTTCAAAACCCCTACGGCAGTGGCTACCGCTATCATCGATGCTTGGTGCGCAGAGTACACGCTCCTCGAGGAGGCGCATCAGCGACTGGAGCGCGCTTGGCGGGAGGCGAGACAGACGGCGCAGATGGGGCTAGAGCATTTGGCTCAATTGTTAAGACAGACCACGCTAGAGCAGCTACACCGTGAGGAGCGCCAGATGCTCTTACTACGTGAGCAGCTCTCCGTCTCTCCTCGTACGTTACTGCGCAATCAGCACACGCTACTGGAGACACAGCGGGAGCGCCTTGCAGGTGCAGCTCGCTATCTGCCGATGCGCTATCAGCTACAGTGGAATACGCTCTTGACGCAGTTCAAGCATCGCTATGCGAGTTACCTCGTGGCTCAGCTCAACGAGTGGCAAGCTAGACAGCAGAGCCTGCAGGAGCAGCGCAAGATTACGACCACACAACGCACGCAGATAGAGCATCTGGCGCAGATCATCCGAGCGATGGACCCGCAGACGGTCCTGCAGCGAGGCTACGCTATTGTGCACCACAAGGGTGAGCTGGTCAAAAGCCCCTCGCAGCTTCGTGAGGGCGACGACATAGAGCTTCGCCTAGCTGAGGGTACGCTCTCGGCTACGCTAAGCCAATTGAAAGAATCATAAAAAAAGCATTCATAGATCATGAAAAAGACCTTTAACTATACACTTTACGGTGCATTACTTCTGCTCCTCGTGGGGAGCCTGTCGGCTTGCCGTGTCAAGCAGCAGGCACAGCCGAGTGGCGTGTCGACGCTTGCTGTCGTAGGACTCAATGATATCCATGCCAACATCGATCAGTTGCCCCGTATCGCCTTTATGGTCGATAGTATGCGGGCGATCTATCCCAACCTGCTCTTGCTAGCTGCGGGAGACCTACAGACGGGCAACCCGATCAATGACAACTTCCAGCCGAAGGGGCTACCGATCATTGAGCTGATGAATGAGATGCGCTTTGACGCTTCGGCTCTGGGTAATCATGAGTTTGACCTCGGGCAGCACGGGCTGGGAGACATTTCGCATCGGGCGAAGTTCCCCTTCCTCTCGGCCAATGTCTTTCCCTCGCCCTCCTATGGCATTGCGCTGAAGCCCTACAAGATCTTCACGATGCCTGACGGTACGCGGGTCTCTGTCGTGGGGCTACTTCAGCTGGGCGAGTTGGGCATTCCCGATTCGCACCCGAAGAATGTACGGGGTGTAGCTTTCACCCAGCCACTCGAGGAGATTAAGAACTACCGCTACTTGGCGGGTTGCTCGGATCTGCAGATAGCTGTGACGCATATTGGCGTCCAGGAGGATACAATACTGGCGCGGGTGGCTCCCTACCTAGATCTCATCGTGGGCGGACACTCGCACACGCTGATAGAGCACCCGAACGACTTGCACTCGTCCGTTCCCATCGTGCAGTCTGGCTACAAGGCGCACTACATCTCCCTCGCACTGATACGACATAGAGGTGGGCAGGTGCTCTCGCACCAAGAAATGCTCCTCCCGGCCGACCCGCACGCTGGTGGGGTCAATGAGAAGATGCAGCGTATGGTGGAGGGCTACAATGCTAACCCGCTCTTTGCCGAAGTGGTGACGACCAATCCGAAGCCTATCCAAGACAAATACACGCTGGGAGCTATCTTTGCTGATGCGCAGCGCTGGTATAGCCATGCGGACTTTGCGATGCAAAACCCGGGCGGCGTACGTATCGGTGAATTGCCCCAGGGCAATATTACGCTCAAAGACATCCTTCGTCTAGATCCCTTTGGCAATGAGCTGACCGTGCTCACGATGACGGGGCGACAGCTCAAGGAGTTCTTCATCCATGCCTGGACGACCGACAGCAATACGCCAGCTCACACGTCGGGGCTACGGGTGGACTACCAGCTTGACGACACGGGTGTACTGCTCGACTGTACCATCTATCCCGCTGGTAGCGACACACCAATCGATCCCGACAAGCTCTACACGCTAGCCACGAGCTCTTACGTGCAGGCGGCCTACACCTATCATACTGCGGCTCCTGACAAGAACCAAGGCATCACGACAGCCGAGGTGATCGTCCAGTACCTCAAGTCACTTCCTGAGATGCCCCAGGTGGACTACAAGAGTCGCTACAACATCCGCGTGACCCGCTAAGGAAATTACTCATCATACCCCCGCGCCTCTACTGGCAAGACAAGAGGAGACTCAACCGCTTCGAGCTGCGATTGAGTCTCCTTTTTCTAGATTTCGTTCCAAGTAAACGAACCTATAAGCCCTACTTTGTCAAGTCAAGCGGAGGCTGTCCGACGGCTTGGCGTAGCGTGTTAACCAGTAGTGCTAAGTCCACACCGCCCATCTGAGCTGCGAGCTTGAGCGGAGTACGAGGTGCCACAGTCTTGCGCAGTATCGGATTAGTCAGATTTCTATACCGATCCGAAAGCGATACAAGCGTATCAATGAGCTCTGGGTAGCGGTCCAGCATCGCCCCGACTTTGGTCTCAGGGGTGATGAATAGAGGTGTCGGATCAGTCATAATTCAGAAGAGTCCTAGAGCCCTCCAGTTGCCGTAGCTCAGTAATATCCTGAGAGCACTCGACGACCCCTAGATAGTTACCCTCTGGATCACGTACAGCCGTGTACTCTATATAGATAAATCGCCCACGGAAGTTGCCAATCCAAAACTTAGCACAGTTCTGGCGGCCACTCTTGAAGTCCGCAAGGATAGTCTCTACGACATGGACACTTTCGGGCGGATGACACATACGCACATCTCTACCGATAATGGATCTATTGCGAGCGAAGACTCGCTTGGGGCTGTGAGAGTAAAAGCGCACCTTGTCGTCCTTGTCCACAAAGGTGATGTCTATCGGGAGGTGGATGAGTAGAGCCTCTAGCTCCGCTACACTAAAGGCACCAGTGGACAGTCGTATAGCATCATGGCTCTCGTACTGAAAGTGCAGGTTGTCTGCCTCCACGTCTGGTTTCCATACAGTCTGTGGGTCATACAGGCAGTATCCAAACTCAGGGGTCTCCTGATAGATGTGATACCACTCAGCCTCCGACAGTAGGTCCAGTGTCATGGGGAAGAGGATCATCTCCTCTTTGGTGATCATACTGTCCAGCATCTCCACTGCGGGGTCAAAGGTCTCCACGATGTGAGCTCTCAGAGATGCCATATCTAAAGTCTCCCCAGAGAGTACTGCTATGGCACTCTTGAGTAGCTTCCTAATCTCATCGTGCTTGCCCCACATGACTACAGGGGGGCCAGTCACTCCATGCTGCTCTAAGTACGGGAAGAGGAGATACTCCTTGCGCAGATAGTGTTTGTCTACATCCATCAGTCGGTTGAAGATAGATCTCAGACTTAGCAAGAGCTCCGAGAGAGGACGCTCGCAGTGCTCCTCTTTGACCTCCTTTGCCAAAGCATAGTACTCGGAGACTACTTCTCCTAGGGCTACATTCTCTGCTCTAAAGGTGTCTATGGGATGCCCCGCAGGCACCTCTTTAGCTCCACTCACATCTATAGCTCCCTCTAGGATCTCTGAGTGGTGGTCGCAAAAGAGCTGTATCTCATCTGTCGATAGTAGTCCCTGAGCTATCAGCTCCTCCTCGACGGCGACTACCTCTTGGTAGGGAATAGCGTGGAGGAGTGTGGAGAGCTGTCGCTTGAGAGCTTCGGGTTGCTCTCCTTGATGTAAGCGCAGGAGTATCTCCTTGAGCATCGCCTTGCGCTCATCGGGTGTGTTATGTATGAATTCGCTCATATTTCACTGATTGTTTAAAGTGAATTTATATTAGTCTAATCAAGACTGGCTGGCCACCCCCTTAGGGTTAACCAGTCGTCAGCAAATGTACATATTTTGGTCAGATTATAAGATATACTTCGTTTGCTCCTTAGGCTGACGCATTATAATCGCTCTGTCGGGAGCTACACATGAGCAACAAACGAGAGATAGGGAGGTAGATGGGTTTATTGTATATAATGCGTCAACCCTATTTGCTCTGTGAAGCTTTCCGATTCCCTCGGTAGAGATTGGAATCAGCGGAGATGTAAGAGTCGCTACGGAGTGCGGTTATAGCGCCGTATTATGATGACTTATTCGTACATTTGTCTCTAACCACGAGTGAATTCACCTTAAAGGCGACAATACATAATGAATGAATTGAGATACAAGCGGATCTATGAGACTCCAGTTGAAGCAGATGGTTTTCGTATTCTTGTGGACAAGCTATGGCCACGAGGGATGAAAAAGGAAAATGCTAAAATTGATCTATGGGCTAAGGAGATCGCTCCATCAAATGAACTTCGAAGATGGTTTTCCCACACTCCTGAAAGATATGATGAGTTTAAACAGAGATACAGACAGGAATTGTCCGAGAATTCAGCGTCACAGGAGTTTAAAGATTTGTGTGTGCAGAAGTTGCACGATCATAACGTGACCCTGCTGTATGGCGCAAAAAACGAGAAATACAATCATGCTGTTGTTTTGAAAGAATGGTTGGCAGAACAGATGCATCCTTAGTTGAATCTACGTAATGCGCCAATCCTGGCTATGTCCCCTTACTTTCGTATATTTGCCAACGCAAATTAGATATTCCCTAACTCATAAATAACTATCACGATGAGCAACAAGTACTACGGGAACTTGATCCCCAATACATTCTTTACGACAAAAGGAAGCGGTGAGTCCGACCTTGAGAAGCATGCAGGCTCCTACCACATGGCACTCTACGATGCGGGCATCGCTGACTATAATATAATGGTCTACTCCTCCGTTCTACCCGCTACGGCTCGGCTCGTATCAGCTGACGAGGTGGATATGCCTCCCTTTGGCTCAGAGCTCAAGACGATCATGTCTGTCTCGCACGGTATCCAAGATGAGTTCGTCAGTGCCGGTGTCGTCTATGCCTGGATGTACAAGGATGAGAACTTCGACGAGAAGGCTGGAGGCCTCGTCTGCGAGGTGAGCGGTCGCTACCGTATCGAGGAGCTGGAGTCGCGTCTGATACGTGTCATCAACGACCTACACCAGAATACATACAGCCAGTACTACCTCGGTGAGCTCAACTTCATCACGGAGGGTATCACGGTGACCAAGCGCTACGGTACGGCACTCGCAGGGCTTTGCTTCGTGGACTTCGTGCTCCCTGAGTCTCCTATGAAGGATGAGGATTAAACGCAACGATATAGAGAAATAGTCTTATGAAAATAGGTATTTGCTCAGACCACGCCGGCTATCAGCTCAAAGAGCAGGTTAAAGAGTGGCTTGCCGCCATGCAGATCGAGTGTGTTGACTATGGTACTCATTCGGAGGAGCGCTGTGACTATCCAGACTATGCGCACCAGCTTGCTTTTGCGGTACAGATGGGTACAGTAGATCGTGGTATAGCTATCTGCGGTACGGGCAATGGCATGGCTATGACGCTCAATAAGTACAACGTCATCCGTGCAGGTCTCGCTTGGAACGAGGATATTGCTAAGCTCATCCGGGCGCACAATGATGCTAATGTGCTGGTCATGCCAGCACGCTTCATAGAGACTGCGGAGGCTGAGCGCTGTCTGCATGCGTTCCTCGACACTCCCTTTGAGGGTGGTCGTCACAAGGAGCGCATTGACAAGATGGTGCTACCCACCTGCTAGTGGCTTCTGACGCTGAGCTATGGAGGCTCTAGAGATCTTTTTTCTATCCATAGCGATAGGACTAATCGTGCATCTGCTCGTTCGCTGGTCGGAGCGACAGAAGGCTCGTGGCGCGGAGGACGCTTCACAGCAAAGCTCGCAGACGACTGGGGAGACTGCTCTAGGCTCTGCCCTCGGTGAGGTGGAGCGTGAACTGAGAAAGTCACTCTCTGACGAGTCCGAAACGAGCCTCTGTGCTGATGATGCGACCGCTTGTGCTAGCTGTACGGACTCTTGCTCCGAGGCTGAGAGAGCGATAAGACGCGCCCCTCGGATCGTCTACTACGACGATGAGGAGCTGGACGTCTTGGCGCACCGTCCTATAGAGAGCTACACCGATGCGGAGCTGGCGATGCTCCGCGAGGTGGCCGAGACGCTCCTCGAGACCGACTATGAGGGGTGGCTCAAGAGTCTCTCGATGCGTGGCATCTTGCTCCCGCCTGAGATCTTGCAGTTGGTCACACGATAGGCGCATAGTACAATATATATAAGGTCTGGTACGTTTGTGAGAGTAGGGGATTGTAGCATAGATACGCCCCCCAAGGATTAAGACTTAATTGTAAGCGTGGCAGACAGAGACAGATCTTATCGTGGTAAGCTACCACTGCGCACTAAGCATTGTCTAGGCGTAGTGGTAGCTTTGCTGTGCGTCTTGGGCAGTGCCGTGGGCTGTAGCACCAAGCGCAACGATAGTGCTTCGCGCTTTTACCACAATCTGACCACACGCTACAATGTCTATCACAATGGTCAGCTCGCCTTTAACGAGGGGTACAAGTCTCTCTACCAAGACCTGTCAGAGAGCTACACCGAACTGCTAGTACCCGATCCTATCACACGCACAGCCGGGGCGGAGTCATCAGAGGAGGCAGAAGTGGGCGGTTCGCTAGGCAAAGCGATCGAAAAGGGACAAAAGGCGATCCGTGAGCACTCAATCCGCACGAAGCCGAAGATTTCGCGAGAAGATCTGCTGCGCAATCCGAAGAAGAAGGCTTTCTACAACAAGATGGAGTACAACCCCTTCCTGCACAATGCCTGGATGATGGTGGGGGAGTCGCAGTTTTACGGCGGTCACTTCATGGAGGCGCTAGCGACCTTCTCCTATATGACGAGGCTCTACAGTACGGAGGATAAGGTGCGGGATGAAGCGCGCATCTGGCAGGCTCGCTGCTACCTTGCTCTAGGCTGGGTAGGCGAAGCAGATGAGATCCTAAACAATCTACCGGAAGAGGGCGTTTACAAGAGTCGCAGTAAGATCTATCCGCTAGCGGAGACCGAGCTAGCTCTCAAGCAGGGCGACACACTCTCAGCTATCTCTTACCTGCAGCAGACGATAGCTCGCAAGCCGATCAAAGCTCAGCGAGCCAGGCTCTACTATCTCTTAGGACAGCTCTACAGCAATGAAGGACGGTGGGGCGAAGCCTCTCAAGCTTTCGGGCGTGTGATACGCCTGGCGCCACCTTATCCGCTGGAGTTTGCCGCGACGATGCGTCGTCTAGAGATCGAGGCGCAGGGCAATCCGCAGCGAGTCATCCGCCGTCTAGAGCGTTTGGCGCATAGAGATAAGAACAAAGAGCTCGTCGACCAAATATATCTCACGCAGGGACGCCTTTACCTAGCGATCCCCGACACGACACATGCCGTCACCGCCTTTACGCATGGGGTGGAGCAGAGCACGCAGCGCAGCTTCGACTATATGCTTTGCCAGCTTCACTTAGGCGATATTTACTTAGCGCAAAACAACTACCTCAAGGCTCAGGAAGCGTACGCAGGCGCAGCGGGTGTGATCGAGAAAAGCCATCCACGCTACGAGGCTGTGACCAAGCTCTCGGCAGATCTAGACCAGCTAGTCTCCTTTGCGCAGCAAGTCTACGAGCAGGACAGCTTGCGCCACGTTGCAGCGCTCCCAGAGACGGAGCGGCTGGCCTATGCGGATAGTCTCATCACCGCTTACAAGAAGGCGCAGGATGAGGCTCGTAAGCAGGAGCTACTCGCTGAGCAGCAGGGGCAAAACGAAGCACTCAACCAGCAGGCCGACATCAATATGCCTGGTGGCGGTCGTCCTGGCGGTCTCGGTACGCCTCCCCCGATGGCGGGTAGTGGCAATGGCAAGAGCTACTTCTACAATCCTACGCTGGTGGCCCAGGGTAAGGACCTCTTCGAGCGCAAGTGGGGCAAGCGTCCACTGGCGGACGACTGGCGGAGACGTAATAAGCAGATCTCCTTTGATGCGAGCGACCCCACAGCTCAGATGGGTGAGACCGGCGAAGCTCCCGCAGACTCATTGTCTTCGGTGGCCTCTCCTACGGATAGTCTCACCTCTGCCACTGATAGCTTGCCCGCAGACCAAGATCCCCTCCAGAGGGAGTATTACCTCTCCAAGCTCCCCACCACGCCCGAGCAGATTGCCGCTTCGGATGAGATTATCCAGACGGCGCTGGTCGGTATGGGCAAAGCGTTTAACGAGCAGATGGAGCGCTTCGAAGAGTCTGTCAAGAGCTACGAAGACCTGCTCAGACGCTACCCCGAGTACGCCGACAGAGCTTCCATATACTACACGCTCTACATGCTCTATCAGCGACTAGAGCGGGCAGACCTAGCTGAGCCGTGGCGACGCAAGTTGCTCGCCGAGCTGCCCGAAGACCCACTTGCCGTCACACTACAAGATCCTAACTACATAGCCAAGCTACGCGCCAACATCGGTGCTGATGAGAGACTTTACGACCAAGCCTTCAACGCCTACTTAGCCGGCCGATCACGAGAGGTGCAGCGACTGTATCGAGAGACGGCAGAGTCCTATCCACTCTCCGAGACCTTGCCGCAGTTTGCCTTTGTCAATGCGCTCAGCTATGTCTTGCAGGGTGACGAAACCGCCTTTAGAAAGGGGCTTGAGTCGCTCACCACATCTTATCCTAAAGAGGAGGTCGCCGTCCTCGCTCAGGAGATGCTCCAGCGTCTGTTGCGTGGAGCGCACATCGCTCAGGGTGGCTACCAAGGCATCGCTTGGGATCTGCGCCTTGCGTCGCAGGATAGTGTCGCGGGAACATTGGCGGAGCAGCCTTTTACCATTGGAAAGCGTAGCGACAAGTACCAGGCTCTGCTCATCGTGCCACAGCGAGGCGACGCTTTGGAGCGCTCTCTGCGCTTCGCCGTCGAGAGCTTCAATTACGCTCAGTTTACCGATTACATCCTTCCCGTAGCTTTCGCCCCCTCGGAGCATGAGACCCTCCTGACCATCAGCGACCTCCCCTCGGCCACTGTCGCATGGCAATACGTGACTCGGGCTTATAGTCCTGAGGGTTATCTCTCTGCTTTGGACAGTTCGGCACTGCTCCTCGTTATGACCGATGACAACTATCGTCAGGTCGCTACGGGTGCCAAGAGCATCGGTGACTATATGACCTTCGTAGCTGACAGCTTGGTCGAGCTTTACCCCGCAGCGCACTATCTCATAGATCGCTGGCTCCTCCTCACAGGTTTGCAAGAAGAGAAGCCCGTGAAGAGTGATACGGTTGCTTCGCCCGCACTGCCCGCCATCGATAAGCCGATCACCTTTGAGATAGATCGTTCGCAGATTGCTCTGCCTGAGGTGGCGCTGCAGCTGGACAGCTTACTGCAAAAGCCTAAGGAGACGATGCCCGTAGAGGATCAACGCACCACAATTCAAAAGGCACGACAAGTGACTCCTGAAGACTTAAAGCAGATGGAGCGCGAGCGCAAAGCACAAGAGCGTCAGGCGAAGCGTGAGCGTGAGGAGCAACTCAAGGAGCGTCAGCGCCAGCGCGATGCCGAGCTCAAGGCTCTTCGTGAAGAGCAGCGTCGCCAGGAGCAACTGCGTCAGGAGCAGATCAAGCGTGTGGAGGCAGAGCGTCGTGCTCAGGAGAAAGCACGCAAGGAGCAGCTGCGCCAGCAGGAGAAAGAGCGTCAGAAGCGTCTCAAGGCACTCGAGGAGGAGCGTCGTCGCAAGCTCAAAGAGCGAGAGGCGCAGCAGAAAGAGCAGCAGAAGCAGCGTCGCTAACCGCCTCTGCTGTAACACCACAGTAAGGCCACACCTTAACAATAGGCTAGAGCTGTACTTCGTCAACGAGGTACAGCTCTTTTCGTATCGTGCTGAATTCGTTATACATACGAGTTCCAAAAATAGTTCCCCTCTTGGAACTTTTTAGTTCCAGCGGAGGAACTTTTTAGTTCCAAGGGAGGAACTTTCGAGTTCCAAGGGAGGAACTTTCGAGTTCCAACGGAGGAACGGACAAATCCCTAGGGAGGGACGAATAAATCCCTAGGGAGGGATTTTTTTTGTCCCATGCGTGGTGGGACGATTTGCTCCCATGACTTTGGGAGCGGGCTACAAGCCGTTTGTGCGGGGGGGGGGACGGAGGAGATGCGGAGCATAAGCACAACAAAAGCCGTGTAGCTCGGATGGCTACACGGCTTTGCTATGTTGGAGAGCCTGCTGGGTTTACGCCGCAGGCTCGGGATAGTCAGACTGACTAGGTGAGGTCTACGGCATGTACCTCCTCAGGCGTGGTGGGCTCGGGCTTGGCATCGAGGATGTCAGCGAGAGGACCATAGTCGTTTTCCCACTCGGTAGATGAGATACGTACGTAGGTGCTGTAGCGCTTGTAAGCGGAGCGAAGTGACTCATTGGCTAGCTCCTCAGCAATCTCTGGGTACATCTTGAAGAGTGAAGCGTAGCGTACCTCGCCCTTGAGGAAGTCCTTGAACTTAGAGAAGTCTGGCTCCTTGCTGTCGAGTACGAAGGGGTTCTTGCCCTCCTGCTCACGACGTGGGTCGTGGTGCCAGAGGTGCCAGTAACCGCACTCTACGGCGCGCTTCTGCTCGTTCTGTGCATTGCCCATACCACCCTTGAGTCCGTGTGAGATACAGGGTGAGTAAGCGATCACGAGTGAGGGTCCCTCGTAAGCCTCAGCCTCGCGGAGTACCTTGAGCGTCTGAGCGGGGTTGGCACCCATAGCAATCTGAGCTACATAGACGTAGCCGTAGGTGGTCGCGATGAGACCTAGATCCTTCTTGCGGACACGCTTACCTGATGCGGCAAACTTAGCGATAGCGCCCAGAGGCGTACTCTTAGAAGACTGTCCACCCGTATTAGAGTAGACCTCCGTGTCGAGTACGAGGACGTTGACATTCTTGCCCGAAGCGAGTACGTGGTCGAGACCTCCGAAGCCGATATCGTATGCCCATCCGTCACCACCGATAATCCACTGTGAGGGCTTGACGAAGTGGTGACGCAGGTTGTAGATGTAGTGCATGTGACCCTTAGCCTCAGCATTGAGCAGAGGTAGGATCTTGTAGCTGAGCTGCTGTGAAGCATCGCCATCGAAGCGCTGCTCAACCCACTCGTTGAGTAGCTGGCGTAGCTCATCGCTGATAGGCTCCTTACCCTCCTCTAGAACCTCCTTGACGAGGTGTACGAGGCGGTTGCGGTTTGAGTTAGAGGCGATGTACATACCCATACCAAACTCAGCATTGTCCTCAAAGAGAGAGTTAGCCCATGCGGGACCCTCGCCACGGTCATTGGTCGTGTAGGGAGTAGAGGGTGCTGAAGCTGAGTAGATAGAGGAGCAACCGGTAGCGTTTGCTACTATCTGGCGAGTTCCGAAGAGCTGCGTTAGTAGCTTGACATAAGGTGTCTCACCACAACCAGAGCAAGCTCCGGAGTACTCAAAGAGAGGCTGTGCAAACTGTGAGTTCTTGACATTGGACTGTACATCGACCATGTAAGACTTGTTGGTCACCTGATGACGCATGTAGTCCCAGTCGCACTGCTTGTCGCGAACCTCATCGAGGTGAACCATCTTGAGCGCCTTGCCCTGCTTATTGCCGGGACAGGTATTGACGCAGTTGGCGCAACCGAGACAGTCGAGGTAGTTGACCTGAATGCGGAACTTGAGGCCAGCCTCCTTGAAGCCCTTGCCCGTAGCATCAAGTAGCGCTACGTCGGTACCCTGAGCCTCCTTCTCATTGAGTAGGAATGGACGAATCGTAGCGTGAGGACAGACGAAAGCGCACTGGTTGCACTGGATACAGTTGTCCTCGATCCATACAGGTACGAGGTCAGAGACACCACGCTTCTCCGAGTCGGCCGTACCAGAGTCCCAGGTACCATCCTCGCGACCTGCGAAGGCAGAGACGGGGAGTGTGTCACCCTTCTGAGCGTTGATGACGCGTACCACGTTACGTACGAAGTCTGTGTCGCCAGTATGCTCTACAGCAGGCTCGTCAGGTAGGTTAGCCCACTCAGCCTTCACGGGAACCTGGATGACGTTGGCACCCTCGTCGACAGCTGCGAAGTTCTTATTGACAATCTCCTCACCCTTGCGAGAGTAAGACTTGACGATGAACTTCTTCATCTGCTCTACGGCTAGATCGTAAGGGATGACGCCAGAGATCTTGAAGAAGGCACTCTGCAGAATCGTGTTCGTGCGGTTGCCTAGACCAATGCGCTGAGCAATCTCGGTAGCATTAATCATGTAGAAGGAGATCTCATTCTCAGCGAGGTAACGCTTGATGTGGTTAGGTAGGTGCTCCTCGATGCTGTCTAGATCCCAGACAGAGTTGAGAAGGAACGTACCACCCTTGCGAAGGCCTGCGAGGACATCGTACATGCGTAGGTAAGCAGGTACGTGGCAAGCGACGAAGTTGGGGCGTACGACTAGATAGGTACTACGGATGGGCTGATCGCCAAAGCGTAGGTGAGAGGCGGTAAAGCCACCGCTCTTCTTAGAGTCGTAAGCGAAGTAAGCCTGGCAGTACTTGTTGGTGTTTTCGCCAATGATCTTGACGGAGTTTTTGTTAGCACCGACCGTACCATCAGCACCTAGTCCGAAGAACTTAGCCTCGTAAGCATCGCTCTCCAGCTCGACCTCCTTGCCTAGGGGTAGAGACTTGAAGGTGACGTCGTCAACGATACCAACGGTAAACTGATCCTTTGGCTCGTTCATCGCTAGATTGTCAAAGACGGCGATGATCTGAGCGGGTGTCGTGTCCTTGCTAGATAGACCGTAGCGACCGCCTACGACTAGGGGAGCGTTGGGCTGTGTGTAGAGAGCGTTCTTGACATCGAGGTAAAGTGGATCACCAGCAGCTCCTGGCTCCTTGGTGCGGTCGAGGACAGCGATACGCTTGACACTCTTAGGCAGTGCACCGAGGAAGTGCTCTACGCTAAATGGGCGATAGAGGTGTACGGCTACAAGTCCTACCTTCTTGCCCTGAGCGCGTAGATAGTCGATAGACTCGCGGATGGTCTCTGTGACAGAGCCCATAGCGATGACGACGTGCTCAGCCTCGGGATCTCCGTAGTAGTCGAAGAGGTGGTAGTGACGTCCCGTGATATTAGCCAGCTGATCCATATAGTCCTGTACGATAGCGGGGACTGCATCGTAGAAGGGGTTGGAAGCCTCACGAGCCTGGAAGAAGATGTCGCCGTTCTGAGCAGTACCACGTACTACAGGAGCATGCGCACTGAGTGCACGCTCACGGAACTGACGCAGAGCCTTCTGGTCGATGAGTGGCTCGAGGTCCTCGTTAGAGAGGTACTCGATCTTCTGGATCTCGTGTGATGTGCGGAAGCCGTCGAAGAAGTGGATGAAAGGTACGCGGCTCTTGATCGCTGTGAGGTGTGCCACAGCAGCGAGGTCCATGACCTCCTGTACAGAGCCCGTACAGAGCTGTGCGAGACCCGTCATACGAGCACTCATCACGTCCTGGTGGTCACCGAAGATAGAGAGTGCCTGCGAGGCAATCGTACGAGCGGCTACGTGGTAGACGCCTGGGAGTAGCTCACCAGCCACTTTGTACATATTAGGAAGCATCAGGAGTAGTCCCTGAGATGCGGTAAAGGTGACACCGAGAGCACCAGCCTGTAGAGCACCGTGCATAGCACCAGCAGCACCAGCCTCGCTCTGCATCTCCTGAACCTCAACGATCTCACCGAAGATGTTCTTACGCTTTGCAGCTGCCCACTCATCGACATACTCCGCCATCGTGGAGGAGGGGGTGATAGGGTAGATAGCAGCTACCTCGCTAAACATGTAGGCGACGTGTGCGGCCGCTTGGTTGCCGTCACAGGTCATTGTCTTTTTAGTTGGATTAGCCATTTCTGTGTATTGGTATTGATTTTTTCCTTGTGTGTTGTTGTCTGTATGTTGCTTTAGTAGATAAAGCCAAAGAGCCATAGCGGGATGACGTTGTCATGCCCTATGGGAATGCCTTGCACTGCGTAGTAGCGGTCTGCTCTGTATCGACCGCCGAGCTCCTTGTCAATGCGAAATTCGTAGGTCTCATCCAGGACGAAGTGCACCTGTGCCCGCCCACCGGCATTGACTTGGTGGGCATGATGTAGGTGCGTCAGGAAGAAGGTCGAGTAAAGCTCAGGACTGGTCACCGGCTCGGGGACGAGCGCGTAAGCTATGTTTGTGTTCTGTAGATAGCACATAGCCGGCTTGCGTGTGGTCGCCTCTGCACCGACGCGGTATAGCTGCGTGACGAGACCTGCATCGGAGAGGATGTGCATATAGTTGGAGATGGTAGCGCGTGAGGCACTGATCATCTGCGAGAGCTGAGAGATATTGGGCGAGGTTGGAGCCGTGCGTCCCAACTCGTAGAGCAGTCTACGGAGTTTGGGAAGGAGACGCTGGTCGAGGTTGCGTAGGAAGCTCACATCGACCTCCAGCATCATGTTGATATTCTTCAGTAGATTCTCCGAATAGTTACGATCCTCAAGGAAGAAAGGGTAGTAGCCGTGGTGCGTGTAGTCCGCCAGATAGTTGAGCGGATTGACCATCCCCATGATCTCACGGGAGATTGTCTCGTGGTCACTCAGTATCTCCTCTAGAGAGACCTGTGGGAGGTTAAGCCCCGTCTTGAGCTGTATGAACTCACGAAGCGAGAAGCCGTCTAGCCGGTAAACAGCTCCTGGCAGCTGCTCCTCGATGGGGAGTGCTGAGTCGTACTGTACGATCGAGGTGGTGTAGATAATCTGCAGGTCCGGCATCAGACGCATACACGCTAGCAGATCTTCGTGCCACGAGGGGTACTTATAGATTTGGTCTAGCAGCAGATGCCGTCCGCCATGGTCGTAAAAGCTCTTAGCAAAGTCTACAAGCGTCTCACTCGTAAAGAGGAAGTTGTTCAGATTGACATAGAGACACTTTCTATTGAGCGACCCAAAAGTCCTCGCAGCGTAGTCTAGCAGGAAGGTGGTCTTGCCCACGCCACGACAACCATAGATGCCGATGAGCGGGGCGGAGAAGTCAATCTCGCCAAAGAGGCTGCGCTGTATCGGATTGCTCAGATTGCGCAGTAGGTAATCGTGTGTCCTATAGAGTGCTTCCACTACTTCCTGATTGATGCTTAGATTGGGTACCTATATCTTGGTAGTACAAAGGTACGCAAACTTTCCTAATTGACAAGTGCTCTTGACAAATATCTTCACGAAATGAGTGAACTGTCCGATTCGGATGACAAGATACCCCAAACGGACTAGCAAGGAGTAGGCACCGCCTGTCACTTAGCTGAGAGCAAAATAGATACCGCTCCTAGCGGCTCTTCAGTTTCCTCCCGATAATCGAACCTTTTCCTGAGAGAAGTCACCTTTCTAAAAAAGAAGAGGCTTATCCTCCTGTGAGGATGGAGAGCTCTCCCCATGCGAGTAGCTCGCTGCTCCAGACGGGTGAACACTATCTGTGTGGCTACTGCGCCTATCTAATTAGGGTATCGCACTTGCGCGCTATCGTACCAGTGAATTTGTTACCTTTGCAGACGATGAGTGAGATAGAACAGGAGGCTCCTGATCAAGCCACGGACAATAAGCGTACACATGACCTGCGCACACAGCCTATCCCTAAGCTACTTTTGCGGTATGCCATACCAGCTGTGGTGGGTACGGTCGTGCAGGCACTATATAATATTGTAGATACGATTTTCATCGGGCAGGGAAGTGGTGAGCTGGGTATCGCAGCAGTCTATATAGGCTTCCCATTGATTATCCTGCTCCTGGGCTTCAGTATGCTCGTGGGTACGGGTGCCTCTGTCGGGGTGTCGATAGCTCTAGGTCGGCGGGACTCGGACCGTGCGGACCGTATCTTGAGCAATGCGGTCTATCTGACCTTTGGCTTTTATATCCTGACGGTGACGCCGTCGATTATCTTCTTAGAGGATATCTTGCGACTGATAGGGGCGAGTGACAATATCATCCCATTGGCAATGGACTACCTCCACATCTATCTGCCGGCCATTATCTTAAGTAATCTGACTTATGGTTACAATAATGTGATGCGCGCTTCAGGCTATCCGACGAAAGCGATGATTACAATGCTCCTCGGGGCGGTAATTAATGTAATCCTTGACTATCTCTTTATCATGCGCTTCGGATGGGGCATCAAGGGAGCTGCCTGGGCTACGGCTATTGCTATGTTCTGCACGATGGTTTTCGTGCAGTACCACTTCTTCCAGCGCTCGAGTGTGGTGCACTTCAAGAGACAGAATATGAGACCTTCGAGGTCTATCCTCCTATCTATCACCAGTGTCGGTATAGCTCCCTTTGCAATGCAGGTGGCGGGCAGCGCAGTGAGCTTCGTACTTAACAATAACTTCTCACGCTTTGCCAGCACGGTGGCTGAAGCCGATTTATCTATAGCGACTTACGGTATCATCAATAACTACACGACACTCATCGCACTCACTATCATCGGTGTGGCGCAAGGCATGCAGCCTATCGTAGGGTACAACTATGGAGCAGGACATATCGAGCGATCACTCAGTTGCTACAAGCTCGCTGTCGGGGTCAATACGGTCATCTCTATACTAGGCTTTGCGGCTGCCATGCTGCTACCGGAACAACTCTTTATGCTCTTTAACGCATCGCCTGAGCTAATCGAGATAGGGCAGCGGGCGATCCGAATAGTCTTCTCGGTATTCTTTGTCGTGGGCTTCCAGATTACCACTTCGCAGCTCTTCCAAAGTCTGGGGCAGAGTCGCCAAGCAATCTTCATTAGCTTGACACGGCAGATTATCTTCCTCCTACCAGCCCTGCTCATCTTACCACACTTCTACGGTATCGATGGCGTCTGGTATGCGATACCTCTGGGTGACCTCTTGGCGACAGTTGTCTCGGCGTCGATGATTATCTACTACTTTAAGAAGTGGAGAGGTGAGCAGACAGCACCTCTATCATAACCCCCTATGCACGTACTCCTCTACACCCTCTTCATACAGCTCGTTGGCGTCCTCTACCTTGTATGGCGTGGCGGACAAGCAGTGCCACGTGGCTGGTGGCGACGGTCACTGCGTGGGCTGCTACTGGCCGACCTGCTCTTCGTCCTTGTGGTCGTTTTGTTGCGTCATCAGCTTTCGTCGGCGTTGCTCACCTTTAGCATCGTCTTCGTCTGCTCGTGGGCTTTCGTACTCCTATATATAGTACCGCTGGCACTCCTGCTCAATGGCGGACGACTGCTCTACAAGCGCATCACGGGGCAAACGCTTCGCGCACGGCTCGGTGACATGGAATACCAGCGAGCTAAGTGGGTTCTCTTTTTCGTAATGGTAGCAATCTCAGCTCTGATTCTTATGTATGGCTACCAGCAAGCTGCGACACCGCACACGGTGCAGCACAAGGTGGAGCTGACCAAGCCACTGGGGGCTGATAGGGAACATCTGCGGGTGCTCTTCGTGTCGGACCTCCACTTTAGCGAAACGATCGGCCGACCCTTTGCGGAGCGGCTCCTAGAGCTTTACAAAAAGACAGAGCCAGATCTGATGCTCGTGGGGGGAGATATCTTCGACTACTACCCCGACCCTGCCTATTTAGACAGCATCCCCGAGATTATGCAGCAGATCACACCTCCTCTGGGTAGTTACTACGTACTAGGCAATCATGAGTACCGCTCTGATATGGCAAAGAAGAAGGCTTGGATTAAACTCGTCGGGGGCATCCTCCTCGTGGACTCTATCGCAACACCTGGCGGAGCGGTGACACTCATCGGGCGGGATGACTACACGCAGAGCGAGCGCGCTACGCTCTCTGAGTTAATCCATCAGATACCGCAAGAGAGCCAGCAGCTACCGCGCATCCTCTTCGAGCATCAGCCGAGACAGTTAGACAGTCTCGCGAGCAACGGCATCGACTTGGCACTCTATGGACATACCCACGATGGACAGATCTTCCCCTTCTCCCTACTGGTGCGTGCTTACTATCCGATAGCGCACGGCTTCACAGAGCGATACGGCACTCCGGTCTATGTCTCCAGTGGTTATGGTGCTGCGGGGCCGGCGATGAGACTCTTTACCAATAGCGAGGTGGTCGTCTTCGATTTGTACAGCACTAGTAAGCAATAAAGCCTTGACACAGCAGATCATACTACTGACCAATACCGGCTCTCCACGGACGGCCAACGAGGAGGATGTGCGAAGATACCTGCTGGAGTTTCTTACGGACGGGGACATTATATCCATTCCTTATCCGCTGCGGCAACTACTGGTGCGAGGTATCATAGTGCCTCGGCGGGTTCGCTACTCTGCAAGCCGGTATCGTCGGCTTGTAGCTCTCTCAGATGGAGTGATGCCTCTGACCACAGAGATGCAGCGACTCACAGCGCTGGTCGCTCAGCTGACGCAACTTCCCGCACTCTATGCGCCACGCTATGCCCAGACTAGCCGTGCTGAGTGGGGCGAGCACATTGCTCAGCTTGCCGGGACGGACGATGTGGAGGTGCTACTACTCCCGCTCTTTCCTCAGTACACGAGAAGCAATACCGGGAGTGCGACCACCTATTTCTCAGACCTTCCGAAGCCATCGGGAGGAAGCTACAAGACCACTGTACTCACCCCTTGGGGGACGAATCAGCTTTACATAAGGAGACTCACCGAACTAGTGGCGAGTCGTGTCGATATTAGCGACGATAGCTGTCACTACGTGGGGACTTATCACAGTATCCCAGAGAGCCATCGTAGATATGACCAAGCGCATAGCTGGGACTATCGGGCGCAATGTGTTGCAACGCTAGAGGCCGTGACTGGCAGACTGGGTGTACCAGAGGAACGTGTCCATCTCGCCTTTCACTCCGCTATGGGGCATGGACGATGGCTACAGCCTTCGCTGACGACTGTGCTACAAGAGCTGGTCGCTCAGGGAGTACGCCGTGTCGTCCTCTTTAGCCCTAGCTTTGTGGCTGAGTGCCTTGAGACGAAGCTCGACCTGGAGCTTGAGGCTCGTAGTCTCTTTGTCGAGGCAGGAGGAGAAGAGCTTGTCTACACCCCTTGTCTCTCGGCACACCCTGGGACGGCTGAGCTTATCGCTAGCTTGGTGGAGAGCTTACGCTGAGATGGAATCAGTGGCTGACAACAAGCGTGAGACGGTAGTTACGCAAGGGCATAGGATAGTTGGAGATAACGTCGTATGCTTGGCTCAAAATGTTGTTGCACTCTAGCTGTAAGCGCAGGTCGTATCCATGGATGGTCCGCTCGTAGGCGAGAGCTAGGTCATTGGTGTACCACGGCTGGAGATGGTTTTCGGGGAAGTTCTCCAGCTGGCTGTATCGCTCGCCGGCATAGATAAGGTTATAGTTGAGCTGCCACCCCTTGTATTGAATGATTGCCGTTGCCGAGCCGCTATGCCAGGGGATGTAAGGAATCTGATGTCTGTAGTAGCTATCCTTAGGATTTGTAATGTTGATGGCTCTCTGATAGGTGTACTGTGTTCGTAAGGAGAGTTGCAGATTACGGACCGGTATTAGGCTCCAGGTGCACTGAGCATCGGCACCTCGGATATCCACCTTGCCTAGGTTAATCATGGTCCATCTGAACTGCTGTCCCTTGGGGTATGCGATGATTTTGTTTGTGACAAGGTTATAGTAGGCATCGACCTTGAGCTCTAAAGCGTGGAGCCACGGGCGCTGAGGCGTGAGCTGGTATTGCAGCCCAAGATTGTACTGTGTCGTGTGCTCTGGGTCTAGCTTGACATTGCCTATCTCAGTATAGTATAGGTCATTGAAGGTGGGTAGGCGGAAGCTCTGCTTATAGAAAGCGTTAAACCGCAGGTCGGTCCCTTGCCACGGCTTGATGGATAGGATAGCGGCAGGCGTTAGCTTGTGAAAGAGGGGAGCCTTGGAGAGCTTTTGTGCTTTGTCCTGAGCTAGCGTGCCGAGGAGGCTGGCCTGTGCATTGATCCAGTCATTGGTATAGGTTGAGGCGAGGGCGAGCAGGTGGGTGAAGCGGTGTGGGTAGACAAAGTCGTAGAGATTGGCGTCAAGCTTGTTCCACTGAAGGTCATAGGCCGCGGAGAGATACCAGTGGTTAATTAGCTGAAAGGCGGAAGCGACCGATCCGTATAGCTCTTGCTGCTTGTAGAGATTGTCCACCTTAAAGGCAGCAGTCGCCTCGTTACGCACGAAGTGTGTCTGATAGTAGGCGTACTTTGCGATGGCATGTAGTCGTATGCGGTCGCTGAGCTGCTGCTCGTAGGTGGTCTGGACGAAGCTATTGTTGTCCCATAGTCGCTCGCCACGCCGCCAAACATTATTAACGATAGCACCAGGTATGCCTCGCTCGCTGTTGTAGTTGTAGAGCTTGACGAGCATCTGTCCGTCGGGTAGCCCGATGTGAAGGTTTCCTTCTAGGCGTGTAGCATTGATGTCGCCGTTGTGTCGGACAGCTGTGGTGTCGTAGGCTATCTCGTGGGTGAGGGGATTGACCTTCTTATATCTAAACTTATACTCACCGCTGCTCTTGATCCACTCTGCGTTGAACGACATCGTGACCTTCGGCTCCAGACGATGCTCGATGAGTATGGCGGGGTTGAAAAGGTCGAAGGAGCCAGTCCGTAGGCTTGCTCTCAGATTGGTCTGCACACCATCGGTGAAAATTGGCTTGCGTGTCCTCAAGTAGACCGTACCGCTAGAGCCAAAGTCCTTGGCTGGTTGCAGATAGCTACCCTTCTGACCGTTGAAGACCTGTATCGCCTCCATATTGTCGAGAGAGTATTGACCTAAGTCAATCTGCCCATTCTGCGCGTTGCTTAGCTCGACCCCATCGTAAAAGATACCGACGTGGTGGGTGCCCATGCTGCGTATGTTCACCGTCTTGAGTCCACCGACCCCGCCGAAGTCCTTGACCTGAACGCCCGAGAAGGAGCGAAGTGCATCGGCTATGGAGAAGGCACTCAGCGCCTTGAGTTCCTGCCCCGATAGTTGCTGAGCTGGGATAACCCCACGCTTGTAGTCAGGCTCGCGGGGAGCGCGTACCACGACAGTCTCCAATAGGTGCGTCTGTATGGTATCGTGTGGGGAGATCTGCTGCGCATATATATAAGGAGTGGTGACGCAGAGGAAGAGTAGCGAGAGGAGGAGTGTAGTCATCGGGATAGAAACCTGTAGATAAAAAGAGTAGGGGCGAACTCCCTAAGAGCCCGCCCCTACGTAGCTGTCTAAACGGACTTGGATTAAGTTGTAGACCAGCCCTATAAAAGCTTACTGCTTTACGAAAGCAATGTGAGCGGGAAGCATCCCCGTGCGTCTGGTCTGCCACTTGAGCTTACCGTCGGGAGTGTAGCAGTATAGCGTACCACTAGAGACGAAGTCCTTAGCATCCATAATGTAGATGTCGCCCGAAGCGGGATGGATGGCGAGACCATAGGCGGTCTGAATGTTTGCATCCGTACCGTCTGTGATAAAGCTCTCGGCGAGAGGCTTAGCAGCCTTGATGTCAACCAGTCCGAAGCCTGTCTTCATCTTCTGAGCTTCATTGTCCCAGACACTGCTGTAGTAGTAGAGCTTGTCGCCATAGAAGGCCATCTCAGCGCAAGGTATATTGAGTGAGTCGAGCTTCGCAACCTTTTGCGTAGTTGGGTCTAGGTCTATGTAGTAGAGATTGGAGGGTACGTTACCATAGTTACCACGCGAGGTGACCCATAGTCTACCGTTGTGGTCCATTCTGAGACGGTGGAGGTTCATACCGACCTCGATCTTGTCCACCTCGGTGAAGCTCTTGAGGTCGACGACGGATATAGTACGCTCGTAGTGGGGCTTCACATAGCCTCCTGAATTAGCGACATATAGTCTGCCACCCGTGATGACCATCTCCTCGGGCTGATAACCTACGATGACCTGACCTGTGATAGTGAGTGTGTTGAGATTGACACGGTAGACGGCACTTGGCACTTGACCCTGAGCGTCTCGTGTATCTAAGGTGCTGACGTAGCTAGAGACGTAAGCATTGTCGCCGTCGAAGCAGATGTAGCGACAGTTGGGGATGTTTACCTGACCGATGCGCTTACCACTCTGAGCGTCGAGCACCTCTACTTTGTTGGAGCTATTGATGACTGCGTATAGTCTAGAGCCGTATGCCTGTAGGTCATTGCCCGTATCGCCAAGCTCCTTGACGACATTGGGATTGACCGTAGCATATATGTTGCGTGTGTAGGTACCACTGACGAGATTCATGTAGTCCAGCGAACTGTTGTTTGCCTGGTAGTTGCCCTCATTGAGTAGGTAGAAGCCGACGACGCCCCCACTAACTTGAGAACTATTTGCTATCTCCTCCGATTCGGCAGGTACGATAGGGTCATCGTCTCGACAAGAGCTTAGGACTCCTAGACTCAGGATGCTGAGTAGGAGTAGGGAACGATATAGATGATTCATATGGATTATATGGATATATGGTTTACTTGATTGCAAAGATAGTGAAATGAATTGGCCTAGGCACCCTTTTTAGGGTGCGAAGCAGGGCTGACGCATTATAATTCTATTTCGAAGATTTCCTCTGGAGTCATACGTGC
>UQBE01000020.1 GCA_900539155.1 uncultured Porphyromonas sp.
CGAAGCCGAATCCCGAAAGCAACACAGCGATTCGCCTTTATGCAACAGTCTCAAGTAATCACAGAGCTCAGCAAAGCATAACTAACAACGAAGGTGACTAGACGCCATCCCATCACATCGGGAGTGCAGATCTAGTCACCTTCCTCTTTATATTAAGTAGCTATACTATTATATATATGTCCCTGCGAATAGTCGTAGATAGTTCTATCCCTTACATGGCCGACGGCATGCCCCTCGGAGTCGAGGCGCGCTACCTACCGAGTGGCGAGATAACGGCCGAAGCGGTTGCCGATGCCGATGCCCTGATGATCCGTAGCGTGACGCGTTGTGACCGCACGCTCCTGGAGGGGAGTGCTGTGCGTCTGATCACCTCAGCGACAGCGGGCTTTGACCACATAGATACCGAGTACTGCCGTGAGGCGGGCATTCGCTGGTTCAACGCCCCAGGGTGCAACGCGGCCTCTGTGGCGCAATACGTCCTGACGGCGATTTCTTCCATTGCTTTAGAGCAGAAATGGGCCCCTGAGGATATAACCCTCGGGATCATTGGCACGGGACATACGGGCGGACGAGTCTATCAGCGTGCCAAGGCACTCGGCATGCGGACGCTTCTCTACGATCCGCCTCTCGTGGCGGCTTACGATGAGCACCCTGACTGGCAGAGCTATCTGGAGGAGCTGGATCGCAACGGACTACCTCGCCCTTACCTTGCCGACGAGATGCCCAGTCTGCGGGATAGCTTCGTAGACCTAGACGCACTCCTCGCTGAGGCTACGGTGATTACCTGTCATGTGCCTCTGACGAAGGGGGGCGCACACCCTACTTATCACTTGGTCGATGACGCTTTCTTGCGAAATGCTCAGCAACGACCTTGGCTCATCAACGCTTGTCGTGGAGCCGTCGTCGACACCCCCGCATTGGTACAAGCCCTTGACGACAAAGCGGTCGCAGGAGCCGTCATCGACTGCTGGGAGGGTGAGCCACACATAGCACAGCCACTACTAGACCGAGTCTTCATCGGTACGCCTCACATTGCGGGCTTCTCAGTGCATGGCAAGGCGCAGGGAGCTGTGCAGAGCCTGCGTCACCTGTGCGACTTCTTCGATCTTAGTGACACCCGTATAGCACTGGCACACCCTCGTCCCTTGGCGGAGCCATACCTAGACCTCTCGGGGTGCGAATCGTGGCAGATACCGTGGCGTGCGATGCTTCACACGCTTGACCTGCCCGCTATTATGAGCCGACTAGTGTCTAGTCCCGACACCTTCGAGCAGCAGCGTGTCCACTACCAGCACCCTTACGAGCCACGCGACTACATCGTCCGAGGCGTCCCTGACTCCCTCCGTCCCGCACTCATCGCGCTTGGCTTTTATGAGAGGAGATCGTAAGTAAGGCTTTCGGGAAATAGTAGGGGCATACCATTCTTCTTTATTTTAAAGCTGTAGGTGTCTCCATGCCCACTCGGTCTGCAGAGCAACAAGTCTACGGTGATAATTGCAGCTTCTAGAAGTAAATCGAATTGAGGTAAGATTGGATTTCTCGTATGCTCAATACTTCGATATCGAAAATACTCTTTTCCGTCTTGATACTTATTATCAACGGCTATCCAAAAGGTCTCTCGATGTTTTTCGCTCAGGCGCTGATGTAGTTTTCGTAAAGTCCACACAGCAACATCTTCGATTGGAGTACCAAAGTGCTGAAGCTCTAGGAGTTCTTTAACTTGGTCAAGTGTTAGCCCCAACCCCTGACTATTAGGGAGGTTGCATTGTACTGTGTTTTGATAGGTTTTCTTTCCCTTGACTTTATCTAAGTATCCATACTTGGCGACAATCTCACGTCCTGATTTGAGAGTACTCAAACTCCAATCGGGCGTTTGAGTAAAGAGGACATTCTTAGTAGATGATCGCTTTTCTCTATAGCTCTTGAGTTCTATTCCTTTGTAGTCAGGTGTTTTGTTAGAGTTTTGCGCTATGCCTAACATTGTTTCAATGGTACGACCAATGCCTGTATCTGCGGTTATTTCAGCTTCAAACCACTCACCTTTGTGACATTTGAAAAATGCAAGTAGCTCTTCTGATGTTGTAGAGCTGGTATGGTAAAGTTCTGCTATGAACTCTTTCAGAGGAGATGGCTCGGAGGCGGTGTAGCTTTTCTCGATGTTGACACGTGTTATATTGATTACTCTAAACTCCATTTTATAGGCGCAAATTGCATGGATGTCATCTGCATGGGTATGCTCTCCTAGCTGATAAATCCAAAGGCGAGGATCTCCTTTTTTTGTAATAGGACGATAAAGAGAGGTCTTGGTTTGATACTCATTTCGTTCATCGAAGATCCTGGTAGGAAGTATTTGCTTGTGATTAGGTCCCTGTAGCTGTTCTGAATAGTTGTGAATACCTTGCTCGAAGAAATAGCTACGCATTGGAGCTGTTGCGTCTAAAATACTTTTCTTCAAACCAGTTCCTGTGACTTGAACGAGGGTAAAGCTTATGTTATGGTTTACAAGATAAGCAATATTTCGCTCCTCAAGCTTCGAGAAAGAGCGCATATGTGTCATAAGCTAGTCAATTTTATTTAGAATTTCATTGGCAATGGCTCTAGCCATCAAAGGAGGGACTGCATTTCCCACCAATGTATACTGCGGAATCTCTACTTTGCGCTTATTACCGCCCGTTTGTCTCTTTCCTTGAAACACAAAAGAGTCATCAAATGACTGTAATCGTGCCATCTCGCGTACAGTGAGTGGGCGATGAGCAGCGTAGTGTATAAAGTCGTCTGGCATAGTACACACAGTAGGACTCTGTCCTTGTGGATTTAATATGGTATAGTTGCGTTTGTTTGATTCTAACCCCTCTTTTTTTAATTGAGGTTTAGCAGAGTCGTAGTCTCCAGCCTCTGCAATGACCTGTAAGCGACGTCGTACATTAGCATTTTGTTGGCTCGTTTGATGATTGAAGAGCTCCATATGCTGATACTTGAGACGAGAGCTTAGCTCTCCTCTTGTCTTGACATAAAAAGGCTCAGAGTCGAACTCAAATCGATGCCTCAGTCTTCCATATTTAGACCAGCTTGAATACATCTGTCCCCCTTTTATCGGAACACTATCCTCCGTGCGAGCTCGTAGTAAACTTTGATATTGCTTGATGGGTGAGGTGGCTCGATACGTTTCTACAGTCTCTCCATAACCAATCATATCTAAGTCCCAAAGAGCTTCGAATACTGTCACCCGATCATCTTCTTTTATCGTTGTAGGAATGCTAGTAATAAGTTTTTGATCCTTGCGACAGCCGATGAAAAGTACTCGCTCTCGATTTTGTGGAACGCCATAGTCTGCCGCCGTTAAGACTATCGGCTGATGTATACGATATAGATGCACATTGTCAACTAACCCCTGAAATGCAACAAGGTCTGTCCTATTTAGTAGCTTTTTTATTTCATCAAGACAATCATCAAATCGTAGTGCAAAGACTTTCAAAGCTTGCTCCATTTCTTCAACATCTTGAGGGTATCTAGTCAAAGGCTTGATAGTTTCTAGAGAGCTAAGCATCCGACTTATGATTCGCTCCTCACACATTTGATCTATGGAGTCATTAAGTTGCTCTACGAAGTGATCATTATTTACATTGCAGTGCGTCTTAAGATTTACAAGACTCTGGATGATAACCTCCCGCTGTGAACTCTCTTGAAGCAATAGAAGACCATGGCGAATGGTGTTGATATCTTGATTGGACTTGCTCTCTTTATAGGATATTCCCTGAGTGATTACTTTGAATTGACGATTTAATAGATCGAAGTACCCCCTCTCGTAAGTGTCAGAAGCTAAACCATCATATGCCTCTACATCCAATTTAGTAAGCCACAGCTTGACCATAAATGGGGATAGATAGTTGGGAAGCTTAGTCTTGAGAAAGGCTTGTAAATATGGCATTGCGGCTTCATCAATTATTGAACTTATCTCGCTCAATATTCGATCTACAAACTTACCCTTATCCTTTGTTAGAATACCCTTGACGTTTTCCATAACAAAGTACTTTGGTCGCAAAACTTTGATGACTTTGAGGTAGTGGTAGAAAAGGTTATCTCTCTTGTCAAACTTGCTGCGAGACCCTGCTAAGCTAAAAGATTGGCAACTAGGACCTCCAGTCACAACATCAACCCGCTTTTCCCCAATCTTATCGAGCAAATTGGAGAGAAAAGACTCCTCCATAATGTCCTGACATAGAAATTCTGTGGGGAGTCCTAGCTGGTGATTATAGCGTACTTCGTGCGTAAGCTGACAGTTTGTATTGATATCTGACGCTAGCAAGAAGTCATAGTACTTATCCTCAGTATAGGCCTGTAGAAAACCTTCGCTAATACCTCCAGCACCTGCAAATAAATCGATGAACGTCACCTTCTGACGATTTTGCGTAAACTCTCTCTTCTCAGCCATTTGGACTCTCTTCTATCTCGTATTGTTTAGTTCAATAATAAGCGTCTTCGAGAGGAACTGTAGGGTTGTTATCTTTCTTAGGGGTGTCAAATAGAGCAGAAATAGCCCGAGCTATAGCCTCTCGAATATCATCCGCCTCTGTGGACCCCAGTCCTTCTGCTGTAGCAACTGCTACTAACTTATTCGTATCAGCTGTAATTAACTGGATTGTGACTTCTAGAGCATAACCGACTAGGAGTTCCCTTTTGTTGCTCTCTCCATAGTTTACAATGAGCGTTTCCTTGGCATACTTTGGCGAGACCTCTGGAACTATTACGAACCCTCGTTTGGACAAATGTCCTGCTATGAGATCTCTAGGATTGACAGAGTTAGAGTAAGGTAGTGTATAGCCTCCTATTGCCATACTTGAGGAGCTGTGTACGCCACCCGTCGGAGCAATATAGGCATAATGAAATTGAGATAGAGGAAGGTAGGTCTTCACCTGAGGAGTATTCAGTGCACAGCCCGACAGGGTGAGCGTAAGCAGTATGCCTGCAATGACGCCCCATAGCTTGGATAAGTGGGTTTGTTTCATATCGACAAGTCCTTTCTGCAAATATAGATAAAAACATAGAGTGCACCTATATCTTGAGGCCGATTGGGAGCAGTTGGCATACGACAGGTGCTCGTTGAGCTCACTAGAGTGCGATTGGGTGTAGCTTCGTCTATTGCTTAGATTACCTTTGCATTCATCTGTCGTGAAGGAGTTCTCATCTAGGGCTGTGCGGAGCTACGGGGAAGCGCCTCCTGGAGGGCGATTTCCTCTGCGGAGAAGTATCCCTTGTGGTACTTTATTTCGAAGACAGCGCTTGCTGGACAGTATAGAGCCTCGACGACATCGTAGCGTATCGGCAAGTCGATGCGCATCCGCTGCGCATAGCGCACGCCACCGAGCATCATCTTATGCGCTTTTGCCGCATTGACGGCGTCTAGTGGACTCGTCGCGGTGTACTCCATACGGCTCTTCACCTCGACGACCAGCAGATGCCGGCCGTCTGACGCAATAATATCAATCTCACATAGAGAGTCCCGCCAGTTAATCTCGAGGATGCGTATCCCTCGAGAGAGTAGATAGCGCTGAGCAGCGCGCTCGCCTGCAGCTCCGAGCTCATTCGCTAGCACCATAAGGTAGGGAAGACTACTTACGGGTGTGCTGGTAAGTGTCTATGTGCCGCTCTTTCTTCTCGGGGATAATGTCCGCAATGGGCGTCAGCAGGCCCGTCTCCTCGACATCGCCAAACTCATCGTTGATAGCAGTCCCGAAGATGCGAATCTTCGGCGTGAGTGACATATAGGCGTTAAAGAGCGGGGGAATGTTGATATTGTGCTTGCGGACCTCTGCCTTGAGCGTGCGGTAGTCGCTCTTGAGGTCGTTCTTGACAAAGAGACGATCTATCTCTGCCGGGTCAATGTCCACCTCGACCGGCGTCATCGGGACGACCAAGTGATCCTTGTCTCCGAAGTAAATCTCCATAAACTTCAGAATTAAGTTGCGGCAGTACTTGTTGTAAGTCTTGTACATAGTCACCTTGCCAAAGAAGTACTTGATCTCAGGGTAGATGACGGTCAAGGCTCCGAGTCCGTCCCACAGGTTGTCGAGCGTATAGATCGAAGACATCAGTCCAGCTCTGGTCGTCTGAAACTCGTGGCTCACGAAGGAGCGTCCCAGCTCAATCGTGTAGGGGAGGTAGTCGCGTACGAACTCCTCACTAAAGCTGAACATGTGTGACGTAGCTAGGGCATCCGTCTGCTCTTGATGGCGTAGCACCGCCTCGCCGAGGATGTAGCGGTAACCACCCATAACCTTTTCGAGCTCAGGATTCCAGACGATGAGCTGTACGTAGCCATCGTCCATTAGATCATACTTATCCACATCGCAATCTAGCCCCGTGCCACCACCGCCAGCACGAAAGCTCTCCTCGCGCAGACGTCCCACCTCACGCATCGTGTGTGGTGCTTGCGCAGCTCGAAAGGCGTAGATCTCATTGTTACTCTTATTGGTCTTACGGACGAAGAGCTCTGGTGTCAGCTCCTGTCGGATCAATTGCCGATCTATCGGCGCTATGATGGGTTGCTCTGTAGCACTCATTTGGATAGTTGGTCTTTCAGTTGGTAAACTTGCTGCCTGATGCGCTCTACTTGCTCCGGTAAGTCGCTAGGTCTTACCCCCTCGAGGGTCTCGTAGGGGATCGGCTCCCCGACCACTACGGTAAAGGAGCTACCCTGTGCAGCAAACATTTCATGTGGTAGCAATGCCGTGCCTATGTTAAATCGTATGCCGAGCGCCTTGCGTAGTTGCTCTATACGGTAAAACTTCATCGAGTTACGCCCGTGGAAGAAGAGCGGCACGATGGGACGGTGATATTGTCTTGCCTGCTTGATAAAGCTGGGTCGCCAGAGCGGGTCCTGTATCTGCCCATTGATGAGTCGTGAGCAGAGTCCTGCGGGGAATGTAATCACCGGCAGGTCGCTCTCCAGTGCCTCGTGCATCTTCTGAATAGAGGTGCGCGCTTGTGCGCCGTACTTATTGACCGGAACGAAGATGTGAGCCAGTGGCTGGAGGTTGAGTAGGAGATCGTTGACAATGTAGCGAATGTCCGAGTGATAGTGCCTGGCTATCAGATGCGTCAAGCAGATTCCGTCGAGTCCTCCCAGCGGGTGATTGCTGATAAAGAGGGCGCGAGGATCCTCCGGCAGATGCTCAGCACCGATGAGCGTCAGGTTAATGCGAAACTCCTGAATCAGGGCATCCATAAAGTCTACTCCCTCGAGGTGCCCGTAGCGACGTAGCACATCGTTTATTTCGCGCTGATGTATCAAGCGCGCCACGCCATTTGTCACGAAAGCGGGCAGTGGCTTCTTGCGTCGTCGATTGAGGATAGCTGCTATGTCGACCTGCTGTGGATGAAAACTCTCTTCAGGCATAGATTGCATAAGATTTACTGCAAATGTACGACTTATGGCGCACATAGTGGTTAAGTCCCACGTGCCTACGTCTCGACGACTTCGCCACCAGCGACGAACTGCACTACACGCCGAGGCTCTTATTTGCGGAGGAGTCCGCCTATCCGTCATTGCGGAGGAATTGTTTCACACGGATGTAGAGATGCAGCCATGCTCCCTGGACTGTTTGTTTTTATCACGAGAGGGGGCTACGCTTACATGGGGAGGTAAATGGGCGTTTTTACGACACAAATGGGGACCTTCTGGCCTCAAAAGAGCCGATAAATGAGATTAATATGCTCATTTCTGCCGAAAAAGCTTGCAGAGAATGAAAAAAACACTATCTTTGAGGCGTGAATAGGACCGAACGGCTCTAGAGAGCCATATGGCAGGTCGCGTCAACGTCCTTAGCAACTATCCTAAGAGTAGAACAAATGTATTACTAATCATAAACAAACTTTCCTATGGAGAAAACTACAAAAACCGAATTCATCAAGACTGTTGCCGAGAAGGCTGGTCTATCTCAGAAGGACACAAAGGCTGTCTATGAGGCAATGGTAGAGGCCATCCACGAGGAGATGAAGAAGGGCAATCGCCTTTCACTCGTTGGCTTTGGTTCATTCTACGTTTCTGAGCGCGCCGCTCGTAAGGGTATCAATCCCCGTACGCGCAAGCCTATCCAGATTAAGGCTAGCAAGTCTGTCAAGTTTAAGCCCAGCACCGCTCTGGACGTTAACAAGAAGAAGTAAGCAACTAGCTACTCACATCGGTGCCTTCGAGGGAGCTTGACTCCCCCGAAGCGTATCAACAAATGAGAGAGGGGCAGGCTCCGCTATGGAGTCTACCCCTCTCTTTACATGGATACAGGTGAGGTCTGTCGGCAACTTTATCTAGTTGCCCTTCGGAAGGAATATCTGAGGATGAGCCCCAGCAGGGTCAGGCTGACGGGAAAGGCAAACCAGATGCCCATCAGCTGTGGACCATTGCCCTCGAGCCCTATACCAAAGCCGAAGAGCCACGCCATCGTCGGCGCTACAATAAGGTGACACAGCGCTGCGGCGGGTGCTAGGACTGTCACGTGGCTGATGCCTCTGAGAGCATTGGCATAGATAATTTGTAGCGCATCGCCTATCTGGTAGAGGCAGAGCGGGATGAGCGCTAGGTAGGTCGCCTGAGCGACCGAGAGGTCAGCATTGAAGAGACGCACGATGGGCTCCCGACAGAGGACTAGGAGCGGCATCATAACTGCTGCTACAAAGAGGCAGAGGTAGACGCCCGCACTAGCTACGTGGCGTGTCTCGTGACGCGCGCCCTGTGCTAGAAGCGTGCTACTTCGTATCGCAGTGGCTGCGCCGATGCCGTAGTAAACCATAAAGCCTAGTGTGCTAATGGTCGCTATAATCTGATGCGCTGCTAGGGCAGACGTGCTGATGCGTGCCACGAGGATGACCGCCACGGAAAAGGAGGCTGCTTCCATACCCATCTGTAGTGCCACAGGCGTGCCTAGTCGTAGCAATGGTGCCATCCCCTCGCGCCATGATAAGCGTAAGCTTCGCAGTCGCTCCAAGATATCACGATAGCGCGGTAGCAGAGCGGTTGCTGTGACGATGGCTACGAGCATCACCACACGACTGACCAGAGTTGCGATGCCAGCCCCATACAAACCCCACTCGGGGAAGCCCCCTTTGCCATAGATGAGGAGGTAGTTGAGCCCGATGTTGATCAGATTTCCCGCGAGGGTGATATACATCGGTATCTGAGTGTCACCCATTCCCTCAGTGTACTGCTTAAACGTATTGAAGAGCATCACCACCATAAAGCCTGCAATCTGGATGCGGTAATAGGGTAGGGCGAGGGGACGCAACTCCTCCGACAGATTAAAAACTCCGAGAAAGCCCTCGAGAAGGAGGAGCCCTCCGCCGATTACTAGCGCAATCAAGAGATTGAGTATGAAGCTATGTCCTAAGAAGTGCGCCACCTGGTCTGAGCGTCCCCACTCTTTATTGGTTGCCACCAGTGGCGTCAGGCCGTAGGAGAAGCCCATCCCGAAGATGATAACTAAATTGAGAAAGTTATTGACAAAGGAAGCCGCCGCCAGTTCTTCCAGACTGTGGTGACTAACCATCACATTGTCGGCAAAGCCCACGAGGATCAGTCCCACCTGCCCGATGATCACGGGCAGCCCCAGACGTAGCAAAGGACCGTAATGCTCCCGACAGCTCCGATAATACGCACTCCAACTCATATCACACGAACCGCACCGGACGACTAAGAGTTAAGACGAGCGAGAAACTCCTCCTCCGTGACGAGCGGGATGCCGAGTTGCTCCGCTTTGGCACGCTTTGAGGGACCCATATCGCTGCCCATCAGGACGAAGGTCGTACGCCCCGAGATGCTCCCCACGTTGACGCCACCGTGCTGCTCGATGAGCTGCTTGTACTCGTCACGGCTGTGCTGGGTGAAGCTCCCGGAGATGACGATGCGCTCGCCTTCGAGGCGGTTGGACTGAGGCGTATCGGTCGCCTCTTCGGCACGCTCCTCTAGGACTACGCCACAGCGCTGCAGCTCTGCAATCAACTGCTGGTTACGCTCCAGCGAGAAGAAGTAAACGACCTGCTCCGCAATCTTCGGTCCCACATCGGGCAGGGCTTGCAGCTCGTAGTCGGTCGCCTGAGCTAGACGCTCGATACTCTGGAAGTGTCGTGCTAGCGTCTTCGCCGTGCCCTCGCCGACATAGCGGATGCCAATGCCGTAGAGCAGACGCGCGAAGGGACGACTCTTCGACTGCTCGATGCTGGCGAGGAGGTTATTGATTGACTTATCCTTAAAGTTCGGTAGCTGCGCCAAGTCGCTTGCGGTGAGCTTGTAGAGGTCATCAATGTTTTCGATAAGATGTCTGTCAAAGAGCGCGTCGATCGTCTCAGGGCCCACGTTGATATCTGCAGCTCGTCGTGTGCAGTAGTGCTCGATGCGCCCCATAATCTGTGGCGGGCAGGCGTAGCTATTGACGCAGTAGTAGCCCACCGAACCGTCAATCTGCTGAAGCGGCGCACCACAAGCGGGACAAAGCTCCGGCAGGCGCACAGGCTCCGCCTCGGGTCGTCGGAGACTGGTCTCCACAGCGGTAATCTTAGGGATGATCTCGCCGCCCTTCTCTATATATACGTAGTCATGGTAGTGTAGGTCGAGGCTCTTGATGAACTCCTCGTTGTGCAGCGTGGCACGACGCACCACCGTCCCCGAGATGAGGACTGGCTCCACATTGGCCACAGGCGTGACGATACCTGAGCGACCCACCTGATAGTCCACTGAGAGTAGCTCAGCGCGCGCGTTCTCCGGCTGGTACTTATAGGCAAAAGCCCATCGTGGAGACTTGGCCGTATTGCCGAGCGCACGTTGCTGCGTGAGACTGTCCACCTTGAGGACGATGCCGTCCGTGGCGTAGGGCAGATTGCCCCGCTGTACGTCCCACTCATCTATATAATGGTATAGAGCCGACAGGTCGCTACTTCTAAATGGTGCGACGCCCGTGTCAAAGCCCATCTCCTCGAGGAGCTTCATCCGCTCATAGTAACTATCCGGCAGACGAGTATCATCGTCCAGCGCGTAGAGGTAGTAGCAGATGCAGAGCAGACGGCGCTGCGCCACGACACGACTATTGAGCGTCTTGAGCGTACCCGCAGCCGCATTGCGCGGATTGGCAAAAGGTGCTTCGCCCTCAGCCGCACGCTCCCCATTAAGCCGCTCGAACTCCTTGAAGGGCAGTAGCACTTCGCCCCGCACCTCGATGCGCCCCATCGTGTAGTCGGGATGCCCCGCGACTGGGCGCAGACGTAGCGGCACCGACTGGATCGTCCGCACATTGACCGTCACGTCATCGCCGAGCGTCCCGTCGCCACGCGTCACGGCACGCACCAGCACGCCCTCCTCGTAGATGAGCGATATGGAGGAGCCGTCGTACTTCATCTCCGCCACCCACGGTACATCGTCCGTAGCTAGGAGCGTGTCGGTACGCTCGCAGATCTCAGCTATCTCGTCGTAGTTGTAGGTGTTCGAGAGCGAAAGCATCGGCCGCTCGTGCGCCACCTGAACGAAAGCATCGTTTCGATCCCGCCCCACACGGAGAGATGGCGAGGTAGGGTCGGCAAACTCAGGGTACTCCGCCTCCAACGTCAGGAGTCGCTGCATCAGGGCGTCGTAGTCCGCATCGCTAATGGTTGGGGCATTGTCTAGGTAGTAAGCGCGGTTGTGCTGCTCGATGGTTTTGCGCAGCTGCTCTATCTCTAGCTCTGTATTATTGGATGTCATAGGGAGTTACTTCACTTGGTCAAAGGGAGTACGATTCGCGATAGCGCTCCCGAGCGTCACCTCATCGGCATACTCGATCTCGTCACCGATAGAGATACCCCGCGCGATGAGCGATACCAACACACCCGTAGACTCTAGACGCTTATATATATAGTAGTTGGTCGTGTCACCCTCTAGGGTCGAGCGTATGGCGAGGATCACCTCACGGACTGGTTCCTCCTGGACACGCTCGTAAAGGGACTCAATCTCCAGGTCGTTTGGCGTGATGCCATCTATCGGAGAGATGATCCCGCCCAAGACGTGGTATAGACCTTTGTATCGGTGCGTCTGCTCGATGGTCAGCACGTCTTTCACCTGCTCGACAACGCAGACGGTGCTCTGGTCACGTTGTGGATCAGAGCAAATGTCGCAGAGGGGGCTGTCGCTGATGCAGTGGCACCGCTCGCAGTAGCAGATCTTCTGGCGAAGGTCTATGATCGCCTCCCCCAGATGCTGTGCATAGGAGGGCGGCTGACGAAGCAGGTGTAGCGCCATACGCATAGCAGTCTTGCGCCCTATGCCAGGAAGGAGGGAGAGCTGATCTACGGCACGCTCGAGCCATTGGGAGGGGTACTGATCTTTCATAGTCTAGTAGGTCGCCACAAAGATACGAAAATGGCGACAGCTCTCGAGATAGAAAAGGCAATCCCCCAGGGCTGACGCATTATATACAATGAACTCATCTATTATTTAGACCCAGCTAGATATCGTTATGGTGCTGTGTCGGGAAAAAGGGTTTTCCACGTGGATATTTCGAAATCTCCACGTGGAGAATTTTTATTTTCCACGTGGGGAAGAAAAAATTCCTCGGAGGAATCAAATGAAACTTCGGAGGAAATGAATCACGCCCACGTGGAAAATAAAAAATATCCACGTGGAGATTTGAGATTTTCCACGTGGATATTCGAGAAAGGAGGGTAATCTGGCAATCCTCCAGAGACGAAAGACACTTCCGTCTCTAGAGGATGCTCCTTTATTATTGTCTTGTCGCGTGCTTACTTAGCAGGCTCTAGCTCTACCGTGAAGTGACGCAGTACTGGTAGCTCACGCGTGATGACGTAGCCACGTGTGATTGATTCACGACGGTCGTAGACGTTCTTGCAGGCAGCTGCGATGACGTCCATGTGATTGTTCGTGTAGGTGCGACGTGGTATAGCGAGGCGGAGTAGCTCCAGCTTAGGATAGCGGTTCTCACCCGTCTTGGGGTCTCGGTCTGCTAGGATAGAGCCGATCTCGACGCCACGGATGCCAGCCTCTAGGTAGAGCTCGATGCCGAGCGTCTGAGCGATAAACTCCTCCTTGGGGACGTGCGTCAGGATCTTCTTCGCATCGAGGAAGATAGCGTGTCCACCTGCAGGACGCTGATAGGGTACACCGTACTCGTCTAGCTTGCTGCCCAGGTAAGCCACCTGACGGATGCGCGTGTCGAGCATGTCAAACTCCGTGTTCTCATCCAGACCGATAGCCAGTGCGTTCATATCACGACCGTTCATACCTCCATAGGTGAGGAAGCCCTCATTCATCACAGCGTACATAGAGCACTTGTGATAGAGCTCCTCGTCACGCATAGCGAGGAAGCCACCCATGTTGACCACAGCGTCCTTCTTACTGGACATCGTCATAATGTCAGCGTAGCTGAGCATCTCACGGACGATTTCCTTGATTGACTTGTCAGCATAGCCCTCCTCACGAGTCTTGATGAAGTAAGCGTTCTCAGCAAAGCGAGCGCCGTCGATCTGTAGCGGTATGCCGTACTTGTGGCACAGCTCGCTCGTCTCACGTACATTCTTCATAGAGACAGGCTGCCCGCCAGCCGTATTATTGGTCACCGTCAGGACGCACATAGGGATCTGCTCCTTGGGGTACTTCTTAAAGCAATCCTCCAGCTTGTTCAGATCCATCTCACCCTTGAAGGGTAGCTCCAGCTCCGTATTGCTAGCCGCATCGATCGTGCAGTCGACGGCTACAGCCTTGCGAAACTCGATATGCCCCTTCGTCGTGTCAAAGTGTGAGTTGCCTGGTACGATGTCGCCCTCCTTGAGCGTAGCCGAGTAAAGCACATTCTCCGCAGCGCGGCCCTGGTGTGTCGGGATTACGAGCGGGAAGGTGCAGATCTTCTCGACAGCATCCTTGAGGTTTTGGAAAGAGGAAGCACCCGCATAGCTCTCATCGCCGAGCATGATACCCGACCACTGACGGTCACTCATAGCACCCGTACCGGAGTCCGTGAGGACATCGATAAAGACCTGTGATGACTTGAGACTGAATAAGTTGTAGTGTGCTTGCTTAATCCACTGCTCACGCTGCTCGCGCGTACTCTTGTGTATCGGCTCTACCATCTTAATGCGGTAAGCTTCAGAAAATGGAATCTCCATACTGTTCTAATCTTAAAAGTTTATTGTTCTGGTTTGCTCCTCAAAGATACAAAAAAAAGATTCTAGCGCATCTCAGTCACACTTCTCCGCCCTAGACTGCGCCAATCTGCGACCCCGACGAAGCCGCTGCCCCGAAGCAGAAAGAGGCGGTCGGTGCCTTTCTAGACCGGGTTACTTGTGAGACTTACAAAGCTGAGGGCTGGGAAGGGCTTTGTCATCTGCTGATTTTTCTGTACCTTTGCGCCCATACCCTTGGAGTACGCCTAGAGCGTAGCTTCATCGGTGTAGATTACTTGGTAGAGAGTATTGGCTACACATTATGTCTCACGGAGGTCGCTATACCATATATTTCAGAGGATTGCCGCAAGGCGTCTCGACCGAGAGCTTTGTCGTGGACGATGCTTTTCTACAGTCACGCCCTACGTTCGACCTCAGCGGAGGACCCGTAGCTTGTACCGTCCGGATAGATCGTGTCGGAGATACCTTTGATCTCCTCTTGACTCTGGAAGGAGTCGTGGAGACTCATTGTGACCGTTGCTTGGCTGCGCTGGAGGTTACCATAGACCTCTCTCAGCACATCGTCGTCAAGCTCGGAGACCACTATGAGGAGGTGAGCGATGAGGAGATAATCGTCCCCTATCAGAGCCCCTCTCTCGACTGTGCCGATCTTCTTTACGACTTGATTGTTCTCTCGCTGCCCATCAGCCGTGTGCACCCCGCTGGGGAGTGTGCTGAGGATATGCAGGCACTACTAGAGAGCCTAGCCCCGACGGATGAGGATGAGACAGCACCTGAGACTGACAGTCGCTGGGCTACACTCAGCCAGTTGCGTGACAAACTACAACAGGAGAAAGATAAATAATAGAATAAATAAACAATGGCACATCCCAAAAGACGGCAGTCCAAAATGCGCACTGCCAAGCGTAGAACGCACGACAAAGCAGCAACCCCCACACTAGCTAAGTGTAGTAACTGTGGAGCATGGCACGTGTACCACACCGTATGTCCCGAGTGTGGCTACTACCGTGGTCAGCTAGCTATCGAGCAGGAGGAGGCTTAGTCTCTCACACTGCACAACTAAATTCGTCGGAGCCCCTAGACGACCAGTTGGTCGCACTAGGGGCTTCTCTTATAGTACGAGGAGCGACACCCACACCGTACAGCTACGCGCTTGCCACCCCTCCAGAAGTAATATAAGTAACCCGTCCTAGGGAGACTCCTCTGTCTAGGAAATGCTAGTCACTCGTCTTTCGGAAGCTTCGCGAGAGGGCGTCGCAATATTCGTGGCGGAAGCGTCGCTTTTGTACTGCCCGTGCGCCTTAGAGGGAGTTCTTTTGCAGAGTGAGTTATGAACAGTCAAGCGACTATGTCGAGATTATTCTGTAGCTTTGAGCCGTTATTGTATGACTATTAATGTATCATGGGTAGAATCATCTCTCTAGCTAATCAGAAGGGTGGCGTAGGCAAGACTACGACAACGATCAACCTCGCCGCATCGCTGGCCGTACTGGAAAAGAAGGTGCTCGTCATCGATGCCGACCCGCAGGCAAATGCCTCCTCGGGACTGGGCGTCGACTCGACCACCCTCAGCGAGACTATCTACGAGTGCCTCATCGGTGGAATGCCACTAGAGAAAGCAATCCACCCTACGCACGTGGACAATCTCTACATCCTTCCCTCGCACATTGACCTCGTAGGAGCAGAGATTGAGATGCTACAACTCAAAGAGCGGGAGACCGTCATGCGAGAGATGCTCCGCCCCGTCGCTGACCAATATGACTATATATTAATAGACTGCTCACCATCGCTCGGCATCATCACCGTCAATGCACTGGTAGCTAGCAACGCTGTCATCATCCCTGTACAGTGCGAGTACTTTGCCTTGGAAGGAATCTCTAAGCTCTTGAATACGATACGCATAATCAAGAGCAGGCTCAACCCAACTCTTGAGATAGAAGGTTTCCTCCTTACGATGTATGATAGTCGTCTCCGCCTAGCCAATCAAGTATATGACGAGGTCAAGGAGCACTTCGGTCAGCTCGTCTTCGACACGGTTATACAGCGAAATGTGAAGCTGAGCGAAGCCCCCAGCCACGGATTGCCAGCTCTTCTCTACGATGCGGACAGCAAAGGTGCAATCAATCACTTGCAGCTGGCTGAGGAGCTGATACGTCGCTCCGCTAGACGCGCAGCTCTATAGTTGTTTATCCTCACCCCCACAGACATGACAAGCAAGAAGAACAAAGAGCATAAGGTAATAGGTCGCGGTCTAGACGCACTCCTCGGTGACGTTAGCAACTCATCCAGCATTAGCGAAGTGGATATCGAGCGCATCGCGCCCAACCCCGACCAGCCACGTAGCCACTTTGACCCAGAGAGCCTCGAGGAGCTAGCAGCCTCCATACGAGCTCTCGGCATCGTGCAGCCCATCACCGTCCGTGAGTGCCCTGACGGTCGCTACCTCATCATCTCAGGAGAGCGTCGCTGGAGAGCCTCCAAGATGGCGCACTTAACTTCCATCCCAGCCTACATCGTCAAGGCAAGCGACGAGCAGGTGGTCGAGATGGCTCTCATCGAGAATATACAGCGAGAGGACCTTAATGCCATAGAAATCGCCCTAACTTACAAGCGTCTCCTGGAGCACTCTGAGGGAACACAGGAGGAGCTCGCGCAAAAGGTGGGCAAGACGCGCTCATCAATCAGCAACTACCTCCGTCTCCTCCGCCTGCCCGCAGAGGTCCAGCTAGGGCTTACTGAGAAGAAAATAGACATGGGACACGCACGCGCCATCCTAAGTCTGACCGACCCAGCACAGCAGCTCAAGGTTTATCAGACGACGCTTGCCGAGAGTCTGAGCGTTAGACAGGTAGAGACTTTGGTCAATGAGATGAAAGAACCCTCCGATGAAGCACCTCGCACGGGTCAGCGGAGCAGACAGCCACTCGCCAAGCTCGCCACAACAGGCACCGACTATGCGCCACTAGCCAAGCAGTTGAGTAGCTTCTTCGGCACCAAAGTCTCCTTGCGCTGTAAGGCGGGTGGTAAGGGAAGCATCACCATCCCCTTTAGCTCTGAAGAGCAGCTCATCGAGATTTGCTCGATTCTTGAGGGAGGCTCTAACCGCTAGTCACCGCCCACCCATTATTCCTCTCTGCGAGATGCACCGCACGATGCCGACACGTACACTGCTCATCCTCCTCGTGAACTGCACTATAGCTTGCTGTAGCGCAAGGTCGCTCTTCGCTAGCTCTCTCGTGGTTGCACTAGATACGGTCGCTCTCTCCGCGGCTACCGATACACTCTCGGCAACTATGCCCGCAGATAGCACCATAGCCGTGCAGGCTGGTGACGAAGCTTCTCTGGCTGACTCTGCTACTTCCGCCACTTCCGTCGCATCGGCCGAGACAGAGCCCCCTACGGCTGGCAACTCTGTGGCAACCCCTACGCAGCAGAGTGCCAAAGCTCCAGACAAAACCAAGGTTGGTTCGGGAGAACTGCCTTTTGTCAAGCAAATGACACACTGGTTCACCCGCTACCCCAATTCCAGCGTAGCACTCATCTGCTCCATCGTCCCAGGAGGTGGTCAGCTTTACAATCAGAGATATTGGAAAATCCCTATCGTCCTCTCCGCCATGACTGCGGGGCTATATGCCGTTACTTGGAATCAACGTCTTTATCGGGAGTACCACACCGCTTACGCAGATCTCTTGAGTGAGCACCCCCTTGAGCATACTTCGTGGCAAGCCTTCATACCCGCCAATGCAGATCCCAGCAAGTATGTGACCGACGGTAACCTGCGCTCGCGACTGGAGCGCGGATCCAAGCAATACAAAGAGAGCAGAGATCTGAGCGTAGTCCTCACAGTCGCGCTCTATCTTCTCTCAGCTCTGGACGCTTATGTGGACGCAGAGCTCTATTACTTCGACGTATCTCCCCGACTTACTATAGATATGGGCGAGGGGCTACGCGACAAATCATCAGGCCCTCGACCTCAAAGCGTGATGGTCGGTGCTACGGTCCGCTTCTAGAGCGAGATGGAGCGACCCTTTTTAGATAGAAGAACTTTATGAAGAGACTCCCACTACGACATACCGGCTTCAGATGGCTTGCGCTTCTCCTCGTGAGTTGTTTGCCAAGCATCCTAGGCGCCACTCCGATATATAGTCCACAGGACAGTGTAGACACCGAAGGAGCCATCGAGTTAGACGCCACAAAAGCGCGTCAAGAGCTACAGGGATACCTACCCAAGAGCCTAGACACAGACCTGGCGCTACTCATGGAGACGTGGCGCTCGGGCTACGCTACGCAGCAACGCTTTGAAGTGCCGTGCGGTTCCTTCAGAGGCGAGGACATCCGCTCCCTGAGCGACTCCGTACTCATCTCTCGCCTCAAAGCGCTCCCCACCGTCATCCCCATCCCGTACAACGCCATGGTCAAGGAGGGCATTGCTACCTACATCTCCGACCGTCCCAAGCTCATCCGAGTCATCCTCGCGCTGGGAGATTACTACTTCCCTATTATGGAGGAAATCTTCGACCGCAACGGGCTTCCCGTCGAGCTCGTCTACCTGACCGTCGTCGAGTCAGCGCTCAACCCCTTTGCCGTGTCGCCCGTGGGAGCCTCGGGACTCTGGCAGTTTATGCTCCCCACAGGGCGCAGTATGGGACTGACGGTCAATAGTCTCGTCGATGAGCGACTAGATGTCTACAAAAGCACAGAAGCTGCCGCGCGCTACCTCAAGCAATTATACAGTCTCTTCGACAATTGGCTCCTAGCTATAGCTGCGTACAACTGCGGTCCTGGAAATGTCTCCAAAGCTATCAGACGCTCGGGCGGACAGACCACTTTCTGGGGCGTCTACCCCTACCTCCCCCGTGAGACGCGTAACTATATACCGCTCTTCATCGGCGCATACTACGCTTGCTATTACCACAACGAGCACAACATCTGTCCGCAGGCGCAGACGATGCCCTTAGCGACCGACACGCTCGCCGTGCAGATACCGCTCACCTTCGCTCAGATATCGCAGAGCACAGGTGTGCCAATGCAGCAGATTCGCACGCTCAATCCGCAGTACAAGCGTGGAGTCATACCCGCTGCTGGCTCCATACCATATACCATACGACTCCCCCTCGAGGGCATCTCTCGTCTAGATGATGCGCTCATCAACCTACGACGTAACCATCAGGAGAAGCTCTCTGAGCAGATAGCCGAAGCGCAAAAAGAAATCCAGCAAGCCCCAGCCTCCACGCACAAGAGCAAAGCGACCAAGGGAAGCTACAGGACTTATAAGGTGCGACGTGGTGATACACTCTCCAAGATAGCCAAGAAGCATGGCGTCTCCGTGGCTGCTCTCAAGCGCGCCAATGGGCTCAAGGGGCGCAACCCTCGCATACATCCCGGACAGCGACTCAAGATTCCTAAATAACTCTAACCTCTAACCTCTAACCTCTAGCATGCTCGCTATCCAGGACCTATACGCTCCCGACTACAGTCACTGCTGGGGCTGTGGAGCTGCGCATCCTTACGGACTGCACCTCAAGAGCTACCTCAGCGAAGACCTGACATACTGCTACTGTCATCATACCCCTGCAGCGCTCTACACAGGCGGAGTCCCAGACAATCTCTACGGGGGCTTCATTGCTATGCTCTTTGATTGCCACGGTACGGCGGCTGCAGCTGCACTCTACCTCGTGGCACTGGGAGAGCCCCTCACGGCAGAGCACTTGCAGCGCTTCATCACAGCACATCTAGAGGTGGACTATCTAGCACCCACGCCTATGGGTGTCGAGCTAGAGGTGCGTGCTTATCCCGAGGAGGTGACCAATCGCAAGGTCATCCTGACGCTAGAGCTCCTCACAGGTGAGCGCATCACGGCACGAGGCAAGATGGTCGCTGTCAAGCATCGTCGCCCCACATCTAGCGCATAAAGCTGGAGCCCTGAGCAGACCGCCCGTCTAGTTCGTGCGGCTGATAGCTCATACCGTAGCAATATAATACTGTTGCAAAGTCAACAGTCTCAATATGAAAGCAGGCTCTCTGGTCATACACCAGGGAGCCTGCTTGCTGTTTTTACCACTTAGTTCTACCCCGCGCGGGGGAAGCTATGGTGGTGTAAGTTTGGTTCGTGCGCTCTAAATTAGAAGCGGTAGCCGAGACCTACGTAGAAGTTCATGTTGTTAACCTTTGTCTTAGGCGTCTCGATGTTAGAAGTGTTGAGCAGACCATACTCGAAGCCGAGGTTAACGCCAAACTGACGATACTCAAAGGCAGCCTGCATACCGACACCTAGGTCAAAAGGCTTGAGCGTAGCGGGGATAGTTACGCCGGCAACCTTCCCCTCCTTGTATGGGTTGTTGTCATTCTTGTTGAGCTCGTCGACAATGCCCTTTGCAGCACCAGCAACGAGACCCTCACCACTTGCCTTGTAGACATTCTTGCCTAGGAATCCGTAAGAGAACCAAGGACCAGCCTGGATAGAGACAGCCATATCAGGAGCGATAGCTGCGCGATAACCTACGTGTACAGGTATCTCAACGTTGTGGAGCCAGAGCGTAGAATTAACCTTAGTTCCAGCGACTGCTACACCCTCGTTCTTAGCACCGCGGCTGAGGAAGTAGAGACCTGGGTTGATGTAGAAGCCATCAGCAAAGCCGAACTCAGCACCTACACCAGCGCGGTAGCCGACCATCATCTTGCCGTCTGTGGAGTTATCACCGACCTTAGTTGTTTGGTTAGCGAAGTTAGCACCAGCCTCTACCTTGATAGTGGGGCGCATCTGAGCTGTAGCTAGCGTAGTAGCTGCTAGCAGCGTGACGAGTGATAGAATTACTTTCTTCATTGTTAATTAATTATTAGTGAGTTTGTTAGTTAGTTTCTGATGAGTGGTGGTACTCCGCATCGCCTGCTAGGTACGCTTACCGAGCCATTTGGGAGCACCTTTCCAATGGCAAATATACAGAAAAACCATTACAGTGCAAGTAACCGCTCCGATAGACGGTGCGCCTTCCTACGGAAGAGGTCCTCGATACTTGTTAAAGAATCAGCAAATTCTTGCTGAGTTGAGTGATGATTCTGCCCTTGCGGAATAGTCATTTGACTTTTATAATGTGTCCGCCCTAACCTCTAACCTCTAATTAACGGGGAATTTCGTCCGATTCCCTCCTTTCTCGAATATCCACGTGGAAAATCTCAAATCTCCACGTGGATATTTTTTATTTTCCACGTGGGCGTGATTCATTTCCTCCGAAGTTTCATTTAATTCCTCCGAAGAATTTTTTCTTCCCCACGTGGAGAATAAAAATTCTCCACGTGGGGATTTCGAAATATCCACGTGGAAATCCTTTTTCCCCGACATAATGCCGTTGTCGATATGTAATCGGGTCTAAATTATTGTGAGACTTTTGCAACAGTTGACGGGGATGGGCGCACGGACCGTTGTGCCCCTACAGGTCGTTACTCGTTATGGGGGAGCGGACGTATGGACGAGGGCTGTTAAATTATTCGTACCTTTGCCGGGTAACTATGAGTAGTGGTGCATCAGCTTGTGAGCAATGAGCGATGCAAGAGGGAAGTCCAGTGAGAGTCTGGCGCAGTGCCCGCTACTGTATTCCCCCCATCTATTGTAGAGCCTATCGCAAGATGACTACGAGCCACTGTCTGACAGAGGTCAGGTGGGAAGGCGGTGATAGGCTTGGGGTAAGTCAGGAGACCTGCCACTACACGTAACTTAGTATATAATTGTGTACGCTCGGTGGCAAGCGTACCTTAATGCTATGTCAGTCTATTTAGATGCATATCTCTCGGGATGCGCTGCGCTCGCAGGCGTGGTGCTGTGGTATTGCTGTGCCTGTGGGGTAGCTGACGAAGCTGACCGAGCATCTTAAAGCAAGAACAACCAGATGATGCAACGAATCTCTCGCATACTCCTATTATATATGACACTACTCCTCGGCGGGCTGTCGCTCCAGGCGGGCAATAAGGTCTTCGAGACTGACTCGCTCTTTGCAGGGATGGGGCCTAATGACAAAGGGGCTATCCTCGTGGTTCACTTCGGCACAACGCACGACGATACCCGTCGGGTCACGCTCGATGCGATCAATGAGCGCATAGCGACAGCCCATCCTGAGCTAGAGGTTCGCCAGGCGTATAGCTCTCGTATCGTACGCAAGCGTCTAGCTGCGCGAGGGATAGAGATTCCCACGCCTGGAGAAGCACTCAAGGCACTAGCGAGTGAGGGCTTTACCCATCTGCTGGTGGTCTCGACGACAATCGTTGATGGGGTAGAGATGGAGTCGCTATCCTATGAGGTGGCTCACCAGCAGCAACTCTTTAAGAAGATTAGGTTGGTGACCCCACTACTCTTCTACGAGAGCGACTACAAGGACTTGGTCTCCATTATGACGGCTCACCTCGATCCAGAGGTGGCTTACCTCTGGGTGGGGCACGGCACCTACGATAGTGCTACGGCTCAGTATGCGATGCTGGACCACTATTTACAAAACCACGGCTATGGTCAAGTGATTGTGGGCTGTGTGGAGGGCTATCCTTACTACGAGGAGGCGCTGAAGCGTCTACGTGCTACGGGCCTCAAGCGAGTCTGTCTACAGCCGCTGATGATCGTAGCAGGCGAGCACGCTAAGGAGGATATGCTCCAAGAGTGGCAACCCCAGTTAGAGGCTCTCGGATATGAGGTCGAGAGCGTGGTGCGTGGCTTGGGCGAGCTTCCGGAGGTACAGGAGATGATCTTGAGAAAGGTCGACTTCTTTATGACACATCATCGCCTCTCCATTATGGACAAAAAAGCGATCTACGAGGAGACGGGCGAGAAGCTTCACAAGTCTGACTCTATAGCTCAGTAAACCGATGAGACGTAGCAACTTTTACCTATTCCTGCTACTAGCTAGCTGTGTCCTCCCGCTGGCAGCGCAGCGGGATACGCTCAGGAATCATCGCGACACAATAGACTACAAGCGTCTCGGCGAAGTGGTCGTAGTGGCTCCTACTCATAGACGTATCATGCAGCAGCAGGCGCTCTCGGCGATCAGCCTAGACGTCAAGCCGCTCATCGCCTCTATGGGTAGTCTCAACGAGCTGGTCGCTCAGAGTTCGGGTGTACGGCTCAGAGAGTCTGGTGGCGTAGGCTCGAGCAATGAGCTATCGATCAATGGTATGTCGGGGCATGCTGTTCGCTACTTTATCAATGGTGTGCCGCTCTCCTCGATGGGTGAGGGGGCTTCGCTTGCTACGCTACCGGTGAACCTCATCGACCGCGTCGAAATCTACAAGGGGGTGGTACCTCCTGAGCTAGGTATGGACGCTCTGGGAGGAGCGGTCAACATAGTAACGAACACGCGTGGGGAGAGCTATCTGGACTGTTCGCTGCGAGGTGGCTCCTTTCACACCTTTGCCCTAGACCTAACGGGGCAGTATAGAGAGCAGCGGAGCGGCTTCACAGTACGTCCTACGCTACGCTATCAATACTCGAAGAACGACTACATCATGCGCGGTGTGGAGGTGTGGAACGGCGAGACGCAAGAGTACGAGCAGCGAGACTTTCGACGCTTTCACGATGGCTACCAGTCGCTCCTGGGCCGTCTGCAACTGGGCGTGACTAAGAAGCTATGGGCCGACGCAGCCCTGCTCGGAGTGGGCTATACGAAGAGTGAGAGCGAGATACAGACCGGCTTTCGCCAGTCGCTAGTCATCGGCGAGGCGATGCGGGACCGTGATGACCTGAGCTTCTCGGCACACTACGCCAAGCGCAATCTATTTACCCCCGGACTATCGGCTACGCTAGATGCTTCATTCGCTCGCAACCATATTATTATCACAGATACCGCCTACCGCAAGTACAGCTGGGACGGGACCTTCGTAGAGACTCACTATAGCGAGGTGATGCGCCGCACACGGATGATTCGTCACACGGTGCGTCCTACCTGGACGGCTCGGGCTAACCTCGCCTACGTGCTACCACGGGGCGGACATCTCAACCTTAACTATCAGATGACCGCCGTCGCCAATGAGCGGTACGATACCTACGATCCGAACTTTGAGGCCTCAAGGGATCGTATGGGAAGGCACATCTTGGGACTCTCCTATGGGACGTCGCTTCTCAACGGCCGCTTGCGTGGGATGCTCTTTGTCAAGGACTATCTCTACCACGTAGCCATCGAGCAGGCTGATATGTACTGGTTGACGGGCTCTGACAAGGTGCCAGCGCAACAGACGAAGAACGAGCTAGGCTACGGTCTTGGGCTACGCTACACAATCGCTGACGAGCTGGCAATCAAAGGCTCGTTCGAGCGTGCCACCCGTCTGCCGACAGCCCGCGAGCTGATGGGTAACGGGGCCAACATCTACCCCAACTTCAAGCTCCATCCCGAGCAAGCTTACAACCTCAACCTAACGCTCTACGGTCAGGCGCAGTGGGGCGACCTGCACTTCCTCAACTACGAGGCGACCGCCTTCTATCGCAACGTCTCTAACTACATCCACCGTGTGGTGCTGGGTGATGTCGAGAGCCAGTACGATAATGTCGGCTCGTCGCTCGTCCTCGGTGGCGAGATGGAGGTCAAGTACAACTATGCCAACCTCCTAGACCTCACGCTCAACGGTACCTACACCGACGAGCGGGACCGCACGCGCATCAACATCTACGGTAAGCCGAACCCGACCTATGGCTATCGGATTCCGAACGACCCCTTCCTCTACGGCAATCTGCTCCTAGGGGCTAACTGGCGCAAGCCGTTTGGCATACAGGCGAGTGCTATACACTTCAACGCTGGACTAGGCTATATCCACTGGTTTTACCTCACCTGGGCAGCCTTCGGGCGCAAGGACACTAAGGCTATCATCCCGACCAGCTACGATCTCTCGGCTGGTGTCACCTGGAGCTTTGCTCACGACCGCTACTCCATATCACTGCAGAGCAGCAACCTGCTAGACCGTCCGCTCTACGACAACTATATGCTACAGAAGCCCGGACGAGCCTTCTACTGCAAGCTCCGCATATTTCTGAACTAGAGACATACTTATATACTAATAATACAAACTAAGATAACTATGACTAAAGCTTATCGCTTGCTGGCGGCTCTCGTAGTCGCCCTCGTCACACTCTCGTTCACGTCGTGTGAATCAGATACGCCCAATCCTGAGAAGGAGATAACCATGGGCTATGACCTATGGGTACCTATAGATGGAGCCACAGGTCAGTCAACCGCTAACACTGACCCGCACATCATCGCACGTGTCGCTGACCTGACCACGGGTGTCCTGAGTATCAAGGGACAGGGTGTAGAGACTTCAGCATCTACCATAACGCCTAACGTATTATATCACCAGGGCTACTACTACAGTGTCTCTCGTGAAGGTCGCTTCGGCAAGTTCCGCGTCTCCAACACGGGCGTCGAGACAATCAAGGAGTTTCCTATGCCACAGATCCTCGACCGTCGCTTCTCACACGCTTGGCTAGATGACAACACGCTCGTCCTAGTTAGCTCCGTAGGTGACAAGCAAGAGGTTTCTTGGGTCAAGGTCGATGTCAACAAGATGGTCATCACTGCTGAGGGCAAGCTTGACCTACCTAAGCCCGCAGAGGGTGAAATCTTCAACTCTAGCGGTCTGCTTGGTTACCGCAAGGCTGACAATATGCTTATCTACCCACACGTTTATATGGAGAAGTCTAAGAAGACCTCTATGGCACTACCTCCCAAGCGTAATGAGATCTACATCGCCTTCATCGATGCGAGTACGATGCAGGTGAAGAAGATCGACAAGGACACACGCTGCGAGCACCTAAGCTCTACCTCTTTTGGAGAGACACGCAGTCAGAAGACTTTCTTTGACTCCAAGGGCAACTTCTACTTCGCTGCAGCTACCTGCAATATCCCCGAGAATGCTAAGAAGAAGAGCGGTACGAAGCAACGCAGCTTCCTCTTCCGTGTCAATGCTGGCTCTATGGAGACGGACAAGAGCTTCGACGGATATGCACAGCCTCGTGGTAAGATCATCACGGTCTTCCCGCTCAATGATGACGAGGTGCTCCTCTATATGCAGGACCCTGACTTCAAGGAGAAGGGTAATACCGAATGGAGCAGCAAGAAGAACCGCTATATCTACTACTGGCTACGCTGCAACATCAAGACGCAGCAGGTCGAGCATATCAAGGATATCCCATTCAGCAATGGCAACTTCGGTCAGTTGGTCGTACGCAATGGTGACTTGGTTAGCATCGGTGCCAATGTAGAGGGTGCTCCTACGACTATCTACCAGTACAACGTCAACACCCGCAAGGTGACTAAGGGCGCCACGCTGGCTGACGGCTTCGAGATAGATCGCATCACGCCAATCGTCAAGGAGTAAACCTCTAGTACGGCTACACTAGTGGCTGAGCTACTAATACGGAGCTCTCTTTCGTGAGAGACTCACCACACGGTGCGGCTGCTGCGTTTGCTAGCGGTCGCACCGTTGCTTCTTATGGGAGACTTCACAGCTTAGGAGACCTCTCTTATAAACAATGACAACCCTATAATCCTATTACATACCAACTATGCGCTGGCTTCACAAAGTACTAGGCACCGTCTGTGCTCCGCTCTTCCTTTTATGGTTGATCTCGGGAGGGGTGATGATCTTCTGCTCCTTCCCCCGCTTAGGGGACAAGGACTTACCACTGCAAGACACCCTTGCATCCTCTGCGACTCTTCCCTCAGAGGCTACACTGCAGGCGAAGCTACAGCCTGGCGAAGAGCTGACGGCACTCGCACTCACTACGCATTGTGGCAAGCCGGTGTGGCGTGTGGAGACAAGCGAGGGGGGGTATCTGTGGCATGCGGACTCGCTCCTGACGACAGCGGAGGATTCGGTGCCAGAGGCTTGGTACGAGCAGTATGCAGCGCGCTTTAGCTCTGCGCCTATCGTGGCGGTCGACACGATACGGCACATAGACACGTGGACACCTTACCCGAGGATCAAGAAGGATCTGCCCCTTTACCGATACCGCTTTGACGATTCAGAGGGAACTTACCTTTATCTCTCTAGTCAAACGGGCGAGGCGGTCCAGCTCTGCACTCGTTCGGAGCGTATCGGGGCGTCGTGTGGTACGATCCCCCATATGTTTTACTACTGGTGGTTAAGGCAAAACCGTACCGCCTGGCTTTGGGTCATCTCAATCTTCGCCTCGCTCGCTGTCATTGCTGCATTTACGGGGCTATACCTCGGGATACGTCTCTACGTCCGTATGTGGAGACGGACGAAGCGATTGCGTAGTCCCTACAAGCGCAATAGAGTTTTGCACTGGCACCTCGTCGGAGGCGTGATCTTTGGTCTGTCGCTAACGCTTTTCGCCCTCAGCGGGGTGATGTCTCTCTACGACTTGCCGTCGTGGATCGTGCCTCAGCACGACACGAAGGCGAAGCGCAAGGAGGTGCAGGTCGTAGAGGCTCCACAGCTGGGTCGCTCGGATACGTATGACTACCGCCTGCTGCTCGACCTAGGCGGCGTGCAGCAGATTACTTGGCGGAGCTATGGCGGTCACCCTTACTACGAGGTGCAGCGCCATGGACAGCTAGAGAGCTGGGATGCGCTGGGCGAAGCTCCACAGCCGTTGCATCTGACCGAGGAGGATATCAAAGCTAAGCTCACGCCGGTGCTGGGAACCTCCGACATGCAGATTGAGCTAATGGATCACTATGACAACTACTATGTCAGTCTAAACAACCTCTACGAGCTACCGATCTATCGAATCTCGGCACAGGACAAGGAGTCGAGTCGTCTCTACATCAGTCCGACGACAGGGGAGACACGCTATTACAGTCTCAACGGGCGGGTCAAGAAGTGGCTTTACCCCTTCTGTCACAACCTTCGCATCGGCTTCTTTGCAGAGCATCCCACGCTACGCGTCATCTGCATGCTGGTGCTGGTGCTAGGTGGTTTGGTCGTTTCGGTGAGTGGTGTAATACTCGGTTTTCGTTATCTTCGCAGAGTAATTCGTCGGGCTAAGTCTCGCCGCAACAAATAAGAGGTGTGTCAAGCTCGTCCAACAATAGCAAAGAGAGACTATGAAAAAGATCTATATCGCCGGCATCGGTCCCGGCAGTCCTGAAGATATAACGCCCGCTGTACATCAAGCCCTCAGAGAGGCTGATGTGGTGGTCGGGTATGCTTACTACTTTCAGTTTATCCAAGAGTACCTACACGAGGGCGCTGAGTGCATCGATACCGGTATGCGCCAAGAGCGTGAGCGAGCTAGGCTAGCTATCGAGCGAGCCGAGGCTGGACAGACTGTCTGTGTCATTAGCTCTGGCGATGCGGGCATCTATGGGATGGCTCCGCTTCTCTATGAGATGTGCGATGAGCGGGGCAGTGATGTAGAGCTAGAGGTGTTGCCTGGGATCTCTGCTTTTCAGAAGGCGGCAGCCCTCCTCGGGGCACCCATTGGTCATGACCTCTGCATCATCTCGCTGAGTGATCTGATGACTCCGTGGGCAATCATCGAGCGACGCGCCATAGCGGCTGCGGAGGCAGACTTCGTCACGGCACTATACAACCCCAAGAGCATCAAGCGGTACTGGCAGCTAGAGCGTGTGCGCGAACTGTTTCTCAAGCACCGCTCACCCGATACGCCCGTAGGACTGGTGCAGCAGGCGGGGCGTCCCGACCAGCGCGTCTGGACGACCACCCTACGAGAGCTGGATACGCAAGATGTCGATATGTTTACCGTCCTCATCATTGGCAATAGTCAGAGCTACCTCTCAAAGGGCAAGATCGTCACGCCACGAGGTTACTATCGAGACAAAGGGAGTGACGAAGAGAAGGTGGGGCAGCGCATCATGAGCGAAAGCTTTCGTACGATTCTCTCGCTACTCAAGCATCCCGAGAGCTATCCGCTCGACCATCTATGGGCGATGCTACACGCTGTCCATACGACGGCCGACTTTGAGATGGAGGAGCTACTCTACAGCGACCCCAACGCGGTCTCTCGCATTTACCAAGGCTATGTCGATGGCAAGATACGCACCATTGTGACCGACGTGACGATGGTTGCTTCGGGCATCCGCAAAGGTGCCTTGGCACGCTACGGTATCGAGGTGCTCTGCTACCTGCACGACCCACGTGTGGCTGAGATGGCAGAGCGACTGGACATCACCCGTACACAGGCTGGCATAAGGCTCGCCGTCGAGGAGCATCCCGATGCACTCTACGCTTTTGGCAACGCTCCGACGGCTCTCATGGAGCTGGCGCATCTCATTCGCCAGGGCAAGGCTCATCCCGCTGGAATTGTCGCAGCACCCGTCGGCTTCGTCCATGTGTGCGAGTCAAAGCACATGGTCAAGCCCTTTCACGACATCCCTAAGCTCATCATCGAGGGGCGCAAAGGGGGCAGCAATCTAGCGGCAACCCTGGTCAACGCGACCCTCAGCTATGGCGATGCCGAGACGCTCAAGCCTGGTCGTGACTTATGAAAATCATCCTCATAGGACTTAGCGACGACCGAGAGCAACGGTGGAACCCAGAGCTACTGGAGCGACTCGCTGGTGAGCGTATCTTCTCAGGTGGCGCACGGCACCACGAGATTGTTCGTGTCATCTTACCGACAGAGTATCACTGGATCGATATAACCCCGCCGATAGACGACGTAATCGAGCAGTACAAGGCGTACGACACAGTCGTTGTCTTTGCCTCCTGCGACCCTATCTTCAACGGCATCGGACAGCGCATCATGCAGCTTCTCCCCGAGGCGGAGATCGAGCTGCACCCTTACTTCCACTCCCTGCAGCTCCTCGCCCATGCGGCTCTCTTGCCTTACCAAGATATGCACGTCGTGTCGCTCACGGGGAGACCTTGGCAAGCCTTTGACGCAGCACTAATCTCCGGCGAGCGCATGATTGGCATCCTGACCGACCGCAAGGAGCACACCCCTCAGCGCATCGCCCAGCGTATGCTCGACTACGGCTACGACAACTATAGAGCCATCGTTGGGGAGCATCTGGGCAATAGGGAGCGACAGCAGCTCTCTCGCCTCTCTATTGCGGAAATGTCTGAGCGCACTTTCGCCTATCCCAACAACTTAATCCTCATTCAGACGAAGCCCTTGCCTCGTCCCTTTGGCATCCCCGATGCGGACTTCATCCCACTCAATGGACGTGAGCGGATGATTACCAAGCGGGCGATACGTCTCGAGACGCTCTCGCAGCTAGACCTGCACCAGACGCACGTCCTGTGGGATGTCGGCTCCTGCACCGGCTCCGTCTCTATCGAGGCGCGCCTACAGCAGCCGAGCCTGCAGGTGGTCGCCTTCGAGATACGTCCCGAGGGCGCCGAGCTCCTCGATGCCAATGCGCGTCGTCATCACACCCCGGGCATCACCTTCTGCGGGGGCGACTTCCTCCTAGCAGACCTTGACCCACTACCTCAGCCCGATGCCGTCTTCATCGGAGGGCATGGCGGGCATCTGCAGGAGATTGTCGAGGAGGTGTGGCGTCGTCTCGCCATAGGCGGGCGTATCGTCTTTAACTCCGTCTCGAGCGAGAGCCAGGAGGCCTTCAGACGAGCCATTGCTGCCGTCGGCGGCTCCATCACCTCCACGACCCGTATGCAGATTGACGACTACAACCCGATAGCTGTCCTACAAGCGACCAAAAGCACACACTAATTCGTATGAACTCAAAACCACGCATAGCGATCCTCGCCATCTCTCCTGATGGTCAAAAGATCGCACTACAGATAGCAGGTCAACTGCCCGACGTCAAGCTCTATACGACACACAGTGAGGAGCCAAGCGAAGCATTCACCCTACTGCCCAGTCTTGCCGAGGGGGCTAAGTACCTCTTTGCCGAGAGCGATGTCTTACTCTTTGTCTCCGCCATGGGAATCTGCGTTCGCACCATTGCCCCACTGCTCAGAGACAAGCATCACGACCCAGCGGTTCTCTGTGTAGACACCACGGGGCGGTACGTCATTTCCGTCGCTTCGGGACACATCGGCGGTGCCAACGAGTGGACCGAGCGCATCGCGCACATACTAGGTGCCGAGCCGGTCATCACCACGCAGAGCGACCGGCAGGGGCTGTGGGCGTTAGACACCCTGGGCGCAGAGAGCGGGTGGAGTCGCGAGACAGTAGGCTGTAGTATGAATGCAGCCATTACCACTTTTGTCAATAAGCGCCCTGTCGCCCTGCTCCTCGAGATGCGCACCGAGGGTACCGCTTACCTAGAGCGCACCCATCCAGAGCATGTGGACCTCTACTACCGCTACGAGGATGTCGACCAGAGCCGCTACGACCTGCTCATAGCAGTGAGCTATCGCCTGTTGGAGGACTTGACCATCCCTTGTCTATACTTCCGCCCGCAACTTCTGCACCTTGGCGTGGGGTGTCGCCATCAAGCAAATCCCGAGGGCGTCGTGGAGCATATCCTCTCCGACATTCGTGCCAAAGGCTTTGCACCCAGTGCCATCGCTACAATCAATAGCATCGAGCTCAAGCGTGGCGAACCGATCCTCGACGCGTTCTCCCAGCATTTAGGCAAGCCTTGCCACTTCTACAGTAGCGACGAGCTAGCCACCATCGAGGTGCCCAACCCCTCGGAACGTGTCGCCACAGCCACTGGTTCGACGAGCGTCAGCGAAGCCTCCGCACTCGCAGCCAGTCAGGGCGGACTACTGATTATAGAGAAGCAAAAAGGCTGTCTCACTCCGCAGAGCGACTTTACTTATAGTCTTGCCGTAACACCCGAGGGGTTGCCCCACGGACATATAGAGATTGTCGGGGCGGGACCAGGAGACCCTGAGCTAATCTCTGTGCGTGGTAAGCACTTCCTCGAGCGAGCCGACCTAATCCTTTATGCTGGTAGCTTGGTTCCCATTGAGTTAACCTACTATGCCAAGGAGGGTGCCACGGTGAGAAGTTCTGCCGATATGAACCTCGAGGAGCAGTTTGCCTTGATGCGGGAGTTTTACGACAAGCATGCCCTCATCGTGCGGTTACACACGGGAGACCCCGCCATCTTTGGCGCCATACAGGAGCAGATGGCACTCTTTGATGAGGCAGGTATGAGTTACCACATCACGCCTGGCATCTCCTCCTTCCTAGCAGCCGCTGCAGAGCTCAGGTCTCAGTTTACCATCCCCGAGCGTGTGCAGACCATCATCCTAACCCGAGGCGGCGGTCGCACGCCAATGCCCGAGCGAGAGCAACTGCACAAGCTCGCTGCCTCGCAGAGCACGATGTGCATCTACCTCAGTGCCACCCTTGCCGAGGAGGTGCAGCGGGAGCTACTCGTTCACTACCCACCCACGACACCCGTGGCGGTCTGCTACAAGCTCACTTGGCCTGAGCAACGCATCTACCGCGGTCAGCTCTCCGAGCTGGCGCAGATAGTTCGTGAGCATCACCTCACGCTTACCACGCTGATGGTCGTCGGGGATGCCATCGACAACCGTGCGGGACTCTCTAAGCTCTACAATGACAACTTCAAGCACCTCTTCCGCCGATGAAAGCGCCACACCCGATAGCGATTGTCTCTCTCGGAGCTGCTACGCCTGAAGATATCTCCATGCGGGCCTATGGCAAGCTCCAGACGGCAGACGATATCTATTGCTTCGGTGAGGCCGCTCACCGCATTGTTGCTGCGCTACCCGAGGGCACCACTCTCGCTCAGCGCTGTCAAATCCTAGAGATACCGATGAGCAGTGACCGCACAGAGGCGATCCGCTACTACGAACAGTTGGCCACCCGACTGATGGAGCAACAGGGTAGGGGACTCGCCTGTAGCGTCGTCACCATCGGCGATGCCGGCACCTACGCCACGGTGCAGTATCTCGTGGACCTACTCCGTCAGGCGGGTGCTGCGATAGAGGTTGTGCCAGGGATACCTTATTATATAGCCGCAGCGGCAGCCGTCGGCGAGGGGCTGGTGCGCCAAGATGAGTCGCTCCTCGTGCTGAGCAAAGTCGACAGTGAGTCTCAGCTTCGCGAAGCGCTGGTGCAGGGACATACGGTGGTGGTTATGAAGCTCTCGCGCTGTGCCGACATCGTTCGTGAGGTGATTGCCGAGGGCGACTACGACTTCATCTACGCCGAGCATCTCGGCAATCCCGCTCTAGAGCTACTCAGCAGTGATCGCGAGACGCTCCTCACTCGTCAGCCCATCCCTTACTTCTCGCTCATTATCATACGTCCCCACCGAAGCACTGCTCATTAACTCGCTACTCGTACCGCAGGAACGTGTAACGATATGCGTTCTAAGTTCATATGCAAGTAAAATGCGAAGTTTTTTCTCGTTTCGGAAGCTCGGTCGACTTCTCTTCGGGTGAACCGCTCGGCGAGGTGGGGGCTCCCACCGTAGGGGCGGACCTGTGTGTCCGCCCGTCCTCACCTGAGCGCAGTCTATTCTGCGGGCGGACACGCAGGTCCGCCCCTACACGACTAGAATAATATTGTATTATGAACGAGTACTTAAACGATCTTCCCGATCGTAAGACAATGCGATGGCAGGGGTATGATTATACTCTGAGCGGACTCTACTTCATAACTATTTGCGTGCAAGGGAATCTATGTTTGTTTGGGCGGATACAAGAAGGCGAGATGATTCTTAATGATGCAGGTATGATGGTGGCACGCTGGTATTATGAACTACAACATAAGTTCCCTAGTATATGGTGCGATACTTTGGTAGTTATGCCCAACCACATCCATTGTGTTATTCTCAACTCTGTAACTGCAGGCGGACGCATAGATACCCACTTACTAAATGACAATGATACAGTATGTCTAGGTAGACAAATAGATCTACATCAACATGAACAAATTGGACTGTCTCAGCAAAGTTTATATTTGCCAAACGAGGAGGGGACAGTTGACATAAGAACTGTAGTTCAATGGTTCAAAACAATGACAACAAATGAGTATATACAGGGCGTGAAGCAGAAATGTTGGAGCCCCTTTTTGCGTAAACTATGGCAACGGAGCTATTGGGAGCGCATTATACGTAATCCGCATGAATACGATATGATAACAAATTATATTGCGACTAATCCACAGCGTTGGGTACAAAAAGGCTCTGCGGACAAGTCATTACAAAAGGACTGCCTATGGAAACCTATTTGATAGTAGGGGGCGTACCTGTGTGTCCGCCCGTCCTCACCTGAGCGCAGTTAATTCTGCGGGCGGACACGCAGGTCCGCCCCTACGCGAATAACGTTAACACGACAACTCCTCCATCCAGACGCTGTAACTCGGATCTACGTAGGGGCGGACCTGTGTGTCCGCCCGTCCTCACCTGAGCGCAGTTAATTCTGCGGGCGGA
>UQBE01000021.1 GCA_900539155.1 uncultured Porphyromonas sp.
GGATGAAGCGCAAGGCACTGAGGGTGAGGTCTGAAGCTCACATACCTCCGTATGTAACCTAAGCCGCATCCCGAAAGCAACACAGCGATGCGCCTTTATGCAACTGTCTCAGCTAATCCTTTTTTTCGCAAGCCTCCTCAACTCCGCGCGTCTCGTGCCACACGTACAAAAAAGAGAGGCAGTAACCAAGTCGGTCACTACCTCTCTTTATATTCTGATGCTTGTACCTCTACATCTCAGGCTTTATCTAGCAAAGAAACTGGCCATGACGATGTGGGGTGTAGCTGTCGTTGCTGTCGTCTTACTTGATGTTGATGATAGCGACGCGGTTCCACTCGTTTGTAGCGAATGGCTGTACCGTATCACCCTTGAAGTCGATAACGATGTTTTCAGGGTTGACACCGTAGTTGTTTATAAGAGCATTCTTGACAGCCTCAGCACGACGCTCTGAGAGAGACATATTGATGGTAGCATTACCAGTCTGCTCATCAGCGTAGCCGACGATGTAAATCTTGCCACCGTTTGCCTTAGCAGCCTCGGCAGAGTTGTAGACGTTGATCATCTGATTCTTGTCAATCTTAGCACTACCGATGCGGAAAGCTACGACATTCTCGATGACGGGCTTAGTAGCAACAGGAGCAGCCTCTGGGCACTCAGGGCAAGATACAGGACGCTTGCTGAGGTCAGCATTCTGAGCGCGTAGCGAGCTGATCTGACCGTTGAGGTCGTTGACAAGGTCGTAGTCCATAGGAGTGATAGGCTGGAAGGCTACACGACCGAGCTTGAAGGTGAGACCTGCAGAGACCAGAGCCATAACATCAGCGGGCTGATGGATGGTGCGGGTACCCTGATAGTTGTTCTTAGAGACCATCATCTGACCCTCGAGGTTGAGGTCGACGCGCTTGCCTAGACGGAACTTGAGAGCGAGACCTCCATTGAGGAGACCGCTGTAGTCATTCTCCGTACCGAGCTTGTCACCGCTCTTATCGTCTGCAGAGTAGAACTTCATGTGACCACCTAGACCGACGAAGGGAACGAGATGGAAGACGCGGTTCTCTCTGTATGGAGCGAAGTAGTTGACCAGGTCAAACATAAACTCTAGTGAAGCAGCTCCGAAGACGTTCTGATAGCGAACGAGCTCGTTGGCAGGCTTATCGAAGCTATAGACGTTCCAAGCGTAGCCGCGTAGGCGGGTAGCAAAGTATGGAGAGTGCCAGCGTCCGAAAGAAAGGCTGGCGATGGGAGAGATGCGGTCTACAAACTCAGCCTCTCCGTTGGCCTTATTACCAAAAGGTAGCATAGCAGCTCCTCCGTGTAGCTCAATGAACCAGTGAGCCGCAGGGTCTTGCTCGAACTCCGTCATGTATGCGGGGCGGTTGTCGACCTCCTGAGCCTCCTGAGCCTGAGCCACGAAAGCTGTCAGTGCGACAACGAGTGATAGCATAAATACTTTTGCTTTCATATTTCTAGTGTGTTTAATTCGTAGATTGATGATTTGAGTGAGCTATACGACTTACTTAGAGCGGATGATGACAACACGGTTCCAAGCCTTTGTGTCAAATAGCTTGTCTGTAGCACCCTCCCACTGTGTGGTAATCATATCAGCAGAAACGCCGAAGTCGTTGACGAGAGCGTCTGTGACAGCCTTAGCGCGACGCTCTGATAGACCTAGGTTGTAGTTAGCATCACCCGTTGTGTCGGTGTAGCCGATGACTAGGATAGGCGTATTGTTTGCCTTGACATACTCACTGACGTTGTAGAGCGTGATCATCTGGTTCTTGTCGATGCGTGAGCTATCGAACTTGAAGAGGATTGTCTTGTCTGACATTACCTCCTTTGTTGTAGTCTGTGCTGCTAGCTCTGGGCACTCAGGGCAAGATACAGGACGCTTGCTGAGCTCAGCATTCTGAGCGCGTAGCGAGCTGATCTGACCGTTGAGGTCGTTGATTAGGTCGTAGTCCATGGGGACAACCTCAGTCCACTCGACACCACCCATACGGAAGTTAAGACCAGCTGTGAGGGCTCCGTAGAGACCGTTGTAAGCGTTGGGGTTCCAGGCGTTAGCCTTGGGGCAGTTGCTGTAGTTGAAGTTGAAGTTGTTGTAGATAGCCTTACCCTCGATAACGAGGTCTGCGCGACGACCTAGACGGAACTGGAGCTGTAGACCTGCGTCGAGAGCTGCAGTGTGATGAAGGTCCTCGAAGGCTTTGTTGAACTTCATGTTGTAGCCCACACCGGCGAATGGGATGATGTGGAAGACACGCTTAGCGTTGTAACGGCTGAAGTGGTTGACCATGTCAAACATGAAGTCGTAGTGAGCACCTACGAAGCTAGTCTCGTAGTTCTTCACGTCGTTGCCTACCTTATAGTAGGTGTGAGCCTGAGCGCCAACGAGGTTGAGGCGTGTAGCGAAGGAAGGTGTGTGGTACTTACCTAGAGAAAGAGAGTAAGACATCTGGAGGCGATCCATAAAGGGCTTCTCCTCGTTGCCACAAAGGAACTGAGATCCTACACCACCCTGTAGTGTAAGGAACCAATGGTCTGCTGCTGTGCCACGCTCAAAGGTCGTCTTATAGACAGGCTTTGTGCCAGCTTGAGGTGCTGCAGTCTCCTGAGCACTCAGCGTTAGAGTCGTTGCTCCCAACAAGAGGGAGATCAGAAAGAACTTTACTTTCATAGTTATACGTTGTCTTGTTATTGGTTTGTTTTCTGATTAGTTTCGCTTAGATTGATGTATCTAAAGTGTTTGTTTGTTAGTGTGTCGTGCTGTTATGAACGAGTCCTAGTACATTGCAAAAGTAGTATTATTTATTGACTTGACCAAATAGGAGACAATATAGGACACACAAATCCGCCAGTCTGACACGACGAATGCGTGTAGAGGGGCGCGAAGCAGGCGCATCTTCGGAGGATGAACCGTCAAGCTTGCTCGTCAGTAGCGTAGCACTGGGGCGTGATATTGTAGCTGTCTTCATATACTGCTTGCAGTTCTCTAATTAGGTAGAGGGGTAAACGATTAAACTGGAGAGCAGACCTATTTGCCGGCAAATGTACGTAATTACATTGGATTATCCACCATCTCACGAGCTGGCAGCGCGAGACTGCGGGTTATACTCATCTAAGCTTAACCCAGTTGTAAGAGATGTATCAATCTTTTTCTGTAGCTTTGCTGTATAAGAAATCACACAGCACAAACACTATGGAGGAAAACATGATAACATACATCGGCACCAATGCCGGTCTCGTCTGGAATGCTCTCAACGAGCTAGGCAAGATGGATGTCAAGCAGCTCAAGAAAGCGACCAAGATACGCACCGAGAAGGATATCTACGCTGCCCTCGGCTGGCTTGCTAAGGAGGAGAAGCTCACCTTCGAGTACCAGGACAAGACGCTCCTCATCTCCCTGCGCTAAGGCGTGAGACCTGTAGGGGGTAGAGACGAAATCCCTACAGCGACTTAATCTCTTGCGGAGGCAGTCGCAAGCCCTTACGGAGGAGAAAAACTTTTCTCCCAGAGGTGTGATTTCACTTTTGCGGAAAAGTCATTTCGCATCTGCGGAGGAGTGATTTGACTTCTGCGGAGGGAGCATTTCGTCCTTGCGGAGGGAAGTTCCATTTCTTTCGCAGGATGTTGGGCTACACCTTAGGAGACTGTTGATTTTTGCAACAGTCTCCATTTTCGTATCTTTGCCGGTAGGAAGAGACTGTTGGGCATCCTAGCGGTCTCTGTTTACTACTCTCTATAAGATTACTCTGAGATGACTTCAACCCAAGTGCCTACGTCCTCTGCTACTCCTATGGTCTCGGTGATTGTACCCGTGTACAACGTCGAGCAGTACCTCCACCGCTGTCTAGATAGCATCCTCCAGCAGACGATGCCAGACTGGGAGGCGATCTGTGTAGATGATGGTAGCCCCGATGGGTCAGCTCGTATCCTAAAGGAGTATGCTGAGCGAGACAGTCGCATCCGCATCTTGACAAAAGAAAATGGCGGTCTCTCCTCAGCGCGCAATGCGGGTACAGCCATCGCTCGTGGCAAGTATGTCAACTATGTCGACTCTGACGACTTCATCCACCCTCAGACCCTCGAGCTGGCGGTCGCATTGGCGGAGCGTGACGGATCGGACGTTGTATCGTGGGTGCCAGATATGGTCTACAAGCGTCGGCTACTCCTACGTGCTAAGTTGGGGCAGTCCTATGATGCGGTACAGCCTTGGAGCATGTCAAAGCGGTACAAGCTCGAGGACATTCATGCCGTTTGCACAGACGAAGTAGTTCGCCACGCGACCAATCATCGAAGAGGTGATGGCGTAAAGGACCCGATTCGCTACTTCTACGCTTGGCGACACTTAGTGCGTCGAGAATTAGCAGTGGAGACCCCTTTTGTCGAAGGGCTGAAATTTGAGGACTTTCCCTGGTGGAGTGACCTGATGCTACGCTCGCCACGCGTGACTATTACGCAGCTACCACTCTACTACTATTATTATAATGAGTCGTCCATCTCGAGTGCCTCATCAGAGTGTGACAAGATAACTCACTGGATAGCGGGTATCCGCCACACCTTCCCTCAGTATGCGGCCTCGGCATCGGTCGTCCAGTGGCACTGCTGGATGCAACAATGTCTCTGGGCTGTCGTATGTGATCGTATCTCTAAGCAGCTCTACAAGGTAAGAGATGACGCTAGTCGTGCAGTGCTTGTGCCACTACTGAGCGAACTATGGGATATGGGTGTCTTTGCGACACCATATAACAAACGGTCCAGGTACCATCAAGGTCGTATCCAAGCCTACCTTCATCAGTGATACCCTACGTTATACTCGTGAGCTTGACATTCCTTCTCACGGGGCTGTACTATAGGGATCGGCGCTTTGAGGGGCTGTATCAGCTCTTCGTCTTTATTCTATTGGTTGGCTTCGCAGGACTTCGTGTCGGCCTGGGGAAAGATTACGAGGTGTATGAGAATGGGTATAAGTGGATAACCTCTGAGTCCTTTCAGGCATTCGAGCCTCTATGGCAGGGCATTATACTGGGGATGCGCGCTCTGGGCATGAGCTTTCGCTCCTTTATGGTCCTCACCTCAGCGATTACCGTTGCACTATTCCTCCAGGGGATACGAAGGCTGTCCATCTCCTACCCCTTGGGGGTGCTCTTCTTTGTCCTCTTTAACACTGGCTATCTAGAGACGCTCAATGGAGTAAGGCAATGCCTTGCCTTGATGATTACTTTTGCCACCTTCCACCTTTACGTGGAGCGACGCTACTGGCGGTTCTTCCTGTGGGTAGTCCTCTCCTGCCTAGTGCATAGTTCCTCAGTGATATGGTTCCTTCTCTTACCGCTGATGTCTATCCGCTGGGATTGGCGCGTCCTAGCAGCACTATTAATAGTATCGCTCGCCGTGGGGGGACCACTCTTTCAGGTGATTGGGAGCGTGCTAGAGCCGGTGCTACCGGAGCGTTACTCCTTTTACATCGCCTCGGATGGATGGGATACACATCAAGGGTGGGTCAATATTTTAGCCCAGAATGGGATGGCACTCCTACTACTCTTCGGGACTCTCTATCTAGATAAGTCGCGAGACAGGACGACTTATCTGGCTATCCTGCTGATAGCCTTCAGTAGTATGATTTACAACAGCACGCTCTCCTCCAGCGTAGCTATGCGCTTTATGTACAATCCTGGCATTATGATCTGCGTGGCACTGCCCAACGTCCTATACCTTGTGAAGGATAGAGCCTACCGTATCGCCGTCATCGGCGTGATGATACTCTTCTTCATCTTTACTGTAAACAATGTGATGGATCCTGGTAGCCCACTACATACCTACCGTTGGATCTATGACGAATATACCTTTACTCCTACACTATGGTGACAAATGAGCCTACGGCACCTAGAGGACTAGCCTTTGTAGTTAACCAGATTCGCACCCAAGGACCGCTCTTTGTGGTGCGTGACATCATCGCTGGGCTACCAGAGGGCTACTACAAGCCCTACATCATACAGCTCTGCTCACTGGAACCTCAAGGCGAGGCGATGGCTGACGAACTGCAAGCAATGGGATGCGAGATTATTGAGCTGGGCTTCACACGAGGACAGCTTGAGCTATTCCCCAAGTCTGCAGCAAGGCTCCTCGATGAGTGCCTGCGACACTACGACATCACACTGGTGCACAGCCACACCTACCAGCCAGACATCGTCTCCAGTTACCTCTCTCATCGCTACATCCTCCTCTCCACTCAGCACAACATAGCCAAGCTAGACTTCACCTACGGCAAGGGGCGTCTGCTCGGCAGCTATATGTGTCGACGCTTGATGCGTGCGCTGGCACGTCACCGTGAGGTAGTCTGCGTATCGCACGTCTGCCGTGACTACTACCGCAAGCAACTACCCACAAAGGTCAGCGTCTATGTCGCACCCAATGGGATAGACAACGCACTCTTCACACCGCCCGGAAGTGCTGCCGAGCGGGTGCAACTACGTCGTCAGCTAGACCTTCCCGAGCTGGGCTACATCATCACATACTGCGGTTCCCTCACGAAGCTCAAAGACCCGGAGCTCATCTTACGAGCCTTGCGCCGACTGAAGAGGCGACACCAGCTACCGAATGGTCTACATCTACTCTTCCTAGGCAAGGGACCGCTAGAGTCTCACTGTCGGCAGCTCGCCAAGCCTCTGGGAGAGCAGGTGCAGTTTGTCGGCTTTACAAGTCGTGTGTCAGACTATTTACGAGCGTCCGATGCGCTGATTACCGCTAGCCACTCCGAGGGTTTTGGACTCAATGTCATTGAGGGTATCGCCTCGGGTTGTGTAGTCATTCACTCGGATTTGCCTATCTTTGGCGAGATTTTGGAGCGCGTGCCTCAGATGACAGACCTACGCTTTGGAGTAGGATGCGCATCGCAATGTGCCGACTGCATACTAAAAGCACCCTCCGTTACGTTTGATAGGCAGGAAGCTCTAGAGATGGGTCATCTCTATGGTCGCCAACGTATGGCACTCCAGTACCACCGCATCTACCAGCAGCTCCTGCGTAAGTATCTAAGATAAACCACTATAGGACGGATATAACTCGGTGCTAACAACAGGCTCTATAGTACTCTACAAGAGCAATGCATTCTTTGTGGAGCAGATCATTGAGGACTTCTTTCGGACGCCCTCACAGCCACAGGTGGAGAGCGACAAGCGTCTCTACCTGATTGACAATTCGCCCACAGATGAGTTGCGCTTCCTAGCAGACCTACCCGTCGGCGATGGACGTATTTACTATGAGCATCAGCCGAGCAACCTAGGCTTTGGCAAGGCACACAACATAGCCATACGCCTAGCCCACGATCAGGGAGCACGATACCATGTGATCATCAATCCGGATGTACGCTTTGACGAGACAGTGCTGGACACCCTGACCTCCTATATGGAGGCGCACGAGGAGGTAGGACTCATATCGCCTTTTGTCTCCTACCCCGATGGCCGTCCGCAACAACTCTGCAAGCTCTTACCCAGACCGTGGGATGTACTCTTGCGTCGCTTCTCGTTCAGTCAGCGAATCAGAGACAAGGTCAATAGGAAGTATGAGATGCACTGGCTGGACTATAGCCAGCCGGTAGAGGTCCCCTACTTGTCGGGTTGCTTTATGTTTACACGCATGAAGATATTGGAGCGTGTGGGGGGCTTCGACGAGCGGTTCTTCATGTATGTCGAGGACACCGACCTCTCTAGACGCATCGGACAGATCTCTAAGACGATCTGTCATCCCGAGGCTAAGATTACGCATGTCCACAGCCGAGGCTCTTATCACGATGCTAAGCTCCTATGCCACCACATCTCCTCGATGGTCAAGTACTTCAACAAGTGGGGCTGGTGGTGCGATGCTGAGCGTAAGGAGGTCAATGCACGCTACACACCAAAGGAGGCGAAGCTATGAGCCACGGACCACTACTCTCTGTCATCATACCTATATATAATGGTGCGAAGACCATCGTCCGCTGCCTAGACTCTCTCGTTGCTATTCCCGTGTCAACTACAGCACTAGAGATTATCGTGGTCAATGATGGGAGTAAGGATAAGACCCTAGAGGTGATAGCCGGCTATCAAACGCAGCACCCTGAGCAAGCAATACGCATCATCAGCCAAGAGAATCAGGGTCAGTCGGCAGCTCGCAATAGAGGCTTGGAGGTGGCTCAGGGAGCCTACGTATGGTTTGTCGATGCCGACGACTGGGTGGACAGCGAAGCAGCGGACTATCTCCTCTCGCTCGTTGCGGAGAGTCAGTACGATATGCTCTGCTTTGGCGTGCGAAACTGTGGGGATGACGGAGCGCATACCTCGTCTGAATGGATGGACAGCTCGGCACATGACTTCGAGCGGCTCAAGACCATTGATGGAAAGATGCTCTTGACACAGTACGACTTATCGGGAAGTGTCTGTCCTTTTCTATGGCGACGCACGCTACTGGACGGACATCAAGCTCGCTTTATGGAGGGATTGCTCCACGAGGATGCGCTCTTCTACTGGCACTACACTGCCTATGCCGAGCGGGTCTTGCTAGTTCCGAGGGTAGCCTATTACTACTATCAGCGAGCTGATTCTACAATCCACAACCCCAACACGCTCCACCTCCGAGGCATTTCTCGCTTAGAGGGTTCTTTCAGACTACTAGCATGTGCCGAAGAGCGGGCAGACCTGCGTGCATTCTACCTGAAGCTTGCCTCAGGTTTCTACCGAGCAGGACTGCGTATGGTCGCTCGCTATGGTAAGGGAACTGAGCTCAAAGCGTACACGCAGCGCATGGCACAGACTGGCAATCACAAGCTCTTGATGCGCCATGCCGGACTCAAGGGTGCTCCGCTCATCTATCTAGCGCACAGGACTCCCAGACTCTTCAACCTCATTGCTCACCTACTTCCTCCCGTAGCTTAGGCCAGTATGTATCGTAACTATATCAAGCGACTTCTAGATATCATCTGCTCCCTACTGGGACTCATCATCCTGTCTCCACTGCTTTTTGTGGTGATTGTGGTGATGTCTTTTGCCAATAAGGGGGCTGGGGTCTTCTTCTCACAGGCTCGTCCAGGAAGAGGTGAAAGGCTCTTTCATATGTACAAGTTCAAGTCAATGACGGACGAGCGAGATGCCGAGGGCAATCTGCTCCCTGATGCGGAGCGACTGACCGCTATGGGGCGTTTCATCCGTAAGACCTCTATCGATGAGCTACCGCAGTTGTGGAATGTGCTACGAGGTGATATGAGTCTCGTGGGACCTCGCCCCTTTCTAGCCACTTACCGTCAGAGCCTCACGGAGCACAAGAAAGTGGAGATTATCAGCGTTTCTATCGAGGGAGAGCTGATAGCCATCACCCCTCAGCAACGTGTTCGGTATGAGGTGCGTCCTGGGATTACAGGCTTGGCACAGGTCAACGGGCGCAACAGACTAAGCTATCAGCACCGCTTTAAGTACGATGCATGGTATGTCGAGCATCTATCCTTCACGCTCGACCTCAAAATTCTTCTCAAGACCATCTCCTCAACCCTCAAGATGAAGGACATCTCCTCCGCTATTTAATAGCTTACGGGCTACTCGGTATGTGAAGTCGAGAGTTAGAGAGACTTAACAGCCATTGAACGAAATAGTCGTACCTTAGCTGAGCCGTGGGAGTAGAGGGTGGCGTGAGCTAACTCTCTCCACCGAGACACAGATAGTTTAGATTAAACAGTTAGACGTATATGATACCTCAATATAGAAGTAACGCACCGCAATGGACACAGGTTTACAGCCAGTCCAACCTCCCAGCAGAGCTACAACCGCTCCATGCTCTTACTATGAACTTGTGGTGGTCTTGGCAACCTAGAGCCATACAGCTCTTCCAGTCCATAGACCCTGATCTGTGGTACAAGACTGAGGGCAACCCACGCTGGATGCTTCACCTCCTCGGGGCGGAGCGTATCGCAGAGCTTTGTCACGACGCCACTTTCCTAAAGCAGGTCGAGCAGCTCTACAATGAGCTTCAGTCGTACCTCTCCGTACAGCCCGACGAGACCCGACCCTCAGTTGCTTACTTCTGCATGGAGTACGGTATCAGCAACACGCTACGCATCTACTCAGGTGGTCTAGGCATTCTAGCTGGAGACTATGTCAAGGAGGCTAGCGACAGCAATGTCAGGATGAGTGCCGTGGGACTACTCTACCGCTATGGTTACTTCACTCAGAGCCTTGACCCCAATGGTAATCAGGTTGCGCACTACGTACCTCAAAACTTCCATAACCTACCCCTCGAGCCCGTCCTCACGCCTTCGGGCGAGCGTCTGACACTTCACCTGCAGATGGGCGATCTGCCTGTGACCTGTCAAGTGTGGCGCGTACCCGTAGGGCGTGTGTCGCTCTACCTACTCGACACCGATGTACCTGAAAACAGCGACATCGCCAAGAGTATCACCCACCGTCTCTACGGTGGCGACTGGGAGAACCGACTCAGGCAGGAGTACCTGCTCGGCATCGGTGGCACGATGCTCCTCAAGCGTCTCGGCATAGCGTGCGATGTCTACCATATGAATGAGGGACACGCAGCCTTTATGAACGTAGAGCGCCTGGTCAATTTAGTAGAAGACGAAAGTCTACCCTTTGACGTAGCACTCGAGGTGGTACGTGCGTCGTCTCTCTATACGGTGCATACGCCCGTACCAGCGGGGCACGACTATTTTGAGGATGCGCTGATAGATCATTACTTTGCTCCATTTTACAGCCGTCTCGGCATCTCTCGCGACAACTTCATCGAGCTAGGCAAAGACAGCCACGGTAGCGGGGGCAAGTTCTCAATGAGCGTCCTCGCTCTCCACACCTCGCAAGAAGCAAACGGCGTAAGTAAGCTCCACGGAGACGTATCCAAGCGCATGTTTGCACCCGTGTGGGATGGTTTCTTTCCCGAAGAGAGCCATGTGTCCTATGTAACCAATGGTGTACACTTGCCCACCTGGGCTACTTCCGAGTGGCAGCACTTCTTCGTTGCTCACTTTGGTTCAGACTACCTCCAGCATCAGTCGCAGGAAGAGATGTGGGCTAAGATGATGGATGTGCCCAACGAAGAGATACGCGCCATCCGCCGACAACTCAAGAGTCGCCTACTACGACAGATCCGTGGCATTATAACACAAGTACACGGGCAGATTGGTCTATCGCCACAACTGGCGACTAAGATGGTCAGTGAGCTACGAGAGGATGCTCTCTACATAGGCTTCTCGCGACGCTTCGCCACCTACAAGCGAGCGCATCTACTCTTTGAAGACTTGGACGCACTCGCAGCCATCGTCTGCAACGAGAGTGCTCCCGTGCGCTTCATCTTTGCCGGCAAGGCGCATCCAGCCGACGGTGGTGGTCAAGCCCTCATCAAGCGCATCGTAGAGGTGAGCCGTATGCCACAGTTTGTAGGTAAAATCATCTTCCTCCCAGACTACGACATCGAGCTTGCCAAGACACTCATCCCAGGGGTCGACGTCTGGCTCAACAACCCTATGCGACTGATGGAAGCTTCTGGTACATCTGGCGAAAAAGCTGAGATGAACGGCACACTCAATCTCTCTGTCCTCGACGGCTGGTGGTACGAGGGATACAAAGAGGGAGCCGGCTGGGCACTCTCCGCAGAGCGCACCTATGCCGACCAAGCGCTACAGGACCAGCTCGATGCTATGACCATCTACCACCTCATCGAGCAGGAGATAGTGCCAGCTTATTTTGCCGAAACGACTGAGGGCTACTCGGACAGCTGGATTGAGTTCATCAAGCGGTCGATGGTTTATATAGCACCACACTTCACTATGCGCCGTATGATGGATGATTACTACGGGCGCTTTTACAACAAGTTGGCCGTCCGCTCCGAGCTCCTCCAGCATCAGGGGTACAAGCTAGCTCGAGAAATCGCACTCTGGAAGCAACAAGTCGCAGCCACATGGGACACCATCTCGGTCCATGAGGTCACCTACGAGGGCGTCCTGCTACAGCCAGACTACAACGGAGAGCGTCGCGACCCCTCCTTCCGGCTCACCATCGACGCCGGGCAAGTCGAGGCCGAACTGGTCGCTGAGCTCATTGTCACCACTCAGGACGACACTACGGGTGAGCTCCACTACGCAGGCAAGCATCTCTTTCACGAGAGGATGCCACGCCTCGGGTCACTACGCACCTACGAGCTAACCATCCCCTCGACACGCCCAGGCAAGTATCAGATAGCGATACGCCTACGTCCCTACCTGCCTGAGCTGCCACACCTGATGGACTTTGCCTACGTTCGCTGGATATCCTTCTAAGGTTCTATAGCACATCACCGCACCTGACATCTAGCCTGAGACTGTTGACTCTTGCAACAGTCTCATAATGCGTCACCCCTAGCTAGGCAAATTCACCGCCGACTCGCTACAATAATTTAGACCCGACTACCTATCAAAACGGCACTTTGTCGGGGGAAACGGATTCTCCACCTGGATATTTCAAAATATCTAGGTGGAGAATTTTTATTTTCCACGTGGGGAAGAAAAAATTCTTCGGAGGAATCAAATGAAACTTCGGAGGAAATGAATCACGCCCACGTGGAAAATAAAAAATATCCACGTGGAGATTTGAGATTTTCCACGTGGATATTCGAGAAGGGAGGGTAATTAGAGATTAGAAGTTAGAGGTTAGAGATTAGAGGGCCGGGGTGACACATGATATATAGTAACCTCATCTATTCCTCGCTTGTCGCTATGTGTAGCTCCTGACAGAGCAAATATAATGCGTCAGCCCTATTAGGTTCACTCGAAAGGCTAGTTATTCGCAAATTTCTTTGTACCTTTGAAGAGTTGTACCGCAATAGCTACGTCCTACGGTCTCGCTACTCAAGGGGACGCTCGAGTGAGGCTCTCCATTCGCCTCTTGCGTACCTAGCTATATAGCCCTCTGACGAGGCTCTCTGGGAGGCGTGGACTGGTGCGAGACTGGAGTGGGCTCTGGTCTCTTCGGAACAACTGAAAAGTAATCAGCGATAGCAAGTTCAAAATATATAAACACATAGATCTATGAAAAAATCAATCGACAAAGCAGGACTCAAAGCTAAGCTGCACGACGGTATGTCTATCATGATCGGGGGATTTCTTGCCAACGGAACTCCTGAGCGTATTGTCGACGTGCTGGTCGAGAGTGGGGTCAAGGATCTCACGATGATCGTCAACGACACCTCTTATCCTGACCGTGGCTGTGGCCGTCTCATCGCTAATAAGCAGGTCAAGCACCTGATCGTCTCACACATCGGTACGAACCCGATGACCGCTGAGCAGATGAACAATGGTGAGCTAGAGGTCGAGTTTAGCCCTCAGGGCACACTCGCTGAGCGCATCCGCGTAGGTGGCTGCGGTCTCGGTGGCGTCCTAACGACTACGGGTCTGGGCACAATCATCGCCGAGGGCAAGAAAGTAATCAACATCAACGGCCAGGACTACCTCCTCGAGCTGCCACTACGTGCTGACATGGCCTTCGTCAAGGGTACTATCGGTGACGAGACGGGTAACCTAGTCTACAAGGGCACGACGCAAAACTTCCAACCTCTGATGGCTATGGCTGCTGACTGCGTTGTCGCTGAGATTGACGAGATCGTCCCCGTAGGGCAGATCAGCCCCGAGGCGGTACACACCTCTGGTATTTTTGTGGACTATATCTTTGAGTAAGTCGCACAGAGACTCTATATACATTCGGAGTACTGGCGTAGGAGCTCCTGAGTAGGCTCTCCCGAAGACAGGCTCTGAGCAATCATTCACTTTAACTTTCCCCAGAAAAAAATGGCAAATCCAAAATCAATGATCCGTCTACGTATGTCTAGCGCTGATGCGCACTATGGTGGTAACCTAGTAGATGGTGCTAAGATGCTACAGCTCTTTGGCGATGTGGCTACTGAGCTACTCATCATACAAGATGGCGACGAGGGTCTCTTCTGCGCCTATGACAAGGTCGAGTTCCTCGCTCCAGTATATGCTGGTGACTATATAGAGGCTGTCGGTGAGATTACCGAGGTCGGTAATTCATCACGCCAGATGCAGTTTGAGGCACGCAAGGTAATCGCTCCACGCACCGATATCAGTGCTTCTGCAGCTGACGTGCTCGAGGAGCCTGTCGTCGTATGCCGTGCTCATGGCACCTGCGTAGTACCTAAGAAGTGCCAGCGCAAGTCTTAATCTATTCATCTCTCTAAAGCAGTAACTATCTATGGATAAACTAATCCTAACGGCAGCGATCTGCGGTGCCGAGGTAACCAAAGAGCAGAATCCCGCTGTACCCTACACAATCGACGAAATCGTACGTGAGGCTAAGTCAGCTTACGATGCTGGCGCAGCTGTCATCCACGTACACGTCCGTGAGGACGATGGTACGCCTACGCAGTCCAAGGCACGCTTTAAGGAAGCTCTGGACGCTATCTACAAGGTGATCCCTGACGTAATCATCATCCCCTCGACGGGTGGTGCAGTAGGTATGACTGCCGAAGAGCGTCTACAGCCTACAGAGCTGATGCCTGAGATGGCTACGCTAGACTGCGGTACGTGCAACTTTGGCGACGATGTCTTCGAGAATACCATTCCCATGATGCGTGCCTTCGGCAAGCGTATGCTCGAGAATAAGATCAAGCCTGAGTACGAGTGCTTTGAGATGGGTCACCTAGACACCATCCTGCGTCTTGCTCAGAGAGGTGAGGTGCCAGGCGATCCTATGCAGTTTAACTTCGTGCTGGGAGTCTTCGGCTGTACACCTGCTACGGCTGACAACCTTGCTTGGCTGGTTAAGAACATTCCCGCAGGCTCTACCTGGACAGCTACCGGCATCGGTCGTCACGAGTTCCCACTAGCAGCAGCTGCTATCGGCATGGGCGGTCACGTACGTGTCGGCTTTGAGGACAACCTATATCTCTCTAAGGGTGTCCTTGCTAAGAGCAATGGCGAGCTAGTCGCTAAGGCTGCACGCATAGCTCATGAGCTGGGCCGTGAGATTGCTAATCCGGCTGAGGCTCGTCAGATTCTTTCGCTGGCTCCTCGCCACTAATAAGGATATTGATTCTCCCCCTATTTACTAATACAATCACACAATCAATCATATCAACTTTTATATGCAGAAGAAAGGAAACAAGTATGGCACGCACCGTGTCATCTCTCCTAAGGGCGTACTACCACAGCCCGCAGACAAGATCGACAACAACATGGATGAGATCTACGACAACGAGATCCTCATCGATGTACAGACGCTAAACATTGACTCAGCTAGCTTCACACAGATCGAGGAGCAGGCTGGTGGCGACAAGGCAAAGATCGCCGAGATCATGATGGGTATCGTCGAGAAGCAGGGTAAGCACCGCAACCCCGTCACAGGCTCTGGCGGTATGCTACTCGGTACTGTCGAGAAAATCGGTGATGCCCTCAAGGGTAAGATAGACCTCAAGGAGGGCGACAAGATCGCTACCCTCGTATCTCTCTCACTGACACCTCTACGCATCGACAAGATCAAGGATATCCGTCCCGACATCGACCAGGTCGACATCGATGGTAAGGCTATCCTCTTCGAGAGCGGTATCTATGCTAAGATCCCCAACGACCTACCTGAGAACCTCGCTCTCTCAGCCCTAGACGTAGCTGGTGCTCCTGCTCAGGTCGCTAAGCTAGTCAAGCCAGGCGACACGGTCCTCATCATCGGTGCTGGTGGTAAGAGCGGTATGCTCTGCTGCTACGAGGCTAAGAAGCGTGCTGGCGTCACGGGTAAGGTAATCGGTATGTGCCACTCACAGCGTAGTACGGATCGTCTGAAAGCGCTCGGCTTTTGCGACTATGTCTTCTCAGGCAACGCTACACAGCCTGTACCTGTCATGGAGGAGATCGAGAAGCTCACAGACGGCAAGATGTGTGATGTCACAATCAACAATGTCAACATCACCGACACGGAGATGACCAGCATCCTCTGCACGAAGGATGATGGTGTCGTCTACTTCTTCTCTATGGCTACGAGCTTTACCAAGGCTGCTCTCGGTGCTGAGGGTGTCGGTAAGGATGTGACGATGATCGTAGGTAACGGCTATACCAAGGGTCACGCAGAGATCACACTGCAGGAGCTCCGTGAGAGCGAGGCACTGCGTAAGATCTTCACTGAGCTATATGCTTAAGTGAATGGATAAGAGATTAGAGCGTATCCAAGACGCTCTAGTCTCTTACTCTTTATATATCGAAATACAATCCCCTAGCAATCACACACGTAATGAACGAAAGCAGAAGAAAGGAGTTCTTTCCCGAAGTATCTGACGCTGATTGGAATGATTGGCACTGGCAGGTACGTAATCGTATCGAGACGCTAGACCAGCTCAAGAAGTATATCAAACTAACTCCCGAAGAGGAGGAGGGTGTACGTGAGTCGCTCAAGACGATCCGTATGGCTATCACGCCTTACTACCTAAGCTTGATCGACCCCAATGATCCTAACGATCCTGTACGTAAGCAGTCGATCCCTACGATCAATGAGCTACACGTAAGCCCAGAGGATCAGCTAGACCCGCTGAGCGAGGATGAGGACTCACCCGTGCCAGGACTGACACACCGCTATCCTGATCGTGTGCTCTTCCTAATTACCGACATGTGCTCTATGTACTGTCGTCACTGCACGCGTCGTCGCTTTGCCGGACAGAAGGATGCAACCTCGCCTAAGGAGCGCATCGAGAAGTGTATCGAGTACATCGAGCAGACGCCCGAGGTACGCGACGTGCTCCTCTCAGGAGGTGACGCACTCATGGTCAGCGACAAGATGCTGGAGTATATCATACAGCGTCTGCGTGCTATACCTCATGTAGAGATCATCCGTATCGGATCCCGCACTCCTGTCGTATGCCCACAGCGTATCACGCCTGAGTTGGTTCAGATGCTGAGCAAGTATCACCCGATATGGCTCAATACGCACTTTAACCACCCCAACGAGGTGACTCGCGAGAGCCGTGAGGCTTGCGAGCGCATGGCTAATGCTGGTATACCTCTAGGTAATCAGTCGGTGCTACTACGTGGCATCAACGACTGTCCCTCGATCATGAAGCACCTCGTCCATGAGTTGGTCAAGATGCGCGTACGTCCATACTATATATATGTATGTGACCTCTCGCAGGGTATCTCACACTTCCGCACGCCTGTCTCCAAGGGTATCGAAATCATCGAGGCTCTACGCGGACATACGTCGGGCTATGCTGTACCTACCTTCGTCGTAGACGCTCCAGGTGGTGGAGGCAAGACGCCTGTCATGCCAAACTATGTGATCTCTCAGTCGCCTCACCGTGTGGTGCTACGCAACTATGAGGGCGTCATCACGACCTACACAGAGCCTAGCGACTATAAGGAGGAGCCCTGTCAGTGTCCTGACTGCAAGAAGGCGCGTCACGAGGGGGTCTACGGACTACTCACGGGTGATCGCCTAGCTATGGCTCCTGAGCATCTAGACCGCAAGGAGCGTAGCCGTAAGTGGCGCGAAGCTCACAAGGGATAAGCTCCTCACGCCTTTGATTACGTAGCTCTCCTATTAGATCAAACTATCGACTGATGCCATTCATCGCAAACATAGCTCAACTCAAGAGTCTCGCTATCGTAGGGACCGCCAAGAATGTGGGTAAGACGGAAAGTCTTAACTACATCCTCGGTGCGCTACGTGAGCGTCACCCAGAGCTGCAGCTCGCGCTGACGTCGATAGGCATCGATGGAGAGCTACGTGATCAGGTAACACAAACGGACAAACCCGAGATAACCCTGCACAACGGGATGCGCTTTGTGACGGCGGAAAACTTCTTTCGCAAGAAGCTCCTGCCAGCCGAGATATTTGACATTGATCGCATCTACTCCTCTTCCATCGGGCGACTTATCTATGCCCGAGCTCGGGGCATCGGCAAGACGCTCATAGCGGGTCCCCCCTCGACGGGAGGTCTGCGTCGTGTAGTCGCCCGGATGAGTAAGGAGGGGGTTGATCTGACACTCATCGACGGAGCGCTATCACGTCTCTCGCTAGCATCACCCTCGGTAGCCGAGGGGATGGTGCTTGCCACGGGCAGTGCTTACTCGGCTCAGCCCGAGCAACTAATCAAGCGAATGCGTGAGTTGATGCGCCTGATACGTCTGCCACAGTTGGCGGACAGAAAGCTCGCGGAGCAGCTCGCAGAGGTAGACAAGGGCGTTCGTCTCCTAACAACTGAGGGGACTATCGTAGATCCAGGCTTTGCCTCGGCACTTACCCCCGACATGTGGCGTGACACGACTTGGCTGGCCGAGGGCGATATGCTCTACGTACCAGGCGTGGTCAGCGACAAACTATTGAATCAGTTGAGGCTCATCAAGCGACACCGGCAGCTTGTGGTCAAAGACTTTACTCGTATCTTTGCATCGGGACAAGCTGTACAGAGTTATCTAGCTACTGGCAGGGAGATAAAGACTCTATATAGTAGTAAGCTCATGGCGGTCACCTTCAACCCGCTAGCCCCCTCAGGCTATCGGCTAGATAGTGAGCGCATGTGTGGGCGTCTATCCGAAGCTCTTGGGGTACCTGTATATGATGTTAGAAGGCTATGAAAGACCTACGTAGTTGTATAGACCAAATAAGCGGACTGCGCTATGTCGTGGAGGAGATGCACTTCAACTCTTCTCCAGGACGTATGGCTATGCTGGCTACGCCTTGGAGTAGCGAGGTGGAGACTATCGAGCAGCGACTGGATGAGGTGGCTCGCTACATAGACTACCTCTCTGACCATGAGCAGCAGAAAGGCATGCAAGAGGTGGCGATACATCTCTGCGAACTGATGAATGTCTCGGGCTCTATCGAGACGATCAGACAGCCACAGGTCATCTGTAGCGACATCGACCTCTTTGAGATCAAGCGACTCGCACTCATCGAGGAGAAGGTGCGTCGCCTCGCCGAGCAGTATCATCTAGAGATCCTACAGTGCCACACACTCACTGAGGTCGTAGATATACTAGACATCGACGGGGAGCGACTACCGAGCTTCTACATTAGCGATAGCTACAGTGCTGTACTGCGCTCGCTACGCAAGCAAATGGAGCGCACCTCTGAGGAGACCGAGCGAGACGAGCTAGCCGTCCAATGCGCTATCGAAGAGGATCGCGTACGGAAGCGACTCACCGAGGCTTTGCACCCTTACGCTGACCAGATAGAGGAGGCGCTAGAGGCTTTGGCACAGATTGACAAGCTTCACGCTATTGCGCAGTGGGCTTTGGCACATGGTTGCTGTCGCCCTAAGCCTATACGCTCTGGCGAGAGCAGGCTGACAGACCTAATACACCCAGAGGTAGCTCATCACCTAGCTGAGAGACAGGATAAGTTCCAGCCAGTGACGATCTCCTACACCGATCAGCCTACGCTCATCACAGGAGCTAATATGGCAGGCAAGAGCGTCCTGCTTGCTTCGATAGGACTGGCGCAGTGCCTCATGCAGTTTGGCTGCTATGTGACGGCACAAGAGGCTCAGCTAGTACCAGTCGATGAGGTGATCTTCTCCATCGGAGACGATCAAGACATCAAGTCGGGGCTCTCTTCCTATGGTGCCGAGATGCTACGCCTCAACCGAATCATCGAGTCGGTCAAGGAGGGTAAGCAGGTCTTAGCACTCATTGACGAGCCAGCCCGCACGACCAATCCCGAGGAGGGACACGCTCTGGTGAGTGCCCTCGTACAGCTCTTCGCTCAGTATGCTGTGCGAGCTATCATCACGACACATTACAGCGGCATCTTGGGGCGATGCCACAGATGGAGAGTACGCGGCTTCGTGGAGGAGCGTCTACGCAAGCCACTCGAGATCAACCAGCTCAATCGTTGTATCGACTACTCTCTCATAGAGGATACCCAGACCGATGCGCCTCACGAGGCTCTGCGCATAGCAGAGATACTAGGCATGGATAGGGAGCTATTAGATTTATGCGAAAAGAACTTAGCAACAAAGAATGAAGACAAGTAAAGTAGGTATAGACTTTGCCAAAGTGGACAAAGCACGCAACGCCGCCGGCGCTATCGCCGAGGAGGTGCAGAGCTTTGTTGACCGCTATACGACTGTGACGGTCGAGCGCACGCTCTGTCGCTTCGTCGGGATTGACGGAGTAGACGAGCACGATGTGCCTCTGCCCAACGTCGTCGTGACACATCTCAAGGAGCAGGAGGCTCTCTCAGACGGAGTCTTCTTTTATCTTGCCAACGCAATGCTGGCTACGGGCATGGATCCACAGCAGATCGCTGAGGGGGTGGCTCGTGACGAGATCAACTTAACACACTATCCGGCGCATAAGCCAGAGGAGATAGCTGACGTACTAGAGCCTTACATCCTCAAGGGTATGCAGCGCATCGTCGAGCATAGAGAGCGCCGTGAGAACTACCTCAAGACGATCGGGGAAGGTCCTAAGCCTTACCTCTATGTGATTGTCGCTACGGGTAACATCTACGAGGACGTGATCCAGGCGCAGGCTGCAGCACGACAGGGTGCCGACATTATCGCTGTGATCCGTACTACGGGACAGAGCTTGATCGACTACGTACCCTACGGTGCTACGACCGAGGGCTTCGGTGGTACCTATGCGACACAGGAGAACTTCCGCATCATGCGTAAGGCGCTGGACGAGGTTGGCGAGGAGCGCGGCAAGTATGTACGTCTCTGTAACTACTGCTCCGGTCTCTGTATGCCAGAGATCGCTATCATGGGTGCTTTCGAGGGGCTAGACGTCATGCTCAACGATGCCCTCTACGGTATCCTCTTCCGCGACATTAACATGCAGCGCACGATCATCGACCAGTACACGAGTCGTGTGATCAATGGCTTTGCCGGCGTCATCATCAATACGGGTGAGGACAACTACCTCACGACGGCTGACGCTATTGAGCAGGCGCACACGGTGCTAGCGTCTGACTTCATCAATGAGCAGTTTGCCTTACGAGCTGCCCTTCCTGAGGAGCAGATGGGTCTAGGACACGCCTTCGAGATGGATCCGATGACTGAAAACGGCTTCCTCTACGAGCTGGCGCAGGCTCAGATGACGCGTGAGATCTTCCCCAAGGCTCCACTCAAGTATATGCCTCCTACGAAGTTTATGACCGGAAACATCTTCCGTGGTCACATACAGGATGCACTCTTTAATATAATAGGTATCTGGACGCATCAGGGACTACAGCTTCTCGGTATGCCGACGGAGGCTATCCACACGCCTTTTATGAGCGACCGCTTCCTCTCGATCGAGAATGCACGCTACATCTTCAACAACATGCGCTCCATCGGCGACGAGGTTGAGTTTAAGGAGGATGGTATCATCCAGAGCCGTGCTCGTGAGGTACTAGACAAGACGCTAGACCTCCTCGAGGAGATCAAGGGCGAGGGACTCTTTACCGCGCTCTCTAAGGGTATCTTTGCAGATATCAAGCGTCCTCTCGATGGAGGACGTGGGTTGGACGGCGTCAAGCCAAAGAGCGAGCGCTACTACAACCCGACACTGGAACTAATGAAGAACCGTAAGATACAAGGCAAGCTATGAGTGGAGGACTATATTCAATGGAGGCGAAGGATTTTGACCGTACCCTCGACCTTTCGCAAGTAAAGCCTTACGGCGACACCATGAACGATGGTAAGGTACAGCTGAGCTTCACGCTGCCTGTACCTAAAGGGGCTGAGGCCGAGGAGGCCGCTAAGCTCCTACTCAAGGAGATGGGACTACAAAACCCGATGGTTGTCTTCTCTGAGGAGCTGACCAAGGGCTTTACCTTCTTCAATTGTTATGGTAGTTGCACCCATACGGTTGACTACTCCAACATTTACGTGCCCAAGGTCGAGTCGACCACCTGGAGCATGGAGGAGACCGACGAGTACATCCGCACCCACATCGGGCGCAAGCTGGTGGTACTAGGAGCTAGCACGGGAACCGATGCGCACACGGTAGGTATCGATGCGATCATGAATATGAAGGGCTTCGCAGGTCACTACGGCCTAGAGCGCTATGATATGATCGACGCTTACAACCTCGGTAGCCAGGTGCCCAACGAAGAGCTCATCGCCAAGGGTATCGAGATGCATGCCGACGCACTGCTCATCTCACAGACGGTCACGCAGAAGGATGTACACATCAAGAACATGACCGAGTTCATCGAGCTCATCGAGGCTGAGGGCTTACGCGACAAGATGATTGTCATCTGTGGCGGTCCACGTATCTCGCACGAGCTGGCCAAGGAGCTAGGCTTTGACGCTGGCTTTGGAGCCAACACCTTTGCCGACGATGTGGCTTCGTTCATCTGTCAGGAGATCGTGCGCCGCAAAGAGGCTGCGGATAAGTAACACCCCCCTTGGCTCCACAAAGTAAGAAGTAATATAAATCAAGGTATAATACGATATGGAACTAGACAAGAATCAAGTCAGAGAGGTTATCGCCAAGCGCGTAGCCCTAGAACTAAAGGATGGCGATGTCGTCAACCTCGGCATCGGTCTACCCACGATGGTACCCAACTATCTCAAACCAGACGTACATGTGATGCTACAGTCTGAGAATGGTATGATCGGTATGGGTGGTGCTCCTGCAGCAGGTCAGGAGGATCCCCTTTGGATCAATGCTGGTGGTGGTGCTATCACCGCTGTACCAGAGGCTGCCACCTTCGACAGTGCTACCTCCTTCGGTATCATCCGTGGAGGTCACGTGGATGTCAGCATCCTCGGCGCACTACAGGTCGATGAGGCTGGTGACCTAGCTAACTGGATTATCCCTGGCAAGCTCGCCCCCGGTATGGGTGGTGCTATGGATCTGCTCGTAGGTACACGCAAGGTGATCCTTGCTATGACCCACACCGCAAAGGGCAAGGCTAAGATCCTCAAGAAGTGTACTCTGCCGCTCACAGCAGCTGGTCAGGTAGACCTCATCATTACCGAGCTATGCGTCATCGAGGTTCGCAAGGGTCAGGGACTCTACGTCACAGAGATTCGTGACGGCGTCACACGTGAGGAGATAGAGGCAGCCACCGAGGCTACGCTACACTACGTGGACGATGTCAAGCCCATGCGTCAGTAGTCTTACGACACTACCCTTAGAGCCTGCCGCCTTCGGGCGACAGGCCTTATCAAGCAATAACACACTATTATAGACAATCATATTTCAAACTATGGACTTTAGTAAGACCCCACAAGAGGAGCTATTCTTGCAGATGATCAGAGAGTTTGCAGAGAAAGAGGTTAAGCCTCTCGCTGCAGAGATCGATGAGCAGGAGCGCTTCCCCATTGAGACTGTTCAGAAGATGAGCAAGCTGGGCATCATGGGTATCCCCATTCCCAAGGAGTACGGAGGCGCAGGCTCTACCGTACAGATCTACACGATGGCTGTCGAGGAGCTCAGCCGTGTCTGTGCTACCACAGGCGTTGTCGTCTCTGCTCACACATCACTATGCTGTGATCCTATCATGAGCTTTGGTACTGAGGAGCAGAAGCAGCACTACCTACCTAAGCTAGCTTCAGGCGAGTGGATCGGTGCCTTTGGTCTCACGGAGCCCAACGCTGGTACAGACGCTTCCGCACAGCAGACCTTTGCTGTCGAGGAGGAGGAGTGCTACATACTCAATGGTAATAAGATCTTTATCACCAATGCTGAGTACGCTCACGTCTATATCATCTTTGCCATGACGGACAAGAGCAAGGGCAACAAGGGCATCTCCGCCTTTATCGTTGAGAAGGACGACCCCGGCTTTTCTGTCGGTAAGCATGAGCTCAAGCTCGGTATCCGTGGCTCTGCTACGTGCGAGCTGATTATGGAGAACTGCCGCATCCCCAAGGATCGTCTACTAGGTAAGGTGGGCGGTGGCTTCAAGGTAGCTATGCACACCCTCGATGGTGGACGTATCGGTATCGCAGCTCAGGCACTCGGCATCGCTCGTGGTGCTATGGACGAGACTGTCAAGTACACCAAGGAGCGCAAGCAGTTTGGTCGCAGCATCGCTAAGTTCCAGAACACACAGTTCCAGCTAGCAGACCTCAAGGCTCGTATCGACTGCGCTAGCCTGCTCGTACGTCGTGCAGCGTGGTGCAAGGACAATGGTCTCTCTTACAACCTAGAGGCAGCCGAGGCTAAGCTCTTCTGCGCTGAGACCGCTATGGATATGACGACAAAGGCTGTACAGTTCCACGGTGGCTACGGCTACACCCGTGAGTATCCTGTAGAGCGCATGATGCGTGATGCTAAGATTACCGAGATCTACGAGGGTACCAGCGAGGTACAGCGTATGGTTATCGCAGCGCACCTACTCAAGTAATGACCCCTTAGGACACTTATTAGACATATGAAGATTATAGTATGTATCAAGCAGGTACCCGATACCACTGAGATCAAGCTCGACCCCGTCAAGGGCACTCTGATCCGTGATGGCGTACCCAGCATTATGAACCCCGACGATAAGGGGGCACTCGAGCAGGCTCTGCTCCTCAAGGATCAGTATGGCGCTGAGGTCAGCGTCATCACTATGGGACCTCCCCAGGCTACCGCTATCATCCGTGAGGCATTTGCTATGGGTTGTGACAAGGGCTACCTCATTTCAGATCGTCGCTTCGGAGGTGCCGATACCCTCGCCACCAGCTATACCATCTCTCATGCACTCAAGACGCTTGACTACGATATCATCCTCGCAGGACGTCAGGCTATCGATGGTGATACAGCACAGGTAGGTCCTCAGATTGCTGAGCAGCTAGACCTACCTCAGATCACCTACGTAGAGCATGTAGACTATGATGGCAAGAAGACTCTGACCGTCATGCGCAATGTCGAGGAGGGTCACGAGACCCTAGAGGTCGAGACTCCCTGTATGCTCACCTTCCTAGCATCTGCTTACGAGCCTCGCTATATGAACGTCAGCAGCATCATGACCGCCTTCGACAAGGAGATCACTACGCTGACGGCTGACAGCTTCCCCGTCGAGGAAGAGCGTCTAGGACTCAAGGGCTCTCCCACGCGTGTCAAGAAGTCCTTTACAAAGGGTGCCAAGGCTATGGGCACACTCTACGAGGAGCTGACACCTGAGGAGGCTGCTGATTTGATTATCGAGAAACTTAAAGAGAAATTCATCATCTGATATGGATAAGACACAGTATAAAGGAATTCTAGTCTTCGCTGAGCAACGCGAGGGCGTCATCCAGAATGTAGCCTTTGAGCTCATCGGCAAGGCACGTGAGCTAGCCGATCAGATCAACGAGCAGGTCACTGCCATCCTATGTGGCTATCAGGTCAAGGGACTAGCCGACCAGCTCATCCATGCAGGTGCTGATCGTGTGCTACTCGTCGATGATCCCAATCTCAAAGATTATCTCACCGAGCAGTACGCACAGGCTGTCTATCACCTCATCACCGTCTACAAGCCTGAGATCGTACTCTTTGGTGCTACCACCATCGGGCGTGACCTAGCTCCACGTCTCTCTGCTCGTCTACGCACAGGACTCACGGCAGACTGTACGTCACTTGAGATCGGTGAGGACCGCAACCTCATGATGACCCGTCCCGCCTTCGGTGGTAACCTCATGGCGACCATCGTCTGCGATCAGAATAGACCTCAGATGTCTACCGTACGCCCAGGCGTGATGCGTCGCAAGGCCGACGATAAGACACGCACTGGCGAGGTCGAGGAGGTCAAGGTACCCTTTGACGAGCGTCGCTTTAAGGTACGCCTCGTCAGCAAGAAGCACGAGACCAAGAACATGGTCGACATCACCGAGGCTAGCGTACTCGTATCTGGCGGACGTGGTGTAGGTACCGATGGTGGCTTTGACAAGCTCAAGGCTCTAGCACAGGTCATCAAGGCTGAGGTATCCTCCTCACGTGCTATGGTCGATGCTGGTATCATCGGGCATGAGAGACAGGTCGGACAGACCGGTAAGACCGTACGTCCTGACATCTACTTCGCATGCGGTATCTCAGGAGCCATCCAGCACCTCGCTGGTATGGAGGAGTCGGAGTATATCATTGCCATCAACAAGGACAAGTTTGCTCCCATCTTCCAGGTAGCCGACCTCGGTATCGTAGGCGACCTGCACAAGGTACTGCCCGTCCTCACGGAGCGTCTCAAGACGCTTCAAGCTAATAAGAAGTAAACACTCCACACTGCCATGACAGACTTCCAGACCATACATTATAGTGTCAGTGCCAATGGGCAGATCGGTACCCTAACGATCGATCGCCCCGAAGCACTCAACGCACTCTCTACGCAGGTACTCAGTGAGCTAGAGATCGTCATCGATCAGATCGCTCAGGAGCGCACCGTGCGCGTCCTCGTCATCACAGGAGCTGGACGCTCCTTCGTTGCGGGGGCTGACATAGCCGAGATGGCAGAGCTAACGCCCCAGGAGGCACTCGCCTTCGGTGAGCGTGGTGCTCGTGTCTTTCGCAAGGTAGAGCTACTCTACTGCCCCGTCATAGCAGCCGTCAACGGCTTTGCACTCGGTGGTGGCTGCGAGCTATCCCTAGCGTGCGACCTACGCATCGCCAGTGACAAGGCTAAGTTTGGTCAGCCCGAAGTCGGTCTAGGCATCCCCCCAGGCTTCAGTGGCACACAGCGTCTACCCCGTCTCATCGGGGCAGGCGCCGCCAAGGAGCTCATCTACACCGCACGTGTCATCAAGGCAGACGAGGCACTCGCTCTAGGACTGGTCAATCGTGTCGTAGAGCCTGACGCGCTCATGCCCACCGTGACCGAGCTGGCTGAGGAGATAGCGAGCAAGTCGCCACACGCCGTAGCGATCTCTAAGCGAGCTATCAATAGGGGGCTGCAGAGTGATATCGATACAGGCATTGCCATTGAGAACGATCTCTTTAGCAACGCCTTCGCACATCCCGAGCAACGCGAGGGTATGTCCGCTTTCCTAGAGAAGCGCAAACCACAATTCTAAAACTTACTAGAGCGTGTCGCACTCCTGTGGCACGCTCTATTTCAAACCAATAACTCTATGAAAATAGTCGTATTAGGCAATGGCACCATGGGTGCAGGCATCGTGCAGACGATGGCGCAGAAGGGTCTCGCCGTCACGATGAAAGGACGTAGCAACGAGTCGCTAGACCGTGCTATGCAACGTATGAACAAAGGGCTCAACCGCCTCGTCGAGAAGGGCAAGATGACCGCCGAGGACGCTGACCAGATCATCGGACGTATCACCGTCACGACCGACTACGCAGACATCGCTCAGGCTGATCTAGTCATCGAGGCTATCTCTGAGGAGATGGAGGTCAAGAAGGAGATCCTCCGCGAGATCGATGGTCTCGTACAGCCCTCAGCAATCTTCGCTACAAACACCTCTTCGCTCAGCATCACCGAGCTAGCCAGCGTCACCAAGCGTCCTGAGCAGGTCATCGGTATGCACTTCTTCAACCCCGTACCTGTCATGAAGCTCGTCGAGGTCATCAGCGGTCAGTGCACCTCTGAGGAGACCCTCCAGACGACCCTCACGCTCTGTGAGCAGCTCGGCAAGACAGCCGTCAGAGTGAGCGAGGCTCCAGGCTTTGTAGTCAATCGTATCCTCATCCCGATGATCAACGAGGCTATCGGTGAGTATGCCGATGGCGTAGCCACCGTCGAGGAGATCGATACCGCTATGCAGCTCGGTGCTAACCACCCCATGGGACCGCTCGCACTGGGCGACTTCATCGGTCTAGACGTCTGCCTAGCCATCATGGAGGTGCTCAACAACGAGTACGCCGATCCCAAGTACCGTCCACACCCCTTGCTCCGCAAGATGGTTCGTGCCGGACAGCTCGGCCGCAAGAGTGGCAAGGGCTTCTACGACTACTCTAAGAAGTAGTCCCCTACCCTAGCAGAGACCGTAGCCACTGCGCGCACTCTCTGATCAAACCCAAGAACGAGGGAGTATCACCAACTGGTGATGCTCCCTCTCTTTGTGTCTCTTGCTGAGCTCTCTAACCTTAATCTCTAGTCTCTCTCAACGTAATACATACAAACTAGTACGAAGGGTCTGAAAATTACTTACAGATGAGTATTGATAAGAGGAGGTGTCAAATAGTACCTTTGCAGGGTTCAATCAATAACTGATTTACATTACAAATAAAACAACCTATCCAATGAAGAAACTTGCACTAATTACAGTGATGGCACTCCTACTGTGTGCCTGCGACAAGTCTGTACCGACACCTCCTAAAAACGAAGGTAGCGGTACCATAACTCCTCCTGTTAACCCTCAAAAGGAGTGGGTGACCAAGAAGATGACCATTGATGCGACCGACTATACAAAGTGGGTCTATCTCAATTTCTCCTCTGGAGAGTTAGTCGCAGTGACAGATCCTGCTAATGATCTATCGTGGGACCTCGGTCTGCACCGCTACGATTTCAAGACTAATGGGGGTAGTTCTGGTAAGGGCAAAGGTGCAGCTGTTCGCATCTCCAAGCAGAAGAGCTTAACAGCAGAGATACCTACACCCGCCGATGACCAGTGGATACTGGATCGTGAGGGGCTACTCCTAATGAATTTCGTGAACAATGGTGACGGGAACCATCAGACCAAGTATGAGCAGCAGATGGCTAACTTCCTCCTCACCTCGGAGTGTGACGGCTTGGGAGGCTTCACCAATAAGGGGATCATCACGCAAGAGGGTATGCCTCCTCAAGTCTATATAGACAACGCTATCTTCCTTATTCGTACAGCTTCGGGAGAGATAGCTCGCCTCCGTGTTCATGACTACCAAAACAATAAGAAAGTACGTGGTCATATAACCATAGAGTATGCCATCTTGGTAGACAAAAAGTAATTACACGATAATACCGATCAGGGATTCTCGTAGCACTCTTGTTATGTAGTGCTAATCGAAGGAACTCGGTGCAAACTTTTGTTTTTCTAATATATGAGGCTACTGCACTTATTGCAGTAGTCTCGATAACAAACACCCTTTAGCTTATGAATCAACAGATACTTCGTATGCTGAGACGTATAGGGCTGATGCTATTCGCCAGCCTTCTTTGGCTCTCGTTGGGAGCGCAAGAGATGATATTTATGGAGTCTCCCTTTGATCCATCTGTGGATCAAGCTCAGCTACTCCCCGCAGACCAAAAGGGGACGGTCTCTTGGACAGCGTCCACCAATACCCTTACAATGAAGGATGTCAGTATTAACACCCAGTCCAAGATACTCTCTGGTTATATGCCTGAGGAGATGACTATCCTAGTCGAGGGGTCTAATCAATTGATTTCGACAGGTTCTGACGATGCTATCACGATGCGCTCATCCGTTCGCATTATGGGTTCAGGCTCTCTGAGCATTACATCGCAAGGTGCATATGCATACGCTTGTCGTAGTGGTGCTAGTCTCACCATTACTGGTGGCGTGTCCGTAACGGCTGTGGGTAATTATGGCGGGCTAGTCGGAGATTTTGTGGCTTCTCGCCTCCTGATTGACAACTCTTACGTCACCGCCTCAACGCTAAACAATCAAGGAATGGTCTCCATCGGATACTTCAAGGAGTTGACCCTCGAGAGGTGTGCCATATCCACCCCAGAAGGCGCCAAGGTCGCAGAGCTTAATGAGGTGATGTCTATAACCGCAGATGGTAAGGAAGAGTACGCTGGTAAAGTCATCATAGCTCCTCAGCAAGCATACTATCGAGTGTCCATCGCCGAGGCAGAGCATGGTCGTGTTGTAGCCCCTGAGGGGGTAGACCTAACGCATCTCCTCGGAGGAGCAACTGTAACTTTTACGGCTAAACCCGAGGAGGGTTATGCCTTGACTAAACTGATGGCTGGCTCCGAAGATATAACCAACACCCGCACGCTTATCGTCAAGGAGGATGTCACCATTACTCCGACTTTTAGTCCTATCAAAAGTTATCGAGTATCTCTCCAACAGCCTGAGCATGGTAGCATCTCCGTACGAGAGTCCGAATATAATCTAGAAAAAGTCCCCGATGGCTCTATTCTACACTTTATCTGTACCCCGGACGAGGGCTATGAGCTAGAGCGACTTATGGCTGGCGACAAAGATATCACTGCAGAAAAGTATATCTCTGTGAGGAGCGATGTGGAGATTACTGCTTCCTATAAACTTATCCCTGTAGAAACTTACAAGGTGACCATAGCTGTATTGGGAAAGGGTAAAATAGAGGCTGACTATCCGAATCTTGAAGCAGTGCCTGATGGCACGAAAGTACAGCTTACGTGTACTCCTGAAGAGGGTTATCAGCTTAAGCACCTTCGAGCTAATGACGAAGACATTATGGAGAGCCAAAGCTTCATTATAGAGGGAGTAGATGTTCGCGTCGAGGCAACTTTCCAAAATATGGGAGGTAATGCTATAGACCATTTATCTGGTGAGACTCGCTACTCCATAAAGGTACACTCTAACTATATCTCTATCTCAGGAGCCTCTGTAGGTACCCCTATCTCACTTCGCTCATTACTTGGCGAGACGGTTGTCTCTGCCACAGCTACAGGATCGATTTCAGAGCATCTCGATCTCACATCGATCACCTCTGGGATCTACTTACTGACCATCGGAGATGTAACGCTCAAACTATATTTATAAAGACAAGACTGCAATATCAAACTCCTTAATATGAAACCATTACATAAACTCCTCACACTGCTTGGCACACTTGCTTGCAGTGTGCTACTCTTACCAGCTCAGATGCTGGAAAACAATCTTAAGACCCTCAGCAATTTCTACCATGTCCCCGACCAAGCGTCCTATCGTCTTTCTAAAGTGATAGGGGTCTTTGGTAATCAGGATATCGAATTTGAATACAATGCCCACAACGACATCACTCGCTGTAGCTACTTTGAGACGGATACGATAACGGGGCAACGTAGCTCTGGGCTATACCTAGATTATCTATACAACGACAAGCATCAGTGCATCCAAAAGGTTGAGTATGGTGAGCGTGCAGGGTTCCCTGAGCTAGTTATCGCTAGACGCTTTTGTTACAAATACAACGACAAGGGGCAGATGACCCACTTCGTACGCTGGAACAACCTGAATACCAACCCCGCTGATACAAGCCTCGTGGAGGACTATAAACTCGATATAGAGTATACCGCAGAGGGTCTACCGAGCAAAGGTGTAGTTCACTTTGTAGACCCCAACAGCTTCGAATGGTACGAGGGCTTTACGACTACACTTGAATACAACGAAAAAGGTCAGCTCTACAAGCGAACTGCCGTTAATGCAGACGGCACGCCCTTTGAATCAGAAGAGATAACCTTTGACTCAGAGGGAAAGTATATGATACTCCTATCCTATCTAAAGCAGGGGACTGAACTAATCGAGTGGACTTTCGATTATGACAAGGATGGCAATGTCTCAGCCCTCGGTAGTGAAGGATTTATCTATCAGTTCTCCTTTATGACGAGTCAACCTGCGACTAAAAGCTACTACCCTCTCCCCACACTTGCAGACCTCTTCTTATATGGATTTAAGAACTATACAATCGAAACGCTCTCCTATCCTCTTCTGTACAACGGCTCCAAAGATGCCGTAGCAACCGATGCTACCAATGGTGGTACTTTCGTCTATGAGACCTCTAAGCCTCTCGGACTAGAGCCTCTAGCTACACCCTCTCAGAGTCATCTAGTCTGTGACGATATGAGCTGGACAATTACTAATGCAACGACCGCTGTGGCTCTCTACGATTTACAGGGGCAATGCCTACAAGTCATAGACCCCCTCGAGGGTGTGGTCACAATCAAGACTGCGACACTTCCCGTTGGCTCTTACCTAATCAAAGCAGGTAGCCAAACCTTCAAGGTCATACGCTAAGAGTTTCGCTAGCGAGCAAACTTTAAGCAAAAGAAAGCTTCCCGTGCGCAATCGAACTTGCACACGGGAAGTTTTGCATCAGTAGCCTGCATTCCACCCACTAATGCAATTTCTGAATGATGAAATGACAGTGCATTTATAGCGTTGGTTCGTCAGCTTGAGATAGCAACGGCGGGAGCCAATAGGCAAGGCTTGTATCTGTCGCGTTCTTGTTCCATTCTTGAGCAAGGTGTAGGAGTGGCAAGGGCTTCTACGACTACTCAAAGAAGTAGTCCCCTACCCCCTAGAGGTCGGCTCTACCGCATCAAGCCCAAAGCTAAGTGCTAAAGCTAAATACTAGAGCCAAAGACTAGGGACCACACACCTTCACCAGCGAGGGAGTATCACCAACAGTGGTGGTACTTCCTCGTTTCGTTTGTAAAAAGAGACTGTTGCAAAAGTCAATAGTCTTATAAGACGTAAGGAATAGTCTCGTCATCAACTACGACGAGAATCTTCTCTCCAGAAGCCATTGGCAAGGCTAGATCATAGCTCTCGACAAAGGAAGTCGCCTCCACAAGTTTCGTACCATCAGCACGGTAAATGGTCAGATCGTGATGCTTACCATCAGCTACACGTATGGTCAGTCCTAGCTGATTTCGAGAGATTTGCAGATCCAGAGGTGTAGTCTTAGACGCTTCAATCGTCTTATTGCCTGTAAAGCCATTGACAGCCTCACAGATACCTGAGTGGTGGAAGTGGTACACATCACCATTGGGTGCTGTATAGCATAGGGGTATGCGTGTCTCGTAGCCATAGCCTCCGATACTCTCTTCAGTCCTAATCCCCGCAAATAAAAAGCCAAAGGAGTATCCGATGCCCTCTATCCAGTAAACTTCATTAGCTGGTAGCGGGATACCCGTCATATCCTTCATAACATAGACTAAGCGATCAGCATCATATAGGTGCCTGGTCTCAATAGCTGAGACGACTAGTGTGTAGCGACTTTTCGTAAAGTCATGCTGCGCTGTCGACCCATCAATGTCGTGAAGAGTAACTTGATCTCCTACCTTGAGGTTATAGTCCCAGAGCACATACTCAGGTACTTCACTTTTAGCCCCTCCATTGACGCCACTCTTGTATCGCGCATAAATCTTCCCGCCCGTTAGATCCTCCCTCAGGTAGGTGTAGCTGTACCCGTAGTCGGTCTTATCACCTAAGACAAAGTAGGTCTTACCATCTATTGTCTCTAGCTTCGTCAGAGCGTATTGCTCTGTACTAGAGTACCAATAGTTCCAATGTTCAGGCTTTTCACTAGTCTGACAGTATATACCGAAGGTGACTTTGTAGACCATCCATTTGGCTCCCGCCTGTATGGTGGGGATGGTCGGATGCGTCTTTGGGGTGGGCGGAGTCTCTTGAGCTGATAAGCCCCAGAGGCTAGAGATGAGGACAACTAGTGTAGCTGTGATTAGGCTGGTGATACGTCTCATAATTGTCGTGGTTAGGTTATAGTTTGTGGATTCTCAGCGTATTTATTGGTTGGTCGTACCTAGTACAGGGACGTGATGCCACAAGGCAAATCATTGTACTGAGCTGCACTAGTGCGAGCTTATGTACTTACGTTCGCAAGTTACACTATTTCCACTAAATGTGCAAAGTGTTTGCTCCCGCCCTCAGGGCTGACGCATCATAATCGCTCTGCCCTCTAACCTCTAACTTCTAATTTCTAACCTCTAATTACCTTCCTTTCTCGAATATCCACGTGGGAAATCTCAAATCTCCACGTGGATATTTTTTA
>UQBE01000022.1 GCA_900539155.1 uncultured Porphyromonas sp.
ACTTGCCTAGCTTGTCAGCAAACTGCTCCATGTCATGTTCAATCTTCTTATTGGTGATACGGGCATAGATTTGCGTTGTTCGGATATTGGTATGCCCTAGCATCTTAGATACACTCTCTATCGGAACTCCCTTGCTCAGTGACATTGTCGCAAAGGTATGTCGAGCTAGGTGGAAAGTCAAGTTCTTCTTGATACCACATATATCTGCAATCTCTTTGAGGTATGAATTGGTCTTCTGATTGCTAAGGATAGGGAAGAGCTTGCCATCACGATAAGTTTGGTCGCTATATTTACTGATGATGCGCTTAGGGATGTCGAGGAGCAGCACATTGGTCTCCACGCTTGTCTTCTGTCGCTTAGTCATAATCCACTCTTTGCCACCAAGCATCACGATATTGTCGGGTGTAAGATTAGCTACATCAATGTAAGCTAAACCTGTAAAGCAGGAAAAGATGAAGATGTCTCGTACCAGCTCCAATCTCGGGATATTCAACTCCTTGTTGACAATCTGTAAGACCTCTTCATCAGTCAAGAACCCTCTATTCACTGGCTCTAAGTGAAATCGGAAGTTGACAAATGGGTCGTGATGTAGTACGCCTAACTTTTGCCCCAAAATGACGACAGTTTTGAAGGTCTTCATCGTCTTAGTGGCTGTATTAGGATTTTGCCCCACCACCGTGCGTAGGTATAGGTCAAAATCATGTATAATCATATAGGTTAGCTCCGTGAGCTTGAGGTCTCTGCGTCTGAGTTTGTCTTTTAGGAACTCAGAAAAGCGTCTTTTGCAGACCTTATACTTTTGAAGAGTGGGCGCAGAGACTGAGATGCCAACTCGAGCTGCAACATCTTCATTGTGTTTGTCGAAGAGTTGCATGATGGTATCTATATCTTGTTTTTTGCCAAGATGTTCTGACTTGATACGCTCTAACGAAAGCTCATCAGTCATTTCTAACTTGCGATAGATGGCTTGTAAACCACTTTGGATGTTATCCAGTTGCAAGTTCGTATTTAGAGCTTCGGTGTGACGCCCTTTTACTCGCTCTTTTTCGCGATCCCATTGGGACTGCACGATGGTGATACCAGTGGAGCCTAGTGACATCCGCTCATTGTTGAGATAGATGCGTAGCATTACTGGCGTTTTTCCTTCCTTGTTCACATAGTTGCTGCGAAGGTAGAATGCTGTTCTGAAAATTGATTGCATACATTGTCTGTTTTTATTGTAGCCAAGCATAGAAAGTTTGCAACCAGAAAAGCTACACATTTACGGTGCCAAGAACTCTCTACAACTCGCCTACAAAGTTGCACATAATTGTTTGAACTACAGCAATGTACAAGTACTCTAAACAGACTCTCTACGTACTCTTGGCTACAATTATTTTTTGCGAGAAAAAAGTGTAGCCAGATTGTAGCCATTGGAGAGTATTTTGGGCGTTTCGGCTATCTCTGTAACTACTCTGAAGAGGTAGAGGCTTATAAAACAAAAGTATCGTAACTCGTTAGAATTACGATACTTAGGCTTTTCTAGTAGTGCTCTCTGACGGTGCCGTCAGAGTACTTAAAGCGGAGAGAGAGGGATTCAAACCCCCGAAGCGGACAAGCCGCTTTCCGGATTTCGAGTCCGGCCCATTCGGTCACTCTGGCATCTCTCCTAGAGAGAGGCTTACTGCTTGCTGGCTTGCGGATAGTGAGTCTACGAGCAGTTAGCCCTCGCTTTCGGAGTACAAAGGTAATAACTATTATTAGAATGGGCAACGTCTTCTCTCCATTTCCGACACAGTTTGTATATTCAATTAGTAAATGCCACTCATACCTACAAAAAAATGGATCGCACCCTAAGCACAATCCGACATATTATTCAGAGAAGCAGAGCGAGATTTCCTTTTTTCTTCCGTATATTTGTAGCGTTATCTAGGCGTTCACGAGAGCGCGTGGCGCTTGGCAGTACAATTCCTTGGGTATTCTTACTATTCACTTAGTCACAGTTTATGCTTTTATCCACTGAGACCTTCCTAATCATCGGCGCTGTCGTCATCTTCGTTGCTATCTTACTTGGTAAGGTAGGCGCACGCTTTGGGGTACCGGCTCTGCTACTCTTCTTGCTTACGGGCATGCTCTTCGGCGTGGATGGTATCGGCATTCAGTTTAGCAATATGCGGGGTGTGCAGTCCATCGGGATTGTGGCCCTATCGATCATCCTCTTTTCCGGCGGTATGGGGACCAAGCTTTCGCAGATACGTCCCGTACTAGGCGAGGGTATCGCTCTGAGTACCATAGGCGTACTGCTTACGACGCTCTTTACGGGGCTCCTCATTTACGGAGTAACGCACTACCTCTTCGCCTCGCTCACCTTCTCGCTGCCTATCGCCATCCTACTGGCTGCGACGATGTCCAGTACCGACTCCGCCTCGGTCTTTGCTATCTTGCGCTCGCAGCGTGTACACCTCAAGGAGAATCTCAAGCCACTCCTAGAGCTCGAGAGTGGTAGCAACGACCCGATGGCCTATATGATTACAGTCGCTCTGATTGGCTTCGTCATGGAGGGCGAGACCTCTCTGTGGGGTGTGGCGGGAAGTCTCGTGCTACAGTTTTTCTTTGGCATCATTGGAGGTTTCCTCTTCGGGTGGCTGTGTGTCAAGATGCTCAACAATCTGAACATCCAGAACGAGGTCCTCTACCCCATCGCTCTGCTCTGCTTCGTCATGATTACCTACGTGAGCACCTGGTATATCGGGGGAAATGGTTATCTAGCTGTCTACATCGCAGGCATCTATCTGGGGAATAGTAAGATTACGGCACGTAAGTCCGTGTACGGCTTCTTCGATGGTATCACCTGGCTTGTGCAGATTATACTCTTTATCATGCTAGGACTGCTGGTCAACCCGAGTGATATGCTCCCGGTACTGGTCCCGACGCTCATCATAGCTCTACTCATGATGTTCGTCGCTCGCCCGCTCGCCTGCTTTGTGACGCTACTCCCCTTTCGCAACCTCTCCTTCAAAGCTCGTCTCTTTACCTCGTGGGTCGGTCTCCGCGGTGCAGCACCTATCCTCTTCGCCACCTACCCCGTACTGGCAGAGGTACCACAGTCCAACCACATCTTCACCATCGTCTTCGTCATCACGCTGGTCTCCCTCATCTGTCAGGGTATGACCATCACCCCAGTAGCTCGTGCACTGCATCTAGCCGAGCCTGCACCACCCGAGGGATACTTCATGGGAGTCGAAATCCCCGAGGAGACCAATACGAGTATGGAAGAGCGAGTCGTCGTCGAGGAGATGCTGACGGAGGGGCACCTGCTCAAGGACCTTGCGCTCCATCCAGACGAACTGGTCATCCTGGTTCGCCGCAACGACCGCTATATCGTTCCCAAGGGTGGTCTGCACCTGCACCCTAACGATATCCTTCTGATTGTCTCTGAGCGCCGTGAAGCTGAGCAGCTCGCTGCAGAGCTCTCGACGACCGACCTCTTCTATCGCTTGAGGAAGACGCTCGGACAGGTCACAAGACGCAAGGCTAAGTGACCGCCTCTCTAGGGACTAATCTACCGAAATGTCAAGCCTATAGAGCCTAACGATACACCGTCCTCTACTATGAGCCACCTCTTAGAGCGGTTCCTCCGCTACGCAAAGGTTCACACAACCTCCGATCCCGACAGTCCGACGAAGCCCTCGACCGCCAGGCAGTGGGACTTACTTCGTCTACTTCACACGGAGCTAGAGCAGCTACAAGTCCCCGCCACCTGCTACGAGGCTGGTTACCTGATAGCGCACATTCCCGCTACTGCAGGCTACGAAGGGGCTCCTAGCGTCGCTTTCCTCGCTCATGTCGACACCTCTCCCGAAGCTCCTGGCGAGCAAGTCTCTCCCCTCCTCCACCCCAACTATGATGGCAAGCCCATCCAGCTAAAGGGGAGTGTGCTCAGTCCCAGCGACTATCCCGACCTGCTACGCTATGTGGGGCACACGCTCATCACGAGCGACGGCACGACGCTCCTCGGGGCTGACGACAAGGCGGGTGTCGCCATCCTGATGACCCTCGCAGAGGAGCTACAGCAGCGACCTGAGCTAGCGCACGGACCCATCGCCCTTGCCTTCACGACAGACGAAGAGGTGGGGCGAGGACTAGAATCCTTTGACAAGAGCCAGCTAGGAGCTGCGTATGCCTATACCATCGATGGCGGACTGGAGGGTGAGTTTGAGTACGAGTGCTTTCACGCAGCCTCGGCACACATCACCGCGACCGGGCACAACGTCCACCCAGGTAGCGCATACCACACGATGCGCCACGCGCTTCAGTCGCTCATCAAGCTCGACTACAGGCTAGGCTACGAGAGCGAGCGACCAGAGGTGACCGAGGGGCGAGAGGGCTTCCTCCACCTATGCCAGATGGAGGGCGATGTCTCATCTGCGACTGCTTCCTATATCATACGAGACCACGACCGCCAGCTACTGAAGCAGCGTCTAGAGCGCATCCGTGAGATAGCTCAAGAGATTAGCAGTGAGCCACACGCGGCTCCACTAACCGTTGAGGTCTCCTACCAATATCGTAACATGTACGACTACATCGCACCCCACCCAGAGGTCATCGAGCATGCGGTGGCAGCCTACGAGGCTGTCGGTGTCAAGCCTATCATCCAGCCCATACGTGGAGGAACCGATGGGGCAGTTCTCTCGGAGCGTGGCATCCCCTGCCCCAACATCTTCACCAGTGGGGGCAACTTTCACTCCATCCACGAGTACTGCTCGCTCGATGCGATGAAGCGCTGTCTCGCCATCGTGACCCAGCTAGTCCGTCTCTATGCCACATCGGACGATCAAGCTTAAAGGAGACTGTGGCAAAAAAGGCTACTCGCTTCGCTGAGACACAACAAACGCACGGACGAGCCGTCCCTACTGAGGGCTGACGCATTATAATATAATGTATCCCCCCTGCCCTCTAATATCTAATATCTAACCTCTAATCTCTAATACCCTCCTTTCTCGAATATCCACGTGGAGAATCTCAAATCTCCACGTGGATATTTTTTATTTTCCACGTGGGCGTGATTCATTTCCTCCGAAGTTTCATTTGATTCCTCCGAGGAATTTTTTCTTCCCCACGTGGAAAATAAAAATTCTCCACCTGGATATTTCGAAATATCCACGTGGAGAATCCGTTTCCCCCGACATAGTGCCGTTGTTGATATGTAGTCGGGCCTAAATTATTGTGAGCCTGTTGACTTTTGCAACAGTCTCCGACTATGCCTTGATACTGGCGAGGTACTGTCCGTAGGTGCTACCTCGCTGCTGGTCGGCAGCCTCCTGAAGCTGTGCCAAGGTCATCCAGCCTTGATGGAAGGCAATCTCCTCGAGACAGGCAACGACCAGCCCTTGACGCTTCTGAATGACGCTGACATAGTTGGTCGCCTCCATAAGTGCCTCATGAGTTCCGGTGTCGAGCCAGGCGAAGCCACGTCCGAGCGAGATGACGGAGAGCTGTTGCTGCTGTAGGTAGTAGTCATTGACCGCGGTAATCTCTAGCTCGCCACGCTCCGAGGGGGTGATGCTTTGCGCCACTTGGACTACATTGTTTGGGTAGAAGTAGAGCCCCACGACTGCTAGATTGCTCTTGGGGTGCTTAGGCTTCTCCTCTATATCGGTCGGCTTGCCCGTGGCATCTAGTGAGACGACGCCATAGCGTGTCGGGTCGGAGACGGGGTAGCCGAAGATGGTTGCGAGGCGATGCTGTGTGACATTGTCCAGCGCGGCTGCTAGCTGCGCTGCAAAGCTTGCCCCGTGAAAGAGGTTGTCGCCGAGGACCATGCAGACGTCATCTGAGCCAATAAACTCACGTCCTATAATGAAGGCTTGCGCTAGTCCCTCGGGGCGCGGTTGCTCGGCGTATGTTAACTTGATGCCGTATGCTGAGCCGTCACCGAGGAGTCGCTCGAAGCTCGGTAGGTCTTGCGGTGTGCTGATGATTAGAATCTCGCGGATGCCGGCTAGCATAAGCGTCGAGAGCGGATAGTAAATCATCGGCTTGTCGTAGACAGGCAGTAGCTGCTTGCTGACAGACTTGGTCAGTGGATAGAGCCTGCTACCTGTGCCGCCAGCGAGTATGATACCTTTCATAGGGGGGGAAATCCGTTAAAGTGTGGAGACAAAGCGTCGCACCTCAGGCAGGCTTGCCTCTCGGTATAGGACTTTGCCATCCGGTGATATGATGTATATGACGGGCGTGACTGAGATGTCATAAAGCGACTCATCGAGGAGACGCAGGTCTCCATTGAAAGCTGGGGTGCCAAAGAGCGGTAGCTCCGACAGCCCTTGCTCCCACTCACTACGATCATAGACGAGCGATACATAGAGCATCTGCACAGCTCCACTCTGAGTAGCGCGCTGGAGGATTTGGTCATTGGCTATCTCTTGTAGCAGGTGCGTGCAGCGGTCACAGCCTGGGGTATAGAAGATGACCACCTTGGGCTTGTCTCGCAGTGCGTAGAGCGTCGTATCGACAAAGGTGTAGCCCTCTGCAACTGGCTGCGCTAAGGTGAGCGCGAAGTCGGCGGCGGGCGTGCCGACTTGGTTCTGAGTAACGAGTGATAGCATGTCCTTGTAAATGACCTGATCCACGTACTCTACCTGCGGGGATGTGGAGGCCCATTGCAAGGCTTGGATGTAGAGTGTGTGGTTCTTCAGTGGCGAACCTTTTTCATATAGGTACTTGGTGTAGAGCCGTAGTGCTTCACTCAGCGCCTTGCCACGCATCAGCTGTAGCGGGCGCAGTAGGTCCTCCTGCGAGACTGTCCCGTCTGGCATGTTGCTATATACGTATAGATAGTCCACGAAGCCCTGCTCCATAGCAGCGGAGTCGACGACCTGCTCCATAGCCTCTGCAGGCCAGCGGTCGAAGAAGTGCGTTAGTGCATACTGAGCCCGCTGCAGAGGCTCCTGTATGTTCGCTGGTATCTCGACCATCGGATAGGGCTGTGCTGTAGTTTCCTCACTCAGGTGAGTCGTGTCTACCACCTCAAAGGAGGCATCTATAGACGAAGGTGCCTGTGAGCGTTGCCTAGCGGTAGCGCTACATGAGAGCAACGCCAAAGAGATCAGAAGAAGCGTCGAAACTAATTGTAGAAAGTGAGACATATAGCTCTTGCTGTAAGTCGTACGGAGTGGATAAAAAAAGAAACGCACCACGCTCTGACTCGTGCAGTGCGTGATGCGTTTAGGGAGTTGAGACTACCTCAGCGTACCAGCCTTAGCCTCCTCGATCATCTTCTGGCTAGGTAGGATGAAGACCTCTACACGACGGTTCTTGCGCTTGCCTTCAGCCGTTGCATTTGTGTCGACAGGCTCGTGGCTACCACGTCCCTCGTACTTCATACGTACCGAAGAAACACCCTGACCCTCGAGGAAGTCGCGGACGCTCTTAGCACGATTCAGTGAGAGCGGATCGTTGATGCGATCATTGCCCGAGCTATCGGTGTGACCGATGATCTCTAGGACGGTGTCGTCGTTCTTGTTTAGGTTGTCAGCGAACTTGCGGAGATCAGCACGTGAAGATGAGCTTAGCGTGCTAGAGCTCGTGTTGAAGAGTAGACCGCTGTCGAAGACGACCTTGATAGCCTGGCCCTCATTGACGGTCTCGACCTGCGTACCCTCGGGTAGTTGCTGCTCGAGCTCCTTCTTTTGCTTCTCCATACGATTGCCGATGAGTGCACCAGCAGCACCGCCTACGACGGCACCGATAGCAGCACCTGCGCCTGTATTACCTGCGACCTTACCGATACCAGCACCGAGACCTGCGCCTACGGCTGTACCAGCACCAGCACCGAGTAGGGTTTCATTGATAGCTCCACAACCGGATAGGGATAGAGCCACGGCTACAATGCCCGCTGTAATGGATAGTCTGTTCATAATTTCTGTGATATTAGAGTTAGTAAATATGTCGTTATTGTGTGTATTGTCTGAGTGTCAGCTACGCTTTGCTACTGAAGTAGCGCATGAACTGGGAGCGCATATATAGCTCTTGGTCTGCCTGCTTAGAGGCATCGAGCATTGCTCTAAACTCATCAATAGCTCGGTACCCGTGCTGGGTCATCCACTGCGTGAGCTCCTCCAGCATCTTCGTTAGGTAAGGACCCCCGTGCTGATAGAGAGCTGAGGCGACCTGTACGGAGCTAGCTCCTACGAGGAGACACTTGACAATGCCCGCATAGTCCATCACACCGCCCGAAGCGGAGATGGGAAGCTGTGGGAGCTTGCCCGAAAGGAGGCCTGTGTACTTGAGCGTGTTGTACAGCTCATGCCCCGTAGAGATGACAGGACCCTGCACAATCTCCAGAGAGTCTATGTTAATGTCAGTCTGCCAGCTCTTGTTAAAACAGGTCAAACCCTTGACACCGCTCTTGGCTAGCTCCTGAGCTAAGGAGAGGATGTTGGTAAAGCGATCTGAAATCTTGAAGACGACTGGAATCTGTACTGTACGGGTAATCGAGATAGCTAGGTCAATTAGCTCCTGCTCCAAGTCGATGCCACGCTGTGCGGGGTTGGTCTCGATGCGCATTACATTAAGCTCGAGCGCATCGGCTCCCGCCTCCTGTATGCTCTTGGCAAAGGTCTCCCACTCGCCTCCTCGGTAGCAGTTGACACTAGCTACGACAGGGATGTCGACGGCACTCTTAGCCTCACGAATGAGGTCTAGGTACTTCTCGACTTCATGCTGGCGTGTGTAGTGTAGCATATAGTCCAGCCCCTCGGGATAGTATGCGTCGGTCTCTGCCTGCGCCTGCAGAGCCGTCGCCTCTATCTGCTCCTCAAAGAGTGACTTCAAGATGACTGCGCCTGCGCCCGCCTGTGCTAATGCGGTAACTTGCTGGACCGAGGCTGTCAGGCCTGAGCTACCAGCTATGATTGGATTGCGGAGGGCGATACCTCCGTAGTGTGATGTCAAGTCCACCATGCTATTTGTACTATGTTACTAGTCGCAAAGATACAAAATAACATCGATTGCGCCATCGTTTGGTCAATTCAAAAAGTTGTTGTACCTTTGCATCACCAAAACGCAGAAAAGACGGTACCATAGCTCAGTTGGTAGAGCAAAGGACTGAAAATCCTTGTGTCCCCGGTTCGATTCCTGGTGGTACCACTTCAAAGAAGAGCAAAAGACAGTAAAATCCTGATTTCCAAACGGAATCGGGTTTATGGTTCATCCGAGATTTTGTGTGATGACCTAATCGTGGAGAGCAAAAAGTCTTAGTTGAAAGTAGTCCATATCTCTGTATCCGTAGGCAACCCTTTTGAGGACTTTGATTTTGTTATTGATCCCTTCGGCCACCCCATTGGAAATGGGGTGGTCATACCAATTTAGAATGCCCCATTGATAGAGCCGAATGGTTTTAGCGATTTGTTTGATATGCCTGACACCCGAATCGTCTGCTTGTTCGAGCCACTTCTTCAAAAACGACTCAGCCTTTTCTTTTGAGTTCTGCTGCCAGAATAGTCTAAAATCTTCTTTGAGGTAGTCTGCTATAGCTAGAGGCTTGTTCATAGCCAGCACATTCTCTAGTCTTGTGCGATGAAGCGCATCCATTACGTCCGCTCCATTTGCTAGAAGCAAATACCTAACTTCTTTGATGACCTTACGCTTATTGAGATCTGTCTCCTCTCTATATAGGTCTTTGCGAAGAGCATCGATCTTCTGATTCATCAACTTCATAATATGAAAGTGGTCTAAGACTATCTGAGCTTTCGGTTGATACTCCATCACTGCGCTTATATAGGCTGGGGAGAGATCGCAACTGACTGCTTCAAGCGTTATCTTTCTACGTTTGAGCATTTCCCAAAAAGGGGTTAGGGCTTCTTTGTCTTTGCCTGGATGACTATAAACAATCCGTCCTGTGTCGTGGTCTACGACAATGGTTTCGTAAATGTGTCCTTTTCTAACAGCAAACTCATCTATGCCGATGCGTTTGAGTCCTTTTAAGCTGGGGCTTTTGTAACGCTTGTATAGGTAGTCTTTATGGATGCTTTTGATTAGATCCCAGCCGACACCTAGATGGTTCGCAACAGCCTTAATCGTCCCCATTCTAAGTAGGTCAATGACATACTGCGCAAGTCTATAGGTATAGGACTTGCCTTTCAATATCCCAGGAATCTTCTGCCAGCCGTCCCAATGGCAAGAGGTACATTTATAGCGATGGTTCGTCAGCTTGAGATAGCAACGGCGGGAGCCAATAGGCAAAGATTGTATCTGTCGCTCTCTTGTTCCATTCTTGAGCAAGGTGTAGCCGTGGCAATGGGGGCAACGACAAAGCGTACGTATGGGGCGTACGTGTATGATTGTTTTGTTACCTTTGTACTCACTGCGAGTACCGACAACGTCTCGTGCTCCAAAATTGTAATATAGGAAGCTGGTTTCTATCATAATAGTACCGAAATAGTATTGATTAACTTTTTCAAAGGTACTAAAGATAGAACCAGTTTCTTTCTTATCCCGCAGTTAGGTCATCACACAAAATCTCGGATGAACCAAAATGTCTAGACGATTCACATCGTCTAGACACATCCTAAATTTAATAATTACTTTCTCCGTTTTGTTGGCCCAACTTTGACCTTTTCCACTACAGTTGTGCTTGGGTGCTTTTGTGCATATTCGATAGATACAAATTGCCCAGTTTTAGCACTTCTTCCTTTATCTACTGTTTTTGCCATATTTCGAAATTTTGAAGTTAACACTATACGGTGACCTACCGATTCCGCTACAGTACACTTAGGCGTTGTATACCATTTATTCCACCCAGTACTTACCTCGTATGTGCCTCAGGGCAACAAAAGAAGCATCCGTCAACATTGCTATAGTATTTCCTTGCCTCTCTTACTGCCTCTCTGCCATTCGCGAAAAAGCCCAAATAAATTCGGTTTTCTTCCGATGGTAAATACGAACAACTTGATGCATGAACTTCATGTTCACCCGTAGGTTGGGCAATCTTGTTTACGTAGTAAAAATCACTCATAATAAAGATTGTCAATTCTCTGGTCCATTAGCCAGGGTCTTAATTTCGAATTGACACTGCAAAGATAAGGACTTTTTCTCTTAGATGCAAGCAATATGTGAAAAAATCACATTCACAACGCACACATGCGATATTTAATAGTGTAAAAAACCGCTTTGTTGAGAAAAAATCTCTAACTTTGCATCAGTTTATTAGATAATTAATAAGATAGTATATGTTACAGCAATTTATAGTTGAGAACTTTCTCTCTTTTAAAAACAGAGAAACCTTCTCTCTTCTACCCAATAAAGGCACTTTGAAAAAAGAGCATAAAACGGAACCCGTTAAAGGACAATGGGTATTAAAGTCTGCTGCAATGTTTGGAGCAAATGCAGGCGGAAAGAGCAACTTTGTTAAAGCGATTGAGTTAGGGAAAAGGCTTGTTCTAAGAGGCACAAGAACAGATGATTTGATAGATTTTTATCCATTCCGCTTGAGTTCCGAAAATAAAAAAAGAGATACCACTATTATTTATCACATACTATGTGGTAACAAAAAATATGAATACGGCTTTAGTTACAATTCTGAACAGATAAGTTCAGAATGGCTTAAACAAATAAACAAAAACAGCGACTGTGTTATTTTTCAAAGAGAAACAAAAAAGTCCGAATTTGAAATTTCATATCTACTTAAGCTCAACCCCAAAGAGGAAGAATCACAATTCCTTTCTTTTCTAGCAAAAGCAACGCCACAAAAGCAATTGTTCCTCCACGAAGTTATGAGTCGTAACATTCATGAGAATGTATCAAATATAAAGGATTTAGACGCAGTTATCGACTGGTTTGTAAATTCTCTTAAAATTATATTTCCTGACACACCATACAAGCAAGGTGTATTACTTAAAGCGGCTGATGATAACGACTTAAAACGTGGTTTTGGGGCACTATTAAGATACTTCAATACGGGCGTTGATGGCGTGAAATTAATAGATGTTCAATTTGAAAAACTTGGAATTCCACACGATTTGCAACGTGCAATCAAAACAGATTTATCAAAATCCAATACTGATGAAGCATTTGGAGCATTAAGATTTGACGACAACTTGTATTTAATTAACTTGATTGATGGTGAAATTAGGGCTAAGAAATTGATGACTGTGCATAAAAAGATGGATGAAGCTGATATCGAACTTTTTTCGCTTGGTGATGAAAGTGATGGTACAAAACGTTTATTCGATTATATTCCACTTATCTTGGACTTGATTCAAGGGGGAAAAGTCTTTATTGTTGATGAAATGGAACGCAGCTTACATCCATCACTTATTAAGCAAATAATTTTATTGTTTTATAAGCATTCAAAAGATGTTTCTAGTCAACTGATTTTTACTACTCATGAAAGTTCTTTAATGGATCAAAAGATATTCAGAAGAGATGAAATATGGTTGATGAAAAAAGACAATAACGGTATCAGTTCATTTGGAAGAATGGATAATTTATATAATGTGCGTTTTGATAAAATGCTTCAAAACAGTTACCTCAATGGCGAATATGGTGCAACCCCCATATTTGAGACAGAAGAGGAGATAAATAAATTATTTTCATCTTTAAAATAATTTTCTGATGGTAAGTTTCATTTCTAAGTTTTTATTCACCGCCACGGTAACAGCGCCAACATTCTTGTCACTGGGATTAATAGGTGTCATCAAGGATAGCACGAATTATTTTCAACTATGGGATGATATGCTAGAAAACAAGATACTCCCTACGAGTTTTGAATGGTGGGGCATCAATATTAGTTTTGGATTTGCGTTGATATGCCTTATCGGCATTAAAATTTTTCTTTGTAAGAAATCCAACAAATACAAGGAAGGAAAAACCATTCAAGTGAAATCTTATTCAAATTTATCTCTGAACAGTGCGGAGCAAGTAGTTTCATCTATAATCCCTTGGTTGACAATATTTGCCGACGAACTTGATTTTATAGTATTATTTGTTTGCATAATACTTCAATGCTGCTTTATCGCGATTGCAAGTTACAATAACAATAACTACAATTTGCTTTGTTCAATATGGGGGTATCGTTATTATGAAGTATATACAGAAGAAAACACCTATATACTAATTTCTGGGAAATGTATCAGAAACAAGAATGAAATTAAAAAAATTATTGAAGTGACAGATTATATGGGTTTAATAATTAACGAAAAATAACATGAGCCAATTTTATGCATTGATGTCTGATAATACAGTAAAACATATCCCCCTTAAAGAAGAGATAATAACAGAGATCAAAAACATATTTATAAATGGAGGGGCTATCTTTAAACCTGAAGGTATAGAAGAAGATGTTTTCGATGGCAATATCATTAGCCGAAACGGAGAGAATATAACATATGTACATTATGACTTACCTGAGGATTTTGCTCGCATACCATATAATCAGGCTGACATGTCCGAATACAATATAAATGAAGACATACCTAAAAGCATCTTTTATTACGATGACGGAAAGTTCTATTTTCAGGTCTTTAATAAGAGAAATATGTTACAACGCAAAATGGTCTTGCAGTTTGAATATGGAAATATATTTGCTAAAATGAATAACTCCGCTTTTATTGTTGGAGATAAGATTCATGCGCTATATGAGGAGGGGAAACTGTATTTTCAAAATTATACAGTCGCAAATCAAATATTTTCATTAATAAATTTTGTTACCGAAGCTACAAATGCTGAAATTGAATCATTTGGAGAAATAGATGGAATTAATGTAAATACTGAAAGTATAAAGCATATAGCAAATATAAAGACGCGTCGGCTTATAAAGTTGTTATCGAATACAGACAATATTTCAACTTTTATGAGAAAAGCATCTCGAACAAAAACTAGCTTATTAAACAAATACGGAGTTAATGCACAAATAAATGAAAATAAAGAATTGGTTTTACCAACAAATAATGTTGCAGATTTGAACCGTGTTTTAGAGTTTCTCAATGAGGATATATTTAGGGGTGTAATTACCGACAAGCTTTATCGTTCAAATTCAAAGAAAAAAGATAATCACTAATTATAATGAACAAAAAAAACCAAATAATACTCTATCAGGACGATAACGAGATTACTCGCGTGTCAGTACGTTTTGCCGATGAAGATTTATGGTTGACACAGAATCAGTTGGCGAATATATATTGCACAACACAAGAGAATATCTCTATGCATATTAAGAATATATATGCAGATCACGAGTTGGATGAGAATCGAACTTATAAGAGATTCTTATTAGTTCGTCAGGAAGGTAATCGTCAGGTAAAACGTAACATTGACCACTATAATCTTGATATGGTTATCGCCTTGGGCTATCGTGTGCAGTCACAAGTTGCTACCCGTTTCCGTCGTTGGGCTACTCAACGGCTTCATGAGTATATCCAAAAAGGGTTTGCTATGGATGATGAACGGTTAAAGCAAGGTGGTAACCGCTATTTCCGTGAGTTACTGCAACGCATTAGAGATATTCGCAGTAGCGAGCGTAACTTCTACCAACAAGTCACAGATATTTATGCCACGGCAACGGACTATGACCCACGTGATGAGATGACGAAAATGTTTTTCGCTACTGTGCAAAACAAGCTGCATTATGCTGTCCATGAGAATACGGCAGCGGAAGTTATCTACAATCGTGTGGACAATGAAAAGCCATTTGTCGGTATGACTAACTTTAAGGGTGACTATGTGACTAAAGATGATGTAAAGATAGCCAAGAACTATTTGTCAGAGATTGAACTTCAACGCTTAAACTTGCTTGTCTCCGGCTTCTTGGACTTTGCCGAGTTCCAAGCATTGGAAATGAATCCTATGACGATGAAAGATTGGATAGAGGCGCTGGATAACCAAATCATAGCACACAAGCGGAAGGTTTTGATTGGCAAGGGAAACATTTCGCATAAACAAGCGATTGAGAAGGCAGAAAAGGAGTTCGCCATCTATCGCAAACGTGAAATGGAACTGCTTGAAAGCGATTTTGATAGAGAGATCAAGAAATTAAGAGACAATAATGGCAAGAGTTCAAAGTAAATCACTATCTTTGCACCAAGAAATCACCCGCTACAACGATACGCGAAACGCAGAAAAGACGGTACCATAGCTCAGTTGGTAGAGCAAAGGACTGAAAATCCTTGTGTCCCCGGTTCGATTCCTGGTGGTACCACTTCAATAACAATTCGAGACCTCGCAATGACGCATTGGGGGGTCTCTTTTTTTTTATGCTTATCGGCATACAGCGTGACCACGTGGCGTGAAGCTCCACCCGTAAGAATGCCCCTTAGGCGACAGCCTTAACGAAAGCTTTATAGGCGAGACCTTGGGTAATCCGACTTTTATCAGTACTTTTGTGAAAGCGTATCTAACACTAAAACCAGAAACGATTGACTTATGACACATCGCACACACTATAGTAGATTAGGGTGGTTGATTACCATCCTCTCGCTCGCTTTCGGCATTACATCTGCACAGCAGAGCACCACGACACAGCGGGTGACAGTTGCATTCTACAACTTAGAGAACCTCTTTGACACCATCGATCAGGAGAACAATGACGAGGAGTTTCTCCCCGAGGGAGGCAATCGCTGGACGCCTGAGCGCTACCAGCACAAGCTCCGCAATATGTCGCACGTCATCTCCCTCATAGGAGGTGATGGACCCGCCATCATAGGGGTCGCTGAGATAGAGAATCGAGGTGTCCTCGAGGATTTAATTGCCCAAGACTCACTACGCGACAAGAAGTACGACATCGTACACTACGACTCCCCTGACCGTCGCGGTATAGACTGCGCTATCCTCTACCAGCCAGAGGTTTATAAAGTCTTTGCTTCAGGAGCGAGGGCCGTGGAGATACCTAACGAGCCGTGGATTAAGACAAGAGACGTGGTCTACGCTTCGGGGCTTCTCGATGGCGAGATTGTTCATGTTCTCGTGGGGCACTGGCCTTCACGCAGTGGTGGCGAAGCAGCCTCTCTGCATCGTCGTATGGCAGCCGCCCAGACGATGCGCAGTGTCGCTGACTCGCTCTATACGCTCTTCCCTGGCAGCAAGGTTATCATGATGGGAGACTTCAACGATGACCCCATCAGTCCTAGCGTACGTGACGGCCTCGGCATACAGAGTCATCCTGACCAGACGAAGCCTGCCGACTACTACACTCCCATGCTACAACTCTACAATAAAGGTATGGGTACACTCGCCTATCGTGATGTGTGGAATCTCTTTGACATCATCGTGGTCAATGGCGAGCTCATTGGTAACAATCCTGCTACGTGGCAACTCTACCGCGACCCCGAGACGACCGACATGGGCTTCATCTTCAAGCAGCCCTTTATGATTCAGCAGAGTGGTCAGTACAAGGGGTACACGCTCCGCACCTTCGTCGGTGGGCAGTGGCAGGGTGGCTACTCAGACCACTTCCCTGTCTACGTCTACCTAGTCAAGAGAACTGCAAAGAGATAGCCCCCAGCACACCTGTGGCTACACACCTTATATAATATAGTGTCCACGTAGCATGACCGAAGAGGAGCTACAAGAGCAGATTACAAATCCCGAGACATGCGCCACCGCCTTTACCGAGGCAGTGCAGATGTACCAGGAGAAGCTCTACTGGTTGATTCGTCGTATCGTCAGGCAGCATGACGATGCTGACGACGTGCTACAGGAGACCTTTCTGAAGGCATGGCAAAACCTACGCTCCTTCAGAGGCGAGGCGAAGTTCTACACCTGGATATATCGCATCGCACTCTTTGAGGCCATCAACTACAACAAAAAGAAGAAACGCATCGCAGACAACGAGTACGCCGTCAGCGAGGAGACGAGCTATCTCCTAGAGAGTGCTGTCGGAGACCCCTACTTCGATGGAGACAAGGGGGAGCTCATCCTGCAGCAAGCGCTCGAAACGCTTCCACCCAAACAGCGGCTCGTCTTTGAGATGCGCTACTTCGACGAGATGCCCTACCGAGAGATAGCCACCATCACCGAGACCTCCGAGGGCGCACTCAAAGCGTCCTACCATCATGCGGTCAAAAAGATTCAGCAGTATATCTCCGAACTAAATTAAACTTACCACGCCCATCTACATCCAATAGGGTATAAGAAAAGGCCTCCATTGAGGTCACACCTAGACTCTACACATTAACATCTTATGCCTACATCTCCAGAAGACTTGACCCGTCAGATTCCCCCGCTCTCGGAGCGACTGCAGCATTACCGTGTGCCTGAGGGGTACTTTGACGATTTGTCCACGCGCATCCTATCGCAGATACCGCTCGATGAGCAGGCTCCTGCGACAGACGCTGTGGAGGTGCCTAGCTCTCACCGTAGAGCTAAGCTCTGGGTGAGGCTACGTCCGTGGACGACTATCGCAGCTGCAGTGATAGCTGTGGTAGCACTCTGGGGCGTATGGCAAGTAAGCACGCAAGAGCCTCTGCACTCTAGTGAAGAGGTCGCTAGCTCCGTCTACGACCTCAGCGTCACACCGCTCACAGATGCCGAGTATGCTGACTATCTATACGAGACCTGTGTAGACATCCTCATCGACGACTACGCTATAGGCGAGACCCTAGCAGCGCTCTCTGATGATGAGATTTAAACGAAGACAACGCCTCAGATACGATATGACACGAAGCAAGCTTTACCACATTATACTTATAGCTCTCCCCCTGCTCCTTCTACCCAATCTAGTTGTAGCACAGCAGCCTCGCAGTGAGACAGATTGCCGCAGTAGAGAGGAGCTGGTCAAGCTACGCAAGGAGTTCTTCGCTCAGGAGCTAGGACTGACAGCCGATGAAGCTACCTATCTAGACCGCACCCTGCGCTTGGCAGACCAAAAGCGCATCCCCTTATGGCGCGAGCTACGCCAGCAGTACGAGGCTACGAGGAGCGAGTCCCTATCCGAGGAGCAGGCTGCCAAGTGCCTAGAGCGCGAGCAGCAGCTCAAGTCTCAGCTGGCAGAGATAGACGAGCAGACCATCGTCGAGCTACGCAAGCAGATACCCGCCCGCAAGCTGGTCAACTACCTTCAGGTGCAGCGCGAGTTTGCCAGAAAGTACATAAAGCGCAGTCAACTCAATCGTCCGAATAGAAGGTAGCCAACCTCAAAAGCTCTCCCATAAAACATCAGAAGCTCCGTCGCAAACATCTGCGGTGGAGCTTCTTCTTTTTATCAATTTCTCAAGCTTCAGGACGCACGGCTCGTGTCTAGCCGGAAGGCATCAGTCCCCGTTAAAACCATGATGCTGTCACCTTTGACACAACAGACGCCCTTCCACTAGCCACACCCGTGCGTCCCTACAAATCATTACTCGTATCGCTTTGATACGATGAACGCAAGAGCCCTACGTATCAGAGTGACACGTAGGGCTCTCTTATTTGTCGCTTCTAGACGACTAGAGCCAGCGTGAGTGCTAGCGCATAGCGTCTCTAGAGCTGAGCGAATAGACTCGCGGGGGATTACATCATCCCGCCCATGCCTGCGGCACCTGCCATAGCTGCGGGGTCGGGCTTGTCCTCCTTGATGTCAGCGATGACGCACTCAGTCGTGAGGAACATGCCAGCGATAGAAGCTGCATTCTCCAGAGCCACACGCGTTACCTTAGCGGGGTCGATGACACCATGCTTCATCAAGTCCTCAAAGCTGTCGGTACGTGCGTTGTATCCGAAGGCACCCTTGCCATCACGGACACGCTGTACGACTACGGCACCCTCCTTAGCAGCGTTAGAGACAATCTGACGGAGAGGCTCCTCGATAGCACGCTTGACGATTTCGATACCGGTGCGCTCGTCGTCCGTATCGCCCTTGAGCTTCTCGACAGAAGAGATAGCGCGGATGTAAGCGGTACCACCTCCTGGTACAGTACCCTCTTCAATCGCAGCACGTGTAGCGCTGAGAGCATCCTCGACACGGTCCTTCTTCTCCTTCATCTCGACCTCGCTGCCAGCACCTACGTAGAGGACGGCAACACCACCTGAGAGCTTAGCGAGACGCTCCTGGAGCTTCTCACGGTCGTAGTCGCTCTTCGTGTTCTCGATCTGATGACGGATCTGGTTAGCACGCTCTGCGATAGCCTCCTTGTCACCGTCGCCATTGACGATGGTGGTCTTGTTCTTGACGACCGTGACCGTCTCTGCGCTACCAAGCATGTCGATTGTTGCATTCTCTAGCGTCAGACCCGTGTCCTCGCTAATGACTGTACCTCCCGTCAGGATAGCCATATCACGTAGTATCTCCTTGCGGCGATCGCCAAAGCCTGGAGCCTTGACACCACAAATCTTGAGACCAGCACGTAGTCTATTCAGGACAAGTGTCGTAAGCGCCTCGCTCTCGATATCCTCAGCGACAATCAGTAGCGAGCGACCCTGCTGGAGCACCTTCTCTAGGAGCGGTAGCAGGTCCTTGATGGTCGAGAGTTTCTTCTCGTAGAAGAGGATGTAAGGCTTCTCCATACGGCACTCCATCTTCTCCGTGTCTGTCACGAAGTAGGGTGAGATGTAACCATTGTCAAACTGCATACCCTCGACAATGTCTACCGTCGTATCGATACCCTTGGCCTCCTCGACAGTGATGACACCCTCCTTCTTGACCTTCTCCATAGCCTGAGCGATCAGCTGACCGATCTCCTCATCGCCATTAGCCGAGATGGTAGCCACATGAGCTATCTGCTCCAGGTCGTCACCCACCTCCTTGGCTTGCTTGCGAATGCTCTCGACAACTGCCTTGACAGCCTTGTCGATACCGCGCTTTACCTCCATAGGATTAGCGCCAGAGGTAATGTTCTTCAGACCTACGTTGATGATACTCTGAGCCAGTACCGTAGCGGTAGTCGTGCCGTCACCAGCATCCTCATTGGTCTTAGATGCCACCTCGCGTACGAGCTGGGCACCCATATTCTCAAATTCGTTCTCTAGCTCGATCTCCTTAGCGACCGTCACACCATCCTTCGTAATGTGTGGAGCGCCATAGCTGCGAGAGAGGATCACGTTGCGACCCTTCGGGCCTAGTGTCACCTTTACAGCGTCTGATAGCTGGTCTACGCCACGCTTGAGGAGGTCACGAGCCTCTATGTCAAATTTGATTTCCTTTGCCATAATTTTGTATCTGTCTATTTACTTGATTCTTGATTAAGACTGAGTGGACTAGAGCGTAGCGAGTACGTCGCTCTGCTTCATGATCATGAGCTTCTCGCCCTCGACCTCTATCTCCGTGCCAGCATACTTGCCGTATAGCACCTTGTCGCCCACCTTGAGGACCATCTCCTCATCTTTCGTACCCTTGCCCACAGCAAGTACCTCGCCCTTGAGAGGCTTCTCCTTTGCTGAGTCTGGGATGATGATACCTCCTTGTGTCTTCTCCTCTGCAGTTGCGGGCTTGATTAGCACGCGATCTGCCAATGGTTTGATTGTCATAGTTTATCTGGATTATATATTAATGTCTCACTTGCCATGCCCCCCATCCTATCGGGGATGCACGCATTAGGGTAAGAGCAAATAACGTGCCAAAAGCCCCGCCCCTCATCTATGACAGAGTCTTTGTGACAGAATAGCAAATCTTCCGCCAGCGAATGTCTCACCGACCCAGCGACTCCTAGCAGTCGCTCTCCACTAGGATGAAACTCCAGTTTCATCGGAGTGGAACCAAAATGTTAGGCAGATGGACGCTCTTGAGGAGGCATTATGCCCGTGGTCCGATATTTTTCATTACTTTTGTTCGGGGTCGCAGTGGCTAGGAGTCTCCACTGCTTCCGATAGACATATAATGAGAACTCAACAAACTAAATAAAGCTATGACACAGCACAACATCGATCTCTCCCAGTATGGCATCAAAGCACCGGCTGAGATTATCTACAACCCCTCGTATGACCAGCTCTACGAGGCTGAGCTACAGCCCGACTTGACAGGCTATGACCGTGGACAGCTCACCGAGCTAGGCGCTGTCAATGTGATGACGGGTGTCTACACAGGCCGCTCGCCAAAGGACAAGTTCTTCGTCCTCGATGACACCACCCGCGACACCATCTGGTGGACTACCCCCGAGTACCCCAACGACAACAAGCCCACCAGTCAGGAGACCTGGCAAGAGCTGAAGAAGATTGCCACCGAGGAGCTTTCGGGCAAGAAGCTTTACGTCGTCGACGCTTTCTGCGGTGCGAACCCAGACACGCGCCTCAAGATTCGCTTTATCATGGAGGTCGCCTGGCAAGCTCACTTCGTCACCAATATGTTTATCCGACCCACCAAGGAGGAGCTAGCCAACTTTGGCCAGCCCGACTTTGTCGTTATGAACGCTTCAAAGGCTAAGGTGACCAACTACAAGGAGCTCGGGCTGAACTCCGAGACAGCCGTCGTCTTTAACCTGACCGAGAAGATACAGCTCATCCTCAACACTTGGTACGGTGGTGAGATGAAGAAGGGCATGTTCTCCTACATGAACTACCTCAACCCACTCCGTGGCAATGCCTCGATGCACTGCTCTGCCAATACAAACCAGGACGAGACGGAGACAGCTATCTTCTTCGGACTATCTGGCACAGGCAAGACAACCCTCAGCACCGACCCCAAGCGCAAGCTCATCGGCGACGACGAGCACGGATGGGATGACAATGGCATCTTTAACTACGAGGGCGGATGCTATGCGAAGGTCATCAATCTGAGCAAGGAGTCTGAGCCTGATATCTACAACGCTATCCGCCGTGACGCTCTCCTGGAGAACGTGACGGTCGATGCAAACGGTAAGATAGACTTCTCGGACAAGTCTGTCACGGAGAATACTCGTGTCTCCTACCCTATCTACCACATTGACAATATTGTCAAGCCAGTCTCTAAGGCAGGCCATGCCAACAAGGTGATCTTCCTCTCGGCAGACGCTTTCGGTGTCCTACCTCCTGTCTCCATCCTCGACCCGGAGCAGACGCAGTACTACTTCCTCTCAGGCTTTACGGCCAAGCTGGCTGGCACCGAGCGTGGCGTCACAGAGCCCACACCAACTTTCTCTGCCTGCTTTGGCGCAGCATTCCTCTCGCTCCACCCGACCAAGTACGGTCAGGAGCTAGTCAAGCGCATGAACGCTGTCGGCGCTAAGGCTTACCTCGTCAATACGGGCTGGAACGGCACGGGCAAGCGTATCTCAATCAAGGACACGCGTGGCATCATCGACGCAATCCTCGACGGCTCCATCGACAAGGCTCCGACGAAGACGCTACCCCACTTCAACTTCGCCATCCCGACGGAGCTACCGGGCGTAGACACCGCAATCCTTGATCCTCGAGACACTTACGCCGATCCTGCGGAGTGGGAGACGAAGGCTCAGGACCTCGCCAAGCGATTCATCAAGAACTTCGAGAAGTTTGCCACCAACGAGCATGGTAAGAAGCTCGTCGACGCTGGCCCTAAGCTCTAATCGAGCTAACCTATAAATGGAGACTGTTGCAAAAGTCAACAGTCTCACAATCTTGCAAGCAAGATTGTCTAGACTTTGCAGAAAGGATGAAGCGCAAGGCGCTGAGGGTGAGGTCTGAAACTCACATACCTCCGTATGTGACCGAAGCCGAATCCCGAAAGCAACACAGCGATTCGCCTTTATGCAACAGTCTCAACCGATAACAAGCAGAGGCCCCACCCCCATGAGTGAGACCTCTGCTTGCTTTTGCCACAAAAATGAGGACATTATATATTATAATGTGTCACTCATAGATTGGCTGTTGGCTGTTGGCTGTTAGCTGTTGGCTGTTAACTATCGGAACCATCGGAGCTATCAGAGTGATCGGATCTCTAATTTCTAATCTCTAGCCTCTAATCTCTAATTACCCTCTTTTCTTGAATATCCACGTGGAGAATCTCAAATCTCCACGTGGATATTTTTTATTTTCCACGTGGGCGTGATTCATTTCCTCCGAAGTTTCATTTAATTCCTCCGAAGAATTTTTTCTTCCCCACGTGGAAAATAAAAATTCTCCACGTGGGAATTTCGAAATATCCACGTGGAGAATCCGTTTCTCCCGACACAGCACCGTTTCGATATCCAACCGACTCTAAATTTTTGCAACGACCAACAACCAACAGCCACAACGGGCTCCACTAGCCGTGACGACACCCTGTAGGGACGCACGATCGTGTCCAGTCGGAGGGCGTCCGTCCCCGTTAATGGTTACAGTGTCCCGATTACACGGTCTGTGCGTCCGTCCCCATTAAAACCTTGACGCTGTAACCTTTGACACAACGGACGCCACTAGCCGTGACGACACCCTGTAGGGACGCACGGTCTGTGCGTCCGTCCCCGTTAAAACCTTGACGCTGTAACCTTTGACACAACGGACGCACAGACCGTGCGTCCCTACATAGCAACGTAACGGGTTACACGTATCGCCTTGACACAACGGACGCACAGACCGTGCGTCCCTACATGGCAACGTAACGGGTTACACGTATCGCCTTGATACAACGGACGCACAGACCGTGCGTCCCTACATAGCGACGTGAGGGGGGGGGAGGGCGTCCGTCCCCGTCAATGGTTACAGTGTCCCGACTGCACGTCATATCGTTCGACAACGGACGCTCGACCGAGCGTCCCTACAAAGGGTTACACGTATCGCTTTGACACAACGGACGCACAGACCGTGCGTCCGTCCCCGTTAATGGTTACAGTGTCCCGATTACACGTCATATCGTTCGACAACGGACGCCCTCCCACTAGACACAATCGTGCGTCCCTACATGGCAACGTAACGGGTTACACGTATCGCTTTGACACAACGGATGCACCGCTCGTGGGGTGTCACAGGAGCTGCGCCTTGTCGCGGTACTGGTCGTACAGCTGTGCCAGTGCGCTCTCGGGGCTGATATATCCGAAGACTAGTCTGTCGGCTAGCTTTGCTATGTACTCATTGCGGTAAATCGCAGCACTCCGCCCCACACGCACAGCACGTGGTGCCGTAGAGATACATAGCAGTCGCCCCGCATCGAGCGGTGCGTGAAGCTCCGTGGGTAGCTCTTTGTAGAGAGCACGTGCTAGGACCATGATGACTGGTTGCTCCTGCTGGAGGAGAAGTCGCAGCACGTCTCGCTCTATCTCAGCGTGAAAGCCACTCACCACAGCACCGACCGTGCCAGCCACATCTGTCGCCCAGTCGTAGCAGCGTAGCACGGCTCCACTAGACACGTGACGTGACGAGAGGAAGCCCACGGTCGTCCCCTCTAGTAGCGACTTATTGCCTAGGTAAGCGACTGGCATAGCCACTGAGACAGGTCACTCTTTTAGCGCATACTCTAGCTCAACCTCTAGCCCCAAGCCTAGCGCATCCGATATGCGGTCAATAAACTTCTTCTTAGACTCATTGCTACAGTTGGTCATTAGGAACCAACCTCCTCCAAGAGGTTTCTGAGCTTTCCTGTACGCAGATTTCATAGCACGCTGTTTACTAATCAGTGGCATTCTACAGCAAGTAAACGCCTCACGTTCGGAGACTTTACGCACTTCATCTACACCTATTATTTTGACAGTCTCTACGAAGGTATCCCTTCCGCTCAATCCCGCTATGACCCGTCCATTAGGAAAGCGGACAATCATCTGCGGGGATTTCGCCCTAGTCTTTCGTACTTTAGTCGTTGAGGGCTCTTCCTGTGGTTTCTCATCAGGGGCTTTCTGAGAAGCTATCTGTATAGAGATAGGCTCCTCAGGGATATAGCACACAGATATATCGAGCCACAACTCACGCTTTATGGGCTGTAGCACAGACTCAAGTGCCTGAGCAATGAGCGGTTGTATCTGCTCTTGGATCTCCAGCTCCTCCAGCAGACGGATACGCTCTTCTACCGTCTCTGGCAGAGCCTCTCCTAGGCTGAGTAGCGTATCTCTTGTCTTGTATAAGTCACTTAGTTCTGACATAGCTGTATATAGTTTGATTGATTATTATTCGTCTCTGTCTGCCTGTAACTCATCGCCCATACGATACTTGATATCGTAGTTGATGATGAAGTCTAGTTCCTCTTCGGTAAAGCCGTAATGCTCCGCCAAGACCTTGTCTATCTCATCAATGATCGGCTTGGAGTATTTGATAAAGAAGTGTTGCTTATCCATTGTAAAGGACCTTCCTTTCTTTGAATAAGATCGAGTGAGGACTTGACTATGGTCTTGATAATCCTGCTGCAATGTCTTACCTAACTGCGCCAAGCGTTGTTTTTTCTCTTTGTCTAGAGATGCAAGACTGAAGTAAAGATTAAAGTCTCGTGAGTTGACGACCTGACAACTGGACCAAATGATGTAGTGAAGGAAAAACAGCGTAGAAGAAAGTAAGGCAATTGCAACCATACAGTCTTCCTCTTTAGCAAAGTATAGAGGCTTCATTTCACCTGTAACCTTATCTACGCCATCTTCTTTAAATAGCGGAACATCAGACAAAACCTTAAACCAATATTGCACCGCTCTAAAGTAGTAAAGACAATGAGAGCTAGAAGTACAAAAATCTAAGGCAAAGATACGTCCGTTTGACTTGACTCGCATCTTGTCTAGAATTTCAAAAGCCAAGTCGGAGGGGATCTTAGGAATCGAACCTTTAACTTGAGTATCTGTCACTCTAGCATAGCTAAGCGTTGAAAACAAAGAGCTTCGAAAGTCTTCGTACCATTTATAATATCCAGAAGCATACGTTTGTTCCTTTACGTCTTGCTTATACATAATAATGGAAAGTCTTAGCTCAGCTCCCTCGAAGAGTTTGGAAGGTCGCAAAGAGTAGCTGCTTAGCCAAGCTCTACGCTCACTCAATATGATGTTTTGCAGAGGAAGCATTTTATCTGCACTGATACAACTAATTGGCACAATCATACCAAAGTGACCTTTTTGCGAAAGCAGAGAAGAACTCCTTTCAACACAATACGCATACAGGTTGGAGCAACTCTTTGTTTGATATTGAGATCCAATAGAGTATGTGGCTGATTTAGCACTGTACACCACATACGGCGGATTACCGATGATGACGTCAAAGCCTCCATGCTCAGCGATGATCTCGTAATACTCTGCGATCCAGTGGAAGGGTTGATAGTCAGCAAGCCAACGGTCGTAGTCCGCCACCGCAACATTCATAGTAGCCATAAAGAGTTGGAGATTCAGTATCTCGTTGAAGTCGGCTAGACGCTCACGGAGTTCCACCTTTGCCGTGACAAAAGACTCCATATCCTCCTGCTGCGTGAGCTGTATATCTCTAAAGCGTCTATAAGCCATAGAGACCTTTTGCATCTCAGTCTTGGCAAGCTGCTCATACTCGGCACTGGTGAAGATGTCGGCACTATAAGCTTGGTAGACCTCCTGCTCAGTGGCGTAGCCGACGAGCGTATTGCCACAGCGGATGTTGAAGTCGATATCGGGGAGAGGGTCTAGCCCAAGATTGTCTGCTCGCTGGTCAACCTCTACGACGGCTACCATCTTGAGGAAGAGTCGTAGCTTGGCTATCTCGACAGCCTCTGCCATGATGTCTACGCCATAGAGGTTGCGCAGGATGATGCTCTTGTAGATGAAGTACTGTATGTTGGATCGGTAGCGGCTCTCTATCTCTCCCAGCTCATCGACGAAGAGCTGCTCATGCTCGCTGTGGAAGCTCTCCATACGACTGATGCAGGTCTCGTAGAGTGGCTCTAGGATATTCATCGCAGCAAAGAGGAAGGCGCCCGACCCGCAGGTAGGGTCTAGTATAGTGACCTCACGGAGTGCCTTGTAGCAGTGGGCTATGAGACGATGACTATCGGTCTGCTCGAGGAGATCCTGTACGAAGGTGCGTATGTCGAGATTGTAGGTGATGAAGTCGTTTGCCTCGTGTATCTCTCCGCTCTGGATCTTAGCGAGGGTCTCGTCGCAGTGCTGTAGTCTCTCGATGGTCTCACGCCATATCTCGGTGGGTAGTCCCCAGGTGGCGGGTGAGGGGCTGTTCCACTCAGCACGTCGCTCTAGTAGGTGGGGCTGTGTGGTGTCTAATCCCTGCGCCACCTCTTGCGGTATCTGCTCCCGCCAGTCTGCAGTGTAGCCATGTCGTGCTGCTGCAAAGAGGTAGCGCGCGCCACCCGTCTGCAACATCTGCCAGACGGCACCTTGTGGAGCAAAGAGGGTGCGCATCTCCTGGGTGGCGTGGCTGACCTTGTCGAGGAGATAAGGGAGGATGCAGTTGCGCCCGATATACTCGGTGATATCTTCCTTAGTATAGTAGGCCCCCATCTGAGCACGGTCGTTGATATACTGCTCGAAGATGTATCCCAGCACGTCGGGGTTGATGTCTCGTCCCGTGGCTGAGATGCGTGTGTCTAGGTGCCAGCGCCACTGATCGAAGAACTTAAAGAGTCGCTCGAAGGCTTCGTCCGCTATATCTATCTCCTGATAGTCACGCTCTATCTGATGCAGGTCAAACATACCGCCATTGAGATAGGGTATGCGCCCGAAGCGCTCCTCAAAGTGGGGATCATGGCCGGGTCTATTGAGTCCGTCACGAAAGAGATGCACGAGGAAGTCCCGATAGAAGCTCTTGTAAAACTGTCCCTCGCCATGCTGCTCCTGACACCAGCGTAGCTTGTTATTGAGATAATCGGTGTCTTGGTCTAGGAAGCCTTTCTTCTGTATGAAGTAGCAAAACATGAGTCGATTGAGCATGACGGAGGCGTACCACTGCTTATTGCGATTGTCCCGCTCCCCTATCTGATCATCGATGCCGGTGATAAAGCTGACGAACTCGTGATGCTCCTTTCTAAACCCACGATAGAAGTCCTTGGTGATACGCTCACTATTGACGGCAAAGGTCTGCTGTATGCGCTGCTGTACATCTACGATGGTGGTCACCTCCTCGAGTCCGAAGATGAGCCCCCCGATCTTCTCGTAGAGGAAGTCTGCCTGCTCGACGGTGGCGTACTCAATGGTGACGATGTCTCGCTTGTCGACCTTCCTGACGGGTGTAACCCACTGATGATGCTCGCTATCCTGTAGCCTATAGATGGCTATATAGTCCTGTGCTATGCGTCGCAGGCGTACATCTATGCGCCTACAGAGAGCTGGTGTGGGTATCTCTGCGACGATGCACTCGAGGACCTGTAGCCCACTGCGCTCGGCGATGGTCGTAAAGTGATACGCATGCTCATCTATACGTATGACGGGGAGTGAGGCGGTGCCTGGATAGTTGTTCCACCCCATCTCGGAGATAAACATCTCCCGGAGGTTGCCCTGTCGTAGTAATGCCTTGAAGGTTGCTTTGTTCATACCGTTTGCGTGGGTTTAATGATTGTCTCTGATACCTAGTGAGCAGATGATGGTGTTGTCTCTATGCTGTGCGCTCTCCTCGTCGATACGACAGAAGATGCCCTCACGGCTCATATCTAGTATCTCCTTTACGATGTCGTCTGCCGAGAGCCTATCGGATCGTAGCATACGACCTAGGGTGAGCTTGGTCTGCTCTCGTAGCGGATAGTTGTACACCTGATCTATGGCGATCTTGACCTGATCCTCAACCTCCTTGGTGTAGAAAAGATCGTAGGTGTGCTGGTCAATATAGTCGCTCAGTAGCTTGTAGACACGGTAGCGCGTACTAAAGCGCCCACCGAGAGTGCCAGATGTGGCAGCACCGCTATCCTGCTGGTCGAGCATCTGCACGGTCTGCTGGACCAGCTGGTGATGTAGCTCGAGAGGCTCTACGGAGGGGGTGTCTGCCTTACAGCGGAGTGCCTCCAAGATACGCTTCTGCGACTGGGTGATGACCTGCCCCTCCTGATCTAGGTAGGTGAGTATGTCGTAGTCACTAGCGGTACGGGCGTAGGTGATGACACCCTCTGTGTGGTCGCCCTCAGAGCTCTTAGTGCTGTAGAGGAGGTTCTCCAAATTAGGGATTGTCTGCTCCAGTGTGGGGTCGGCCTCGATAGCAGCTTTCCATATCTCGTAGGCTTGTGAGGTGAGGTCTACATCAGTCTCCTCGTCGTCCTCGCCATCGAGTATGCCACTACGCTCGTTGTACATGTCTCGTAGGTTCTGCTCATTGCCTTCGAAAAACTGCTCGTCACTGCCCACGATGTCGGCGTTTTGGTTGATGCGTCTGTTGAGTCGCTCTCGTAGCTTGATGATCTTCTCTACGCCCTCTGCTGGGAAGAATGAGTAGCAGTAGATGTTACTTGCCGTCTGCCCGATACGGTCTACACGTCCGGCTCGCTGTATGAGTCTGATGATCGCCCAGGGTAGGTCATAATTGACTACAACGTGGGCATCCTGCAGGTTATGCCCCTCAGAGAGTACGTCTGTGGCGATGAGTACACGTGTCTGCTGGTCGAGGGAAAGGTCTGCCTTGTCATTGCTGATGGGTGAGAAGCGGGTCGCTATGGCAGAGGGATTGTCAGAATCACCTGTAGCGACGCCGACATGAGTCATGCCTCGATTGCGCAGCTGATTGTAGATGTAGTGTGCTGTGTCGCTGTACTGCGTGAAGACTATGACCTTGTCATCTTTATGCTCTGATCTGGTGAGTAGATGATGGAGTGCGTTGAGCTTTTGGTCAGTCTCTTGTTGCCACGCTCCGCATAGCTCGATCATCTGTATGATGAGCTGGGAGTCACTTTTTATCTGCTTCTTAAGGGTCTGCTTGAAGTATTCGGAGGATAGCCATGTGACATTGCCGCGCTCACGTATGGTGTCGTAGTGCTCCTGCGCCCGCTGCATATAAGAGGCTGCATCAGTAGGTATGGCAAGCGTAGCTCCTGTGACGGAAGGGGTATCTGGTGCTTCACCCAGTAGAGCATCGTCTCTATCTACATCCTCGCTGTACTCCTCGGGGAGTGCATTGTCATCACCTATGGGTAGCGGTAGCTTATTGTCTAGAGCGTATATGTACAGGTAGTTGCGCAGGAGGTGGCGGTAGAGTGTCAGCAGGAAGGAGAAGCCACTCGAGTCTATCCTCTTGAAGAAGGTACTCCTACAGAAGCCCATCATACGCTGTCCCGCCTTGGAGAGATTGTCTATAATCAGCTGATCTGCCACAGATGCCTCGTCTCGCTTGTCTGGCTTGATGTACTTACTGAGCCCATAGCGTGGTAGCTGGAGCTGCTCCATGAGTTCGATCATCTGATCGGAGTATAGTCGACTATACTGGTCGCCTGGGTCGGTGGGGAACTTGATCGACTTAGGTCGTCTCTCGGGGAAGTAAGAGTGTGGCTGTCCGGATATCTCTAGGTATCGTCTGCCGTCGGGGGCTTCCTTGGCATAGTACTTCTTGATAAAGGAGCGTGTGCGACGTACTAAGAAGAGCTTCATGAGTTCGTTCCAGTCCTCTATATAGGTGCTCTGCTCAAATGCCTTGATGCTACGGACGAATATGTCTGGGTGTCTCTCGGCAAAGGCGCGCTCTCCTCCTAGCGAGCGGATATACTCCTCGGGGCGTATGCCTAGGTCTTGATCTTCACTGAGAAAGAGTCGTAACTGGGTGCTGAGGTCTTTGTACTCCTTATTATATGGTGTGGCCGTGAGGAGTAGCACTTTGCAATCTTGACGCTCGATGAGGGCTCGTATGTTTTGGTATCTCTTGCCTCCATTGCGCAGGTTGTGGCTCTCGTCGATGATCACTAGTCGATAGTGTCTAGAGTGGTCTGGGTCTATCGCCTTGGACATAGAGAGTACATCTGCCTTGAGGTCGTACTTGTCGATGTAGTGCTGCCACATAGTCTGCAGGCTGGCTGGGCAGACGATGAGGGTGCTACCCTCGAAGTTCATCTCATAGATCTTAGCAATAGCACAGGCGGTAATGGTCTTGCCTAGTCCGACCACATCGCCGATCATAGCTCCTCCACGCTTCTCGTTGTTGAGGTGGCGGGTGGCTATCTTGACTGCGTTTTGCTGGAAGTCGAGCAGCTCCTTGCGAAACTCGTGTGTGATGGTGAGCTCCTTGAGCCCCTTACGAGCCTCCTCGCTGAGGTGGTAAGCGACCTTGAGATAGATGTAATAAGGCGGTATCTCTCGCTCGGCAGCCCAGCTGTGGTCTATGGCGTTGATGAGCTCCTCAGAGATGTCTATACAGAAGCGATCCTCCCAGCGATCTTCAAACCAATTGGCAAACTTGCCTGTATCATCTTTGTCGGCAAACTCTGCATTGAGCTCTCCCTGCTTTGTCAGACCCGCATAGGTCAGGTTGCTACTCCCCATGACGCATACACGAGGACAGGTGTAGTCATCCTTGTAAGCGACATAGAGCTTCGCATGCAAAGGCTCTCGTAGGTAAAGCTTGACGACGACTCGCCCCTCACGTAGCTGACGGGAGAGACGACGTAGCGTCACCTCGTCCTGACGACTGGGTAGCCCGATGGTGAGTTGCTTCTTGAAGTCTCGAGCTATCTTGCGCTTACACTCCTGCACCATCTTGGCATCTGGTAGAGTACCATGGGTGCCATAAAGCATACGAATGTACTCCTCCTCGGGTCGATGCATACCGATCAAAAGACGACAACGCCTAAAGTACTCCTTATTGTCCTCCCGGACAGTAGCTCCTGACAAAGCATCTACCTGATCCTCGATGAGTCCCCAGCCACGAAGGTTGAAGTACCCTACACAGCAGTCTAGTCGCTGCATATTGGGAGAGGTTAGAATGCGCTTGAATCCCTGCTCGAAGGTGTTGTCATCTATATTGTCGTATATCTGGGCCATCTCTACTTCTTTTTTGCGGTTAAAGCCTTTACCCTTCAAATTTACAGATAATTGTAGAGACACACACCACTCCTAGATGCGAGTCACGCATTACGCCGAATAGTCCCGTCTAGAGACGCCCAGCCCAAGCTCCAGCCTCATCCTCAGTATCAGATCGTCTGAGTGTACGAGCGGAGTGCTTCGTTTGACACCTCATAGGGTGTCTGCGACCCGCTTAACCCCCGAGAGGTATGCTCGGGGATTTTGACAGCAGGCACCCCTCGGTCGGTGTCGTACCTTTGCATCGTCTCCTCAGAGATACTGCCGCACGCTCGTCATAGAGATCCAGCAGGTAGCGTAAAAATTAGACTCTACAGCTCCTATACGTAGTAAGGGTCACGACACGAATCATCGCCTCACGGAG
>UQBE01000023.1 GCA_900539155.1 uncultured Porphyromonas sp.
TTCATTCTTCCCTCAACACCGAAATCAGCTTTTCATTTATAATGCGTCAGCCCTGCGCGCACATTCCAGTGCCAAGTGCAACACAGTTACAAACTATAGGGAAAAAACTTCATAGGGAGTTTTATAGCCTAGTTCTTTGCGCGGTCCTCTTCTCTTCCTCCGAGATGAAATAGTTGAAATGCTTCGCAGGAAAGAAGAAGAGTAATCATCTACTGTCAAAAAACTGTTCATCCTTTACCTTTTGTCGCAAAAAACTACTATATTTGCGACAAATCAAGGTGCGAAATAGAATGGATAGTATTGACACAAAAATATTTAACACTCTAAAAAAGTGCGGAAGGGGTACAATAGCATTTCCTTCTGACTTTACCTCCTTGGCAGAGCATAAAACTATATTGAAAGCTTTAGAAAGACTATAGAGATATGCAGGATTCGATGATTTATGGTGAATCACTACCATTTGAAATTCTATTGGAACGACTAAAGGAATTAGAAGATAGATTTCATGTATAAATGGATACTCTAAGGAAGCGTTATGTACAGTTATTATTCAAAGAATTTAGACGAATTAGTTGCATTAGTGATGCAAAATCAAGCAGAGAAGGTAATTGCTCTGATTGAGTCTGGCAAATTTAATAAGAGCCTTTTAGGGGATATTGGCTGTTGTGAACACCCCTTGCCATTGTATAAATTGTCCCTATGCAATATGATCTTGCTTGATACTGACGGATGGAGAAGCCATTTTTTGCCTATAGTAGAGCGAAATAGACAGAACTGTAGGCTGTTATTAAATTACTGGAAGAAGAGGTGGAGCTATCCTATTGACATGCCAATGGATTTTGAAACATATCAATACGAATGTGCTTATTTCAAAGATTGGGATATGGATGAATTGCTTGATGGTGATATGAATGAGCTAATGGCAATGGGATATGATGAGAATGAAGTAGAACTATGCTATGCTGTATTGACCTACAAAGCAGATCTGATTCAAAAACAGATAGCCTTGGGAACGAATCCCGATGTTTATATCTTAGCCTCTCTCGCTCCAGGCAAGGGAGAAGCTTGTGATGGTGAAAGCTACAATGCTTTAGATTGTTGTAAGACATTCTATTGTGATGCTTTTGATTGTCACGGATTAGGTGTTTTTTGGAGTGATCCAGAGGTTAAGGGAGTTCAGGCTCGAGATGTATATTTGCTTTTAGAAGCGGCAGCCTATAAAGATCTAGAAGAGAGGTTGGAAAAACTAAAATATAGAGCAATAGATAATTGTTGAATGCAGTCCATTTTATCTGTGGATTTAATCATCAAAATGCACATAATCACTTGCGTAGTTACTTCAGGACCGATGCATTATATATAGACTGTTGTAAAAGTCAACAGTCTCACAATAATTTAGACCCGACTACATATCAACAACGGCTCTATGTCGGGGAAAACGGATCTCCACGTGGATATTTCGAAATACCCACGTGGAGAATTTTTATTTTCCACGTGGGGAAGAAAAAATTCTTCGGAGGAATCAAATGAAACTTCGGAGGAAATGAATCACGCCCACGTGGAAAATAAAAAATATCCACGTGGAGATTTGAGATTTCCCACGTGGATATTCGAGAAAGGAGGGTAATTAGAGATTAGAGATTAGAGGTTAGAAGTTAGAGATTAGAAATTAGAGGGTAATGGTAGGGGAGTCGTTGGGTCAATTGCTATTTTCAGTACTTTTGCTCTAGTAGAGGGTACCCTAGGTGGGTGCTCTCGGCTAGATAGACTACGCCTATGACCGAAGTAACGACCTCTCAACGACCTATACCCCTGCTGGCACGCCTATTGCTGTGCGGGCTCTGTGCATCTCTCCTCCTGATGGCCTGCGCGCGCTCGCCCTGGCAGTATGACCGCTCGGAGGATAGTCAGCCTTATCTATCGGTCGATACGATACGACTAGACACGCTCTATAGTACACTCTCCTCAGCGACCTACGTGGCAATGATTTACAACCCCCACGAGGGTCCACTACTCCTTGACGAGGTGATGCTCTTGAGTGGGGGAAGCAAGGGGTATCGCATCAATGTGGATGGGCGCAGTGGTCAGGAACTACATAACATTACGCTACCGCCACGAGATAGTCTCTACCTCTTTGTCGAGGCAACTTTTGCAGCGGGTGACTCGGACTTGCCCACGCTGGTGACCGATTCGCTCGTATGGAGCTGTAATGGACGGAAGAGCTATACTCGCATCGAAGGGTATCGGCAAAATGTCTCTATCCTACCGCCCAATCTGCACATTGCCAAGGACACGCTATGGGCTGCGGAGAGACCTTACCTGATTACCGACAGTATCACGATAGAGCCTGGCGCACGGCTGACGGTCGCTGAGGGAGGTCATCTGCTGATGCCACAAGGGGGGCGGATTGTGGTGCGAGGTGCCTTGACTTTGGCGGGGAGTGTGAGTAATCCGATCCTCATCGAGGGTATCAGACGTGACAATCTCACGACGGATGTGTCGTATCGCTTGCTACCCAATCAGTGGGACTATATACACTTTACGGCAGAGAGCCGGGACAATGAAATCCGTTATGCGACCATTTGCAACGGACGGGAGGGACTACGCTTCGACAAGGCAACGGATCTTGCAGCAGAGCGTCTCACCCTCGAGTCGAGTACCATCACCAATATGGGGGGCAATGGGCTGACGCTAGCTGGAGGTCGCTATCTCTTGCGTACGAGTGAACTGAGCAATGTGGGCGGAACCTGCTTATCCCTAGAGGGAGCAACGGTCGAGGCGGTGCAGATGAGTATGGTGTGCGATTACCTCTTCGAGCACAGGCGTGACCCGATACTATATGTCGGTCGGGGAAGCCATCTGCAACTGCTCAATAGTATCATCGACGGGCGGCAGACGTATGCGATGACGAGTGACACGTTACGCCGCTCGGGTGAGCTGGCTTGGCATCCCTCCGTGCAGAGGCAGCTGGATTTGCAGCAGTGCTATGTACGACTGGAGCAGGATTCGATTGTTGCTAGTCGGTTGGTTAAGGAGCTTTTCCCCACGAGCTATCGGGCTAACCATCCTTTTGTCGATAGCTACTGGATGCTGGGCAAGGATTACAAGGAGCGGAGCAATAGGCAGGCACCGTATCACTTTCACTTTGACTTTCACCCCGTAGAGGCGGTGGGGCTGCAGAGCCTATCGCCGATAGCTCCAGTAGCGTGCGGACTAGACCGTATGGGCGTGCCTCGACGGGTCAATGCACGCGGTGGCTACACGCTTGGAGCCTATGAGGCGGTGCCTACGCCTGAGGAACCGAAGCGGTAAACGGGTGTGCTAGTAGCTCTCCTAGAAGGGGTAGCCGACAGCAAAGTGATAGCCGAGCGAATTGGCAAACTTGGGCAGGTTGTAGTACCCCTGACGCGCAGTCTCGAAGGGGAGGTGTAGCCCGACACCCACGTCAAAGCGTATGACGAGGAAGTTCATATCATAGCGCAGTCCTACTCCAGAACCTAGAGCGAGCTGCTTGAAGAAGTCCTTGGCATCGGTGATTTCTTGGAGCGAGCCACCAGGACGGTTTTCGTCGGGGCGTAGTAACCATATATTGCCCGAGTCGAGGAAGAAGGCACCGTGCAGGTCGCCCGCCAAACGGAAGCGGTACTCAGCGTTGAGCTCTAGCTTGAACTCACCTGTCTGATCCATAAAGGCGTAACGACTGTCGCGTGGTACGAACCGCCCAGGGCCGATGCTCCGAACCGTAAAGGCGCGGATGCTGTTGGCACCACCGACATAAAACTGCTCACCATATGGAGCTACCTTCATATTGCCGAAGCTATAGATGGCACCTACACCAGCTCTGAGTGCTAAGCTCTGGTTGCGGTCGATGCCATAGGTGTAGCGAAGCTCTGCGGTGCCTTTGACAAACTGTGCGAAGGGGACCCCGAGGAGTGTTTTGGTCTCGTGGTAGTTCTTGCCCGCTAAAGAGTAGACACCGTTGAGGATGTTACCAGCCTGCGAGACGGATAGGTCGATATGTAGGTGATGGCTCCCCAGCCCGGTGAAGATATTGTCAAAGGTGTAGCGATAGCTCATCTGGGGGACGAGCTGACTCCGCAAGCTAAGCCCTAGGATGGGGTTCTCACGGATGATGTTTTCGAAGGTCTCCGACTGATGCGATAAGCGGTTGTAGTGGATGCGTAGTGGCGTAATCTCATGCTGATGCTGCGCATTGCGTACTCTATAGCTGGCTGTGAGTCCCAGAGAGGTTATCTGGAAGTAGCGAGCGCGATTGAGCATAGAGGCCGAGAGTCTGTAGTTGGTCTGCACATCGTGCGTGAGGCGTAAATCATAAAGCCAGGGAAGCAAGATGCGCGGAGCCTGTAGGTTGAGATTGGCGCCCAGCTCGTAACTATTGATATCCGAGATGGATACGTTGCGGTCACTACGAGTGCGATTGGTCTGCCACTCATAGGACCCCGAGAGGTCGAGTGAGAGACGCTCTCCACCACCGAAGAGGTTGCGACGTCCGAGGGAGAGGGAGACACCCGGGCCGATGAAGTTATTGGACTTGCTGGTGAAGACTCCCTCGAGCGTACTATCCCACGGTTTGTCTAGCTCAGCGGTTATGTAAAGGTCTAGGAGGTTGTGCAGCGTATCACTGGCGACAAACTGCAAGTCGACATAGGAGAAGGCACCTAGTCCCAGGAGTGCCTGACGTGTACTCTGCTCGAGAGTCTGCGAGTAGAGCTTGCCCCGCTGTAGTTGCACTCGGTTGGTAAAGACGGAGGGACGTACCTTCAGATGATCACGGTAGTGTAGCGTGATGCCCTCGACCTGCATGGTGTCTGTCAGAGCTTGCCGGTCATCCTCGGAGAGCAAGACATGGATAGAGCCGATGCGCCACGGCTCGAAGGTGTAGCTCGGATAGCCACTCTGCTCTCTCACCTGCATGTAGACCTTGCCAGGGGCACTGACTGTATCTACTTGATAGGTGAGTAAGTCGGGAGCGTAGAAGTAGTAGCCACGGTCTCTCAGGTAGGAGACTAGCATGGAGCGGTCGTTCAGGATTTGAGCAAAGTTAAACTGGTCACCCTTCCGAATCCTAGAGTGTTCCTCGTGGCTGAACACCTCCCCATCGCCGAATAGCCACGGCTCCATATAGCTAATGCTATCGTAGTAGTAGGGTGCCCCGAGGTCTGCCTTGTAGTAGACTCTCGCTTGGAGTGAGTCGCTAGAGGAGATGGCTAGGCTGTCGGTGACTTGCGCGTTGAAGTATCCGTGCTCATGTAGGATGAACTGAGACTGCTTGGCTCGGATGTCAGGGCGTATGTCACTGATGAGCTTGGGCTCCTCGGCAAAGAGCTTGTAGAGACGCTTGCCCACCCATGTGCTATCATTGACAAAGCCATTGTAAAACCATAGCCCGATGGGGATGCGAAAGCGGGAGCGAGCACTACCGAAGAAGGCGTCATTGGGCGGGACGTTGAGTACTTTCTCCATATTAGAGATAGCACGGTCAGCTGCGTCACTGCCGTCGTCTCCTTCGATGCGTGTCTTGCCGATACCTATATATAGTAGCTCGCCCTCGGGGATGTGTCGTGTCACCGAGCAGCTACTACTCAGGAGTAGTAGCACCCCGAGTAGGAAGAGTAGCGGGTGAGCTAGGCGGGGAATGCGGTCTGTCTGACTCATGGCTGTGGGGCGTGTGTGGTTGAGGTTACAGTATCGGGCGGTAGGGGCACTGGATGAGAGACACTGTCGGTGGAGCTATCCGGAGTATCCTCTGCAAGCTTGGCTGAGCTCTCCTTCTTTTGCCACCACATATAGTTGCGCGGGTCTAAGAGGTCGACGAAGCGTCGTGTCTTGAGCTTGACCAGATAACCAGCACCCGTCTCGGTGACAATGCCTTCGAGCATGTTGTCACTGTTGCGCCGGTGGAAGAGCGTCACATACTGGCGTCCAGCCTCATCGAGACGATACTCAAAGGTCACGTTGTCTATAAAGGTCTGCTCGTAGTTGGTCGGCAGATTGCCTGAGGCTACACGCCCTCCTATGACGAAGCGGATGCGGTCGTTGAGGAAGCGACGACTGAAGCTATAGGTGTAGTTGGTCTGCTGTAGCTGAGACTGGTTGTATCCTCCCAGCTCCATACCCAGAGAGAGACTGGTGCCCTGGAGGAGCTTACCCGTGAGGTTGTTGAGCTCGCTCATAGCGACGCTACTGAGTACCTGCTCGACAGACATCTGTCCGAGGTCGGAGGCGAGGAAAGTACCAGAGACTAGCATAGCGACCGCTTGCTTGCCACGCTCCTCGTCGCTCATGGCAGAGAGCTTGGTCTGTGTACCTAAGTCTTCGGGAGCTGCTAGGTCGAAAGCGAGAGACATATCCTTTAGATTTTCATCTGCCTTGATGGAAACCTCAAAGTCTACCTTATGGCTGTGATCGCCCTCGGTGACATCGGCCCGAACCTTTTGTGAAGCGATGAAGTGTAGATAGGGATCCATGGGCTCTCCGCTCCAGACGAGATAGCTCTCGGGATTGATGTCAAAGTGGCGTCGCCCTACGACGGGGAACTCATACTGCACCTCTCCTCCGTTGAAGTCGTAGCGACCCACGAGACTCATCGTGCCAAGTGGCGGGTACTTGAGCCGGAGGTCTCCGCCACCCTGTATGCGTACGTAGTCCTGTCCACGAGAAGAGAGGTCGACGCCAATCTGTACGGCAGGCTCGATATGGAGTGCTACGGATAAATCCATCCGCCCAAGGGTATGCGTGCGTAGCTCCGAGGGTACCTCCTCAGCAACGCTGTCCGTTAGGTTGACAAACTCTACGACACCGGACATGTTGTCCTGCGCCTTGATGCTTGCCTGTGACATGACGTAGGTTGCATTGGTACCCCCATGGAGTGTCACTGAGCCTCGTAGCTGAGGTGCTGTGAGATAGCCTTGTAGGCGCAGGTCGGCAGAGAGTATAGCACGACCATAGATAGACTGCTTGTTGTGATACTTGCTGTCGATCACCTGTGCGTGGTCGGCGTAGAGGCGTAGGTCACTCTTGAGAGCCTCGGGCCCGAAGAGTGAGATCCATCCATCTAGGTAGAGCGATGTCTCTTTACCCTGGAGGGTCAACTGGTAGTCCTCTAGTGTCAGGCGACTCTGACTAATGGGAAGCGGTCGGCTGTCGAGGTTGTACTTATTGCCTGTGAGGGCGAGTGCTATCGAACCATCGGTAATATGAGGACGACCATTGAGGAGTGGGTTCTTAGGCGTACCCGTTATGGCGAGTGACCCATCGAGTGTTCCCTCTAGTGAGATTAGATTGCCTCCTAGGAAGGGGTTGGCAAGTCTCAAGGGGAAAGACTCAAACGTAGCTTTCATATCGAGAGCCTCTTTCTGCTCACGACTATGGTAGATACCGTCGGCTGTGAGGGCTAGATTTCCATTGCTACTGACCTGTGCCGTGACATAGTGCGAGGCATTGTCACGAGGCTCGTAGAAGAAGGCGACACTCACGTTGCCCAAGCTACCATCCATATAAGTCATTTCATTGACCGAGAGATCGCCCGTAGCACGGTACTGGTCATCCACTCGCTCGATACGTACGTCCATAAAGGTGCGTCCACTCATACGAGGAAGGTGCAAGACTCGGGATAGGTCACTCAGCTCCAGACGCTGGACATTGCAGAGGAGACTCTGTACGTTACTTGGCTCGTCCAGATCACTATGTAGTGAAATCTTGGTGCCTCGAGGGTTCGTTAGCTCTAGATTTGCAAAAATCTGGTTGTCCTTGTGAAAGTAAAAGAGCGCGTTGTCCTCATTGGCTCGCAGTTGTTCGCCCGCCAGGTAGATATCTTTGTTAGATAGACTGATGCCAAAGCCGTGAGCGTTGTAGTAGCCACTAGCCCCTAAGCTGTAGTAAAGCTCGTGGTCCCGTAGCCAGTCTAGGTCAAGGTTCATCGCCACAAGGTCAGTCTGCGCCGAACCGATGATTTTGTAAGGGGGCTGGTGCTCTCGTCGGTCGCCCTCTAGCGTGAGATCTACCTGCAGTAAGGGGTGGTTGTAGTACTTGTCCTGTCTGTCTGAGCTAAACTGGCTGGAGAGATTGGATAGCAGGAGTGGACGCATCGACTCAGAGGGTAGCATCTGGCTCACATGGGTTAGGTGGTCGAAGAGAATTGGACGGCTCGGCGAGAGCGTTGTTAGCTGGAGCAAAGCTTCGTCGCATTGGAGCGTATCGTACTGCAACTGATGTAGCTGGATACGTCCATTAATCCCCAAGTCTGGACTAGTGAGTAGGTCGGCGTCAAGTGCTTCTAAGGAGATGTTGTACTGCTCTAACAGAGTCTGAAGTGGATGCTCTGTGCCCATATGTAGCGAGACATGAGCATTGGGGAGAACTGCCATGAGGTCGCTGTATGCGGTCAGGCTAGGAGTATCAAAGTGATAACTACCAGCCCACTTGGATACACCCGTGATGGAGGTCAAGAGCGAACCTAACCCTTCCTGCGTTGCCACACGCAAGTCTATATCCTCTCCAGAGAGCTGAGCTGTGACTTGCGTTGTATCGCTTGCTAGATGAAGATTGATCTGCTCACTCTCCATCTCCTGCGCACCCATCGCTAGGTGTAGTCCCGTCAGCTGTCCATCAAGTAGATGCGTCTCGGCGAAGTCACTGTAGAAGTCGGCCGTCAGTCTCACACGCCCCTCTAGGATGCTGTCGCTTAAGCCGAGAGCTTGCAAGTCTAGATGAGACACATTGAGGTCCGCTTTTCCTCCGATGGTCGGACGACCTCCTGCAGTTAAAAGGTCTCCCTCTATCGTCCCGGATAGCTGAGCCGAGGGGTCGTCTGCTTTCAAAGTAGCCGATAGAGCACCTCCTTGTAGCGATCCGCTGAGAGAGAGACCGCGTAGCTTATAGGCGTTGTAGTTCACCTCGTCTAGAGAGACTGCTAGTAGCCCCTTCAGATGCTGGTCGCTTAGGGAGAAGCCCTGTCCATCCGCTTTGATGGTGCCTGAGACTATGCCGATGGAGTCTTGCGGGATAAACTGTCCTAAGTCAAGACCGCGTAGCTCTCCGTCTACTTTGTAGCGTTGCTGTCGGAGCGCGTATGCTCCCTGCAGTGTGAGCGACCCTCTAGGGGTGCCTAGCTGTAGGTCAGCTTTAACCTGCTCTCCGTGGAGTGAGCCGTCGAGGTCTAAGTTCATTCGAGCGGGAAGGGTCACAGAGGATGAGCCTTCCTTCAGTCCTGCCAAGGCGAGGAGTAGCTTGGCTGCAGGACCGGTCTGTACGGAGCCTTGTAGTGAGACGACACGTCGCTGCTCATCAAGCGGATCGGTCGCATGACCAGTGGCAGATAGAGTGAAGAAGCCTTCCTGCTGTAGCTCTAGGTTGTATATGTCCAGTGAAGAGAGTGACCCTCGTGAGCGTAGGTCTATCGTGAGCGGCACGTCAGCCAGATGCTTGTAGTCGCTCGTGCGGTAGAGCATGCTATCGAGGCTAATGCGTGTGTAGTAGTAGATATCCTGCGGTGCCAGAGTACCCTTGAGATCAGCGGTGACTAGTGCTTTTCGATCTTTTTGGAAGAGAGATAAGGGCAAGATTAAGTCGCCCGAGAGCTGGCTCTGAGGGGTTGCTAAGGCGAAGTTGCGCATGTTCACCACATTATCTGCCAGCTCAAAGTAACCCTCAAACTTATCTACCTGAGCACCGCTCTGCTCCTTTATGGCTAGCTGGTTGATATCCATTTTCAGCACGCCATGACTATCGATGTAAAGGTCCTCCAGATCTACCAGCGCATCGTGGTAGGACATATGATTATAGTCTACATAGGGAAGCTCCACATGAGCGGTGTCTCTGGCGTATGTCGCCCGAGCGAGATCCATATTGACCCGCTCAATCAGTAGGTTAAAGTCGGGTATCTCGACCAGCAATCTATCTACGGAACCACTATTAATCTGCGCATCCGTATGAATGCCCGAGGGGTAAAGATGTATATAGCTAGAAAAGCGGGTCAGGTCAATCCGATTCACATCAATGCTAATAGGAGGTCCCGGCTCGCTAGTTTCGGTCGTGTCGACCTGCGTATAAGCAAAGAAGCCATCCGCTAGAGAGACCGCCGCAATATCTATATCCATCGAGCTCAAGTCCACCTGCACATGTCCCGCCTCCATACGCCCCAGACGAGCATCGATACGACTACGGTTGAGACTATCCAGAGGCATCGCCACCAGCGCATCGCTCAGCTCCAGACGGGGAGCCTCTAGTCGCTTGTTGAGTAGTGGTACAAGTGGCAAACTGGTATGAAGTTCACTGACCCAAAGAACCGTGTCAGCACCCTCTGTCGCCAGAAGCTTGTTGACACGAAGTCTCAGAGGGAAGCTAATTCGCATCTCCTCTACGCTAATCTCCCAGCCCGTCTGCTCCTCGAGTGTCTGGACCAGTCGTCCGACTGCCCAGCGCTGCACACTAGGCAAGTAGGCCGCCCCTATGAGAAGCAGGATCAATGCCAGAGGCACTAGGATGAGAGTCCAAAAGAGCTTACGACGTCTTCGTACTGGGTTCATACACTATACTATATAGTATCCTGGTTAGAGTGCCGACAGCCTTCATCGAGACTAGCCAAGACTAGCTTACTATCGGATCAGACGACTAGATGGTTGCAAAGATACAAATTTAGCTTTAAGAGCTTGTCAATTGACAGCCTTCATCATCGATAGTTTCAGAAGGGTAGTGACAGCTAATCTAAGCTGTGGTGCGTCTCAAGATAAGGTGTGCAGAGGTCGTAGATAGCTATGCCAGTAGCGACGCTCACATTGAGCGAATGCTTGGTGCCGTACTGAGGTATCTCCAGACAGTAATCGGCATACTGAATGACTTCGTCGGAGACCCCATGCACCTCGTTGCCTACAATCAGTACAGCACCACGGTCGTCTAGCGGAGGCTGGTTGCCAAGGGTTATGCTCTGATGCGTCTGCTCGAGGGCGAGGATGGTGCGTCCCTCCTGTCGGTAGTACTCTAGTAGCTCGATAGCGGAGCCTAGGTGTCGCCACGGCACCGCCTCCTCGGCACCGATGGCTGTCTTGTGAATGAGCGGGTGCGGTGGACAGCCTGTGATGCCGACGAGAATAAGCTCCTCGAGGCGAAAGGCGTCTGCCGTACGAAAGATAGAGCCGACATTATGCATACTGCGCACATTGTCGAGGAGGATGGTGAGTGGCACCTTGGGCGCCGTGTGATACTCCTCGGTGGTGAGACGCTGCATTTCTAGGATAGAGGTTTTCTCGATAGACATAGCAGGATGGGGGAAGCTTTACTTCGTGTCTTTGTACCCTTTGGACTGAAGGAGCTCGATGAGCTTCTCCTTATTGTTTTGCTGGATTAATATCTCTCCATCACGTGTGGAGCCACCACAGCCGAGCGACTGTTTGAGCTGTCGGGCGAGGTCTGAGAGGTCGTCGTCAGAGCCGACGAAGCCTCTGATGATTAGTGCCTCCTTACCCCCTCTACCAGCTCGTGAGTACTCGATGCGTAGTCGTTGCTGTGCGGCCGGGAGGGTCTCTGTCTCGACACGCTCATCTTGTGGTGTCCAGTCGGGGGCGGTGCTGTAGACGATGCCACCCGTGGAGGGTGCTTTGCTCTTTTTCTTACTCATAGCTGTGGTCAATAGTGAAATGAACTACCTCCGACGAACTCACGTAGGAGGGAGGTCGATGGTACCTCGTCAAAGGGGGCGGGGCGTACATGCTCTAGGAAGCGAAGTAGGCGACGCGCCTCGCTGTACTCCTGTACACAGGCGGGAACTTGGTAGAGGATACGCTCGGCAAGCGTCTTGAGGACAGCGACCTCGTACATGAGGGCACTGTTGAAGAGGACGTTGGCTCTCTGCTGATAGGGGAAGATCCATCGCTCCTCACCAGCACGCACGCTGTGCCAGCGACTGATGGTGTCGATAGCTGAGTAGCCTCTATAATTATGGTCACGTACCATACGTCTGAGGAGACGTATATCGGTGCTAGGGATGCGGTTGTGTGCATCCAGGCCGATGGCGGTTAGAGCACTGATGTAAATATTGTAGGTGAGATGCTGTAGGTCCTCGGGGATGAGTAGCGGATTGAGTGCATGAATACCCTCGATGAGGAGTAGGTCGCCCTCACCAAGCTGTAGGAGCTCCTTCTGATAGACTCTTGTCCCTTGGGTAAAATCAAAGATAGGCATGTCAACCAGCTCGCCCGCTAGTAGTCGACGCAAATCACTGGCAAAGAGCTCTAGGTCTAGTGCCTCGATATGCTCATAGTCGTACTCCCCATCGTCATCCAAGGGGGTCAACTCACGAGCTACGAAGTAGTTGTCGAGCGATATCTGGTGAGGGCGAAGGTAGTTCGCCATAAGCTGCAGGCGTAGTCGCTTGGTAAAGGTGGTCTTGCCCGATGAGGAGGGACCTGCGACCAGTACGATGCGCACGCCCTTCTGGTAAGCCTCGGCTATCTCTGTGGCGATGGCGGCTATCTCCTTCTCCTGTGCAGCCTCGGCGACCTGCACGATTTCGGAGAAGTGTCCCGTTCCGATTGCTTTGTTGAGACTACCCACATAACTTACATCGAGCAGGTCGAGCAGACGAGACTGCTTGTCAAAGACCTCACGCATCGGCTGCTGTGGCTCGAAGGGTGCTAGCTCTGTCGGCTTGACTATCGAAGGTACACGGATTAGTACGCCTCCGAGATAGGGTACGAGGTCGTAGAGCTGGACTTGTCCTGTGGAGAGAAGCAGCGAGCCGTAGTAGTTGTCTGGGTAGCCATCGAGATAGTGATAAGTGACGTAGGGCTGACCGCTGGAGGTGATGAGATCCACCTTGTCCATCTCTCCCATAGCGGTAAAAATCTGCACCGCCTCTTCGGCTGGCACGGTGCGACGCTCGAAGGGTAGGTCGGCAGCTATGAGATGGTCTATGCGTCGCTTGACGAGGGTGAGCTGCTCATCAGTAATGCCCTTGTCGCCACACTTGACCACGCTAAAGTAGCCTCCCGAGAGAGAGTGACGTACGCTCAGGTGATAGTGAGGCAGCTCGTCGTGGAGTGCTTTGGCAAAGAGGAGGCAGAGAGAGCGCAGATAGGTGTGCCGGCCACTCTCCTCGGTGAGCCCGACGAACTCCACCTGACAGGATTCGCGGAGCCTCCAGTCGAGTGCCACGGTGAGATTGTTGACCCGTGCATTGACTGGCTCGAAGCCAAGTGTCGTACGATAGCTCTGTGCGATTTGGTAGAGTGTTGCCCCAGGGGGGACGCTGAGATATTCGTCGAGATTAGTACAGTATATCGATAGATTCTCCATAAATAGTCGAGGGAAATTGAGATGATTTAGTAGAAAAGGTTAGGCTAAGCAGTCCAAAATCGCTACCTTTGCGTTGCGAAGTTACGAAATAGCTATCACCAAGAGACTATAATCGATCACACGATGTCGCTCAGTCGCCTTGGAATGCGGTACGAATATTGGTCTCTGGCTGGGCTGTAGCTCAGGCTCGGGGAGCTTTCGCACGATAATGATATACAAGCAACGATATACTCATGACGTTTACTCTGTTTGACTTTATCTATCTACTAGGCTCGCTAGGACTCTTTCTCTTCGGCATGAAAATCATGAGCGAGGGCATCCAAAAGGCGGCGGGCGATAGGATGCGTCAGATACTCTCAGCGATGACCTCTCGTCGCGTCTTAGGTCTTCTCACGGGTGTCTTCGTGACAGCCTTGGTGCAGTCTTCGAGTGCTACGACACTGATGGTCGTCAGCTTTGTCAATGCGGGACTCCTCCAGCTCGGGCAGGCTATATCGGTCATTATGGGTGCCAACATCGGTACGACCGTCACCGCTTGGGTCATCACCCTCTTCGGATTTAAGATAGACATATCGACCTTCGCCATACCGCTCTTTGCCGTCTCTATACCGCTTATCTATACAAAGCGGGAGCAACTCAACTCGCTCGGAGAGTTCCTGATAGGCTTCTCGCTACTCTTCCTCGGGTTGCAGTTCCTCAAGGACTCCATGCCAGACCTCCAGAGCCACCCCGAGGCACTCGCCTTCCTTCAGAGCTACACCGATATGGGCTTTCTGTCCATTCTGATCTTCCTCCTGATAGGTACGATTATGACGCTACTGGTGCAGTCCTCCAGTGCTACGGTAGCGATTACGCTCATCATGTGTTCAAAAGGGTGGATACCCTTCGAGATTGCTACGGCAATGATTCTAGGCGAAAACATCGGTACAACCATCACTGCAAACCTGGCAGCCCTCGGAGCTAATGTCAATGCGAAGCGAGCTGCACTCTCACACCTGCTATTCAACGTCTTCGGTGTGCTACTCGTCCTAATCTTCTTCTACCCCTTTACCAATATGATCGCCAACTGGCTGATGAATATGGGGGTAGGTGATCCACGCGAGCTATATGAGTACACCTCTCGTCTCAGTCAGGTCTATGACCCTGCAAGTATGAGTGCCATCTCCTCGACAGATATACTCGCCGATCCATCGCTTGCAGCGATACAGGCTCAGATTATGTCCCTTGCAGCTACGGTCTCCATCGGTCTCTCGCTCTTCCACACCACCTTCAACATACTGAACGCCTTTGTCATGATCTGGTTCGTACCTGTCTATGTCAAGATTTGCCAGCGAGCTATCCCAATGAAGAAGTCTAAGAAGGGTGACACAGAGCAGACACACCTACGCTACATACGTGCTGGTATCCTACCAACGGGTGAGATCGGTCTGCTACAAGTGCAGCAAGAGCTAGCCGAGTACGCCAGCCGAGTATCGCAGATGATGTCTTACTGTGAGGGGATGCTCAAGACGGACAACCCCCTCGAGCTCAAGAAGCTCTACAACAAGTGCGAGCAGGAGGAGGACATCTCCGATGCCGTAGAGGTCGAGATAGCCGACTACCTCAACAAGATCTCACATACGGAGCTAGGCAAGGAGTCACAGAGCGACATACTCGTCTACTACCGCGTAGCGACCGAGATAGAGAGCGTCGCCGATGCTGCCGTGGGAATTGCCCGCGAGATAAATCGCTACCACCAGCTTGGTAAGAGTTACTCTGATACGGTGCGCAATAACCTCCTCCAAATCCATATGATAGCCACAGAGACTGCACTCAAGATGGCCGAACTCCTCCGTCGTGACAAGCTCACGGAGGCTGACGCTCGTGAGAGCTACACACTAGAGAAGCAGCTAAACGACCTGCGTACCTTGCTGAAAGCTCAAAATATGGATAACGTCCGTACGCAGAAGTACGACTACCCCGAGTCCGTGAGCTATATGGACCTCGTAGGCTACTACGAGCAGCTAGGCGACTACGTGCTCAACGTCGTACAGGCAGCTACCAAGGGGTAGGCGCGCCTCTTAGCCTCGCTAGGTAAAGCTCACCTCCGAGTAGTCTTTCTACTCAAACACCAAACCATAGAAAAAGGCGGATCGCTCTCTCAGCGACCCGCCTTTTGGGGTTTTATAGACCTTTAAACTATTTCATCTGGTAGAAGGAGACAGGATTGCCCTCTACCTCTAGGACGGGTCCGTCGGAGACGGCGCCAGTCTTAGGATCGTAGGAGTAAAATCCGCTACGCTCCTTGCCTGCCGAGCCGATCATGATCTGATCGTTGTACCGCCCGAGGGCAACTGCGTGAGGATTGGACACTGGGACACCCTCGATCTGCTGGATGGTACGCTGCTCTAGGTCGATGACCGTAGGAATACAGTAGAGGGCTGTGTAGGGGTTCTTGCTCGTGGGGTCGAGCGCATAGATGCCCATTATGGCGACCGCCTTAGAGCCAGAGACGTAGCGCATCGATCCGATGTAGTTGGCGGGGAGCTTGGTCGTCTGGGGTAGGACGCCCTTGACCTCTATGTTGATCTCCGAGAGATTCATAGACCATGAGGGGTCGATCTCGGTCTCACCCTTCTTGATGCGAACGATACCTCCAGGGAACTCAGGATTGAAGCCAAAGCTCCCCATGCAGAGTATGTACAGATCGCCCTTGTCATCGAGGAAGATCGAGTTAGCCACGATAGGACGGGTAGCGACAGAGAGCCCCGAGGTGGAGGAGGAAATCTTCTTCTCCACCTTGTCCGTTGCGATGTCTATGAGCGCCAGCTCGACCTCCTTGTGTAGTGGCATCCACTTGGAGTCCAACTGGCAGAGCCCTACGTAGAGCTTGCCGTCGCGTACTGCCATAGCACCAGGCATCACATTGGTATCAGCGTGCTTGTACTGGTTGAGGTCTATCACGGCCGTCTTGGTCATCGTCTTGGGGTTAAACGCCCAGACCTGTCCGATGTTTTGGAAGCTGATGTAAGCCTTCTCAGGAGAGACCTCGACCACATTGCAGGCACCAGCTCCTCCTGGGAGCTCCATAGCGCCACGCTTGGTGAACTGCAACTCCTTGCTTACGGTGTAGTAGACGAGCTCAGTCTTGCCCATACCCATATAGTCGGGTAGGACGTAGAGATGATCTCCGCAGTAGATAGGCTCCGTGCCGAAGCCGACTGGCACGCCACGGCTGTTGTCGTACTTCTTCGCCTCGATAGAGCCGATAGCCTGCAGGTATCCATTGCCTGAGGCTCCGTCCGCATTCATTATTGAGGTGGAGAAGAGAATCCGCTCACTACCCGTCTGGGGTGTCGGCTTAGGCTCCTTGTCACAGCTAGTGAGCACTAGCCCTAGTAGAAGGACAGCGATAAGGGTGAGCCTGATGGTTAGTTTGTTGAATCTGTTCATAGTGAAATCTGTTATTTGAATTGGTGAATATATAGTGAGACTGTTGGAAAAGTCAACAGTCTCACAATCTTGCTTGCAAGATTGTCTTGACTTTGCAGAAAGGATGAAGCGCAAGGCGCTGAGGGTGAGGTCTGAAGGGAGCATACCTCCGTATGTGACCGAAGCCGAATCCCGAAAGCAACACAGCGATTCGCCTTTATGCAACAGTCTGATAGTTGTCATCTGAAGAGGTATCGCAGCTTTACCGAGAAGTTAATGCCCGGTAACGGACGGTTTAGCTCCGACATCTGACGCTGGTTGGTCAGGTTCTTGACCTTGAAGGTAATGGTCCACTGATTATTGCGCAGGCTCTGCTCTAGTCCTAAGTCTAGGCGCAGTGCAGTCGGGATCTTGCGCTCTTGGTACTGGCTCACCTCGAAGTCGTAGTAGTACTGATGCACATAAGAGGCGTCGAGCATCAGACGGCTGTTGTAGCCCTCTCCGCCGAAGAGGTTCTCCTTGTGTAGCTCCAAGCCCGCATTGGCTAGGAAGTAGGGGATGTTGGGCATACGCTTGAGGTAAGTTGGGTTAGCGACATTCGTCGAGGGAATCAGTCGGCGCGTGTCTCTGAGGTCTTGGTAGGTTGCATTGCCATAGAGGTAGAGCCAGGGAAGGGCATCCCACTTCACCTCGCCCTCTACGCCCCACGTGCGGATGCTCCCGAAGTTCTGATAGCAACTCATGGAGGGGATAATCCCTGGCATGAAGCGGATCATATCGGTGACGTAAGAGCCGAAAGCATTGACCTCAGCCTCGATCAACTGCCCCGACGTGGGCGAGAAGTTGCGATAGACTAAGCCAACGTTGCCCCCACGGCTATGCTCGGGGCGCAGGTCGGTCGAGGCACTGATCGAGTAGCCATTGCCTAGCAACTCCTCACTCGTAGGTATGCGCACCTCGTCTGCATAGGAAGCCTTGATCAGGAAGTCTGGCGTGAAGCGGTAGCGGATAGCTTCGCTCCAGCCGAAGAAGTGTCGGTTAGTCTCCACATCCTTGAGGTCGCCCATACTGATTGTTCCGATGACCTTAGAGCGAGAGCGGTAGTTGTAGTACTTTGCGGTGACCGCATTCTGAAGCCGATCATCAAGGAGCGTGAGGTCGTAGGAAGCTCCCGCCGTGAGGCTGTTCATACGGCTCTTGAAGTTCGCCTTATAGCCCAAAGCTCGATCCATAAGCGTGTCCGTAGGATTGCGATAAGCGTAGGTGTGGCACAGGTTGAGATTGAAAGCCTGATGGCGGTCTAGCGTATAGTTTAGGTTGAGCTTGTCCACCAGATTGATCGTCCGATTGATCCCATCGGTAGGTATGCTCGATAGCTCGCCCCCATAAGAGGAGCCCGCGGGGTACTCCTTGCCATCCCAGTCGTAGCGATGCGCAGCCTTGTCGGTCAGTCCATTCTGCCCGAAGACCACCCCGACCGATGCGTCTAGATCGAGCCCTGGGAGGAAGAAGTCTGCACGCTTGAAGGTACTCTCCAGAGCCAAGCCCTTGGAGAGGGTAAAAGCTTCTCGTACGTCCCACTCGAAGCCCTGTATCTCTCTGCGAATGTAGGTCCCAGCGCACTCTAGCTTGATCTCGTCAAACCACCACTTCGTCGCCTTGAGGCTACCGCCTAGGATCGCTTTCCGAAACTGATCGTGGTCGCGCCTCACGATCCGATCCTTGTATTGTGGCAGCTCCATCTTGTAGTTGTTGTCCGAGTAGGCGAGCGTACCGCCAACTCCTAGCTGCACGCCCGCATCCTCTAGTGTGCGCTTGAAGACTGTCGAGAGCATGTGCGAATTGTACGACCCCACCTCATACGAAGCGTCAAAGTACTTCGGCGGGTACTCCTTGATCACTACATTCACCGCTCCGCCCATAGCTGAGCCGCCAAACTTGTAGGGTACGATTCCCTTGTAGACCTCCACCCGCTCGATCATATCGGTCGGGATATCATTGATCGAGATGAAGTCGCTCATCTCGCCAAAGGGTGTCTCGTCAATGTAGATGCCCATCCGCTTGCCCTCTAGTCCACGTAGCGAGATGCGCGAGGCACTCCCTAGTCCGCCCGTATTGCGCAGCGTCACGCCAGTAGTGCGAGATAGCACCTCGTCTATTGAGGAGGCGGTGCCTTGTAGCTGTCGCATAGAGATGACCGAGATAGGCATAGCGGACTCACGCAGCGCGCGCTCCTGACGCTTGGCAACGACGACGACACTGCCTAGCGTCGTCTCGTCGACCTCTAGTCTCACGCTGATCGGCTTGCCATCTTGCCGTGGGGATGTGATGCGCTTGCTCTTGTAGCCCACGTAGCTCACGACGAGTCTCTTGACCCGCTGCTTGGAGGTGAGCTCCCAGTGCCCCTCGGCATCGGTGACGGCTCCAGCACCTTTTGGCTCGGCATAGACATTGGCACCGATGAGGGGTTCGCCCGTCGCATCATCGAGTACGTTGCCACGGTAGTGGTACTCCTGAGCTACTGCTGCGCTGAGGGAGAGTAGCATGATTAGTAATAGTAGTCTGTATCGTCTCATTGATTAGTTAGTTGATTTGCTTATTGGGAAGAGGGGGAACTGAACGTCTTTCGCTATACGTTCAAAAAAGGGGGCTAGTGAACTGTTTCACTAGACCCCTAAGAGTGCTCGCCAACCGCCGAAGCTAAACTTCTCGTGGCACCGACAGAACCGTGCCAGCTCCTCTGGACTGGTGTCGGACCGCTGTAGTATAGTTTTGATGGTTGCCGTGATAAAGGCTGAGTAAATATCGATGAAGGAAGGATCGACCTCGGCTTTCCAGTCGGGATGCAGCTCTCGATACCGCTCGAAGTAGCGGATGGTCGCCTCGTTGCTCAGCTGATTGAGTCGATCCTCGTAGTGATCCAGATAGGAGCCTGCACTGGCGAAGAAGACCAGTCGCAGAGCCTCCGCATGGTTAATGATGTACTGGTAGAAGGGTGCCTTCGAGTAGCCCCTCCGCTTACGCTCCTCGGGGTCCAGCATATCCATCTCCATGTCCTGATCCTCAGGCGGTAAGGCGTAAAATGCCTCTAGCCCCTTGATCGCAGGCTCTACGAGCGAGCGAAAGAGTGCCTCCTTGTCCTCATAATAGTAGTATATACTGCCCAGCGAGGCGTAAGCCTCCTTGGCCACCATACGCATCGAGGTGCCTATGTAGCCATGCTGAGAGAAGAGCCGTAAGGCACCCTCCTGTATACGCTTCTGTATATCTGGTGTCGGACTATTCATAGTTCGTTTGCTTACCTATCTTTGATTACTGAGCAGATGAGCATAGCGTGGTACTGACGCACGGAGATACGCTCCCCAAAGAGGTCCCGAAGAACTGCCACCGCCTCCGCCGCTGTGTAGTGTGGCGGGCAGTAGTACCCCTTGCGCTCCAATATATGGCGAGCTATCCAGTCGCCCACGCGGTGCTCCCCACGTACGTAAAAGCATCCACACAATCGCCCTCCCAGCTTCAGCACACGGTGCATCTCACGGAGGGCTCGCTCCTTGTCGGGAAAAGCTTGTAAGCCACTCATCGTGAGCAGATAGTCAAACTCCCCATCGGCAAAGGGCATCGCCCCCACATCGCCCTGCACGAGCGATACATTGGTCACCCCCTCCACCTCAAAGCGGTGGGCGGCCATCTCGAGCATCTTCTCGGAGTAGTCCAGCGCAGTGATCTGAGCCTTGGCAAGCTGCTTGTACTTGTCGCAGGTGAAGACCGCAGTCCCCACCGGCACATCTAGTAGTCGCCCCGCAAAGTCATCGGGGATCATAGACAAGACCTCTGCCGCCATCTCTAGCTGATCCACCTGCCAGAGCCCATTCATAAAGAGATGCCCCCACCAGGAGCGTCCCGTCATGAGTGCATCGTAGCGGTGCATCTGCTTGATATATGCGTTATGCTGAGCCTTAGCCATCAGTTGTTGCAGGGATTAGAGCTTGTATGGATCTATTGCACCGCAAAGTTATACCTCTTTGCCAAGGGATCGCCCCCGCATCCCTACCCAGTAGTAGGTACTAATCGCTAAAAAACGGCTCAAACGACGTCCCATTCTCATGGGACGAATCGCTCCCACCCCAGGGCTGACGCATTATATATAATGAACTCACCTATTCATCGCTGGTCGCTATGTGTAGCTCCTGACAGAGCAATTATGATGGGACTGTTGCAAAAGTCAACAGTTTCATCATAATTTAGACCCGACTACATATTGATACGGGGCTGCGTCGGGGAAAACGGATTTCCACGTGGATATTTCGAAATATCCAGGTGGAGAATTTTTATTTTCCACGTGGGGAAGAAAAAATTCTTCGGAGGAATCAAATGAAACTTCGGAGGAAATGAATGACGCCCACGTGGAAAATAAAAAATATCCACGTGGAGATTTGAGATTCTCCACGTGGATATTCGAGAAAGGAGGGAATCGGACGATATTCCCCGTTAATTAGAGATTAGAGTGCAGGGGGGCACATTATGAGACTGTTGACTTTTGCAACAGTTTCATTTAATGAGTTCATCTATTCCTCGCTTGTCGCTATGTGTCGCTCCTGACAGAGTAATTATAATTCGTCAACCCTGGCTAGGATAGCTCTAGCTCTTCGTTGAGGAAGGCAACGATAGCCTTGCGGTTGTGCAGGAGCGTGTAGTGCGTGTCTGTAGCATGGTTACCGAAGAACAGAAGAAAGCCACGTGGAGAGACTTGTGACTCTCCACGTGGCTATGCGATTGTGTCTGGGGCGCTTATTATTGGGGCATCTTGTAGCCGAGCTTCTCCTTGTACTGCTGCACGAGTGTTTTGTACTGCGGGTTGTCTCGTAGAGCAGCGAGGTCGTCGTCCTGCTCGATGAATGAAAAGCTGTTGTAACCCTTTTCGAAGGCGATGCGTAGGTTGTCCAGTGCTTGCTCCGTATTGCCCATTCGACCATAGACTCCTGAGATGCTGTAGTAGAGGTCGGCACTGTCTGGATCCTCCTCAATACACTTAGCGATGGTCGCGAGGGCTTGCTCCTGCTCACCTAGAGACTGGTAAGCATACGCCATGGTGATGTCTGTCGCATCGTGCTCCTGTAGGATATCTATCACCTTGCGATAGTCGGCCGTGGCGGCATCCTTGCGTCCCAATGCTGTGTAGCGGTCAGCTCGCTTGAGGTAAGCCCATAAGAATGTGTCGCTTAGCTCGATGGCCTTGGAGTAGTCATCGATGGCCCCCTGGAGGTCCTGGAGCTTACTCTTGATCTGAGCACGCTGATAGTAGCCATCAAGGTCGTCAGGTACAAGGGAGACATATTTATTCGACTCTGCGAGGGCTCTTCGTAGATTGCCATCCTCAAAGAGCATCTGTGCCTTGCTGTAAATGTAGGTGTGGTCCGTAGGGTCTAGCGAGATAGCCTCGTCGATATACTTGAGTGCAGAGCTGTAGTCGCCTATCATCTGATAGGCAGTCGCTATGTGGCTGGCTACGAAATCGGTTAGTTCTTGTCTCTCTGTAACTTGCAGGTAGTACTCCAGCGCACCTTTGTTATCTCCGATGTTTTGATGAGCCATGCCGATAAGGAAGAGGTACTCTCCCGTTTTGCTCACGGACTCCACAGCCTTGAGCTTAGCTTCGAGAGTAGGCATTGCCTGAGCTGCGATTTGATTGAATAGGGAATAGGTGTCTTCGTCTGCAAGGCTGTTTGCAATGGTATAGATAATGTCATCCATCGCCTCATCGTAGTGCTCTAGCTTGACGTTGCTACCAGCTCTCAGATAGTAGAGAAAGCCTTCGTTAGGTTCGAGCTTGACAGCTTCATTTAGGTTCCGTATGGCATCCTCATACCTCTCTTGTAGCATCGCAATCGCAGCCAATCCAGTATAGCCAGTTGCGTCTTTAGGAGCTAGCGAAATAAACTTACGCAGGTCCACCTCTGCGAGTTCGTACTGCTCCATATTCATATAGAGACCACCGCGCTTTAAGTATAGAGCAGGCGTGTCGGGAGCATCCTTGATAGCAGAGTGTAGGTCCATAAGCGCCTTGACAGCGTCCTCAAGGTCGGAGTAGATGTCGGAGCGAAGGCTGTAGACCATAGCTCTACGTGCGGGCTTCGCCTGTAGGAGGGTGATTGCCTTGGTGGCAGCCTCTAGCGCTTGCTCGGGCTTGTCCTGCATACGGTAGATGGTGGCGACGTAAGCCCAAGCGACACCATTGTTTGGCTCGCTCTGGAGTGCCTTCTGGACGTTCTCAAGGAATGCTGTCTGATTCTCAGGGTTAGGCATGATAGTCTCTAGGGCATCCTGGAGGTCGGGTGAGAATGTGTCAAACGTTCGCTCCAAGGTGGGCAAGTCTTGCGTAGAGAGGTCTATCGTGTCCTGCACCTGAGCGGACAGTGTAGTGGCTAAGCAGAGGAGGCTTAGCAGTAGAGCCATGATTCGTTTCATCGTATTGAATGAGTTGCTGGTTTGTTGTTACAAATGTAGTTATTTCTTTCGAGAGGTGAGCCTGTTGCTCTCTCCAAAAGGATCACAAGATGAGGTAGATGGCAACGGCAACGGGAAGGTGCCCCTCGATGGTGTAGCGGACGCGGGAGTCATAGTCGTACCGCTTGTCGCCGCTGTAGATGCGAGGCCCGTCCCACGTGGCGATGACCCGTGAGTCGTAGTCGTATCGCTTGTCGCCACTATAGACGCAGGTGCCGTCCCAGGTGGCGATGACTCGTGAATTGTAGTCGTATCGCTTGTCCCCGCTGTAGAGGCGGATGCCGTCCCACGTGGCGATGACCTGTGAGTCGTAGTCGTATCGCTTATCGCCACTGTAGAGGCGTGTGCCGTCCCAGGTGGCGATGACTCGTGAATTGTAGTCGTATCGCTTGTCCCCGCTGTAGAGGCGGGTGCCATCCCACGTGGCGATGACCTGTGAGTCGTAGTCGTACCGCTTATCTCCGCTATAGATATAGGTCTGAGCTGAGAGGGTGAGGAGGCTGCTGAGGAGTAGGGTGAGGAGTAAGAGGGTTCGTCTCATATTATAATGGAGTTAGTAATGTCTGAGTTCGTCTTTGTTAAAGCGGAAGACTGAGATCTGTATCGCTTCGTCTCCCTCATTGAGTATAAACCACGGGTTACGCAGTGGGTTGGGATTGCGCACGAGGTGCTTCTCACGAGCGGGGGTATTGCCCTCGAGGCACATGATCGCCACTTTGCCCGATCTGCTCCGTGCCACATCGACCACCATAACGGCATGGCCGTACTTGCGTCCTGCACGTGCTGGGTAGACGAGCACATCGCCTGGCATCACATCTTGGATAGCACGGGGGGTGGTCTCTTGATAGAGCGAGAAGGTACTGCAAGCACCATAGACGCTTCGCATATAACGCTCGAAGGCGCTACGAGACGCTCCGCCAGAGTAGTGCATCGTCTTGCCATGGACATTGCGAAAGCTAATCTCTCGGTAGCGTCCCTTCTGCCAAAGGTACTCAGCCCGCAGACGCATAGTCACATCGGCACACTGCTCATCGTTGCTGAGGATATCCTGGTCGATCACCGCTGTGGAGAGAAACTGCAAGCGCGCATCGCCCCCCGTGTATAGCTGCACCCTAGCACCGCGTGGCTTCAAGGGTAGGGCGCGTAGATAAGCCGTGTAGCTCCCCGCGGGAGCCTCCACACGGGTGTAGCCTGCGGGTGTGGCTATGTCGCCAATAGTCTGAGCACCCCACGGATTGCTCGTGCGCATAGAGCGCCATAGCCATAGTCCGCAGAGTAGCATCACCAGAGCCGTAGCTCCGATGACCAACAGCGTTATCCTTTTTCGTCTCGTCATAAGGAGGGGCTTCTAATCGTTTTGTTTAGACTTTTGCTTGCGCTACAAATGTACCTCTTCTATAGGAATATAAAAAGTGCTCCCTTCACCTTTGTCGTATAGCTCGGACTGAAGAAGTGAGTGGTCGGGTGACGCCACTCAAACATTTTTAAAATGCTAGGATATAGCTTCTTGACGAATCGTCTTGCTTGTGGTGCGCTCGTGTCTCTTGACTCGCTTCGGGTAGGGGTACGAAAAAAGCCCCCTAGTGGCTAGGAGACTTGCTGTGCATGGTTGTGTTTCTCTGTCTTGAGACCTTGGGTCTTCGTGAGCCGCATGGGGCTCGAACCCATGACCCCAACATTAAAAGTGTTGTGCTCTACCAACTGAGCTAGCGGCTCCCCCTCGTCTGAACTTGTCGCCAATAGCAACAATCCTCTCGGGGCAAAACGTGGTGCAAAGGTACAAAAAAATATAGATACCACAGCTTCTCTCGATGGGTATGTGTCGGATGGGTGCGGTGGAGGGGGGGAGGTCTTGATATTTCGGAAAGTTATTGTACCTTTGTGGTGGCTTTGTGCTAAGAGGACTCCGCTAGATCTCTCGAGTAGGGTTACAGAGTCCTTACGGCTTAAAAGGGAATCAGGTGAAACTCCTGAACAGTCCCGCTGCTGTGAACCTCGCAAAGCAACCACCATAACCACTGCATCGTGCTAAGCGGTGTGGGAAGGGGTGGCTGTATGAGGTGAGTCAGAAGACCTGCAAGGCTTAAAGCGCTACGAGGTATAGCATAAGGAAATAACCGTCAATACGAAGATTCCGGTCGTTTTGTGAAGACTGGACTTTTTCCCCTGCTGTATTCTCCTCGCTACTCCTAGTCGAGTGCGACGGGAGTTGTATGTTGCGATGCGAGCGGTGTGCCTAGTACGTCGTCCTATTATTAGGGATGGATTACTTGAGAGTCTACTAGCTCCCTCTAGCGAGATTCGGCTGTGATTATAAACAATCTGAGTCAAAAGCTTTCTTCACAGTACTCGCTGAGCAGATCGACACTGGATACTCATACGTGAAATAGCTAGAAGGACATTTACTTTAAATAGGGGAACGTTTTCGATAAAGTGATTGAGCAATGTCTTGCTACTAGGACCGACAATGGGTACGAGGTGCAGTCTATGGAGCTGACCATGATGGTACAAGCAGGTACCTCGTGAAGCTCTCGTCTATACCAATCTTCATCTCATAACTAAGATGAGCACTGGAGCAAAACTGTATCTATCGCTATACATACTTAATATCTGGAGGAGGAGCCGTAGGGTCTAGTCCTTTCTATCTGACATCGGAAGATAGACAAATAGATCCTCTTGCCACCCCGAGCAAATCATGATGCGCGTCTTACGATACCGAGCCGAGAGAATGGACTGCTCTGAGAGACGGATACGTACGGAGTACGGGTTGAAAGGTTAGGTGTGTGTTGAAAAAGCAACCCGTGACTATCGAATCGTAACCCTTAGAAAGGTGTCTCACGCAGGAGTTCTCTAGACAAGCGTCATGGTCACTGTTCAGCTCTAGGAGAGACTGTCGCCTTGATACGACAGCTCTGTAGATACTAGTTACAGAAGTGATGACCTATCGACCCGGAGCATTAGAATAGTTGAAGTCCACACGTAGTACGGAGCGTACTGATCGTGTGGACTTCTCTTTTTCTATGATTTGAGATTGAGGTGTAGAGGGGTCTCCTAGTGTCGTCTCTCATCTCCTGCTGTAGAATAAGAAGAGAGGGCTCTGCCGTAGGATGTGCGGTGGAGCCCTCTCGTTGTTTCTGCGCTACTCTTGGAGCTTTCGTTAGCGAGGAGTGGTCTCTAGTGAGAGATGTGTACGCGCTTGGTGGCGGGAGCCATCATGAGACGCTCCTGGACACGCTCTGCGACAGCTGTGGCTAGATCGGCAAAGTAATGACTTATGATGTGGTCGCTCTGCGCTGCTATTGGCTCACCTGCGTCACCCGCCTCGCAGACGCTCTGAACCAGTGGTAGCTGCCCGAGGAGCGGGATGTGAAACTGCTCGGCTAGTCGCTTGCCTCCGTCACGACCGAAGATGTAGTACTTGTTGTCGGGAAGCTCGGCCGGCGTGAACCACGACATATTCTCTACCAAGCCAAGGATAGGCACGTTCACAGGGTCCGTCTGGAAGAGGTTGATACCTTTCATCGCATCGACGAGAGCTACTTCCTGCGGTGTCGTTACGACGATGGCACCTGTGAGCGGTAGTGTCTGGACTAAGGTCAGGGCTATGTCGCCCGTTCCGGGTGGCATATCAATAAGTAGGTAATCTAGTTCGCCCCAATGCCCCTCTGTGAGGAGCTGCTTGAGCGCGTTTGATGCCATCGTGCCACGCCATAGGAGTGCTTGGTCAGGACGTACGAAGAAGCCGATGGAGAGCATCTTAATCCCCTCCGCCACAACGATTGGAGCGATACGGTCTTTGCCGTCGACCTCCTCGGCGACGGGACGAGCGTCTTCACAGTGAAACATTTTCGGCATTGAGGGTCCATAAATGTCGGCATCGAGAAGTCCCACCTTATAGCCCTGACGAGCCAGAGCTACGGCGAGGTTGCTCGTGACGGTACTCTTGCCGACACCTCCCTTACCACTGAAGATGGCAATCGTATTCGCGACCATCGGTAGCGGATTCTCTACCTCAGGTTGGTCCGGCTCCTCTCTAAAGGTTGCGGTGATACGCCCAGCGACATCTGCCTCGGCGTCAAGGTAGGTGAGTATGGCGGTCTCAGCTGCTTTGACCACGGAGCGAGCAAAGGGGTCTCGCACACGGGGAAAGTGTAGCGTCAGAGAGATCTGTCGACCCTCTATCTGTATGTCATCAGTCACGATGCCGGAAGAGACAATGTCCGTACCCGTACCTGGATAACGCACATTGCGTAGCGCATCTAGTACCTGCTCGGTTGTATAGCTATTCATATCTTGTTGTATTTCATTTTTTGTTCCGATAGGTTACTCCTTCTGAGCGTAGGCTTGCTCTACCTCGTGCAGGAGCCCTCCGGGGACTTGTGACCAGCTGGTGTAGTCGTCATGCTCAGGCTCGCACTCAGGCTCCAACCAATGCTCTCGGATGGGTAGCGCAAAGCGGATATACTTGATGACCTTACCTCTGCCGAGCCACTGCTTCTCGTAGTGGGTTAGTATGCGAGGGATGCCATACTGTGTCAGAACTTCTTCCTCTTGGTAGAGGTCGGGCAGAGCGACCAATGGCTGGATGTCATTGGCCTTTAGCAGACTCAGCGTGTATTCATAGAGAAATGTGCTATCACTCTTGAGATGTATCACGCCATCGGGCTTGAGGTATCGGTTGTAGCTAGCGAAGAAGTAGGACGACAAGAGCCTAGCACGGGTGCGCTTCATCTGAGGATCGGGAAAGGTAATCCACAGCTCACTCACCTCGCTTGGGGCAAAGGCTAGTGGCAATAGGTTAATGTCGGTGCGTAGGAAAGCTGCGTTGGGCAGACCTTGCGCCAAAGCTTCTGTCGCACCGTGCCACATACGGGCACCCTTGCGGTCAATCCCTAGGTAGTTGCTCTGGCTATCGTGCTGAGCCAATGCGACGGTGTACTCGCCCCGTCCACAGCCTAGCTCTAAGATAAGCGGACGCTCCGCATCAAAGGCCCGCTCACTCCATCCACCAGCCAGCGACCCCGCCAGCTCTGGTGAGGTGAGCTCGGCATAGCCATACTCATACACATTGGGATAGCTGTGCAGGTCGGCAAATTTCTCTAGCTTACGTCTAGCCATAGGCGCACCACTTAGCGTCGATTAGTTGTCCGTGTCTGGCTCCTCCTCTGTATCGATGATGTCGACTAGTCCCGCCTCGGCGTAGTAGTCGTAGAGCGTGGAGACTAGGTCATAAGCGTCATCTTCGTGCATCTTGACGCCCATGTCCTCGCTCAGCTGACGAGACACAAAGCTTGCCATCTCCTCCATATCTAGACAGACCTCCTCCTCATCTTCGTCCAGCGTCTCGGAGTACTCATCACAAAGGTCCATTACGTAGAGGAGGATTTCGTCATCATCATACTCTTTGATGAAGGTAGGGTCTAGATGCTTACGTAGGTACTGTATCGCACCTTGGTCAATCTGATCAAAATCTAAGTCAGCCATGGTATTGTTATTGTCTAATTAGGTCGAGAAAGTTGGTCGTCTGAGAGGAATAGGTGCCGCTTAGCTTTACTTGAGAGACTGGTAGAAAGCCTCCAGGAGTCGCCCTGCACCAACGAAAGGTGTCACACGATTTGCCAAGACATCACCTTCGACCTCCGCTTTTATCTTCATAACCTGTTCATTATCGTAGAAGGATCGACGAAGCTCTTCGTTGACAGTCTCGTACATCCACCATTTCTCTTGACGGCGGCGGTTATACTCGAAGTAGCCGCTCTCCATCATCGTCTGACGATAGGTGTCAATCATGTCGAAGATTTCCTTGATACCTATTCCTTTGAGACCAGAGTAGGTCAAAACCTTCGGCTCCCAGCCCGACTCGGTCGCGGGAAAGAGTTGTAGCGCATTGCGGAAGTGCTGTGCTGCTAGACGAGCATTGTCCACATTGTCGCCATCAGCCTTGTTGATGATGATGCCGTCTGCCATCTCCATGATACCGCGCTTGATGCCTTGTAGCTCATCGCCAGTACCGGCCAACTGGATTAGGAGGAAGAAGTCGACCATAGAGTGAACGGCTGTCTCGCTCTGACCTACGCCGACTGTCTCGACGAAGACTGTATCAAAGCCAGCTGCCTCGCAGAGGATGATGGTCTCACGCGTCTTACGTGCCACGCCTCCCAGTGACGAACTGCTAGCACTCGGACGTATGAACGCTCGCTCCTCACGAGAGAGTCGCTCCATGCGTGTCTTGTCTCCGAGGATGCTCCCCTTGGATATCTCACTGCTCGGGTCGATTGCCAGCACAGCCAGCTTGCGTCCCTGCTTGACGAGGTGCATACCGAAGGCATCTATCGATGTACTCTTACCCGCTCCTGGCACGCCAGTGATGCCGATACGCATCGAGTGTCCACTGTAGGGCAAGCAACCCTCGAGGATCTGCTGTGCCTTGAGCTGGTGGTCGTGGCGTGTACTCTCGACGAGCGTGACGGCTCGTGCGAGGAAGGTGCGATTGCCCGCTAGTATCTCCTCGATATACCGCTCGGCGGGGTAGTCCTCCCGCTGTACACGCTGCTGGCGCAGGTAGGGGTTGACCATAGGCTGGGCGGTGACCCCTTTATTGACCTTTAGTCCTGCGTACTGCGGGTCATTCTCAGGATGATCGGTAGGGTGCATATTGGGAAGATTAGAGGTTAGAGATTAGAGGTCAGTAGTAACTTTAGCCAACAGCCAACAGCTAATAGCCAACGACCGACAGCTACTGCTTAGGGATTACGAGAAGCACGTTGCGAAGCGGAGCATTGGGATCATTGAGCAGAAGGTCGAAGTTTGCCTTGTGAGCTTTTCCAGAGAGATTCAAGCCCTCTAGGCTAAGTTGGTAATGTATCTCAGCACTCTCTCCAGGAGCAATCGTCGTGGGGTAGTCCGATATGGTCAAGAAGGCTGTATTGCTCTCCACACTGTATAGGTGCATAGGCGCATCGCCTTGATTCTTTATCGAGACCTTACCCTCATAGTTCGTCTGCTCTGAGGTTACGTCTGTGATACGCTGGTAAGTTTGTAGCTCAGCGCGCGGTGCAGGCTCGCCCTTGGCAAAGTGCGGAGGCATCACCAGACGCACCATCACTCCTCCCGTAAGGACTTTTTCATCGTCACCCGAGTGCACCGAGATGGCGATCCATCCCTTGTGGATGCCGGGTGCTACAGAGCCATCTGTGTGTGCCGTCAGGAATATCTCCTCAGGCTCATAAGCTGCCAGTGTGGCTTGTCTTACGCTAGTAGATAGGAAGCTGGGTATCGTATCTAGAGACACCTCTAGAGGCTTGCCCGTCGGGTTGTTGAGCATCAGGCGAATGGTGTTTTCAGCTCCAGAGGGCTGTAGCGGGAAGTCTAGATAGACATTGCTCACCTGCAGCGATCCTATCTGCTGCTGGTAGAGAGCACTCGTCGGGGTTGGCTTACCGAGCGTAGCCACATTGCCTTTGATGGTTAGCTTGACCGGCTTATTTGGAGCAATCGATGTGTACACACGAGTGTACTTAACGAAAGAGCCTGGGCGGTTGAGCGGGTTGAAGGTAATCAGAATCGGGATCGAATCGCCTGGCGCTACGGCTGTACGGTCGTAAGCTGGTGTCGTGCAGCCACAGTCCGTGTTGACACGTAGTATGACCATCGGCTTGTCAGACACATTTTTAAGTACGAAGCTGTGCGAGACGTCTCCACGCTCCTCGGCAATGGTGCCAAAGTTGTGAATAGCCGACAGTGAGTCTATCATAGGCTCACTCTGCTGTCCCCTCAGCACGCTTAGCGTGGCTAAGAGACAGAGGAGGAGCACTGTCCATCTTCTTGTAGCCATAAGCAAGTCATACGAAGATGCTCCCTCCTACCACTCTAGCCTAGAGGTGACAGAGCTGTAGGGAGGAGCTCCTCGAGGTGTACTACATTTAGGTTGTCTTGCTACAGCTTACTCGACGACACCCTTGATACGTAGGATGTAGCTACCATCCTTGCCGTTGCTGTAAACGGAGATGGTCTTGACAAACTGCCCTGGGCGTCCAGCTGGATTGTAAGTAACCTTGATTGTTGTCGTCTTGCCCGGAGCAATAGGAGCCGTCTCGAACTCGGGCTTCGTGCAGCCACAAGATGCCACGACACGAGTCAGCACGAGTGGAGCGGTGCCTGTGTTCTTGACTGTGAAGGTGTGGCTGACAGGGCCGTCTACCTCCTTGATGGTGCCAAAGTCAAACTCCGTCTCCGTAGCTGTAATCTGAGCACCTGACTGCTTGCTTGTCGTCTGCTTATCCTGCGCTCCTGCTAGTGTAGCACAGAGTAGGAGGATAGTTGTAAGGATTGCAATGCGCTTCATAACTTTACTGTCTAAGTTTTATATTCTATTCATTTGCTTGTGTCGGCTCACTGCTCTGACCAATCGTCCGTAGACTGCTCAGAACAACAACCTCACTACGTAGGAGCATCCAGCGAAGCTATCCCTACGCTCGGGATAGTTTACAGCGAATACAAACCTACGCTCTGCAAATATACTGTTTTTTAGCGATACAGTGGCTAAGCTTCCCGTCACCACCAGGGCTGACACATTATGAGACTGTTGCAAAAGTCAACTGTCTTATCATAATTGCTCTGTCAGGAGCTACACATAGCGACCAGCGAGGCATCGATGAGGTTATTATATATAATGTATCACCCCTGCCCTCTAACTTCTAATCTCTAACCTCTATTTTCGAATATCCACGTGGGAAATCTCAAATCTCCACGTGGATATTTTTT
>UQBE01000024.1 GCA_900539155.1 uncultured Porphyromonas sp.
CCACGTGGAAAATAAAAATTCTCCACCTGGATATTTCGAAATATCCACGTGGAAAACCCTTTTCCCCGACACAGCTCCGCATCGATGTGTACTCAATTCTGAATTGTTGTTGCGAGCCGACGTCAACTCGGGAGGGCGTCCGTCCCCGTTAAAACGTGACGTGTAACCCGCTGTAGGGACGCACGGTCGGTGCGTCCGTTGTGTTAAAGCCAGACGTGTAGCCCTTTGTAGGGGCGGACCTGCGTGTCCGCCCGTCCTCACCTGAGCGCAGTCTATTCTGCGGGCGGACACGTAGGTCCGCCCCTACACAAGCTACGTCAGCACGATAATTCCACTCATAAAACGCTGCAAACCTGATGTGTAGACACTCCCGTGCGTCCGTCCCCGTTAAGTTTTACGACGTCCCAGTCGTTCGACAACGGACGCACCGACCGTGCGTTCCTACATTATCGTTACTCGTCAAGTCACTCATCCTTGCCTGCGCAAATGTCAAATCACATTTCCGCAGAAGTGACTTCACTAGTCCTCAAGGGTGAAATCGCCTTTGCGGAGGAACATCAGCCACACTAAACGACTAGTCTCCAAACCGTTAAGCTGACGCTACGGATTTTTCGGCCTTTGTGTCAAGCGACTTTGACACTCGAATCTGCAGGGCTTGATAAATTACTTCTTTATTAATATCTTTGTCTGTAAGAAGGATGCGTTGAAATCTCTCCAGGTGTCAACGCTCCTATCGCAACTAGTTACTGCCAACTGCGGGAGCGTAAGCTACGGTAACTACAAAGGAGTCAATACATTCACTACACAAAACAAATCTATATGATGCAAACATTTACTCACTTACGCACGGCTTGCTTAGTAGGATGCGCCATCCTCCTCGGCTCGCTGACCATGCAAGCTCAAGATGTGGAGCTAGTCCAGCTATCGCTCCACCAACCCAATCTACAAGAGCTTAGAGCAGACGGTACTACTACCGCAGGAGAGTCTTCTATCCCCGCCGATGAGAAGCAGGCTCTCGTCGATATCTACAACAGCCTAGACGGAACAAACTGGAAGCCCTCGTACAAACGCTGGGACCTAACAGCCGATCCTGCGACTTGGAATGGCGTCAGGGTACGAGACGGACACGTCGTGGAGCTAGCCATAGATCGTCGCTGGGCGAAGGGCGAGGTGCCAGCCTCTATCGCAGACCTAACAGAGCTAGAGGTCTTCATGTGCCACTCGAATCAGATTACTAAGTTCCCCGATGAGCTCTTTACTATGAAGAAGCTAAAGACGTTCGTCGCTGACCTGCAGAATGTCGGGGATACACGTACACTGACACAGGAATTCCCGAAGAAGGTGGACCTGCCCGCTATGGAGTCTTTCTCTATGGCAAGCAACGCTCTGACGGGGTCTCTACCAAGTGATATGAACATGCCTAAGGTTCAGTTTCTCGGACTTCAAGACAACAAGCTCACAGGTAGCGTCCCTGAGACCTTGACAAAGTGTCCAAACCTAGAGTATCTCTACCTCCATATCAACGACCTCTCTGGCGAGCTGCCCCAAGACTGGAGTGCCTGCACTAAGCTCAAGCACTTTGTCTTTCAGCAGAATCCTAAGCTCGGAGGTAGCTTCCCCACCTGTCTGACCCAGATAACCAGTCTAGAGGCTATCTCTATCCAGGAAACTTCCATCGGAGGAGAGATACCATCCGACATCGGCAATCTAACCAATATGAGCCAGTTCCTACTCACCAGCTCTAAGATGAGCGGTGTCATCCCGGAGAGCATCGGCAAGCTCACCAAGATGAGTATGATTGCCTTTGGTGACTGCCAGTTCCGTGGGCCACTACCCGCTAGCCTAGCCAACCTGACGAATCTAGTACTCATCAACCTTACGAACAATCCTATCGGCGGTGAGATACCTGAGTGGTTCTCAAAGTTCACTATGATTAAGGACCTCAGAATGGCCAAGTGTCAGTTCACCGGCAAGATTCCCGTGAGCTTCTTCCCCAGCACCAAGGGGGGGACGGATGGACTTCCTAAGCTACAGAACCTAGACTTGTCGTTCAACGAACTAACGGGTGAAGTACCAGAGCAAATCGTCAATAGCTCTAACCTAGTACGTATCTGGCTCTCTCACAATAAGCTCACTGGCAATCCGACGGGATACTTCACTTACAATAACTTCAAGCACCTGGTGCAGATCGAAATCAACGACAACCAGTTCGCTGGAGGTATCGGTACACTCTTTACCAACCCGCAGCGCATGCTAGCCCGCGTAGATATCTCCAACAATAACTTCTCTGGTCCTATCCTCCCGATGCCGAGCGAGTCTGTCTACGGAGTGCTCCTAGGCTTCACTGGCGAGAGTGCTATAGTCCATGGAAATAAGTTCGTATTCTCTGACTTCAGCAACTTCGAGGGTTCTCTCGAGATTGGTGCAGATGCAGACAAGGCGCTCGTCTATGCTCCCCAGCAGCCGACCACTGAAGATGAGACGATGGAGCTAGCAGAGGGCAAGAGTGTGACCCTAGACGCTACCATTCAGGACCCCAAAAACTGGAAGCAGGACGGAGGTTCATTTGTCCCCAACAAGTACCAGTGGTACAAGGATGGCAAGGCTATCCCTGGCGAGACCAAATCAACCTACACAATCGAGAACTACAACAGTAGCTACGATGGGGTCTACAACTGTACTATTACCAACATTATTGCTCCGAAGCTCAGACTCTCCACGGGAAAGACGACCATCAAGCAGCTCGTATCTGTCTCTGAAGTGACCAAGCCTGAGCTTATAATCACAAGAGATGCTGATAGGCTCTACGCAGAGGGCGCACAGGAGATGACACTCTACAATATGGAGGGTGCCTGCATATCTCGCTCTGAGGGTGACTCGCTCGCCATAGAGGGTGTCACTGCTGGATGCTACCTCATCGTCGTAACTATAGATAATGTACGACACACGGTCCGGTACATTCTCTAGTTCTGGTCAGAGACTTGACTAGCACTCACGCTTAGTCAGGCATCCAGACAACGAGAAACCAACAATATAGCCCGCTGTAGGACGGCTCTAATCGAGTCTTATTCCTACAGCGGGCTATATACATTCTCTCGTGGGTGAGGGCTATCCACCTTTTGAGAGCGCACTATGATAAAGTTGCGACTGGGAGCATCGCTATGGGATTCCCCAATAGGTCGTCTCTAGCGTCCCGAGCGGATTGGAGCACTGCCCCAGCAAATCTGACGCTGAGGGTCATAGATGGTGGCAAACTGCCCAGCTGCGATGCCCTGTATCGGCTCGCTACTGACCAGCTGATAGCCTCCCGATGGGAGTCGCTCGAGGTGACCCGCGGTGAAGTCGGGCGTGTGTCTGATTTTGAAGGTGACCTCCAGCGGACTATCTGACGAGGTCTCCGTCCAGAGCCACGGATCGACCGTTAACCAGTGCATCTCCTCGGTCTCGATGATCGTGCCGTACTGCGTCTTGGGGTCGTAGCCTCGTGAGGCGTAGAGGACGTTGTGCTCCACATCTTTTGCCACCACATACCAGGGACCTCCCGAGAGCCCTAGCCCTTTACGTTGCCCGATGGTGTGAAACCAGTAGCCTCTGTGCTCCCCTATCTTCTCACCGGTCTCATGGTCTATGATGTCGCCTGTCTGAGTGCCTAAGTAGCGCTCGATGAAGTCATTGTAATTAATCTGTCCTAAGAAGCAGATGCCTTGGCTATCTTTGCGCTGCGCATTGACTAGATGCGCCTCGAGAGCGATGCGACGCACTTCCTCCTTCGGTAAGTGACCGATGGGAAAGATGAGACGCTCCATCTGCCGAAAGCCGATCTGCGCCAAGAAGTCGGTCTGATCCTTCACAGGGTCAGGAGAGGTGCCGAGGAAGGTCAAGCCCTCCGCCGTCTTTCGTATCGTAGCGTAGTGCCCCGTGGCAATGTAGTCGTACTCGGAGCCACACCTCTCCTCAAAGGCTCCGAACTTGATCAACTTATTGCACATCACATCGGGATTGGGCGTAAGCCCCCGCTTCACAGCCTCCATCGTATAAGTGACCACCCGATCCCAATAGACTTGGTGCAGGTCGATGATCTCTAGGTGCAGGTCGTAGCGACGAGCCAGGAGCGTCACCAGCTCGATGTCTTCCTCAGCAGGACAGTCGAGGTAGCCGCCATCCTTGTCCTGCATGCCGATACGTATATAGTAAAGGTCTGGACGAAAGCCCGCCTCGACGAGCAGATGCATCGCCACGCTACTATCCACGCCACCCGAGGCGAGCAGTGCGATACGACTATCCCGTGGCAGTGCTGTGTAGAGAGCAGTCTCCATACACCTCAAGAGTCAAGCCCTCAAAGCGGACTACATACGCTCGGGCAACGCAATGCCGAGGAGCCCCATAGCGCTATGGATCGTCTCGGCAACGGTCTTGCTGAGCTGCAGACGCATACCACGCAGTGCTTCGTCCTCCTCACGCAGCACAGAACACTCGTGGTAGAACTGGTTATACCCCTTGACCAAGTCGTAGGTATAGTTGGCAATACGGGCTGGCGAGTAGCTCTCAGCAGCCTCCTGTACGACTATCGGATAGTCGAGCAGCTGCTGGACGAGTGCCGTCTCGTACGATGAGAGCGCTAACGCGCCACCCTCTGGGAGCTGGTGCTTGTAGCCCATCTCGTCAGCCTTCTGCAGGAGCGAGCAGATGCGTGCGTAAGTGTACTGGATGAAAGGACCTGTGTTGCCGTTGAAGTCGATAGACTCCTCGGGGTTGAACATCATATTCTTCCTTGGGTCCACCTTGAGGATAAAGTACTTGAGCGCGCCTAGACCAACCATCTCGGCGGTGCGCAGCTCCTCAGCTGTCGGCTCGGTAGCTAGCTCTGCGCCCTTAGCTTGCTGGGCTGTCCGTGCCACCTCTAAGGCGGTGTCGCGCATAGCGTCCATCAGATCGTCCGCATCGACGACCGTACCCTCGCGACTCTTCATCTTGCCGTGAGGTAGCTCGACCATACCGTAGCTAAAGTGCGTCAAGCTCTTGCCCCACTTATATCCCAAGCGGTCTAAGAGTAGCGATAGCACCTGAAAGTGGTACTCCTGCTCGTTGCCCACAACGTAGATCATCTGGTCTATCGGGAAGTCTTGGTAGCGGAGCTTGGCAGTGCCGATGTCTTGAGTGATGTAGACCGAGGTGCCGTCACTGCGTAGGAGAATCTTCTTGTCCAGTCCCTCCGCCTCAAAGTCGGCCCATACGGAGCCATCCTCATGTCGCTCGAAGAACCCTTCCTCCAAGCCTCGCAAGACCTCTTCGCGGCCTACGAGGTAAGTGTCGCTCTCGTAGTAAATCTTGTCAAAGGAGACGCCCATACGCTTGTAAGTCTCGTCAAAGCCTTTGTAGACCCACTCATTCATCTGTCGCCATAGCGCACGTACCTCTGGGTCGCCCTGCTCCCACTGACGGAGCATCTGTCGCGCATCAGCCATCAGTTGAGACTTAGCCTCGACCTCCTCGTCGCTCCAGTCGGGATGCGCAGCACGTATCTGCGCTAGCTCGGCACGATACTCCTTGTCAAAGCGCACGTAGTAGTCTCCGATGAGGTGGTCGCCCTTCTTGCCCGAAGAGTCTGGCGTCTCGCCATTGCCCCAGCGTAGCCATGCCAGCATCGACTTGCAGATGTGCACGCCACGATCGTTGACGATGTTTGTCTTGACCACACGATGACCGCTCGCCTCCAGTATCTGAGCGAGACTGTAGCCGAGTAGGTTGTTGCGCACGTGACCGAGGTGAAGCGGCTTGTTGGTGTTTGGTGAGGAGTACTCGATCATCACGAGAGGCGACTGCTCTGTCGGCGTGATGTGACCGTAATGTGGAGTCTCGGCAATCTCTCGTAGGGCTGAGAGCCACGCCGTGTCGGTCAGTGTGAGGTTGAGAAAGCCCTTGACCACGCCATAGGACGCTATGAGGTCTGTCTGCTCCTGGAGCTTGGCACCGATCGTCTCGGCAGTCTCTTGCGGAGACTTGTGCGAAGCCTTGAGATAGGGGAAGACGACGAGCGTCACATGCCCCTCAAACTCAGGGCGCGTGGCGGTTAGCGTAATCTCATCAGCGGTCGTGTTGAGACCGTAAAGGGTATGTAGTGTCGAGGCAATCGCCTCGCTAAGCTGTCTGTAAAGGCTCATAGTATATCGTATAAGGTGTTAGAGTACTTTCATGCGCCAGGTGACCCCCACGTTGATCTGCGTGCGCTGGTCATGCAGCACGCCCATCGGGTTCGTGTTGGTGCCAAAGGCGTAGTTAGCATGTGCATGCAGACGCACCTCGGGGATGGGTGAGTACTCGACACCGCCACCGAGACAAGCTATCTGCGTGCCGTCGGTGACCCCGTAGTCTGCTGCTGAGCCACTCAAGTTCTGATCGTAGCTCCCCTTGAGGTAGAGCTTCGTCTGAACTGTCGGGTGGAAGGCTAGCTGACCATAGATAGAGTAATCGGCAAAAGCCTTCTTGCCCTCTCCATCTAGTGGCGCACGGTGCATCAAGTCCAGATCGACGAAGGTGCGGCGAGTCAGCTGAAAGCGGTTGCCCAGCGAGACGTAGTTCATAAAGCGTCCAGGGGCGTACTCCATAAAGTTGACACTCCACATCGGGACGAACCAATCGTGGTGCGCCGTCCAGATGAGGTTGTAGGCATACATGTCGGCTGGCTGTCCGCTCCTCGCCTCGTAGGTCTTACGATAAGGGCTCTGGATCACCTGTGCATGGAGGTTGTCCTGCCCATTAGGCAGGGTGTAGCTCACCGTCGCACCCCACTGATAGGCGGGCATCTGATAGCAAAACTCTCCCAGCTGGAAGACATCTATCGGTGCTGGCTCAAACTCCCACCCACCGACGAAGACGACCCACTTGCCAAGCTTGACACTGAGCTGCTCGATTGGGTTGTACTGTAGGTAGAGGAAGTCGATAGACTCGAAGAAGGTGCGGTCCAGATTGACCGAGCTAAGCCGCTGTCGGTAGAGGTAGCTAAACTTTGGCGAGAGCGTGCCACTGAGTATGACGTTGGCGATATTGCCCTTAAAGCCCGAGCCCGCCTTGTCCGCTTGGCTGCCTAGATAAATGCGCTGATAGTCCCCTCGCGCCTCCAGCGAGAGCGCCACCTTCTTATCGTGCGGAGCTTCCAGCTCAGAGTCGGGTGTAGGCTCCTGAGCCTTCAGCGAGGTAAGCGGAAGGAAGAGCAAGAGAATGAGGGCTGAGAGCCACTTGAAGGCCTGTTGCATAGTCGGTAAGGGTGGATTTGGTAATGCTAGAATGTTCGTTCGTTGGGATTGCCTGGTTCGAGCTTGACTCTATCACGGCGCACCTTCTTGCGCCACATTCCATATACTTCGCTGACTGGGTCAGAGGTAATAAAGGGGTTGAGCTTCTTAGCCCGCAGGTGGTCGAGTAGCTTGCCAAACTCCTCTCTAGTTAGGATACACTCGATCTGCTGGTGCTCCTCTCTCGAGTATCCGCCCATCACCTGATGAATGGTCACGCCCCGGTTCAGGTCGTTGATGATGTAGTCGCGTATGTACTCCCACTCATCGGAGATGATGTAGACACGCGTCCTAGAGCTCATCTGCGTCATGAAGTAGTCTAGTATCAGTCCATTGAGCCAAGTACCCACGAGCCCCATGATTACAAAGCCTACAGGACTGGTCAGGAATGCAGTACAGCAGATTAGTCCACCAGCAGTCGTCACTGCCACACCAAGAGGCACACGCAGGAACTTGTTGATGATTTTTGCCAAGATGTCGAGTCCTCCCGTCGAGGCATTGATACTAAAGAGAATCGCCTGGGCTGCACTCAGCACGAGGATGAAGCAAAGCAGGTCAAACCATGGGTTGGCAACCATCACGCCATGCACTTCTTGTGCAAATAGAGAGCCATCTATTGGAAAGAGCACGCTCATCAAATCGACAAAAGGGCCGAGGATTAGAGCCGTGTAGCAGGTCTTAGCTCCAAATTCATTTCCAATTAATAGAAATGAGAGTATCAGCAATATCGTATTAATGATGACCATGTGGGTGCCCAGTGAGAAGAACGGCATAATCTTAGAGAGGACGATGCCCAGTCCTGTGACCGAACCGACGATGAGCCCACTAGGCTTTAGGAAGAAGTGTACCGCCATAGCCGAGATAAACATGGCGACGGTCATCAAGATTAACTCGAACCAAAACTTAGGCGTTGAGAGCGTCTGCGCCGTTTGCGCAGGAAGTGCTTGGAGCTTGGCGCGCAGCTCTTCTTTACTGGATAGGTTGTATTTCATATTTGTGTAGTGACGAATTCACAGAGAGGCTCACATATGGCAAAAGAAAGCTTCTCATAGGTAACTCGACTGCAAAGATACAAAATAGCACAATGTTCCAAGGTCTCGGGGCTAAGTGTACAGAGTACCAGGGATGACGCATTATAATTGATCTGTCAGGAGCTACACATAGCGACAAGCGAAGAGTGGAGAGGTAGATGAGCTCATTATATATGATGAGTCACCCCTGTACGACACCCTCTGATAGTTCCGATCCCTCCGATAGCTCTGATGGCTCCGATCTCTAATCCCTGCCCTCTAACCTCTAATTAACGGGGAATTTCATCCGAGCCCCTTCTTTCTCAAATATCCACGTGGAGAATCTCAAATCTCCACGTGGATATTTTTTATTTTCCACGTGGGCGTGATTCATTTCCTCCGAAGTTTCATTTGATTCCTCCGAAGAATTTTTTCTTCCCCACGTGGGAAATAAAAATTCTCCACCTGGATATTTCAAAATATCCACGTGGAAATCCCTTTTCCCCGACATAGTGCCGTGTTAATATGTAGTCGGGTCTAAACTATTGTAGCGAGTCAGCGGTGAGTTTCTTCAGCTAGGAGTGACGCATCATGAGACTGTTTCAAAGGTTGGGATAGGAGAGCACGCTAGAGCCTCAGGGCTTCATAAAGAGAGCGGGACCGTCAGAGGTCTCCCTCCGCCAGTCCCGCTCGTATGGCATGTGCCACTAGACCGTTCGGTCGAGCTTTACTTGTGTGCGATTACTTCAATCTCGACGAGTCCGCCCTTGGGCAGTGTCTTGACAGCAACGGCTGAGCGTGCTGGGAAAGCGCCTGAGAAGTGCTTCTCGTAGACTGCATTCATCGCTGCAAAGTCGCCCATGTCAGCGAGGAAGCAGGTGGTCTTGACAACTTGGTCGAAGGTGAAGCCAGCCTCGTCGAGGATAGCCTTCAGATTGCGAAAGACTTGCTCCGTTTGTGCTGAGACATCTTCTGATACGAAAGCACCAGACTTGGGGTCCAGGCCAAGCTGACCCGAGGTGATGAGCATGTCGCCGAAGGCTATTGCCTGGCTGTAAGGACCAATAGCTGCGGGAGCATTGGAGGTAGAGATTACTTTTTTCATACTATATTTATATAATGTATTGTGAACTTTTATTTGTTTGTCTCTTGCTGACGAATGACCTCGTAGAGCATGATGCCCGTGGCGACTGATACATTGAGCGAGGAGATTTGCCCTAGCTGTGGTATGGAGACGCGGTCGGTGAGCTGCTTGAGGACGCCCGTGGAGATACCTTTTTGCTCCGACCCCATGACGATGCCCAGAGGTGGCGTCATCGGGAGGGAGGTGTAGTTTGTCGTGGCGTCTACATCGGCACCAACGAGCTGCAGCCCGCTATCCCGTAGAAAGCGGCAGGCGGTCACGAGGTCACGCTCACGGCAGACGGGGATGCGCATGAGCGCTCCGGCGGAAGCGTTGACCGCGTCGGCGGTAACTGACACGCTATCCCGCTCGGGGAGCACGATGGCGTGGACACCGGCGCATTCGCAGGTACGAGCGATGGCACCGAAGTTGCGAACATCTGTGACTCCGTCGAGCAGTACGACGAAAGGCATCTGCCCCTCGTCGTAGAGCATCGGGATGAGCGACTCTAGACGGGTGTAGGTGATGGGCGAGATGAGTGCCACAACTCCTTGGTGGGCTCCTCGTGTGAAGCGCGTGAGACGCTCGGCGGGTACCTCCATGACGGGGATGCCCTGGGCGCGTGCGGTACGCTTGATATCGAGGAGCTCGCCCGTGGCTGCGCCTTTTTTGATATAAATCTTGTCGATGTCTGTATGGGCTGCTAGGCTCTCGGTGAGAGCGTGGATGCCATAGATGAGTTTCTGCTTAATCATGTGCTGTGAGTAATGTGTGTGCGGCAGCGATAGCCTCGGGGGTGATCTGGTCGCCACTCTGGAGACGTGCTATCTCATCAACGCGCTCTTCGGGCGTGAGGAGGCGGAGGTGCGAGTGGGTCTCGCCGTGGCTCTCCTCCTTATATATCAGTATATGCTGGCTGGCGGCTGAAGCAATCTGCGGTAGGTGCGTGATGACGAAGAGCTGCTGGCGCTCGCCCATCGTGTGGAGCATATCGCCTATACGAGAGGCAGCGATGCCTGAGGTGCCAGTGTCAATCTCGTCAAAGACGATAGCGGGCGAGCCAATCATCTCGTCGTGGCTCGTCAAGCCTTGACTGCGCAGTGCCTTGAGCGCAAGCATCAGTCGCGCTATCTCACCGCCCGAAGCGATGTCGGTGATGGAACGCAGTGGCTGGTCGCTATTGGCTGAGAGGAGGAAGTCGACCTGGTCCATGCCACGCTCGGTCGGCTTGTCGAGGAGCTGGAGTGCTATATCAAAGCGTGCGTGCGGCATCTCCAGCTGGCTGAGTGTCTTGGTGACACTCCGTGCTATTGTCTTCGCAGCCTTGGCGCGTGCCTCGTGGAGCTGCTTGCCTAGAGTGAGTACCTCGGTGCGCTGCTGGAGGACTTCGGTGCGCAGTGCAGCTAGCTCCTCTTCGTACTGGGCGGTGTGAGCGAGCTTGGCTCCAAGCTCTTGGCTGTACTCGATGAGTTCTTCGGGGGATAGGAGGTTATGTTTTTTGAGCAAAGCATTGACTCCGCCTAGGATGGTATTGATTTCCTCTAGGCGCGAGGGGTTGTAAGCGACCTCACCCTGCAGACGGCTTAAGTCACTCTCGATATCGTCTAGCTCGATGATGAGGCTCCGCATGCGCTCGCTATAGGAGGTCAGCTCGGGAAGGTAAGCGGCTGTCTGCTCCATCTGCTCTTGCGCTGTGGTGAGCTGGTCCACGATACTGTGCGGGCTGTCGAGTAGGGTGAGCGCACTCTGCAGACCTTCCTGTATCTCCTGCGTATGGGTCAGTTGCGCTGCTTCGTCGGTAAGGTCGGTGAGCGAGTACTGCTCGAGCTTGAGCGCAGCGATCTCCTCGTAAGCTCGACTGTTGAGCTCATACTCAGCCTCAGCTTGCTGTGCCTCCGTGCGGAGCTTCTTGAGCCGGATGGCGTTGTCGTGGTACTGCTGATAGGCACGATGGTACGCCTCAACAAGAGTTGCGTCGGTGCCTAGCTGTGAGTCGATGAGTGCTATCTGATAAGCACCCTCACGAAGTAGCAGGTTGCGATGCTGCGAGTGAACGTCTAGCAGGAGTGCGCCGAGCTCCTCCAGCTGAACGAGGGTGACGGGGGTGTCATTGACGAAGATGCGACTACGTCCTGTCTGTCGCACCTCACGCCGTACGAGACAGCTCTCCTCGACCTCTAGCTCCTGCGCTTGCATCCATTCGATGACCTGAGGGCTGAGCTGCGTGAACTCCCCCTCGATGACCGCCTTCTGGCAGCCCTGACGAATGGTCGATATGTCGGCACGCCCTCCTGCAAGAAGCTGTAGAGCTGAGACGAAGATACTCTTGCCCGCTCCCGTCTCGCCGGTGACTGCTATGAGTCCCGTAGGGAAGGTGCAGCTAAGCTCCTCGATGAGGATGTAGTCGCGTATATATAAGCTGTGCAGCATGGAGTGTAGTTACTTCTTCAGGGCAGAGAGCTTGCTGTCTTCGGTCGGGTAGATTTTTGAGAGCGTCTTGTAAGCTGTCATCCTGCTCTCCTGCGAAGCCCCTTCGACCAGAAGGGGCAGCTCGTCAAGCTTGGTCTGTGCGAAGATCTGTAGGAGCGGCGACAGACTATTCGCCTGCCAGGTCTCCTCGAGGAGGGAGAGCTGCTCTAATATATTGGTGAAGCCACGACGTAAGTTACTCGTGAGGAGGTCTAGTCCCTGGCGATGGTACTGGTACCAGTAGTTGCGCCACGGCTGGTGCGCCGGGTCGTTGTAAGCTTGGCTGATAGCGTAGCGGTTGTTGTCACTGGCGTAAGCTTTCCAGCCCGACCAGTCCATCATCTGCTGAGCTGTCGCCACCAGTTGTTGCATCTGTCGCGCAGCATAGTCGCCTCCGAGTGGAGCAAAGGAGTCAAAGTCTAGAGCTAAGATGAGATAGGCGTAGAAAGCGACCGTCGCCACGAGGTTGTTGTCAATCTGTGTGGGCGCATAGACGAGTGGCTGGTAGGGCGCGTACTGGAAGTTTAGCTCGCGGTCTAGATGCACCAGCAGCGGAGTCGTATAGGAGGCTCCGTAGACGGGTCGCTGTGCGGATATGCTTAGCTCTGCCGTGTAGAGGCCATCGTCGGATACGCTCACGAGGTTTAGTCCCCAGGCGCACTCGATCCGCTCCATTGGCGAGAAGGTGGCATTCGTCCATCGCGTCTGATTGATCATCTCAGTTAACTGTTGCGTCAAGTCAGATACGATGGCCTGATCGGCAGAGGAGCCGAGACGATCCACATTGACTGTGACACGCGCATTCAGTTCCTGCGCAAGGCTCTGCGAGGGGAGCCAGAGGAGCAGTGCCACTAAGGCAAGCAGGAGACGCTTCATCTGATTAAGTTTCATAAGACTAAACAAGCTGTGTGCGATGCTTGAGTACGAAGTCCACGATCTGCTCCGCCACGACCGCCTTGCTCTCTAGCGGCAGGTCACAACGAGTGCCCGCTTTGTCTAGGATTAGCACCTTATTGGTCGGAACTCCGAAGCCAGCTCCGGCATCGCTCGTCGAGTTCAGCACGATTGCATCGAGATGCTTGCTCTGAAGTTTGCCCTCGGCTGCGGCTGTGTCCACGGAAGTTTCCAGAGCAAAGCCTACTAAATACTGACCTGCACGGCGCTGCGCCCCAAGAGTCGCTGCAATGTCGGGGTTCTGCGTCAGCGTAAGTCTCATCTGTTCGCCGTTGCGTCCCTCTTTCTTAATCTTTCCTTGGACACGCTCCTCGGGACGGTAGTCAGCTACCGCTGCAGCAAAGACAGCTATCGAGCTACGCCTGAAGGGCTCTTCAGTAGCCACTAGCATCTCCTCGGCAGTCATCACAGGATGTACGACAATATTTGGGTGGGTCGGACGTAAGTGCGTTGGTCCCAAGACCAAATGTACTTCGGCACCCTGCCGCGCAAAAGCCTCAGCTAATGAGATACCCATCAGACCCGACGAATGGTTGCCGATGAAGCGCACATCGTCGATCGGTTCGTAGGTAGGCCCAGCTGTGATGGTAACGCACTCTCCCGCTAGGGATAGCTTCTCCGCTGTATCGGAGAGCATCGCGACCACTTGCTCTAAGATTTCTTCAGGCTCCTGCATACGTCCTCGCCCGGTCAGGCCACTAGCGAGGAAACCCTCGGCGGGCAACGCTTGTGCGACCCCGTCCTGCGCCAGTATCTCCAGATTGCGGGCGGTCGTCGGGTGAGACCACATGTCTAGATCCATCGCAGGGGCGATCAGCACGGGAGCGCGCATCGCTAGGTAAGTGGTCACGAGGATGTTGTCGGCAATGCCGTGCGCCATCTTGCCGATCGTGCTAGCCGTGGCGGGAGCTATGATCATCAGATCGGCCCAAGTGCCCAGCGTCACGTGACTATGCCACGAACCGTCACGACGATCGAAAAAGTCTGATACCACCGCATGCTGCGAGAGCGTGGCAAGCGTCAGCGGCGTGATGAACTCCTTTGCGGCGGGTGTCATGACCACCTGCACCTCGGCGCCCTCCTTGACGAGCAGGCGTACGAGCGAGGCACTCTTGTAGGCAGCTATCCCGCCGGTGATACCTACGACTATATGCTTGTCCTGTAAGCGCATGGTCCTCTTCTATGGTGTGATAATTCTAAGGTTTCATCTGCTCCTTGATGAGAAGGAACTGACGCTTCGTGTCTCGGGAGAAGTCCGCTTGTAGAAGCCAGTTGAGATAGCCGGGCTCTTCTCGCAAGACCTCCTCCACGGAGCGTCCCTTATGCTTGCCAAAGTTAAAGACCGGCACATCGTTATCGTTTCGCACAATGCGCCCAGCGAGGTCTACATTGCGATGATAAGTGGTCAGGTCGGACAGCTCCTTGACACTAGTTGGCAGAGCATCGCCATATTTCTCCAGCTGTGCCAGTAGCACATCGAGCGTAGCGATCGTGTCTGCCTCAGCACCGTGCGCTCCGATATGCTCACGGTGACAGTAGAAGCGTACAGCTCCTTCGAGCGTCCGAGGCTCCATCTTGTGAAAGATCGTCTGCACGTCTATATGCTGCCTAGAGAGCAGGTCCACCTCGACACCAGCACGGAGGAACTCCTCCCCGAGCATCGGCAGGTCAAAGCGCTGCGAGTTGTAACCCGCTAGGTCGCATCCATCGATCAGCTCCGCTAAGCTCTTAGCGCAAGCTCTAAAGGGCGGACAGTCACGCACATCTTCGTCCGTGATGCCATGTATCGCTGTACTCTCGGCAGGGATGGGCATCTCAGGGTTGAAGCGTCGTGTCCGTACGATGCGCTCCCCGTCAGGCATCAGCTTGAGGATGGTTAGCTCGACGATGCGGTCGTTGGTAATGTCTAGTCCCGTAGCCTCTATGTCAAAGAAGACTAGCGGACGATCCAGTTGTAGCGTCATACTTCTCAGTTAGTTATATGGATTAGATGCGTACGGGAGCTGTGATACCACGCAGGTCTGTCTGGTCAGCCACCTTGGTCGGTGTAATCATAATGGGCTGAGAGGCGCTGGAGATGTGCATCTGTAGACTCTCAGCGTTGAACGCCTTGAGGAACTTGATGAAAGTGTTCGTCTTGAAGGTGATCTGCATCCCCTCCATCTGCTCGGGATAGTCCACGGGGATACGCTCCTCGACATCTACACCTGGCGTATTGGCGCCCTGAGCGTAGAAGCCCCCCTTCATCACCATCGCATGCTCCTCAAAGGTGATGCAGATTAAGCTTGCGTCAGCACCCAGCCCGACGATGTTGCTTAGATAGTTGACGCGTGTCGTGGCGCGCTGGAGAACTTGCCCATCGATTTCTATCATATAGGTCATCGTGTCGGGAAGTAAGCCATTATAATTGGGGAACGAGAGGACACTCACCTGCGAGACTACGCTGTAAGTGCCGAAACGCACCTCAACCTGCTTCTGGTTGAAGATTACCAGTGCCTCCTCATTTGCGAAGTTAGGTAGGATAGACTGTAGGAAGCTGGACACCTTGACCGGCAGTGTGAAGTTGGGATCCGTCAGTGGAGCCTGTGTCAGCTCGCCCTCCTCGCCGACCAGTCGAGCATCATAGTCTATGTAGCGTACCAGCTGTACATTGTCCGTAGCGCATAGCTCTAGTCGGTCTGTCAGCATGACAAAGTGCACGCCATGGAGCTGCTCACGCGATGTGTCGGGGTAGGCTGCGGGCAGTACGGCTGAGATACCAGCCAGAAGGCTAGAGCTATTCATACTCATCATGACCGATCCGTCAGTGGCTCCGGGAGTTTCGTTCGATACATAGAGGTCAGCATCTCCTACAGGTATATCTAGGTAACCAGTTGAGTGGATTAAGTGGATGTACCTTGCGCCCTCCTCGGTCGTTTCCATAGCCATAGTCAGTGGTTGGACTGGAAGAGACTTGATATAATCCAGCAGGGGCGTCGGAGCAATTAGGAAGCGCATCTCGCCATCTGACTCCAGTGGTGCGATGACTCCGGTCGAACGCATAGACGTATCGCCACCAGTTACGGAGATGCGCTCAGACGTCACCTCAAAGAGGTAGTTAGCCAGAGCAGGTATAGAGGCATTGCTCGTAGGGACCAGCCGGCCCACGTTTTGCAAGAGCGTCGAGAGCTCGTTGCTATTTACAGTAAACTTCATATAGGATTCCTAGCTACTTGATTTATCGACAAAGATAGTGAAAAACTTGGTCTCGCTCTCCATCGCTCCGCATCGTCCAGCTCGTGGGGTATGTATGAGGGGTGGATAATTTTTTGTACCTTTGCGGACGGTTTTCCTATGAGTCCATATTGTACACCCGTCCTGGAGGATGGGCTCTTTGGTCTCTGGTGGGGAGTAGGGTCCCAGCGGGTCTTCAGCTCTAGCAGAGTGCCACAGTGTAATGGGAGATTAGCAAGACTAATTTTGAGTAACACTAACTATTTGTACTAAATGCAACACTTTACACTCAGCGCCAGCGTGCGCAAGGCCGACCAGCTCGGCAAGAAGGCTACCAAGAGTCTTCGTCGTGAGGGTCTCGTACCTGTAGTTCTCTACGGAGCTAGCGAGACGCAGCATCTCGTCGTCAAGGCAGATGACATCAACAAGCTGATTTATACGCCGAACATTTACCTCATTGAGCTAGACATAGAGGGCAAGCAGCACAAGGCTGTGCTGAAGGACGTACAGTTTCATCCAGTCAGTGACAAGACGCTTCACGCTGACCTCTACGAGGTGAGCGAGGACAAGCCTATCGTCATGAGCGTGCCTGTCCTACTCGAGGGTCACGCTGTCGGTGTTAGGGCTGGTGGTAAGCTCGTGCGAGAGAAGCGTACGCTACGTGTACGTGCCAGCTATGACAAGATTCCTGAGCGTCTCACCATCGACGTAACCAAGCTGAAGCTTGGCAAGACGATACAGGTGCACGACCTATCGTTTGACAATCTCGAGCTTGTTGATGCGCCACAGGCAGTCGTCTGCGCTGTCAAGGCTACACGTGTCTCAGGCAAGGCTACTCAGGAGACCGAGACTGAGGAGGAGCACGAGCATGCAGAGGGTGCTGAGGAGGGCAGCGAGCAGGCTGCTGAGTAGTCTCTCAGACATCAACCTCGCGACACTTAGGTCTGTCACTACGCTGGCAGACTGAGTCGATACACCGTATAATATATAAGGAGAGCCTACGGCCCCATAGCGGGTCGGTAGGCTCTCTTTTTTTTTTCACCTCTCAAGCGGTAGGCAAATAGTCCTCTAGCTACTCTCCGCCTAAGGGGATAGTGGCCAATCCCTCCGCAACCGCTTCAGACCACCTGCGAAAGCTTTGGAGCGTCCTCCCGCAGAAGTGAAACGACTATTCCGGAGAAAAACCTTCGCTCTCTCAGCAAGGATTACTATTCGCCACTTGGCAGAGGTCACTCAGGCTACAGACCTCCGCTGTGAGAGAGGTGGCTGAGGTAGAGATACCGATATGTGAGTAAAATATGTATCTTTGTGGGTGAGGTTGGGTGATGACTCATCGAGCCTTGTAGGTAACAAACACATAGATACACTAGAGATGGCAACAAAGAAAAAGATTCAGTTTAGCCTCATATATAGAGATATGTGGCAATCCTCTGGCAAGTTTCAGCCCCGCGCAGAGCAGCTAGCGGCAATCGCACCACTCATCATCGAGATGGGTTGCTTCGCCCGTGTCGAGACCAACGGAGGAGCTTTCGAGCAGGTCAAGCTACTCGCTGGCGAAAACCCCAATGACGCTGTACGCGCCTTTACTAAGCCGCTCAACGAGGCTGGCATCAAGACCCACATGCTAGACCGTGGTCTCAACGGACTACGCATGTACCCCGTCCCCGCTGACGTCCGCAAGATGATGTATCGAGTCAAGCATGCGCAGGGGGTAGACATCACACGTATCTTCGATGGTCTCAACGACCCGCGCAACATCATCCCCTCCATACACTACGCCAAGGAGGCGGGCATGACCGCTCAGGCGACACTCTGTATCACCTACTCACCGATACATACGATCGAGTACTACTCTACGCTAGCCGACAAACTCATCGAGGCTGGTGCTGACGAAATCTGTCTCAAGGATATGGCTGGTATCGGTCGTCCGCACTTCCTCGGACAGCTCGTCAAGTCGATCAAGTCTAAGCACCCCGACACGATCATTCAGTATCACGGACACTCGGGTCCAGGCTTTTCTGTAGCCTCGATGCTGGAGGTGTGCGAAAACGGCGCCGACATCATAGACGTTGCCATGGAGCCAATCTCTTGGGGTAAGATCCACCCCGACGTAATCACCATCCGTGAGATGCTCTACGATGCAGGCTTTGATGTACCTGAGATTAATATGGATGCCTACATGCGTGCTCGTACGATGACGCAGAGCTTTATCGATGACTTCCTCGGATACTTTATGGGCTCGACCAATAAGGAGACCTCTTCGCTACTAGTGGGCTGTGGTCTACCGGGCGGTATGATGGGCTCCATGATGGCCGACCTCAAGGGCGTCCACTCTGGTATCAATATGTACCTACGCAATCACGACCAGCCAGAGCTCTCGATAGATGACCTCCTAGTCAAGCTCTTTGACGAGGTGGCTTACGTCTGGCCACGTGTCGGATATCCCCCACTAGTGACCCCCTTCAGCCAGTATGTCAAGAACATCGCTCTGATGAACGTCTACAACATGACACAGGGCAAGGGTCGCTGGCTAGCCATAGACCAGAACATGTGGAACATGATCCTCGGTAAGGCTGGTCGCATCCCTGGCACGATAGACCCAGAGCTTGTAGCCCTTGCCAAGGAGAAGGGACTAGAGTTCTCCGATGCTGACCCACAGCAGTTCTATCCCGACGCGCTGGATGACTTCCGCAAGGAGATGAAGGAAAACGGCTGGGAGTTCGGTCCCGACGACGAAGAGCTATTCGAGCTAGCTATGCACCCCGAGCAGTACAGACGCTACAAGAGTGGCGACCTGCGTCGTGAGTTTGAGGCTTCTCTCGCTAAGGCTAAGGCCGATGCACTAGCTAAGAAGGGCTTCGACGAGAGCGACATCAAGAAGGCGATGCGTGCTGGCACGCAGATGATCCCTGCACCAACGACCGGTACGGTCCTCTGGGAGGTCGATCCGACCGAAGGCTCGATGGCACCAGCCACGGGTACGGAGTATGTCACGGGGCAACCCTTCTGCTACATCGAGACTCCCTTTGGTCAGATAGAGCGTGTCAATACAAACTTCACGGGCAAGCTCATCGAGGTCTGTGTAGGTCAGGGGCAGACGGTCCGTAAGGGCGATGAGCTAGCCTACATCAAGCCAGCCGACAAGGAGGAGCACTACCCCGACTATCAGCCCCCTATCAAGCGAATCGAGGAGGAAGCTACAACACGTCAGCGTGAGCGCCGTCCTCTAGGACGCTAAGCGTACGGTAATATAATTGATGAGCGACGGACGGTCCTGCTAGGACTGCCCGTCGCTTGTCATTGAGGGGCAGTGGCTACACATAGAGACAAGCAAGGCATAGATGATGTCACTATATATAATGTATCACCTCTAATCTCTAACTTCTAACCTCTAACCTCTAATTACCCTCCTTTTTCGAATATCCACGTGGGAAATCTCAAATCTCCACGTGGATATTTTTTATTTTCCACGTGGGCGTGATTCATTTCCTCCGAAGTTTCATTTGATTCCTCCGAAGAATTTTTTCTTCCCCACGTGGAAAATAAAAATTCTCCACCTGGAGATTTCGAAATATCCACGTGGAGAACCGTTTTCCCCCGACATAGCACCGTATCGATATGTAGTCGGGTCTAAATTATTGTGAGACTGTTGACTTTTGCAACAGTCTTATTGTAGCGACCAGCGAGGAATAGATCAGTTCATTATATGATGCGTCAGTCCTGCTCATAGTCGCGACATCTTACCTCTTTTTCGTACCTTTGGAGTGGAGTTGCGCTAGGCACTCCCAAATTTTCAGACAGACACACTATATAATAGTCGATGCAACAGCTAGAAGGTCCTATAGGGGTTTTTGACTCAGGGTACGGAGGATTGACCATCCTCCGCCAGCTTCGTGAGCAGCTACCTCAGTACGACTTCATCTATCTTGGGGACAATGCGCGCTCTCCCTACGGATCGCGCTCGATGAGCGTCGTCTACCAGTTTACCAAAGAGGCGGTCTATCGGCTCTTCGACCTAGGCTGCCCGCTGGTCATCCTCGCCTGCAACACCGCCTCCGCCAAGGCGCTCCGACAGATACAGCAGCAAGACCTACCGACCCTTGAGGATGGCTCTATGCGCCGTCGCGTGCTGGGCATCATCCGCCCCACAGTCGAGTGCATAGACACGCTCACCAGTACCAAGCATGTGGGCATCCTCGCGACCGAGGGTACGGTCTCTAGCGAGAGCTACGTGACCGAGATACACAAGCTCTATCCCGAAGTGACGGTCGTGCAGGAGGCATGCCCGCTCTGGGTGCCGATTGTCGAGACAGGCGAGAGCGACAGCCCAGGCACAGACTACTTCGTACGCAAGCATCTAGAGCGACTCTTGGCTCAGGACGACAAGATAGACACAATCATCCTGGGCTGCACCCACTACCCTATTTTAATGCCTAAGATACAGCGACTACTGACCCCCTCAATCAGGGTGGTAGCACAGGGTGAACTGGTCGCACGGTCGCTCTCGGACTACCTCATACGGCACCCCGAGATGGCTACTCAACTCTCACGTGGTGGCTCCATACGCTACTACACGACGGAGCAACCGGAGCGGTTCTCTCGTACCGCCTCGATATTCTTTGACACTCCCATATCGGTAGAGCATCTCTCTCTATCGCAATCTTAATCTATAACAACAAGCAAACGAATCATTATGAAGAGATTTTATTTCGTCGCACTCCTCCTGACCGCCCTACTCTGCGTGAGCTGCGGTACTCGCAAGAACTGCGGAACAGTCAATCTAGCAGCCCTCGACGGTAGCTCCTGGACACTCACCCACATGGATGGCATCAAGATTAATGAGAAAGCTGTCCAGACGGTCAACATCAATATCAGTAAAGGTCGGATATCAGGGAGCGCAGCGTGCAATAGCTACGGTGCTGAGTGTCGCATTTACTCTGATGGGCGCATCAAGATTGGCGACATGATGTCCACCTTGATGGCCTGCGATAGGATGATGTATGAGCAAATCTTCCTCGCTTCTCTAGAAGAGGCTAAAGCTTTTCGCATGGATGGAAACAATAAGCTTATGCTCTACTCAACGCATGATGCCTCAGGGCAGCCCAGCCTAACCTTCAAGCGTCAGTAACCCTGTCCGCATCACACACCGCCATAGTGTAGACCCTCTCCAAGGGGTCTACGCTGTGAGTTTGCCCTACCCTCTTCATTCCTATTCCCTTATATCTAATCTCTAACCTCTAATCCATGCGTATTCGTTCACTACTCCTCACCACCCTAGCACTCCTCTGCTCGCTCACGCTCGTAGCCCAGCAGAAGCGCGCGATAACCCTACCAGAAGTCACCTCGGGACAATTCGCCGCTCGTGGAGCAGGCAACGGCTTTCGCTCACTCCCCGATGGCAAGCACTACACACTTATCAGCGATGACTACCAGCGCATCGTACAGTATGAGTACGCCACGGGACGAGCTGTGGACACACTCTTTGACATAGCTACGGCTCGTGAGTGCACCCTTCAGGCTATCTGGGACTACGATATAGCACCCTCGGGACATCATATCCTCATCTACACTGACATTCAGCCGATATATCGACGCTCCTATACGCTACGGGCTACCCATTACGACGTACGCCGTAACCTGTGCGAGCCACTCACCGAGGGAGACATCATGGTCCCCACCTTTAGTCCTGACGGACGGATGGTCGCTTTCGTCAGGGACAACAACATATTCATCAAGAAGTTTGACTTCAACTCTGAGGTACAGGTCACCACCGATGGCAAGCGCAATGAGGTTATCAACGGTACCACCGACTGGGTCTACGAGGAGGAGTTTAGCACGACCCGCTTGATGGAGTGGAGCCCCCAGAGCGACTTCCTCGCCTTCGTGCGCAGCGATGAGAGTCAAGTCAAGGCTTACTCGATGCCTATCTATGGAGAGGGCCTCTACCCCACGGAGTATGTCTACAAGTACCCTAAGGTAGGAGAGAAAAACTCTACCGTAACGCTCCATCTATACAACCTCGACCTCAAGCGCACCGACCCGGTGGCACTGCCTCTCGATGCCGACGGTTACATACCTCGCATCGCCTTCACGGGATGGGGCAGTGACCTAGCAGCTGTCACGCTCAACAGGCTGCAGAACGACCTCAAGGTCTACCGTATCAACCCGAAGAGCCGTACACCTCACCTTACCTTGCGAGAGCAGGACGCACGATACATCAACAATGAGTTCATAAACTCCATGCAGTTTGTCGCCGATGGCATTATTATGCTCAGCGAGCGGGAGGGCTCTACCCAGCTCTATAAATATGGAACCAACGGAGCCCTCAAGCAACGCCTGACACAAGGCAATTGGGACATTATAACTCTCTATGGCTGCGACAGCAATGGGAATGTTTACTATCAAGCTGCCGACCAGACGCCCACACAGAGGCGCATCCTCAAGACGACTCCTCAGTGTAAGACGACCGTCTTAGCGGGAGAGCCGGGCATCAATCGCGCTAGCTTCACCCAAGACTTCAGCTACTTCATCAATAATTATAGCAATGCCAAGACGCCGTCCGTGACCACCATCCGCACGGCGCGTGACGGCAAAGTGCTGCGTACTTTGGAAGACAACGCTCAGCTCGTCGCAAAGCTCAAGGAATATGACTACAACGACAAGGAGTTCTTTACGATTGAAGTGGCTCCTGGACGCACACTCCACGGCTGGATGATCCGACCGCCACACTTCGATGCGAGCAAGCGTTACCCCACGGTGATGCATCAGTACAGTGGTCCCGACTCACAGGAGGTACTAGACCAGTTCTATATCGGCTGGGAGTATGCGCTCGCACAGGCAGGTTATGTCGTAGTATGTGTGGACGGTCGTGGAACTGGCGGACGAGGCACCGAGTGGCGCAAGTGCACTTATCGTGAGCTAGGACTACGCGAGAGTAGCGACCAGATAGCTGCTGCTGAGGCACTACCCAAGCAGTTTAGCTATATCGATGGTGATCGCATCGCCATCTTCGGTTGGAGCTATGGTGGCTACAACGCGCTCATGTCGCTATGTCGTGGCAAGGTCTTCCGCGCAGGTGTCGCTGTGGCTCCCGTGACCGACTGGCGTTTCTACGACACGGTCTACACGGAGCGCTTCATGGCCACCCCGCAGGTTAACGACAAAGGCTACGACGCCTCCTCAGTCCTCTCCATCGCACACAGCCTACACGGCGACCTACTCCTAATACATGGCACCGCCGATGACAATGTACATTTGCAAAATTCTATGCGCCTCGCCGCAGAGCTGGTCAAGGCTGACATCCCCTTCGAGATGGCTACATACACAGATCGGGACCACAGCATCTACGGTGGCAATAACCGGAAGCATCTCTATAGTCGTATCATCGAGTTTCTCGACAGGAAGCTCAAGTAACTTGCCCTACCCATTGTGAGCCTATGAAGCAGCCCCACATCCGCAAGCCTGAGTGGCTCAAGATTAAGCTCGGAAGCGATGTCACCTACGACGAGACCCGCGCCGTGCTGCAGGAGCATTGCCTGCATACTATCTGTACGAGCGGTCGCTGTCCCAATCAGGGCGAGTGCTGGTCACGAGGCACCGCCACCTTTATGATTGGTGGGGCGATCTGCACGCGAGCCTGTAAGTTTTGCAATACTGCGACTGGTCGTCCGCAGCCACTAGACGCCGATGAGCCACGACATGTAGCCGAGAGCGTCCGTGCCTTAGGACTCAAGCATGCAGTTATCACTAGCGTAGATCGAGACGACCTGACGGACAAGGGGAGTGCTCACTGGGTGGAGACGATACGACAGGTACGTGAGCTCTGCCCTGGCGTAACCATCGAAGTACTGCTCCCAGACTTCGACGGGCAGGAGGCACTCATCGAGCCAATCCTGCGAACACGCCCCGAGGTCGTGGCGCACAATATGGAGACCGTGCGCCGGCTCACTCCCGTGGTGCGTAGCCGAGCCACTTATGACTGTAGTCTCTCCGTCTTGGCGCAGATTGCTGAGGCGGGACTACCCGCCAAGACAGGGCTCATGCTCGGGCTCGGCGAGACCCAAGAGGAAATTCTCGAGACGATGGACGACCTGCGCCAAGTAGGCTGTAGCATCCTCACGCTAGGTCAATATCTGCAGCCCACCCGCCGGCACTACCCTGTTCAGGAGTATGTGCATCCTGACCGCTTCGCCGCACTACGGGAGACAGCCCTCAGCAAAGGCTTCCGCCATGTCGAGAGCGGTCCTCTCGTGCGTTCCTCCTACCATGCCGAGCGACACCTGGAGTAGTCGTCGGTGACCGAGAGCCCTCTTGCCTTATAATCTAAAAACAGTTACCTTTGCTACACTGAAGTATCACTACTAACCCTACATGCTTTCTATTATGAAACAAACAGTCTATCTCATCCTCGTGGCTCTAGCCACGCTCACGCTCCTCAGCTCCTGCGATAACGAATGCGAGCCCAAACAGAAAACGACCGAAGAAGCTCGCTATATCGGGAAAGCTTCTAGCGACAAGAAGATAATGCCTATCTACATCCCCGTACTCTCCGAAGAGCTAGAAAAAGATGAGAGCCGTGCTAACCTGAGAAAGGCAAACGAGAAGTACGGCTGGGTCTTTCTCAAGGATGAGACGGAGGAGGACCACAAGATGCTCACCATGCAGGCACCCAAAAACGATACCGGCTACACCGACGGTCGACTCATCGAGCGTCTCTTCTATCACTATAAGACGGGAGACTTCTACTTCGACTGCTGGACCAAGCCCATCTTCAAGAAGGATATCGTCAAGGCTGCCCATGAGGGTTCAGCAGAAGACGCTAAGCTACTCAAGGATATCCTGACACTGTATGGCTTTACTGAGCAGCTGAAACCATCACATTACAAGAGTGGCCAGCTAAACTTCGAGGGGTACAACATGACACAGTTCCCCGAGGGTCCCATGTGGGGCTCCATCTATTGCACCCAGCTTCAGGAGTCAGTCTACTATCTAGAGATGCAAGTCCTCCAGAGAGGTCCAAAGAAGTAACTCAACTTTAGGACACCTATAGGTATAAATAAGGAGACCAGAGCGTCATGCTCTGGTCTCCTTTTTTTGTCTTCTTTTTTCATCTGCTCGAGCGTCAAGCTCACACGCTTCCGCCCTAAAGGAGACGCCGCGCCCGCATCTTAATCAGATGTGCGCGGTGATGCAGCCGACGCCAAAGGCGCTTATGCCAAGGCGTAACCGTAAGGCGTGCAATCAGAGAGCTCAAGGGCTCCTCATCTATTCGCTCGAAGAAAGTCTGTCTCTGCGGAGGCTCCTTAGCACTCTGCTCTATAGAGGGATTGCCCGTCAGAGCACTCGCATAGTTCGTCGCCTGATAGCGACAGGCTGCTCCCGCTAGAAGAGTCGCTCCTCGCTCGCTGTGAACCAGCACGACACTAGTCCCGCGGTCACCATCCAGCGCACGCTCCAAGTCGGGGCAGGTGCGCTCCACACCCCAGTAGTCGCCCAGCGTCAGGTCGCTCTGACTGCGCCCCCCCTTTGCCATGCAGGCGTGGCAGCTAGGACGCAGGTAGAGGTCATGCAGGAAGCCACGCATATAGATATTGTCTCCGTAAAACTGCCGCACGCTCCCCCCGCCAGTGCTGGTAGCCATCTGAGCGACAAAGTCATAGCGTCGCCACCCCGAGACAGACTTGTCTCGAAAGGTAATCCCCGCGACCTCATCTGGCTGCGCTCGGAGGGTCGTAGTCAGATACCGCTGCCACACCATCGGTGAGGGCACTCCATGACAAACCACATCGACCGTCGCCAAGTTGTCGTAATTGTGTCCCAGGTAATAGGTCAAACCTTTGATTTGACAGGGCGTCCCTGAGAAGAGGACCGGTCGTCCCTCCTTGAGAAAGTGCTCCGCCTGTCGATAGCTATCCCCGATACGGCTCTGCAGATACTTACTCCCCCTGAATGGAGCTAACCCCTCGAGCGTCTCCGTATAGTCGTGACAGACGCTCCACGTTTCATCAAATCTAGCTCCAAAGACCACGCCTCCACGACCTATCGTCTCCTCAGCGAGCAGCGTGAAGAGTCCACCCGACGAACTAGCCCCACGCAACTCCTCATCCGTGGCACAGGCTGCATAGACCGTCCGTGGCTCTCGTGGCTCGCCCTGCTTCATAAATGGGCAGACCTGCTCACACCGATGGCACTCGATGCACCGTTCTTGGTCAACGACTGGATAGCCAAAGCCCTCCGCGTCATGCTCCAAACGGATGCATTCCTTGGGGCATGCCTGCCGACACGCTTCGCAACCACAGCAGCGTCTCTTGTCCTCTATCTGTATCATTAGGTCTCTGTCTCTAGTGCAGTGCAAAGTTAACCATTCGCTTAGTAACGAGCGCACACCTACCATACCATCACAAGAGTAGGTCGTGCGCTATAGATGTCGGCTTCTTTTTTGTATCTTTGGACTCACAAGCGTGTGGGTGCGTTTGGTCTCACCTCAACACGCCTCTCTACCACAGACCCCTTAAACCTAACAATCATCGTATGTCTCAGACCGTTTCCTTTACCGAATCCGACCTCAGCTATCTCGCTGAGCGTGGCATCTCTGCCAGCGAGGCGGAGCGACAGCTCCAGCTACTCATCGACGGCACACCCTATCTAGTCATCGTGGACTCGGCAAAGCTCGAGCGAGGCATCATGCGCTTGACGACGAGCGAAATGGTCCAATACTTAGACCTCTGGCATGACTACCTCCAGAGACAGGGGGCTGACGTAGTCAAGTTTGTCCCTGCCTCGGGGGCTGCTAGTCGTATGTTTAAAGATCTCTACGCACTCCCCAAGGAGCAGCAGATAGCGCACGACGACTTGACGCCCAAGCAGCAGACGTTCGTTGACCATCTAGAGTCCTTTGCCTTTTATGAAAAGCTCAGCGAGACCTGTCTCCGTAATAATTGGCGCACCATGAATAAGTTGGTCGAGAGCGAGCAGTACGGCACTATCATCGACAATCTTCTCGACACGCACGGCATGGGCTACGGATCGCTACCGAAGGGTATGCTCCTCTTCCACGACTACCCTAACGGCACCAAGCGAACCCCCATCGAGGAGCACATGGTCGAGGGCGCACTCTATGCGCAGGACATCCACGGGCGTGTACGACTACACTTCACCGTCTCACCAGAGCATCTAGGAGGCTTCCGCTCGCTAGTCGACCGGCGCATACAAACCTATGAGGATTTGCTCGGCTGCCACTACGAGGTGAACTACAGCGTGCAGGAGCCCAGCACCGACACAATCGCGCTAGATGTAGAGCAGGGGCTCCCTTTCCGCCGAACTGATGGTACGCTCCTCCTCCGCCCCGGAGGGCACGGCACGCTCATTGGCAATCTCGGTCGGCTGGACGCTTCGGTCGTTTTCATCAAGAACATTGACAACGTTACGCCCGACCACCTGAAGAGCAATACAGTCCTCTACAAAAAGCTCCTCGGTGGCATCCTCCTCGCCGTGCGCGACCGCATCTTCGGCTACATACAGCAACTAAAACGATCGAAGGTCAGCAAGACACTGATGGAGGAGATATTGACCTTCCTCGACGAGACACTCTGCATACAGATCCCGCACGCTGACCTGCTCAGCGAGGAGGAGCTGATACCTAAGCTCCTAGCCAAGCTCAATCGTCCCATACGCGTCTGCGGTATGGTGCGCAACGAGGGCGAGCCAGGCGGAGGCCCCTATCTAGTTCGTGAGCCTGACGGCACCACTTCCCTGCAAATCCTAGAGAGCGTACAGGTGGACAAGAACAATCCCGACGCACTCGAAATGATGCGCCAGGGCACACACTTCAACCCAGTCGACCTCTGCTGCTACATAAGAGATTACGAGGGTAACCCCTTTGACCTACATAACTATGTCAATCCACAGACAGCTTTCATCAGTGATAAGAGTGTCGAGGGACGGCCGCTCAGGGCCCTCGAGCATCCTGGTCTGTGGAACGGGGCGATGCATGACTGGAACACCATCTTTGTTGAGGTGCCCAGTGATACGTTCACCCCGGTCAAGACGGTCCTCGATCTGCTTCGCCCAGAGCATCAACCACTAGCAGACTAGCGTCCTATCCATAGAATCAAAAAATAAAAAGAACATATATATATGACAACAAACAGTCCTATCAATCAGCGCATCGAGGCTCTCCGCCAAGCAATGCGCACGCATCATATAGATGCTTACATCATACCTAGTGGCGATGCCCACCTAAGCGAGTACACGCCCGAGCGCTGGAAGTCGCGCACCTGGATTAGTGGCTTCACCGGTTCGGCAGGCACGGCTCTCGTGACGCTGGACAAGTCCTTCATGTGGACCGACTCACGCTACTACCTACAGGCGACCAACGAGCTACAGGGTAGCGAGATGACACTACAGCGTGGCGATGATCCAGACACCCCTACCATCGAGCAGTATCTCTCTGCCCACCTGAGCGAGGGAGCCATCGTCGGAGTAGACGGTGCCTGCTACTCCATGGCCGAGTACGCACCGCTTGCACAGTCGCTAGCAAATCACGGTATCAAGCTAGTCTCACAGTATGACCTCATCGAGGAGGTCTGGAGCGACAGACCTGGCGTGCCGACGAATACATTCTACCTGCAGGATGTCAAGTTCTCAGGTGAGCGTACCCGTGACCGTCTGCAGCGTATCCGCGAGGCTTACCAGAGCTATGGTGCCGAGGCGGTCGCTATCACGATGGTCGACGAACTCTGCTGGAGCTTTAACATCCGGGGCAACGACGTCTCCTACAATCCCGTAGGCATCGCCTTCGGCTTTATCGACAATAAGCAGGCTTATCTCTTTGCGCTACCGGAGAAGACAGTCTTCGAGCTACGCCAGATACTCAACGACGAGGGTGTAGAGGTACGCGACTACGACACCTTCTACGACTTCCTCAGCAAGCTACCGCAGAACCTCAAGGTGATGGTCGACCCCAAGCGCACTTCACAGCGTGTCCGTGAGGAGCTGGGCGATCGTCCCGTCATCACAGGCGACTCAGTCATATCGCATCTCAAGTCTATTAAGAACGAGGCGGAGATCGCGGGCATCCACCGTGCTATGCACCGTGATGGTGTCGCCTTGACACGCTTCTTCATCTGGCTCGAGCAGGCTCTCAAGAAGGGCGAGCATGTCGACGAGTACTCGGCTGGCGAGACGCTCCAGCAGTTCCGCGCGAAGCAGGAGTTCTACGTCAGCGACAGCTTTGGCGTCATCTGCGGCTACAAGGGACACGGTGCTATAGTACACTACTCCGCCACGCCAGAGAGTGCCTACAAGCTGGAGCCCGAAGGGATGCTCCTACTAGACAGCGGTGGACAGTACATCGACGGTACGACAGACATCACTCGCACGATCGCTCTCGGCCCTGTCACCGACCAGCAACGCACAGACTTCACGCTGGTCCTCAAGGGACACATAGCAATCGCTACGGCACGCTTCCCCAAGGGTACTCGCGGTAACCAGCTAGACATACTAGCCCGCAAGGCGCTCTGGGATAGAGGTCTCTCCTACGGGCACGGCACGGGACATGGTGTCGGTGTCTTCATGAATGTACACGAGGGTCCGCAAAACATTCGCACGGACAACAATCCAACCCCGATGCATCTGCACACTTTCACCAGCAATGAGCCAGGACTCTATCGAGCCGACCAGTACGGTATCCGCATAGAGAACCTGATTCTAACGGTCGAGAAGGAGCAGACCGAGTTCGGCACCTTCTACGGCTTTGAGACGATGACGCTCTGCTACCTAGACAATGCGCTCGTGGACAAGTCGCTCCTGACTGACAAGGAGATCGCTTGGTACAACGGCTATCAGGAGCATGTCTACCAGGAGCTTTCTCCCCTACTCACCCCTGAGGAGGCTGAGTGGCTACGCAACAAGACCCTACCCCTCTAATCGGTATGGCATACGAATATCCAGCAGGAAGCATCATCCCCGTGCGGGGCTTTACGCCTCAGCTCGGGGAGGGTACCTTCGTAGCGGAGGGTGCGCGCATCATCGGTGATGTGATGATGGGCGAAGGGTGCAGCGTATGGTTCAACGCGGTCGTACGTGGCGATGTCAATAGCATCCACATCGGCAACCACGTCAACATCCAGGACGGCTGCACACTCCACACGCTCCACGGGCGCTCCGTATGCGAGGTAGGCAACTACGCCTCACTGGGTCACAACGTTATCCTGCACGGTGCCAAGGTGGGTGCCTATGCGCTCATCGGCATGGGCGCCGTCGTTATGGACAACGCCGTGATCGGTGAGGGCGCTATCGTAGCAGCTGGGGCGGTCGTCCTAGCCAATACAATCATCCCGCCCTACACAATGTACGCTGGCACGCCCGCTAAGTATATCAAGGATGTGCCTCCCGAGCAGAGCCAGTCGCTCAATAAGCGCACGGCGCACGACTACGGCATGTATGCCGACTGGTTTATGAATCCTGAGAAATACTCTGAGGGTTCGCACGAATAGAATTTTATATCTCAATCTATACTCCTTTATGAAGTTTTTTATCGATACAGCCAACCTCGATGATATCCGCACAGCCGAAGCGCTCGGTGTCCTCGATGGCGTCACAACCAATCCCTCACTGATGGCTAAGGAAGGCATCGCTGGCGATGCTGCCTGCCGTGAGCACTACCTTAAAATCTGCAATATCGTAGACGGCGACGTCAGTGCCGAGGTGCTCAGCACTACCTACGATAAGATGCTCCCCGAGGCACGCGAGCTAGCAGCTCTACACAAGAACATCGTGGTCAAGGTACCCTGCACCCAAGACGGTATCAAGACCATCTGCCAGCTTACCAAGGAGGGCATACGGACCAACTGCACTCTCATCTTCAACCTCGGGCAAGCTGTCCTAGCAGCTAAGGCAGGAGCTACCTATGTCTCTCCCTTTGTAGGTCGTCTCGACGACATCAGCTCAGACGGTGTCTCGCTCATCGCCGACATCGTAGAGACCTTCGAGACGTACGGGTTCTCCACCCAAGTGCTCGCAGCTAGCATCCGCCACACACAGCATATCATCGACTGTATGCGCGTCGGTGCTGACGTAGCCACCTGCCCGCTCAAGGCCATCCTCGGACTACTCAAGCACCCGCTCACCGATAGCGGTCTCGCAGCCTTCATCGCCGACCAAGAGCGCGTCGCCAAGCAAGGCAAGTAAACAGCTCCACTGCTGTAATGACCGGGCGCACCGATTGGACTCATACCATCGGTGCGTCCGTTCTTTTTTTGGCTGTTAACTGTTAGCTATTGGCTCTGTAGCTTCTGAAAAAACGATGATGAGACTGTTGCAAGAGTCAACAGTCTCACAATCTTGCTTGCAAAACGGATTTCCACGTGGATATTTCGAAATATCCAGGTGGAGAATTTTTATTTT